>CAVTJN010000005.1:0-114926 GCA_963735055.1 uncultured Chloroflexia bacterium | reverse complement strand
CTCGAGCGTACCTGTTGTCGTCATTCACGGGGCGGATCGCCGTCGAATCCGCCGCTTGGATTCAGGAATATCTTGCCGGGTTTGCCTGGCAGCGGTGTGAGCCAGCCGGGACTGGTACGTGGGAACAGCAGTCTGGCCTGCCAATGAATGGCGAAGTCCTCGGCTGTCACGTGAGGGTACAGCCTGGTCATGGCCTCTACCATCGCCGAAGCGGTCGTGGCGGTGTCATAGACGTCTTCATAGTTGTCCAGATACTGGAGGGACCAGTCAATGCACTCCGTGTAGGTAATCGAACCGTTATCTTGAACCTCCTCCATGAGGCGAATCTTGTCGGCATCACAATGACCGGGGATCACAATTCGAGCATCAAAATCCCTTAGATGAGCAATTGAAGCGCGCCACTTGACCCGCCGCGCAACATTGCTTTCAATCGGCCATAGATGACAATCGTGGAAGGCGACGTCGGTAGCGCAGGCTACTCTGATCGACGGGACCCAGACCACGGAGTTGTTGACGCTGTCGCCCTCCCAGTTGTCGGACACCAGAATCTCCTCGCCCTCGAGCAGCAGGCGCGGTTCGCTCAGGGCCACGGGAACCGTGGTCCGGCGGGGGATATCGTCGGGGCCAAAACGATCGATGGCCCACAATTCGATCTTATCGCCGGAAGTAGACACGATATCCTTCACCACACTCGGCAGGGCGACGATCCTGGCATCAGGGAATGCGTTGTTGAGAACCTGCAGGCCAAAATGGTGATCGGGATGGAAGTGCGAGACGTAAATGTGAGTGAGTTTCTTGCGCATGGGGATGATTTCGGCGATCATCCGGTGCGTGTCGCTGAGGAGCTGGGAAGCATCGATCAGGATCGCATCCTTTTCCCCGTATATCAAAGTGGAGTTGCTGTTGAAGCCTAGGTAGCTGTGAAGAAAGACTCTGAACTTGAGAGACAAATCCGCTCGTCCTTTACGGGCCGCTAGACCCTGTACTTCTCCACGGCTGCCATTTTCAGATCTATCCCAAGACCCGGGGACTTCGGCACCGTGTAATAGCCATCCTCCCATACCAGCGGTTCGACAAGGAGTTCGTTGAAGAACCCGCCACCCTTAAAGATGCTCTCCTGGATCAAGAAATTGGGTATTGACGCGTCAATCTGAAGAGCTGCGGCAGATATGACCGGCCCTCCCCAGACGTGAGGTGCCATCTGAGCGTAGTAGCCCTCCGCTATTGCCGCGATCTTCTTGCATTCGGTGATGCCGCCGCACGAGCCAAGGTCAGGCTGCAGGTATGTCGCCGCGCCGTCCTCAAGCAGCCTCGTAAAGTCGAATACGGTGGTAAGCCGCTCACCGGTGGCAATGGGGATAGTCGTACTCCTCGCTACCTTAGCCATCTCTTTGGTGTTCTCGGGCGGTACCGGCTCCTCAAACCACAGCGGGTCGAAAGGCTCGAGGACTTTCGCCAGACGGATGGCTGAAGCGGTGGTGATCTGACCGTGGGTACCAATCAGAATATCAGCCCGGGTACCCACCGCATCCCGGAGCGCCCCGACGACCTCTTCGACGCCCTTGTATTGATCAAGCGTCATGTTGAACGGGTTCCGGTATGCGCCCCGGTATCTTAACCGCATGGAATCGGTGTTCTCTTCGCGTTTCAGGGGCGGTTCAAAGTGCACCATCGGCACCGGGTCGAGCTTCAGTCCGGTGAAGCCTTCTTCGACCAGATACCGTCCGTTTTCGGCGACGAATTTGGGATCGAACCAGTTGCTGCGTTCGGATCCGCCGGTCTTGAAATTGAAGACATAGGTGTAGCTCCGCACCTTCTCCCTGAAAGCGCCGCCCAGCAGGTTGTACACCGGTTGGCCGCACACCTTGCCGGCGATGTCCCACAGTGCCAGGTCGATGGCGCTCGCCAGTCCCAGAGTCGAGTACTCGGTATGGCGGCTGGTGACCGCGGTGTAGATAGCCTTGGCCAAACGCTCCCTGTCAAGGGGGTTTTCACCCTTGAGGTGGGCCTCGAAGATCTCTTCCATCAGAGTCTTGTAGCTCTTCTGCAGGCGGTAGAACACGCCCAGGGTGGCGGTCTCTCCCCAGCCGTATACCCCCTCATCGGTATGCAGCTTTATGAGGAACCAGTAGTTGCCGCCGTAGCCGGGTGGGGGGACCTCCACTATGAACGTCTCCAGCTTCGTTAGCTTCATTTGAATCCCCTCCTCTTTACCGCATCAGAGTGTTCCAAGTCTCGTTATATCCCGTACTCTATACGTGTTCCCCGGCGCTGTCAACGGGTCGCGTTGACTCATCATCTTGACGATGCATCCTGTCGAGACAACAGCCGGGGATTGGCCGCCCCGCCGGTTCCACCACCCACCTGCTGCCCAAACCACTGGCTCGTTTCAAGAGCATATGACTGGACAGCATTCGCTCGGCCACCGGTCTCTGTGCCAGCCGTTGGGCGTAGTCTTATTGCCCATCACCAAGGTAACCACTTCTGACCTTGCCTCTCAAGGGACCCTACCAGGCGAGAAGCAGTTGGCGGGCTCTGAAGGTGGATTCCTGAAGCTACTCGATGATCTCCTCAGACGCAAGATTGTGACTGAGGCTGAGTTTGACAGGGCCAATCAAGCGGAACGAGAGAAGAACGCAAGAGCAGAGGCGAGCAAAGTAGAGTTGAAGGAATGGCTCAAAGCGGAACGTGACAGGGGATCCCTGGCTGACCGGCTGCCGGGTGCCATAGGGACGTTTCTGGAAGCTTTCGATAGGCTGGACCCCCGCCAGCAGAAAGCGCACCTGCAGACGATTCTGAAGTCGGCCCACGTGTTCCGCGATGGTAACATCGCCTTGGAATTCCGAGAATGAACCAGGCGACACAATTCCGGCCAGGCAGGCTATCATTGGTGACCTGCCTCCCACATCCAACCTGAATCGGCGGAGATGGAAGATGTCGAGGGCTAGGCCGAGAGATCTTCCGGCGGCTCCGGTGAACGGCCAGCTAGAAAGCAGATATCAAATCGTGTCACCAATATTTCAGTGACGCGGCGAACAGTCGCTTAAGGTCACTAGGTTCAAAAGATCTCGGCGACAGACTGGTTACTCGTTGCTGGGGGAGAGTGCCTTGAACTAGCTCGTCAATGTCCGCTGCTGTAAAACCAACTTCGGAAAGGCCGTTAGGCATCCCTGCACTTCTCATTAACGATATGATAGAGTTCGAAAGTGCATCGCCCGCGTCGTCTCTGTGAACGCCCGTGACATCGGTGCCCTTGAGTCGAGCGGAATCAAGATGACGCTCAGGATTGGCCATGCCTGTAAATCGGAATACGGCCGGAGCTGTCAGAATAACTGCCATTCCATGGGGAATGGTCGGGTGGTCTGGAGGATACCCCTCAGGCTTGTAGCTCCGCACCATTCCGGACACGGGATAGGACATCCCATGAGGCAAATGAACCCCCGCATTTCCAAAACCAATCCCGGCAAAAGTGGCGGCCAGGATCATCTGGCTACGAGCTTCATCATCGGCAGGATTCTCGATGACGCGAATGATGTTCTTGCTCACCATTTCTATAGCCTTTGTTGCCCACACGTCGCTTATTGGGTTCGAACCCTGATAGGCCGGTCTCAATCGTGGGCTTTCGGGTGCCTTACGCTGATAGTACGGTAAGGCAGTGAAAGATTCCAAAGCGTGAACAAGAACATCAAAACCGGTGCATGCTGCGACCATTCTGGGAAGCGTTCGCGTGTTGTTGGGGTCCACTATACCCATCGCTGGTCGCAAGTACCGATGCGAAATCCCAGTCTTCACGTGCATCCTTACCAGGTCGAATATGGCCACTCCAGTGGTTTCACTTCCGGTTCCTGCCGTAGTTGGGATGCCAATTAGCGGCTTCAGCGGCCCCGGCACCGGAGTTCCATTTCCAATCGGGGCGTTAACGTAAGACATGAAGTCAGCGGGATAGGTGGAGTAGAGATAGGCAACCTTGGCGGTGTCCATGCTTGACCCTCCGCCTACTCCAATGAAATCGTCAAATGAACCCCCTAGAGCAAAGTCAATAGCATCCTTCATTGATGCGTCCGTCGGTTCAACTCGAGCATCAGGGAACAAGACAGCCTCGAGTCCAGCGGTCTTTAGCGCATTCAAGGTCAACTTCACGGGTTCTGTTTCAGCAAGATTCGGGTCCGTCACGATCATCACTCGCGTAGCACCAAGCTCTTTCATGTCAGACCCAACTTCTCGAGTGCTGCCGAAGCCGTACTTGATGGCGGCCGAACCTACTGTAATAACCGACTCCAAAGCCATAATGCGTTCCTTTTCAGGCATTCCAGCACCTTCGCAGATAGTGCGCCATCATAACATAGCCCGTCGATTCCGCGCTATTCGGTGGGAGTTCGGCTATTAGAGCCTATTGTCTTATGCCGCAAAAAGCACATCAAGTATTTGCAGATTCGAGCCTGTGACACGCTCTTGGTGGCACCTTAACTGTCGGCACTAGTGCCTCAATTGGTTTAGCTTCAGGCGCCGGAGGTCAGTGACCATTAGCGGGGTTCCCGACCACTGTGGACCCAGCATTGTTAGCTGGTGGCAAGCAACAGTCTTGTTCTTCGTCACCTGGGCTTCGGGATGGGGCAAGCCACGATCTCAGCCTCAAACCGGGATGCGCAACAACTCCACGGCATTGCCGACGAAGATCCTTTCCTTTTCGTCATCGCTGATGTCCATCGCATGGATGGTTGTTAATAGTCTGACGATAGCTCCGCAAACCGAAATAGTGGTCGCCCAACGGCATGTCGGCGCCGAACAGCAGATGGCCCGCCCCCAGAAATCGTAATCCAGCATCAACGCCGGGGTATTCCCATGAATGGCCGTATCGTTGTAGAACATCTTAAAGTAGTCGACCGGAGTCTTGGTCAGGCCGCGTAAGTAGTCTGCCCGTCGGGCAGCCATCTCCTGCTGGCCGTAGTGTTGGCGAATCCGCTGGCCATAATATGGAACCATGCCGCCACAGTGATGGGTTACGATCTTGAGCTGCGGGAACTTCTCAAGAATACCGTTGAACACCAGGCGGGTCATTGCCACGGTGGTCTCGTATGGCCAGCCAAACGTGCCGGCGATCATGTACTTTGACGCCTGCTCAGTCTGGTAGTCTGCAAAGTCGTTGGCATTTGACGGCATGGTCGTCAGAAGATACCATCAGAGACACTTCAAGATCACACCCTGTGGTCAAGTCCGGCTGCGAAAAAATATAGGTGCGATTTGACCACAAAGCGTTAAGGTATTGGCACGGAAAGGGGGAGGGAACCAATGTCTGAAGAGCGGGAACAGGTATGTCCATGCGGTCACCGATGCGGCTCGTCGAGCGAGTTGCGATCACACGTCGAAAAGGAACACCGCGCAGTTGTCGATGCCATTCAAGTGTGGGGAAGAGAAATCTACCCCCAGCCTGCAGGCGAAGCCTTCATCGACGCTGATACGATGAAGTGCTGCGGGTGTGATCTCTGTGCCGAAGCCTGCTCGATGCACCATTTTGGGATCATCAACAAAGATCTGGCGCGCATATATGTCCGCAACTTCCTGCTGCCTCTGCCCAAGGCCGTCGTGGTCACATGTTGCCAATGTCAGGACGAAGAGAGACTATGCGAGAAGGCCTGCCCGGTGACGCCTGCGGCCATCCACTTCGACAAGAAAACACTTGCATGTGGTCATCGATCAGGACGCCTGCACCGGATGCCTGGCCTGCCAGGAAGCCTGCGCCACCGAGGCGATTCACGTCGCCCCCGACCTATCCGCGGTCCCCCTGGTTTGCGACCTGTGCGATAAAGACAACGCAGGCGAAAGGAATCCCCGGTGCGTTCAGATATGCCCGACCGGGGCTCTCCAATATCACAACCGTCTGGAACGGATCCGGCCGATACGCGACTCGTTCCGGAAAAGCGCTGACGCCAAAGCAGATATGGTCGCCCGGAGGCTGTACCCGCTGACACGGGAGAGTATTGCTTATCCCCCGTGGCGCCCGGAGACAAGAAAAGGGGAGGGACGAAACAATGGCTGAACAAATTGCGGTCTCCCTGCTGGAAGTGGACCTGGCTACCGGCAAGAGCCGGAAGATCGATGTCACCGAAGAGGCGAAGCAATACCTCGGCGGTAACGGTATCGGCAACAAGCTGGTCTGGGACCTGGTGCGGCCGGGCACGGACCCTCTCAGCCCCGACAACATCCTGCATATCGGAGTCGGCCCGATAACGGGACTGGTGGGCTGCAAGACGAGTTGCACCTTCCTCTCGCCACTGACCGGTTGGGCCGGCGAGGCGACGGTGTCCGGATACATTGGCGATGAGATAATGAGGGCCGGCTACAATGCCGGGATCCTGGTGCGGGGCAGGGCCGCCAAACCCTCTTACCTGATGGTCTACAACGACAGGGTCGAGGTCAGGGACGCCGCTGATCTCTGGGGCCAACTGCTGATGAAGACCGAAGGCACACTGCGGACCCGGCTGTACTAGGAGACGGGTAAGGAATTTGCGGCGCTCTGTATCGGGCCCGGCGGGGAGAATCTGGTGCGATTTGCCAACGCGACGACGGAGAACGTGCACAGCGCTTCGGGAGGAGGCGTGGGCGCCGTTTTTGGGTCCAAGAACCTGAAAGCGGTGGCCGTCAAAGGCACCAGGGCGCTACCGTATGCCGATCACCGCAAGGTATGGGAACTCAAGAAGCAATACGCGATGCACCCGGCGACGATGGACCAGAAATCGACCGGATGGGCTCGCTTCGGCGCTAACGGCGGGATGAGGGGACTGCTCAACTACGGCGGCGATTCATTCAAGAATGGGCATTCCTCGTGGGACCCGGTGGCCAACAAGAGCGATGCCATCGCGCACGAGTTCAGCTATCGCGCCTGGACTCACGGCTGCCCCGGATGCGCGTCGCCCTGTTTTCAGCCCTATTTCAAGAACAACGCTCACGGGGCTTTCAGCGGAGAGCTGAGACACGGCAATACGTGCGGCCTGTGCGGTAACGCCATGATGGGGTTCGACGAAGTGGAAGAGATCAACTCCCTCCTTGAGGAGTTGGGGGTCGATGCCGAGAATGTCCAGGGTCTCATCGCCTGGGCGATGGACCTGTACGAACACGGGATCATCACCAAAGGAGATCTTGGCGGGATCGACCTTAAATGGGGCGACCGTGATGCGACGATGGCACTCCTGCGAAAGATCGTGTACCGGGAGGACCCGGCGCCGGCAGCCCTGGCGGAAGGATTCTGGCGGGCGATCGACGTGTTCGGGCCGGAGTCTCGCTGGTACGCCTGGTGTTCCAGAGCCAACCAGGCGGTCGCCAGGTACGAGCCGCGAAGTAAAGGGCACGGGTGGGGGGTTATGTCGGGGACCAGCCACGGCACGGGAGGCAGCCTGAACGATGCGGCCACCATGTGCATCTTCGCGGCGTTCCCTTTCTGCGTCATATGGGGGCCGCCGAACGAGGTGGCCTGACCTTTCTGAACCCGGTGACAGGGTGGAATCTCACGGCCGAGCAAGTCAATGATATCGGCCGGCGGGTCAGCCAACTGGCCAGGGTAGTGAGTCTCCGACACGGGTTCACCCCGATCAGGGACTCGGGCTTGCCGCAGCGGGCCTTCGACGAACCGGTGACGAACAAGTATGGGACCAGGTCAGTGTGGACTAGGGAAGAGTGGGAGCCGGCACGGCGGCGGCACTACGAAAGGATCGGGCTGTCGGAAAGAGGCTTGCCCAAAAGGGCCGACCTAGAGCAACTGGGACTTGGGTTCACAGTCCCGGAGCTCCAGCCGCTGGGCGCATTGGACTAGTGCAGTGTGGTGTCGAATTCGCGGCGCTCACCAGCGACGAGCTTTCGGGCCGCATCGTAGGTGGCCGAGCGGCAGAACTCGAGATCGCGCCGCAGGCGGGACAGGTATTCCCCGGTGTATGGATCGGCGGCCGAGGCATCGGCCCGCAACCGCGTGGCGTAGTCGTCGGCGGAAAGCTGCAGCAGCCCTTCACCGGCCCCGAGCATCTGCGCCGACAGCATCACGGCACCAACCTGGAGCGATCGGTGCAGGGGGGGCCAGCCGCGATCCCCCTGGCCCAGGATGCTCTCCCGGGTAACGTGGACGCCGTCTAAAGCGACCTCACAGGGATTGTCGCCGGCAAGGCTGGTAAGAGGGGTGACGGTGACGCCCGGGGCGGAGGCATCAACCAGAAATAGGGTGATGCCGTCGTCCGGATGCCGGCTGACCGATGTCCACGCGGGAACCAATAACGTGGTGGCAAGGGACGCATAGACGACGAACAGGGCCCTGCCCTGGAGGACAAAGCCCTCGCCGTCGGAAGTGCCTTGAAATCCGATGTTGTCGGACTGATAGGCCACCATGGCCGGGGACCCGGGGCCGGGTTCGTCCAGAGTCACCACGGCAATAGTGTTCCCGGCGATTAACCCCGGTAGCAGGTCCCACTTCTGCCGGTCGCTTCCCAGTTCGGCAGCGGTCAGGCCGGTGACTACGGCGGCCGGCACATAGGGGCCGGGGAAGGCGGCGCGGCCCAGCTCTTCACAGAGAACCGCAAGGTCAACGAAACCCATGCCGGAGCCGCCGACTGCCTCGGGGAGAACAAGTCCGAGCCAACCCAACTGGGCGATCTTCCGCCACAGCTCCGGAGAGTAGCCGAGCCCGCCTGCCTCGACCTCCCTGACCACGAACTCGGTGCATTCTTTGTCCAGAAAATCGCGGGCCGACGCCCGCAGCATCTCCTGTTCTTCGGTCAATTCAATCGTCATTCCCCCTCCCTGTCTCCCGCCTCAGCTTCGGTCCTTGGACTCGGCCTCGCGCCGCACGCGTTTGGCGGTGGTGAGAAAGAAAGGCAGCGAGAACCTGGCCGAGGCCGAGAAGACAAACCGGGACAGAAGCCGGCTGTTCCGCAGGCCTGGAGATAGAATGTAGAATACGGACGGGTCAGTACCAAAACCCGGGTGAAGGGGGGCGGCCCCCCTATCGCGGACCAGGCCGGGCACTTCACTGCCCGGGTCATCCAGATCGCCAAAGAATCTGGCCTTGGCAGGGCAGATATTGACACAGGCGGGGGTGGCGTCCCGGTCCGCCCCGGGCTTCAGCCCCATTGCGACCCCGGCGTCGATCCTGTCCGCACAAAAATCACACTTCACGACGATGTCATTCTTGAGAGGGCGCAACTTATCAGCCAGTTTCTCGTATTCGGTAGCGCCCTGTCCGGGGAAATACTCCTTGCGATCGCCGTAGAACGTGCGCATCTGGTAAGGGCAGGCGGTCACGCACTGCTTGCACCCGGTGCACTTCGTCTGCTCGACCCACACCAGGCCATCGTCCCTTTTCCGGGTGGCATTGGTGGGACAGGCCTCGACACAGGCGGGTTCTTTGCAGTGGTTGCAGAGCACGGGGTAGGCGTGCTTGGTGGTATTGGGATAGGGCCCGGTTTCGGAGATGAGGAGCTTGCCCCAGGTCATGCCCGGAGGCAGAAAATGCTCCTGCTTGCATTTGGCGACGCAACTGTAACAGCCAACGCAACGGTTGAGATCGATCACCATGCCGTATCTCATGTTGCCGCCCTCACCCGGGATGCCTTCACCTTGACACAGATCTCGAAGGCGCCGCAAATGGGGTCGACGTGCCGCTGGTCGGCCGGCAGCAAGGTATTGAAGTTGACGCCTTTTCCCCGGGCGATCGGCCGGCCCTCCGCCCATCCCCCCAACCCGACCACGGCCACTGCCTGGCGGTGTATCAACTGCGACAGATGCACCCGGCCGGTGACCTTGTCGCCGCGAAAGTTCTCGAGGCAGATGGTGTCGGCTTCACGAATCCCCTTCTTCCTGGCAGTGTCGCTGTGCATGACGATGTTGTAGGTATAGGGGTTATCCCGGCTCAACTCGTCGATCCAGGGATTCTCGGCGGAAAACCGCTGGGTGTGCAGTGAATCCCGCGGCGAGACGGCCACCAGGTCGAACTCAGATCCCTCGGGGGCGTCGGTGTAGATGACCGACGGAAAGTAGCTGATCAAAGGGGTGTACTGGTCCCAATCCATGTGCATCCCGATCTTCTCGGCTTTCTCCTTCACTGCTTCCCTGTCTCGCTCGTTGATCTCGTGGTAGACGGGCACCCGGGCGTCCACGAAAGTACGCCAGTAACACTCTTCCGGTTTCTTGTCCCAGCTCATGAAGCCGTGCTCCATGAACCAAGGGACGCCGCGTTCGTTCCCGAAACAGAACTTCAAGGCCCGATCGGTAAAATCAAAATTCCGGATCGTCTCGTCCGGCCTGACGATTTCGTACTTCTGGCCGGGCTTAGCCTCGACCTGCTCCCATTTCATGAGTTTGGTGGAGAACCAGTTTTCCAGGAAGTTCTTGTAGGGGGCCCCGGTCCCGACGCGGTCGGCCAGATCCAGGAAGATGTCGAGCGTACTTCTTCGTTCATATTGGGGGGCCACGACGGGGAGACCGGGATGGAAGCTCCATTTCTCCATGCCGATCGGATAGTTAAAGAAGAAGCCCTGGGAAGCGGAGAGGTCAAGGTTCTCCATGAAGTGACATTCTGGCAGGACGATATCGACGAAGCCTTCGGTGGTCTCATTGTGCATGGTGTTGATCGAAAAGGCGAAGGGCACTGTTTTCAGAAAGGCCTCGGCGGAAGTCGGGTTGCCGGCGCTCATCACGGTATTGGCCCCATATATGCCCAGGGCCTGGGGCTCGTAGGGGCGCCCCGCTTTAGTCCATATTTCGTCCCAGTCGTCACAGTAGGGGTAAGGATTCCGCCCGGCATGGGGAAACACATCGATGAAGTTGAGCAGGCCCGGTCCGGACACCTCCGGCGGTGGCCACGGCGCTTTGGTGAACCAGACGCCGGGAGTCAGCATGCCGTCGTAGCCGCCAAACGGCTGGAAGCTGGGACGTCCGGTGTCGGGATGGCCGAATCCCCTTACCGTGCCCGAACCGAGGATACCGCCGCACACATCCTGGTTGCCCAAAAGGGAGTTTAGCAGGGTAAGGGCGGCGTACTGGTGAAAGCCGTTGGTATGCGTATTCACGCCTTTGTAGCCGACCACGCCGGCAGGCCGGAGCGGAATCGTCTTGCCGTCAATCTCTATGGTGCTCCCGATCTTCGCCTGCGTGACGAGCTCCCGGGTCAGCCGGTCGATGGTAGCCTCAGGGACGGTACTGAGCTTCGAGGCCCAGGCCACGCTGTACTGGCGGAGATGGTCCTTGAGAAGCTGAAAGCTGGGGTGACAGGTGACGCCGCGCACCACGTATTCGCCTTCAAGGGCGGGGTGGCTGAGGGTGGGATCATCGTAGGTCTTCGGCCGGCCGTCGGTTCCATCCCACAACAACGGCTTGCCGGTGGCGGCGTCTCTCACAAACAGCCGGTCAGGCCCCACGAGATACGAGCCATTGGTCTTGGCCCGGATGAATTCCCGGTCGAAGGACCCGATTTGATTAACGATCAGGTTGGCCATGGCCAGGAATACGGCCAGGTCCATGCCCGGCAGGATGGGTACCCACTCCGTTCCCTTGGCGCCGGCCATGTAACCGATGGGGTCCATGACCACCGTCTTCATGCCCCGGTCGCGGGCGGCGGCGGCCTGTCGAATGGCGGCGGCAGACTGCCGCCCGGAGCCCACGCTCTCATTGCCCCCGCAACGCAGCACGAAGTTGGAATAGCTGTAGTCGGGCATGATGTCCCAGGCGGCATGGACCAGGGCGCCGATGTGGTGGGCGACGGCACCGCAGGCGGTGCCAACGCCACCGGAAGCGCGGTTCTGGCTCCCGAAGGTGACGAAGAACGGTGAGGCAAATATGGTGGCTTTGAAGGTGGTGCCGGGGGAGGGGGTGAAGGCCCACACAAGTTGCCGGGGGTCGGTCTTCTTGATCCGGACAAGCTTCTCGGCAATGGTCGACATCGCTTCTTCCCAGGAAATCCGTTCCCAACGCGGGTCCTGGCCGATGCCCTTCCGGGGATTGGTGCGCTTGACGGGATAATTGACCCGGTTCGGATCATGAAAGTCCAATATGGTAGCGACGCCTTTGCCGCACATCCCGCCCCGGGCGCCGAGGTCGCTCTCGGGCACACTTTCAATCGCTACCGGCGAGCCATCAACAACCCGGACTCGGGCGCCGCAGACGCCATAGCAGCCGCCGCAAATGGTGTAAGCCCAATAGTCCTTCTTGCCGCCACGATTGAATATTTCACATTCGGCCTGTTCAAGTCGCAGGCGTTCGTAGCCACCACTACCATTTTTCATGACGCATCAAGTCCCACCCACCCTTGGCCGGATACAAAGAGGAGTCCCGTTGCATCCGGCGCCACCGAATGCCCGGGGCATGGAGTGTGTCCCGACGCCGGATAGCGCATATATAACACCGGGCTCGTTTCGATGTCAAGGCCGCGGCGGGCCGCTTGACAAGGTTGCGCCGGCCATGATACAAACCGGCGTAGTTCAACTTCGCCGGAAGACGACCTCCAGGGACAGGAAGGCGATCTGCGCGGACAATGCCCGTCGGGTCTACGTAGTCTCAACCGGGCTTGCCAGCCAGGCCGGGGGCCAGGACACCGAGGCGCCAGAACATCATCTCCTTAGCCTTCTCCAGTCGACCCGGCATAACTGCCGGCACGCCGGCGGCGCAGGAACCAGAGGCCGATCACGGGCAGCAACGTTGACCCGGCGGCATCGATATTCGACGTGTGTGAAGGAGCGGACCGATGAAGATTACCAAGATTGAGTGCGTGCCTCTTAGCGTACCCAGCCCGATGCGGGGCCCGAAGTCGGTGAGCAGCGTACTCTTCGTGAGAATGCATACCGACACCGGTCTTGTCGGCTATGCCGATGCCGGCATGGTAAATCAGGATGTGGTGACGTCGATGATCAAGGGCTGGGAGCCGGTGCTCATCGGCGCCAATCCGCTGGACCGGGGACTGATCATGGCCCGGCTCAACGGCGCCATCCGCTCGGTGTGGGGGGTGTCATACCCGGCGGCGGTGGCCACGGTCGATTTCGCCCTGTGGGACCTGGTCGGCAAGGCGTTGAAACAGCCGGTATATCAACTGCTGGGCGGCAAGGCCGTAGACAAGCTGGTCTTCAACTTCTTTATTCACTCGGAGAATTCGCCGGACGGTCCGCGGAAGGCAGCCGAAGAGGCAAAGAAAGCGGCGGCGGCCGGTGTCAGAAGCATCGGACTCAAGTCAACTGGTTTCGGCGAGGGGACACGGTCGCTGGAGCGTGACGTGGAGATCGTGACGGCGGTCAGAAGAGCGGTCGGCGACAAGATCGGGATTTCTTTCGATGCCAACGCCGGCTATAACTACCACGACGCCTTGATGTTGGGCAAGTCGATGGACGACTTGCACCTGTTCAAGTACGAGCAGCTATGCTGGGACGTCAACGGACTGGCCCAGTTGCGCCGCAAGCTGAAGACGCCGATATGTGCCCATGAATCGAGCGTACTGATTCCCGACCTGATGCAGGTCATCGAAAAGCAGGCGGCCGACATTGTGGGCACCAAACTGGCTTCGTCCGGCGGAATCACGGAGGGGCTGAAGTGGGCAGCCGTTGCGAAGGCGGCCGGGCTGGCAATGTACTGCGGGGCGATGAACGGTCCATGGGAGGCGGCCGCTCAGGCACACTGGCTGGCGTCGGATGCGGAATTCGGCACGCAGGACCACGATGTCTTCTTCCCGGTGCTGATGTACAACACGTTTGATACGACCGGGAAAGTCGATCCGGACCTGATCAAGAACCCGATGAAATACAAGGATGGTTACTTCTATCCGCCGGAGGGTCCGGGACTGGGACTGGAGCTGAACGAGGCCGCTCTCCCCAAATACATAACGAAGGGAAAGACGCCGGTGGTTATGGGCGGTTAAGTCAAGTCCACAAGGAGCGGGAGATTTGAGCAGCAGCGGTGAAGGGATGTCGATCGCGGACGCGCTGGTAGCAAACATACTAAATGCTCAATTCGTGAGTATTGAGCGGGAAGTGGTCGACAACACCAAGCGACGGATTCTCGACATGATCGGCAACGCCATCGCCGGGGCCGGAGGTGACGGCAGTCCCGGACTGGCCGAGGTGGTGACCGGGTGGGGGGGCAAAGAGGAAGCCACGATGATGGGTTACGGCCACAAGGGCCCGGTGGCAGAGGTGGCTCTTGTCAATTGCATTTTCGGTCGCTCGTTCGACCGTGGACCATTGACCTACATAGTTGACGGGAAGCGGAGTCCGAATCACATCACGGAAACGTCGGCCCTGACAGCCCTCGCCATGGGGGAGAGCAAAGGCATCAGCGGCAAAGAGCTGATCACGGCCATGGTGGCCGGCGACGACCTGGCGGCACGACTGCACCTCGCCATCGATCGCGCCCAGCCCGGCCAAAGCCTGCCCCCCGGAACCCCACCGCCCCCGGCGGCCAGGGGTTCGGAAGAAGCGTTCGCGGCGGGGGCCATTGCCGGCCGGATACTCGGCCTGACCGGTGTCCAGTTGAGGAATGCGTTCGGCATCGCCACCATGCTGTCGGGCGGTGGGGGCGGGGGTGTGGTGAGCGGTGGTCCGCCACCGGCGGCCAGACCGGCGGGGCAGGCCGCGGGCCAGCCGGAATCCCGGCCGGGGTGGCAGGGAATCAAGGACCCGGTGTTTATCGCCGCGGTGGAAGGGGTGGCCCAGCAGGACGCGGAAAAGAGCGTCAGCACCAAGCTGAGCAACGGTATCTCCGCCCGAAATGGCATCAACGCGGTGCAGCTGGCGAGGGTGGGGTGGCCGGGGGTCAAGGACCCCTTCTTCGGCCTGAACGGCGGTCACTTCCCGGGCCTGCCGAGCGTGCATCATCCGGAAAGGATCACCGGGGACCTGGGTAAGAAGTTCATCGTCGAAGTCTGCTTCAAACCGTATCCGGGCGGCCGACCGACGGCGGCGCCGACGGCGGCAGCGCTGGCGATCGCCCGGAAACACAACGTCAATACCGATGAGGTGGAAGAGATTAGGCTGAACCTTTCGCCGGTTGCCACGGCGGTGCACTATGCCACGCCATACGTAATCGGCGACTACCCCTCGATGAATGCACTGTGGAGCTACTATTTCGCGGTGGCCAGTGCGCTGTACCGCAAGAGCGCCACGGCCGAGAACTTCACCGAGGCCAAAATCCGCGACCCCAGGCTGCAGGCGCTGATCAAAAGAGTCAAGCTGGGATACCTGGACAGGCCGCAGGGCATCGAGCTTGAGGTGAGAATGAAAGACGGGCGCAGGTTCGCCGAGTATGTCGGGACGATGCTGGGAGACCCTGCCGACCCGTTGCCCCGGGAGGGGTTGCTGGCCAAGTTCTTCGAACAGGTCGAGTTCTCCAAGTTGGTGCAGAAAAGGGACGCCGAGAAGATCGTGGAGCTGGTGGAGAACCTGGAAGCGGTCGGGGACGTGAGCTCGATTGCCAGGCTGGCGCGGAGACAGTAAGGGCGGCCATGGCGGCAGATGGCCCAAGGAGCGGGACGATGGGGCAGCTGGTGAGGCTGTTTGAGCCGGGCAGAATCGGGAGAATGGAGCTCGAGAACCGGCTGGTGATGGGGCCGCTGGGTCATGGCATGACCTATGCCACCAAAGAAGGGACACTGACCGACCAGTTTCTGGCCTTCTACGAAGCGAGGGCGAGGGGTGGGGTGGGCTTCATCCAGCTCACGGTGGCCGCCCTGGCCCGGCCGTACGCCGGTATCGCCGGTCGTGGCGGCCTGTTTGCCAACTCGGACGAGGCGAGCTGGGACGAGCTGATCGAGGTCAACGTCACGGGAATGCTCAACTGCACACGACAGATTCTTCCCAGCATGCTGGCCAAAGGTACGGGAAGATCGTCAATATCGCCTCCGGCCTCGGAAAGAGCAGCGGCCCCGGCACGGCCGTTTACTCGGCCACCAAAGGGGCGGTGATATCTTTCACCAAGTCACTGGAGGCAGAAGTGGCGGCGTCGGGCATAGACGTGAATTGTGTGGCCCCGGGTCTTGCGCCTTCCACCAATTTTGGAGGCAACCCGGACCGTACCGAAAGTGCTCTGCCGGGGGACGCATCAGACCGATCGAAGAGCGTGCTGGCAACCATCCCCCTTGGCCGGCTTACTGGTCCACGGGACGTCGCCAATATGGTGGCGTTTCTGGTTTCCGAACTGGCCGACGACGTCGTCGCCCAGTCGATCAGCGTCGAGGGCGGTAGATTCATGATGTGAAGTGACCGAGCGCAAGTGACGTTGGAGGCGTAGGAGGCGAACTCTGAACAGCAGGAAAGTCGATGGAGACCTGAAAAGACTGGAACGGAAGGAGGTGCATAGTCACATGACGAACAGTGATGTATATGACAGGATAGCAGGGATATTCGAATACCCGGGGTCCCAGAACCTGATCAAGTATCTGAAGATACTCTTTAGACCCGACGAAGGAGCCCTGCTGCTTGAGTTTCTCAAACCGGCAACCTGCGAACAGGTAGCGAAGAAGCTGAGCATAGACGAGAAAGCCCTCGCCGAGAAGCTTGCCGATCTTAGACGCAGAAGGCTGCTATTCAAGAGACGAAATGAATACCTGTTTCACATGGCCATGCATGGGTTCTTTGCCCGTATCGCCAAGGCAAAAAGAGAGGACATACCCGAAGGATTCTGGAAGGCCTGGGATGATTTCATGCCTGAAGTAGAACAGAAGATGGTGACCCGCAGCATCAAGGTGGCTGAAAAGATCCCGGTAACAGGGGTAATGTCCCGGATAGTCCCGGCCCGGTTGGCCCTCGACTCCAACCCCAACATCAAGCCGGCGGATATTCTGCCCGAAGAAGATATACATGCAATGCTTCGGGAGAAGGCGAGTCGAGAGGTAGTGGCTGTCAGTGACTGTGACTGCCGCACAAGAGCACACCGATGCGACAGGCCCGCGTCCAACTGTTTTGAGTTTGGCAAGTACGCAGAATTCAATCTCAACCAGTCATCCAGCCTGAGAGTGGTATCCGTGGAGGAAGCCATAGCTATCTCGGACGAGGCTGAAAGAGCCGGACTCCTGAAGAGCGGTGGGCTAAGAAAAGAGAACGGAGGAGTTCTCTGCCATTGTTGTGATTGTTGCTGTAATGTCATGGGAGCAACCATACGCTACGGTGTTGCTCATCAACTGCGAAATCCAAGCCGCTACCGGGCTAGAGTAGATAGCGAATCCTGTATCGGTTGCCAGGAGTGTATTGAGCGTTGTTTCTTCGGTGCTATCGAGATGACGAAGGTCCCTGACTCCAAGCGACTCAAGGCGTCAGTCAACGAACAAAGGTGCATGGGATGCGGACTCTGCGTTGTCGGTTGTGAACAGAAGGCATTGATCTTCGATCTGGTGAAACCTCCTGAGTATCTCTTAAGCGACCGGGAGCCAGAGATATCACCTTTTAGCGATGACAAAGCACCCGTATGGCGACCCTTCGCTTCGGCCCCCTAGAAGTCCCAGATCGACCCTGTAATATGAGCGCCAATAGAAACCAACCTTTAGGCGTGGGCATTGATGGGCCGCCTCGAATGCTGGTAGAACGAATAGGCATGGTGTCGCCCCAGGCGAACTTCCTGGACCGACCGCCAGGCTAGCATCTTGCCAATATTCGCTCGAGGAGCATGCGCCTTCGCTCGGAGTACTGGCCATTCAAGGGAGTATGCTTTGTCAGCCGCTCTAGAACCGGCGCGGCGTACCGCATCTCGTCCAGTGCCAGATCGGGATTCATCTCGCCCAGGGCGAGCAGAGCATAGTAGAAAGGAAAACGCTTCCACCTGCCGTCGCCTGTGCGACACGTCCTCAGGGCTTCGATGGCCGCCGCGAGCCTCTCTTCGTTTCTGTCAAGACCTCCGACCGCGAGATGTCGCCAATAGGCCACAGAACACGTCCCGCAGCAATACATGCCCAGTGCATGACCGTCGGCTTCGGATTGATTCAACCTCTGTATCATGCCATGCGTGGCCTGGGCCAGTGCGGTCCTGGTGTCAGCGTCGGGCGTATTCAGAAGAATCAGGCTTCGGCAAGCTTCTTCACCCAGCACATGGCGAATCCCCGCTCGAGACCGCAGCCACTCTCCGGTGAAGGTCTTGACGCCGAGCTCCAAATCGGCATCGCTGGGCGCGAACATGCCCGCATACGATCCAGGCTTGCCGACGGTGGACGAGATGACGACGGCCAGTTCTCTGTGCCGAAAGTCATTCAGAGTTTCCCCGTAGAAGAAGGACTGGTTCACTTCGTCGACCAACCGAGCCAGACTCTCGATCTCTTGGTTCATGCGTCTGTCCTGTGCGCGTCAATAATGCCGTTGTCACCCGCGCACATTGTACTACTCCCTGTCAAACAGGCGGGTTGAACGAAACGATGAAAGGTGACGTCCTCGCTGGCAGGTTCACATACCTGAGTCTCCGATTTGATGTACAAACCGAACGCAGCGTAGAATGTCGCCGCGCGTTGTCTGCCAGGTGCATTGCTGATCAAACGGTCTGTCAAGAAGAGGCCATGCGGTGCAAAGGAGAATCCACATTCTTGGCGCTTCGGGATCAGGAACCACGACGCTGGGAAGGGTCCTTTCCGAGAAGCTGAGGATCCCGCATTTCGATTCTGACAACTACTTCTGGGTCAAGACTACCATCCCTTATACCCAGAAGACCGACATCCAGACGAGAGTCGAGAGTCTCGGCGAGGACCTTCTGGCGCCTGAATGGGTGTTGTCCGGTTCCCTGTGTGAATGGGGAGACTTCGCGATACCCTTGTTCACTCTGGTTGTCTTCCTTTGGATACCTCAGGAGCTTCGTCTTGCCAGGCTCAAGATAAGAGAGATCAGCCGCTATGGGGAGGAAGCCCTGTCTCCCGGGGGGTGGTTTCATAAGAACCACGTTGAATTCATGGAGTATGCCAGTTCCTACGACTCCGGAGGGCTGGACATAAGAAGCAGGCAACTGCATGAACAATGGCTGAGCACGATACCCGGTCCAGTTCTTAGGATCGAAGAGCCGTTGTCAATCGGCGAGCTTATCTCCACAGTTCAGAAAATGGTGGAGAGCTAATTCTGAACCCCCATCAGAACGCCATCCAGTCAACAGTCTGGCTTTTCGTTCCCCGAGACCACGGGGCCCGCCTTATCCCTCGAACGAGCACAGGGTGATGCCGAAGTCGACTCAGTTGTGGACACCGATGCTCCGATGCTCGTGATACAATGTCACCTCGGCGGCACGGGTATGGTCAAAGCATCGCGATTCGCCGAATCATGCGCTGAGGTTCCCACCATGAAACAACACCGCTTTTCACGCCTACTGGCGGTCGGGCTACTCGCCCTTGTTGCCACCATTGGCTTCGACCTTTTCCTCCACGCAGGCATTCTCGCCAAGCTGTATTCAACCGATTCTCCGTTCCTGCTGTCTTCCGAACAGGCTTTCAGGAGAATCCCCCTCGGATATCTTTCCTTCGCCATCTTGACTGGCCTTTTGCTCTGGCTCATGGTCATGATCCGTATTCGGGGATGGCGCCGCGGTCTCGCGTTTGGAGCCGCCTTCGGCGCACTCGCGTGGGGATCGCTGACCCTAGGTCTCTATTCGATTGCTACCGCCAGCCCCGAACTACTCATCGGATGGTTTCTCGGACAGACCGTCGAGCTAGGCGTGGCCGGGATGGTGGTGGGAAGCGGACTGGGAGCGAACCGGGTGCGTCCTCTGTTAGTCAGGGTACTCATCTTCTTTCTACTCACGCTCGTGTTAGCAATCGTGCTCCAGAACATCCTGGTCTCAGCCGCGTGAACGTGTAAGCGGCGAAATACAGGCGGTGGACACTGGGCACCCACTTGGATCCAAAATAACTTTCTGACGAAAAGTTCACTGTTCGAGGCAGTCCGCGAGAGCCGCTGAGATCTTGCTTATGGTCTGGCCTTCCGTAGTCACCGCGACCTTGTCAGCAAGGGAAGGACTGTACGCAAGGACATCCTTTTTGGAAACGTTATGCCAGACAGGAAGAATGACTTTGTGTCCCTCGATCTCTCTGGCGACCAATCCGTTGAGTTCATATTGCGGCCAATTCTTTGCGAAGAAAGCAGGAGACAGAACCACGATCCCGTATCTCGAGTTTGCCAGTCCCCTGTCGATGCTTTCTCTAAGGCTATCCCCAACTTTCAAAGCGAACTCATCAAACCAGACACGAAATCCTCGTCTTTCAAGCGAACGAGCCAGCGGACGAACTATCGACGCCTTATCCTCGCTCGCGTGCGAAATGAAGGCGTCATACCCGATCTCCTCGGGCGCGATGGCCGAACTGTCAAAATCACGGGAGGCCATCCTCAGCATCAATCCGGTATGCATTGAAAAGGCCTCGTCTGCCGTGGAAAAGTGAGATTTTGCATAAAGGTTCATCGGCGTCGATCCGCCTACTACCCACCACTCAGGTTCGTCGGTGTCTGTCGTAAACACTGACAACACTACGTCGTCGCGCCCGAAGAGATGGAACCTCCCGGCGAATGCAACACTAGTAACCTTTGTGTCACCTTCGATCTCAACGTACTGTTTGGCTCGCGCAATCAACTGCTGGATGTTCAGCGGCATGACACCCCCTGTCCCGATGATTCGTAACTAGACGGGCATATTCTACGTCGCGGTCGGCGTCTTCACAAGTTTAGCGGCGCCCGATGACAGTCCCGCAATCGTGGCCAGCGAAGTGGGAGCGGCCGGAGCGACTGCCAATCAGATCTGGAGTGTAACAAAACTGACAGTTGTGCAAATGAGAGCGGGACCGTCAAAATGCAGATGAGGGTCACGATTGATTGTTACCCGAGAGTCTGCTATGCTCTGACTGCAGTCAACCTCAAGGACACCTGCTATTGACCGACCTCCGGCACACGCCTAAAGGAGAAAGGTCTATGAATAGGGACACCACGTGGCTGACTCTTGCCTGTCTCCTGACATTCGCGGTCGTTCTCACAGCCTGCGGAGGGACGCAGCCGACGACAACCGCCGCCACCAATGCCACTACCGCCGCACAGCCAACGATCACCGTTCCCACGGCTACCACAATATCGGACAAGCCACAGTATGGTGGCACGATTACCCGGATGTTGGCATCGGACTCAGGTATCTTCGACCCGGTGACCCAGGGGCAGCTCATCGGGCCGGCATGTGCGTGGTTCGTTAACGAGCAATGGATCTGCTATGACTGGTCGAAGGGCCAGTTCGGTACGGGCCAGACTGACTGGATGAACCCCGGGTCGGGCATTGACGATTTTGGGCCCTGTCTCGCTGAAAGTTTCACATTGTCGGAACCTGGCGTCATCGTCCTCAAAGTACGCCGGGGTGTTCACTACGCCCTAAATCCGGAGAGCGAAGCCAGTCGCCTGGTAGGCGGGCGGGAAATGACGGCTGATGACTGGGTCAGGAACATGAATATGTTCATCAATAATCCCAGGGCCTACATCAGGATATCGCAGCCGGTCGCGGCGGCCAATACGAAAGTGGAGAAGACCGGACCATGGGAGGTCACTTTCACCTGCAAGAAGGACACGCTGGCGGCATGGCACTACCTGGCCCACGGAGGCGGCTACTATTTCCAATTCCCGCCTGAGTTGTGGGACAAGTACTCCAATCTTCAGGACTGGCACAACAGCGTCGGTACCGGAGCCTTCATGCTGACCGACTACGTCGCCAACAGCTCCATAACTCTGGTCAAGAACCCCAACTTCTGGGGTACGAATCCAATAGGGCCCGGCAAGGGCGATAGGCTGCCGTATATTGACGGTATCAAAACGCTCATTCTGCCCGACATTTCGACACGGCTGGCTGCGCTGCGGACAGGAAAGATAGACGTGCTTGATGCGGTTGTCGCCGACGACGCCATTAGCCTCAAAAACACAAGCCCCCAGTTGAAATCGGCGAAGTTCCTGCCGGGCCCAATCATGGTCATCGGGATGAGAACCGATATTCAAGAGATCCCTTTCAAGGACGAGAAGGTGCGCCAGGCATTGATGATGGCGACTGACTTCAAGGGTATAGCCCAAGTGCTTTACGGCGGCGACGCTGAGATACTGGCTTATCCCATTAACAAGAGCTTCAGGCGTGCCTACGTGCCCCTGGAGCAACTGCCGGCCAAAGTGCAGGATCTTTTCAGCTACAATCCTGACAACGCAAAAGCCCTTCTCGCCGAAGCCGGTTACCCCCACGGCTTCAAGACCTCGATTGTCTGTGCTAGCGACCCAACGACGGTGGACATCATGTCAATCTACAAGTCAATGTGGGCGAAGGTGAATGTAGACCTGACCATCGACCGAAAGGAGCCCGCCGTATACAACAGCATCGTGTACGGGAAGACAGCCAAGGAGATGGTCTTTGCCCTCTGCTGGGGTATCTTCCCGTCATATCTCTACTTGGGGAACTTCATGGGGATCGGTTTCACCAATCAGAGCCGTATCAACAACCCCGCCGGAGTCGAGCCCGAGATCCAGTCGATCTACGAGAGGGTCCAAGCAACTGTCCTCCAGGACCCGGCGGGCACCGACAAGATCATCCATGATGATCTGATCCCGTACGTACTGGAGAAGTCCTGGTACATCCCTTCCGTGCAGCCATACCTGTACCAGTTCTGGTGGCCCTGGGTCAAGAACTACTGCGGCGCCTCCAATCCCCTCTTCTTCCAATACTTCTGGGTTGATCAGACCTTGAAGAGGTCGATGAGCGGCGGGTAGCCCAGGAGACGGGAATGGTTTCCCGCAATTCAGATCGCTGGGACGAACGCATACCGCCTTCGGCCATAACCCGGATCAAAGGGGACAATAGACGGAAGCTAACGTCGCAAGCCCTAAGTTGCCGGGTTGATTACGGACACCGTTCACAACGGGCAACTCTCTTTGGCAAGCATGGCATCCCTTTCCAAGGAGCGAGGGAGTCCCGACGGGCTCCCTCGTCATCTGTGACCCTGTTCGCGTACGAGCGCCGCATAGCCGCTCGTGGCATGGGGCCGAGAAGCTCGCGATCAGTCGACCAGCCCGATGCCCTTGAGTAATCCTAGCCTCGATTGTTCGATCGACTCCAGTACTTCATACTCAAAATCGGGGACAGGCTGCCCTCCCATAACGTATTCGTTGACAAACTTCTGTGTTGCCAGCCGCTGTTCCTCCAGTCGTCTTAGCGCCTCACGTGCATCTTCAACTGACTGCGCTGACGCGTTCAGATAGTCCAGATATTCTGGGGCCGGCTGGCCTGCTGCGACGTACCCGGCGATGACCATCTGGACTCGCTGTTGCATCTCCTCCAGACGGGCCTCGTCTGCGGCGCTTGAGCTGCCCCGGACAACCAACGCAGCTAGAGGGGCTACATCAGTTGATCCATCTTGCGGTATTGCCAGGGCCGGGGCGGCAGCCGAGGGAGTCGTTGACGCCTGACCGCAGCCAGTGATAGTGACGGTGACAATCAAGAGTGCCGGAGTAAGGATTGTTGCGATTGACTTCTTCACTTGTTGCCCCCTTCTTATTGTTGAGGTTCGTTGGGTTTCTTGGCTGAGTCCATGCAATCATCTTTCATCCTTCACATTTGGTCAGCCTCCTCACTTCTCCGGGCATGTGCCCCGTCAGAGGCTACCGATACTAGATGGAGGCCAAGGTCTGAAAGACGAAACAATAGCCCGTAGAGGGCGGCCTGGTCACTCACGTTCCCGCTCAAGATGGTCTCCCCCTGCTTTGTGTGAGTGATCGTCATAGCCCCCATCCAATTCGACCAGTTCTTGTCTAGCTGCCCTTTGACCCGAATCTTGACTCCCTGCATTGATCAGACACCTCATTCGCGTCCCTAGAGAAGATGCTATCAACCAGCCGGGTATAGTTTGAATATGCCTTAGATATATTCAGGGGATAGATTTTTCGGTGATGCGGCGCGGCAAGATTGGCCGCTGGTTGAAATGCAAGAGTATCGGGGCAGGTATGGTTGGGAATCTAAAAGAGTGTTTGAGATAACCGCGGGGGTCAGATGAGGTTGATTTGTTTGGCGCGAGTCACGGCTTGAGAGCGGTCTCTAACGCCCAGTTTTTCCAAGATGTTGTGGACATGAATCTTGACGGTGCCGGTGCTGATATATAGTCTCTGGGCAATAAGCTGGTTGGAAATCTCTGATGCCAGGAGTCCCAGGATCTCAAGTTCACGTTTACTGAGGAGAGTTCCTCCATCTTTGGGCTTCTGCTTCCGCCGTTCCTCGGCCTCGATGATGCTGAGCAGCCTGGCAGAGTAGTCGGGTGAGATACCGCGCGCGATGGCCTGACGCAGCAGCGGGGCCAGCAGCCTGCCTTCGTCAACGAAGGTACGGATGTAGCCTTCCGGTTCTGTCATGGCCAGTACGTCGGCCAGGAATCCCAGCGCCGATTCGGTGTTGTCGGCCGCCAGGGCCTGGTACAGCCGTAGGAAGACTATATGGTGATGCGCGATGCCCTTCGCGGTCTCCTCGGACATGGCGCGGAGCCGCTCCGATGCCCTGGCCTTCTCGCCCTGTGCAATGAGCAGGCGTGGCGGGACGTGACTCAAAAAGAACGGCATCGCAACCGCATCTTCAGCCAATCTGCGACCCCATTCCAAGGCGGAGGCCAGATCATGTTGCAGGAGAGCCATCGTAATGTGGTAGGCAGCGTGCTCCGCGCGAGCACCGGCTCCAGCGCTGCCGTGCGCGATCAGGCAAGCTTCTCCGAGTTCCTTCACAGCCGCAACCTCATTACCTTGTGCAAGTCGGCACTGTGCCAGTAGGCAATGCTGTCGGGCCACGAATATCCGCATGCCGGCGAGTCGGCCCAACTCAAGCGCCCGCCCCACTTCGCGGACGGCGGCATCGATGTCATTCAATTCGTACAAGATCCACCCAAGGCTCTGATGTGACGACGCCGCACCAGGGTTAGGGCCGACTAGCTCGATCGCCTCCCTGTAGCGCTCGGCTGCCAGCCTCAACCTACCTGTGACCGTTTGGTCGGCGGCCGCGAGTAGTGCAAGTGAGTGGGCAGCAACAACGTGATGGCCCGCCTTGCGCGCTGCCTCATATGCCTCGGTCAGCCATGGCTGGGCGTCCTTGAACTGACCTCTCATCCAGAGGTGACTCCCCAAACTCAGGCTCAGGACGGCTCTCCCGTCGAGTGCGCCCTTCGGAAAAAGCGAGAGAGCTTGTTTCCCCATCTCGAAAGCCCGGTTGGTGTCTCCCTTCGCGAGGGCTGTCCGGCTTCGCAGGCTGGCAACGGCACCGCGCGCCCGGTTGTCGTCGCCGGCCACCTTATTCAGGTGGTCGGCGACAGCCTCGGCGGCATCGATGTGGCCGTGTTCAAGCAACAGATTGCCATAGTAAACGCACGTCTGCCGGTCGCGGTCCCTCACCTCGTCCGGAAGTCGCCTTAGCCAGTTGAGCACAGTAACGCTCTCTCCGATACGAAGCTTCTCGGTCTGATGATCATGCAGTAACCTTATGGCTGTTCCCCAGTCCTTCGCCTCGAGAGCATGATCAATGGCCTCGTCGGGTAAGCTGTTTTCCTCGTACCAACGACTCGCCCGGCGATGAAGCTCATCGATGTGCCCAGCCCCAAACGTGACCTCCAGTTGGTGGCGGAGTAAGTCCAGGAAAAGGTGATCGTAGCGGTACCATTCCCGCGATTCATTCAGGGGGGCGATGAAGAGATTCGCACGCTCCAGTTCCTTCAGCAACGCGTGGCTGTCGCTGAGTCCGGTCAGTGCATCACAGAGCGGAGCGGTTAGTCTTTCCAGCACGGAGGTCTTTAACAGGAAGTCCCTGACCTCTCCGGACTGCCGCTCAAGCACCTCTTCCACGAGGTAGTCCATGACGTAGCGCTGGCTGCCGGTGAAGCCGGCGATGAAAGCCGTCATATCGGGCTGGCGTTGAATGGCGAGGGCTGACATCTTGAGTCCCACTGCCCAACCCTGGGTATGGCTCTCCAGCTTTCCGGCGTCTTCATCGGAGAGTCCCCGAGTCTTCATCGCTTTGAACAACGCAACCGCTTCGTCTCTACTGAACCGCAGGTCATCAGCACGTATCTCCAGCATCATACCCTTACCCCGGAAGTGCGCCAGCGGCAGGGGCGGATCGACCCGTGTGGCGATCACCAAGTGCATCTGTGACGGCATGTATTCGATCAGGTAGGTGATGGCGTCGTGAAGAGGTCTTGCCATGATAAGGTGATAGTCATCGAGAATAAGCACTAACGGATATGAAAGCAAGGTAAGCTCATTGATGAGCACTGTTAGCAGCGACTCGGCCCGCAACTGCTGCCCAGAACGCAGCACAGACAAAGTGCTCTCGCCAAAGGTCGGTTGCAGTGTTTTCAGGGCGGCCAGGACGTAGTCCCAGAAACGCACAGGATCATTGTCGGCTTGATCCAATGACAGCCAGGCAATAGGTATCTTGGGATTGGGATGGCGTGCCCAATCACTCAGCATCGTCGTCTTTCCTGAGCCGGCCGAGGCCGAGACAAGAACAAAGCTATAGTTGAGGCTCTCTTGCAGCCGCTCGAGCAGGCGTGGACGAGGCACCAGCGGCAGCCTCACGGGAGGAACGACGAATTTGGTCCCGAGCAGTGGGGTTCCGGATTCGGCCACCGGCACTACCTCCGACCCAAGAAGGTTCGAAGACGAGGCCATTATAGCACGGCAGAAGTTGCCTCTCTCTTTGGCAGAATCGGCGCAAACATAAGACCGCCTGACGAAGATAATGCTCGCAATCTATCGACGAGAATCTTCTTACAATAACAAGATGGCAGGAACCGGGTCACAACAACTCTTTTTGTGACGGGAGAAGAAGGCGCAGCCCTTGGTCAATTCAATGACGCCCCGGACACTGAGAAGATGAATGAGAAACCGGAAACATCCGCAGACTTCGAGTGCAGGCCGGCTTCGACCACACTGAACTCAACTCCCCGCGCAATCTCATCTGGCGGTGATGACGAAAGCGCCGGATAGCCAGTCATAGGGAGTGCGGTGCTTCTTCGTGAGCCCAGCGGAAGCGACATAAACCCCGACCATGACATAGACCAGAGTGAACCCGGCTATGACCATCGCAGAAGGTTGAACTGGCCCGGAGGTGAAACCGCCCATTTGGAAGATAGAGGTGTGGGCGATCTGCCAGGGCATCAGTTTGACAACCGAGCGAACAAAGGCCATCCTCTTTTTCAATCTGCGGCCCTGGTCGTCGACCACTTTGATGCCGGCTCTTCTCTTGCCCCAGGTAGCCTGGTTTGAAGAACTCTCCCCGAAGGCAAAATAGAGAGTAACGGGGAGGATGAGCGTGATAAAGGCCGTTAGGTCGGCCAAAACAGGGTTTTCTGGCCAGCGCAAAGACAGCCCCAATAACCCTGCTGTCTTGACTACCGCCAGGGTCGCTATTGAAAGCAGTGCAATATAGCCGAGGATGACAACGTAGTCAAAGGCCAAGGCTTTCAGGCGTTTGCGAAGAGTTGCATATTGGACTATTTTCGCTGCTTCGCGAGGCCTCAAGGCGAATCGGCTCATGCTCTGCTACTGCACAATTCGGCAGTCATATGTTCACCGACATTATAGGGGCTCCCACGAGAGGCCGCAACATGAGAGACATGGCGTTCGATAAGTCTTCAGACGCTGGCGACACGATCGGACCTGATGTCACCATCTAGCGGTTTGTGCAGCCAGCCTTGGGCCGAGCATTCCCGCAGACCAGGCTGCGTTATTCGGCATCCGGAGTCTCTCAAGAGTGCAAGCTAGTCAAAGCCAAGGGGCTTCAGCTTTGAGTTCCTTTGTGCTTCGGATGTCTTCTTGCCCGTAACCGGATGCGCGTAGTGGAACGGGAAGACATAGCCGGATACGTAACGCAGGTCATCCTTGTCCAGGGGAACGTCCGGACCAGGAATGAAAGCCCCACTCTCACTGGCGTTGCTGATTATGCGGCGGCTGCGAATCTCCGGCCCTTCACACATTCCGTCAAGCCTGACCACATAGGGGATTATCCAGTCGAAGGACTGTATCTTCCAGATGCCGTTCTCCTTCACATAGCCCACTTCATAGATGCCACTGGTGAACTCACCTTTTTCTACTTTACCGTTCACCGAATTGAAAATGGCCCCGAAGCCGTACCATCGGCCTTTGGCCGTCATGCCACCAGGGGCGATCGTTACCAGTCCGCTGGTAGGCATGAGCTGATGGGAAAAACCCACCGGCGTAGGCGAGGCGCTTCCACCGTGAGTGAAGTAGCGTCTGACACCTTCTTTTCCTTTCCACACGCCTTCTATCCAGTTCAGGTAGACACCCGGACCGTCCGAAAAGCAGTCTATTATCTCCTGATACATCCAATGCTCCACGTAGTATCCGTACGCTTTCTGTAGTCGCTTGATGGCCTCGATGTCCTCGATCCGGCCCAGTCTGCTTTCGAGAATCTCGATCTGGCTCTGTTGTCTTTGGGCGAGTTCTTCCAGCTTTTCGATTCTATCCGACATTGAGTTGTCACTCACGCGAACACCTCCCGTATTCTAGAGAAGCTTGTCATGTCGCCTTGTTTCCCTTGTTCCGTTCTTCCTCGCTCGTTTTCTTGCCCGTCACCGGATGCTTGAAGTGGAAAGGCAATATGTTGCCTGATGGGTAGCTGTAGTTGATAGAGTCCGGCCCTCCATCCGGATACCATGACTCAGGGAATCCTCTGCTATTGATCGGAGAAGGTCTGGATTTCGCTCTGCGCTCAGGCCTAACCCATCCCTCTTCAAGTGTCCCACCGTAAACAGGTACCCACTTGATCTTGAGGATTTTCCAAACACCCTCTTCACGGATATACTCCATTTCATAGATCCCACAGCCTATTGACTGAGCGACTCCTTCTCCTCCGGACACCTCCATGGATCCGGCCGGAATGGCCATAGCCCCAAATCCCCACCACCTTCCTTTGGCACTATTGCCATCAGGGTCGATGTCAACGATGCCCGATATCTGCATCATCTGATGCATGAACTCCGGATCTCTTTTCGTATTGATGTTGCCGAAGAAACGGCGAGGCCCGTCAGGTCCAGTGAACGTACCCTGTGGCCACTCAAGGATGGTACGTGGGCTGGTAGAAAAGCAGGCGATCAGTTCTTCATGCAGCCAGTTCATCAAGTAGTATCCGTAAGCTTTCTGGAGTTTCTTGATATCTTCAATATCCTGCAAGCGCTGCAATGACTCTATTCTCTTCTCGAGCTCTTTCACTCTGGCTTCCAGTTCTTCGGTATTCACGGGCCATCCTCCATTTCGCACTTAATACGAGTCAAGCACAACGGATGTTCCGAATGGGCACAATGAGGCTGTGCTGATTATAGCGCACCTTACCTACCGGCAGAAGATGGAACGGCCTCTGTGCCGGCGTTCTCTCACAGGCAAACAATCGTCCACTTTGTCAAGCCCGGGATAGGTTGTTCTCAGTGTTCGACAATCATTTGGACACGCGCAGAAGACCAGAGGTGATCCCAAACACCCTGGTGCTATAATCGGGCTGTGTCGAAGTTCAAGGTACTTCAATACCGACCTCCGTACGGACCTCTGCCCGAACAGTTCAGCGCAGGTCCAAAGATGTATCGCGAAGGCTTGGCAGTCGAATTCTACACAGACAAAGGCGAAACCTGGGTTGGTAATTTCCAGCTCGGACTGGCCGGCGTAAGCGACGCCACACCACATCCAAATGGCAGGGATGTAATCGTGATCGCTGGCGGGCAAGCGTACATCATCGATCCCGAAACGCGCTCTCTGGTCACACATTTCGGCGGCCAAATTGAGAAGATAATCGACGTACCTGAGCTTCAAGAGATCGTGTTCGGAAATGGCCTCTGGTTTGCTTGCATCGGGTCTGAAGGGTTGATGTGGAAAACGCGTCGCCTCTCTTGGGACGGGATGCGGTCTCTTCTCCTCGACGTGACAACCCTGTCTGGAGAAGCATACGATCCAAGGGATGATTCATGGTGGCCCTTTTCGGTCGATCTCACAAACGGTCAGGTGGAAGGAGGATCGTATGACGAAGGGTGGGATCGCAGTTCAGGGTAACAAAATAGTAGTTTGCACCAGTGACAATATCTCTTGATGGGGGTGTTCAGCCCTTCCCGATTCTGAAGACTTTCGTTGAGCAGGTTGGGCAGATGCCCTGAGTCGCAGGCTTCTTGTTCTTCATTATGATTGCTTTGGGATTCTTTATTTCCCTGGTCGCTTTGCACTTCACGCAGTACGCTTTTGCCATGACACCCTCCCGTTTTTGACTTGAACGATAGCGCGGCTGGGACCTGCTGTCAACAGTCATCTCCAATGAGAAACATGAACCAGGGGACGTAACGTCATAAGGAGACTCTCGACCTCTCCTTAGCGAGCGCTGCCTGGCTGAGAGGTACAGTAGACGATAATTGTTTGTCTCAGCGTGCGGGCGCGCTTGCTGCTTGACGGCTACGCGTGCTGCGTGCAAAGATGCGAAGGGCAATTCAGGCAGATCGATGAAAGGAGATACGATGCAGCAGGACTCTTTCGACTTTCTTAAGCGGCTTGTCGATACACCCGGCCCCTCCGGCTATGAGCAGCGTGTCCAGCGCGTGTTTCGCGACCGAGTGGCTGCGTTCTCAGCCGATGTCCGCACAGATGTGCTCGGCAACGTGTATGCCACGGTGAACCCGGGCGGGTCGCCCCGCATCATGATCACCGGGCATGCCGACGAGATTGGGTTCCAGGTGCGGTACATAAGCGACGAGGGGATGCTGTACTTCGGGTCCATTGGCGGGCACGATGCGATCGTCACGGTGGGGCAGCGCGTGAAGGTCCAAACGGCGAGTGGGCCGATTCTGGGCGTACTCGGACGCAAGGCGATACACTTGCTCGACCAGGAAGAGCGTGCCAAGACGCCCAAGCTGGACGACCTCTGGATAGACATCGGCGCCAAGGACAAGGCCGATGCCGAGTCGGTGGTGTCCGTCGGGGATTGCGTGACATATGAGCACGAGCTGCAACGCCTGCGAGGTGACTTGTGCGTCGCACGCAGCTTCGATGACAAGATGGGAGTGTTCGTTGTGGCGGAAGCGCTCCGGCTGATTTCGGGCACCTCGCTCAAGGCGTCCGTTACCGGTGTGTCCACGGTGCAAGAGGAAGTTGGCATCCGGGGCGCACGCACCAGCGCATACGATATCGATCCTCTGGTTGGCATTGCCACCGACGTCGGGCACTCGACAGACTATCCGGGAGGCGACAAGAAGAAGGTTGGTGATATGAAGCTCGGAGGCGGCCCGCAGATTACTCGCGGCGCTAATATCAACCCGGTCGTGTTTGACCTGCTTGTGAAGACGGCGAAGGAACTCGAGATGCCATACCAGGTTGAGGCGGCGCCGGGGGGCACTGGGACAGACGCCAACGCACTCCAGTTGACCCGCTCTGGCGTCGCGACCGGGCTGGTCGGGGTGCCGCTGCGTTACATGCATACGCCAAACGAGATTATGCACCTTGGCGACATTGAGAATGCTGCTCGGTTGATAGCCGGTTTCTGCGATCGGGTCACGGCGCAGATCGATTGGACGCCTGTGTGATCTCGGCCGTGGATCGGTCGACCATGCCCGCTCGTGCGCCCTCGTCTTTTCGCTGCCTTGCCTGATGCCTTATTCCGTTTGAGCACGATGCGGGCCAGGCACGCTCTTAGACCGGCCGGCTTTCGCAACGATCTAATGTGTTTCCACGTCTTGATCAGCGCCTCCTGCACAGCATCCTAAGGCAGTTGGCGGTCGCCGGTCATCAGGTACGCGGATGCAGCGGCTGGGGAATCGTATGGAGAGAATCCTTTCTGTTCTGTCTGAGGTATCTATATGAGCACTGCAATCTATTTGAAGATTGAAACGGCACAAGCAGGACCAGGGAATTTCATAACCTGAATGCCCAGACCCCGGCTCCGGATGGAAGATAGTTGTGTGGTCGGGGCGAGAGGATTTGAACCTCCGGCCTCAGCGTCCCGAACGCTGCGCGCTACCAGACTGCGCTACGCCCCGCAACGAGATATTATATGCTGCTGCATCGTAAAGAGCAAACGGTGGATCTGCGGGGCTCCTTGAAGCTTGTTGGCGCCAGTCGCTCTGAGTTACGATATAGCTCATGAAGTACTGTGTCGTCATTATGGACGGCGCGGCCGATTTGCCGGTCCCGGGGCGGGGTGAGACCTGTCTCGAGCTGGCCCGCACGCCCGGTCTCGATGCCATGGCGCGCGCCGGACTGGTGGGGACGGCCCGCACTGTGCCTGAAGGTATGGAACCCTCCAGCGCCTGCGCCTGCATGTCGGTCCTCGGCTACGACCCCACCATCTACTATCGCGGCCGGGCCGGTATTGAAGCCCTGAGCATGGGCATCCCGGTCGCCGCGGGAGAAGTCGTTTTCCGCTGCAATCTGGTCGCCGTCCGGGACGGCAAGATGCTGGACTACAGCGCCGGTCACATATCGAACGAAGAAGCGGGGCAGCTCGTGTCGGCGCTGAACGACGCTCTCGGGAACGAGAAGGCGCGGTTCTTTCCCGGTGTCAGCTACCGTCATATCCTGAGGCTGGCCGGGCAGGAGCAGACCCTGGCCGCGACCTGCACCCCACCCCACGATATCCCCGGGCAGCCCGTCGCCGGGTTCATGCCCACCGGTCCCGGGAGTGACGTACTCCGGGCGCTTATGACGCGGTCTGAGGCCGTCCTCGGAGACCATCCGGTAAACGTTGCCCGGCGGGCCCGCGGCGAGGTTCCCGCCTCGACCGTCTGGCTGTTCTGGGGCACCGGCGCCATACCGGACATGCCGCCGTTCAGCCAGCAGTATGGGCTCAGGGCGGCCATGACGTCGGGCGTGGACCTGCTTCGGGGCTTGGGCCAAATGATGGGGATGACGATTCTGAACGTCCCGGGCGCCACCGACGGGTTGGACAACAACTACGCCGGGCAGGCTGATGGGGCACTCCAGGCGCTGCAGCGGCACGACCTGGCAGTCATCCACGTTGAGGCGCCGGATGAAGCCGGCCACGGGGGTTCGATCGACGAGAAGGTGGAGGCAATCCAGCGAATCGATCATGAGATCTTGAGCCGGCTGCTGAGCTGGCACGGCGACGAACTCAGGGTGCTGGTGATGCCCGATCACCCGACTCCGATTTCGACGCGCACCCATAATTCTGATGCGGTGCCGTTTGTGCTTTGGGGACCGGGACTGGCGGCGAATGGCGCCAGACGGTTTACCGAGCCTGAAGGCCGCAAGACGGGCTTGATAATCGATCCCGGCTGTAATATCATAAAAACTCTTGTTCACGGCCGGTAACGCTCGCATAGGACAGTAAGATGGCCCTGGTAGTTCAGAAGTATGGCGGCAGTTCGCTCGCCGATGCTGAGAAGATACGGAATGTAGCGCATCGTATCAGCGGGCGCTGGGCAAGCGGGGACCGCATGGTGGTCGTCGTCTCCGCCATGGGCGATACCACCGATGACCTGTTGAAGCTGGCCCGGGCGGTAACTGACAGCCCCAGCGAGCGCGAACTCGACGCCCTGGTCTCCACCGGCGAACTCGTTTCGAGCAGTCTACTGGCGATGGCCCTTCGTAACCTGGGGCAGGAGGCCATCAGCCTGAGCGGCGCCCAGGCCGGCATCAAGACGGATGCCAACCATAGCCGCGCCCGCATCGTGGACATGGACCCGGTCCGGGTGGTCCGGGAACTGGAACAGGGCAAGATCGTCATTGTCGCCGGATTCCAGGGTGTTACCAGTGAGATGGACGTGACCACGCTGGGGAGAGGTGGCTCCGACACCACGCTGGTGGCGCTGGCCGCCAGCCTCAAGGCAGATGTCTGCGAGCGCTTTACGGACGTCGAAGGCATCTACACCGCTGACCCGCGGATCGCGCCGGAGGCGCGGTGCCTCAAGGACATCTCGTACGACGAAATGTTGGAAGTGGCGACTTACGGTAACAAAGTGATGCATCCGCGGGCCATCGAGCTGGGCGCGGTCTACAATGTGCCGATCGTCGTGCGCTCGAGCTTCGTTGACCGGCCCGGAACGCTAATTCACGGAGAAGTCACCATGGAAGTGCGCAACAAGGTCAGAAGCATCGCCCACGATCTGGACGTGGCCAAGATCACGGTGGTCGGGGTTCCGGACCGGCCCGGCATTGCCGCTGCCATTTTTGAATCGCTGGTCAAGGCCAATATCAGCGTCGATACTATCGTCCAGAACGCCAGCGCCCACAATATTACCGATCTCACGTTTACCGTGGCTGAGAGTGAATTGGCCAAGGCCATGAAGGTGGTCGAACCGATCTCCAGATCGATGGGGGCCGCCGATTGTCTCAGCGATGCGCGGCTGGGTAAGGTGAGCATCATCGGCACCGGTATGCAGAACACCCCTGGCTACGCCGCCCGCATGTTCAGGGTGCTTAGTGATCAGGGCATCAATATACAGCTCATATCCACCTCCGAGATCCGGATTACCTGCATCATCGACCGGTCCAGGGTCAAGGACGCGACGCTGGCCTTACACCGGGCCTTCGAACTCGACGTCGAAAAGTAGCCGGCCCCCGGTTTCCCAACGAGGTTGCAGGGACACTCGTCACGTGCCACGACAAGGACGCCGGCCCGTCTTCCATGCCTGTCGTTGACGGAATCTGGCGCTCTTCGTCATCCCCGCGGAAGCGCGGATCCAGGTGGCAAGCCCCGTGGGTGAGTCAGGAATGGCCCGGTCCGCCGACCAGGGACTGTCCCCGCAAGAGCGAGGAGGACCACAATTTGCCCGATAATAACCGGTTGCTGGTTGCCTATAGACCGGGCGGGTGATTTTGGGTTAGAATGTTGCTTCAATAGAGTGGAGGCAGACTGCTGTCATGGCATATCGAGAAGAAGATAAATCGAGATTGAGGCGTCAGGCAAGCAAGCAGGCTGTTGCCTTGGCCATGGAGGGGCGATGGCAGGAGGTGGTGGTCGCCAACAAGACCCTGCTGCAGAGCTTCCCGGATGATATTGACGCATATAACCGCCTGGGCCGGGCGTATATGGAACTCGGGGAATATTCCCTGGCAAGGGAGTCGTACCGCAAGGCTATCAAATTGGACCCGTACAACACGATTGCCCAGAAGAACCTCACCAGGCTGTCGCTGCTGAGCGGGTCGGCGACACCAGCCGAGGCGCGGCTCCAAAAGGTGGAGCCGCAACAGTTCATCAAGGAAGTGGGTAAGGCGGGCGTGGTGAGTCTGGCTTCGATTGCCAAAACGGAAGTGCTGGCGAAACTGGTCACCGGCGCCATCCTGAGCTTGAGGATCGACGGCGCCAGCCTGCTGGTGGACAATAGCCTCGGCGAATACGTAGGGAAGATAGACCCCCGGCACGGACAAAGGCTCATCAAGCTGATGGAAGGCGGGAACCAGTACAGCGCAGCAGTCGTGAGCGCCACGGCCGAAGGCAATGTGACGGTTATTATTCGGGAGACCTACCAGGACCCGTCCCAGGCAGGGCGGCTGTCCTTTCCGCAACGGGATAACGAGCCGGGCCTGTGGAATCCTACCGGCGACCGGATGATCCGGCGGGAACTCGAGTACGAAGAGTCCCTGCCTGGTGAGCCCAGCTACACCATTGTCGGCGGTGAGGAGGGCGAAGAGGCGGAGGTGTTCGTCGAAGAGTCCGCCGACGGAGACGAGGACAACGAAGAATAGGGTGCAGATGTGGTTGTTGGTAAGAAGAGACCGGTAACAATCGAGTCGGAAATGCGTAGTTCCTATCTGGACTACGCTATGAGCGTTATCGTGTCACGGGCGCTGCCGGATGTCCGCGACGGTCTGAAGCCGGTACAGCGGCGCATCATGTACGCCATGAACGACATGGGCATGCGCTACAACACACCCTACAAGAAGAGCGCCCGTATCGTCGGCGAGGTCATGGGTAAGTTCCACCCGCATGGCGATAGCCCGATCTACGAGGCCATGGTGCGGCTGGCCCAGGACTTCTCCATGCGCTACATGCTGGTTGATGGCCAGGGCAACTTCGGGAGCGTCGACAGCGACCCGCCAGCTGCCATGCGGTACACGGAGGCCCGTCTTTCACAAATCGCCGAGCAAATGCTGCTCAACATCGACAGCGACACTGTGGACTTCGTGCCCAATTTCGACAGCAGCCTGGTGGAGCCGTCGGTCCTGCCGACCCGTCTCCCGAATCTCCTGGTCAACGGCAGTTCGGGCATCGCCGTGGGCATGGCCACCAACATTCCGCCGCACAACTTGAACGAGATCTGCGACGCGTTGATCCATCTTGTCGACAATCCGGAGGCGACCGTCGAAGACCTGGCCAGGTTCGTTAAAGGCCCCGACTTTCCGACCGGGGGCATCATCCTGGGCCTCGAAGGTATCAAGAGCGCTTACGCTACCGGGCACGGCCGCATTGTGGTCCGCGCCCGGGCAACCATCGATGAGGCCACCGAGGGCGGGCGCCGGCAGATCATCGTGAGCGAATTGCCTTACCAGACCAACAAGTCCGCCCTGGTGGAGCGTATTGCCACCCTGGGCGCGGAGAAGAAGATAGCCGGGATCAGTGAGGTCCGCGATGAGTCCGACCGGGAGGGGATGCGGGTGGTGGTCGATCTGCGGAGGGAGGCTCAACCCCAGCAGGTCCTCAACAACCTGTACAAGCACACCTCAATGCAGTCGGCGTTCTTCGTCAACATGCTGGCGCTTGTCGACGGCCAGCCGAAGGTGCTCAGTCTCAAAGAGGCCATTCAGCATTTCATCGACTTCCGCTTCGTGGTCATCACGCGCCGGTCGCGCTTTGAACTGAAGCAGGCGAAGGACCGGGCCCATATCCTGGAAGGTCTCAAAATCGCCCTTGATCATATTGAAAGGGTGATCGCCGTTATCCGCCAGTCCGAAAACGTGGACAAAGCGCGCCAGGCCCTGATGACCGAGTTCAGTCTGTCGCAGGTCCAGGCCCAGGCGATCCTTGACATGCCGCTACGCCGTCTCGCCAGTCTGGAGCGGCAGAAGATCCTTGATGAATTGGCCGAGGTCCAGAAGACCATTACCTATCTGGAGGGCCTGCTGGCCGATCCCAAGAAGATACTGACACTGGTGAAGGGCGAAGCCACCGAGCTCAAAGATAAATTCGGCGATGCCCGCCGTACCGAGATCAGTCTCCAGGGAGAAGTGGATTTCCGGGAGGAAGACCTCATTCCGCACCAGAGCATGGTGGTTACGATCAGCAACCGCGGTTTTGTGAAACGCGTGCCGGCCCAGTTGTACACGACGCAGCACCGCGGGGGCAAAGGTATCATCGGCATGAACACACGCGAGGACGATGCCGTCAATCTGCTGACCGTGGCCGATACTCACGACAGTTTGCTGTTCTTCACCAACCGGGGTAAGGCCTTCCGTCTCCGGTGCTGGGAACTGGCGGCGGCCACGACGCGGGCCGCAAAAGGCGTCGCCGCCATCAACATGTTCCCGATTGCCGAGGGCGAGCGCATTGCCGACGTGATGCTGGTGACGCCGGCAATGGCCGGAAGGGCGTTGTTGATGGTTACCGAGCGGGGCGAAATCAAGAAGACGGCGCTGGACAACTTCGCCAACGTCCGCAGCAGCGGGCTGATCGCGATGGACGTGGAGCCCAAGGATGAACTGCTGGCGACCCGGGTAGCCACCGACGAGGATGACGTGCTGATCGTCACCCAAAAAGGTATGTCGATCCGGTTCCCGGTAGCCGGCGTCCCGACACGCTCGCGGACCGCGGGCGGGGTGCGGGGCATCCGGCTCGGCGAAGGCGACAAAGCGGTCGGTATGGATATCGCCGTCAACGATGCCCTGGTGCTGACGGTTACTACCAAAGGGTACGGGAAGCTCACTCAGGTGATGCGCTACCGTCTCCAGCACCGGGGAGGGCGGGGTACCCGGACCTACAAGCTGTCCGAGAAGCGGGGGGAGCTGGCTGCTGCCCGGCTGGTTACCCTGACCCAGCAGGTGATGATCATCTCCGCCGACGGCATTATCATTGCTACTCCGGTCAAAGAGATCTCGGTCCAGGGCCGCTCCACGCAGGGCGTCAGGCTGATGGACATGAGCGGTGACGACCAGGTGGTGGCCATCACGAACTTCGAGAAGCTGGAAAAGGCGTAGTCCTCCGGCCGCCGGATGACTATCCGTCCATTCGGTAGCCGTGTTCGGGCATTCGGGCGCCGTTGAGGTAGACGGTTCGACCCTCCAGTTCGACTGCTCCCCGCCCGATAAGCCCCACTCCGTAGGGATAGATCTCCCAGTCTCCGGTCACCTTAAGCGTATCTTGAATGGTCTCGCCGATGAGCTTCATGGCCGCTTTGTCGTCGGGACCGGCTTTGTCCCGGAACTCATCGTACGTCCGGCCGGCGAACTGCTTCATCTGGCTCAACCGGTTGAGCAGTCCCCGGGGCTGTTTGACCTCAGCCCCGGCGAGAGCAGTAACGATCTTCAAGGGCCGTGACTGGATGAGCACCGGCCCGCTGTCTTCTCCTTTGTCGACAACAAACAGCGTCGACCTCACCGCCTCATCACCGGCCAGAATGGCCCGGGCAGTGGCAACCCAACCCAATCCGGCATAACCCCGGGTGGTATCCCCGGGATGGATGTTCAGGATGCGGGGGTAATGGGCGTCCACCAGCCAGTCGGTGGTCCACTGGTCGTAACCGGCAAGGCAAATCAGGTCGGGTTGGCCCTGCAGCCGATCTTCAATCAGCCGGAACGCTTCCTTCTCATAGGCTTCTCTTTCGGGGCAGTTGCGTGGGATGCCGCCCGGACCGTACTGCCGGCGGGCGCTCCTGAGGTAGGGAAGGTGGCTGAGTTCAATCAATGGGTGTCCATTCTTCCGGGCTTTTTCGGTTCCGCCGCACCCCGGCCGGTTGGAGAAGACCAGGTAATGGTGGCCGGGGTGCTTGAGGGCGATCTGTTGGTAGTTCGTCCCGGACCCCGAGACGAAACAGACGATCTTCATGGTGGGTCCGGACCGCTCCGGATCGTAGATGCGTTGTCTCACCGCCCCATGATAGCACCGCGGGTGGCGATGGTAAATACGGGAGAGAATCTACCGGAACCAGGTTTCGATGGCCCACGTGTTGAGTGGTGGGGCGACAATTACGAAAGTTGCCAGGTGTACCAGGAAGAACAGGGCGACGAATGAGATGGCCGCCCAGCGCAGGACCAACCGCCGCTTTCGAGGTCGCACCGGGGGTAGTGGCGGGAGCGTGGAGGACCCGGGTTCCAGGGACGGCGGCGCCGCCGCGATGACCGTGGCCGGATCTGCCGGCGCGTTGCCGGGAGCTGCTCCTTGGGGAGGTGGTGATGGGACGGCGGCAGTCTCGTTGAGGGGCGCGCCTTCGGGGGCGGGTGGTGGGGAGATCGCGGCCATGGTTACGGCCGCTGGTTGGCGGCGGGACTGCCAGAATCCGATCAGCCAGTCCAGGCCCATCCCCAGACCCAGGCAGATCGCGGGCACCGTTGGCAGGAAGTAGAAGATGAAGCTCACGCGGTTGGTAACCAGGCTCAACGGTATCCACACCAGGTAGGTCCCGATGAACCAGGCCAAGCCGAACAGGCCGGCGCTGTCTTTCCTGATGGCCCGGTACGTCATGTAGGCGACGGTGGGGAGAATGAGCGCCCAGACCGAGAAGCTGATCAGGCCGATGTAGTGGGTGCCGTACCAGTAGGGCATGATCTCGAGGTTGATCACCCATTCCCAGGGCCGGCTCATCGACACGTGTTTGGCACTCTCAAAGGTGAGCCCGGCCGTCTGCCCCAGTCCGTACTTGAGGCTGGTGATGAAATCGATGAGGCGCAGGTAGATGACGGCGTCGAAGGCGGCCAGCAATAGCATGAACGCGAGCGCCGCCAGGAGTAAAGAAGCCACAAACTGGATGGGTTTGTCGCGGCGGCCCATGATCCAGTGAATGAAAATGGTGACTATGGCAAAGACGCCGGTAAATTTGGAAAGGGTCGCCAGGGCCACCGCTACCGCGGAGACCGGATAACTGCGGCGGGCGTAGAGCCAGAAAGCGAGCATCATGAAAGAAACGACAAAGACGTCGAGCATGGCTATGCCGCTGTGCACGAAGTACAGGTTCTCGGTGGCCAGTATGAAGGTCCCCAGGGTGGCGGCGCGCCGGGACATGCTCAGACGGCGGCAGAGTAAGAAGAAGAAGATAATGCCGATGGTCCCAAAAATGATCGAGGGGATGCGCCAACCGTAGGGATTATCACCGAATACCATGAAGCCCGAGACCATCAGGAGCTTGGCCAGCGGGGGATGTTCGGTACGGGCGGTGCCGTGTTGCTCGATGATGTTCCGGGCGTCGGGAATATAGTGCTGTTCGTCGAAGAGTGGTTCGCTGGGCCGGGCGATGACGATGAAGTGAAGTACCAGCGTGCCGATGACGATCAAGCACAGCCAGGCGTATTCCCATTTCCAGAACCGGGTGAACAGGCGCCTCACTATTTCCAGGTCCAGAGAGTATTGAGCAGGTAGTTCCACATGGTGGCCACGGCGATGCCGGCCAGGGTAGACAGCAGATCGTGCACGCCCAGAGCATGAAACAGAACGGCGTAGACCGCGATCTGAACACCGGCCCCCGCCAGGCTGACGGCATTGAATTTCAGGAACCGGGCCGGAAAACTGCTGCCGGAGGCCCGCCGGTCGCGGAAAGTGAACAGGTCATTGAGCGTGAAATTGGAGATAATTGAGGCTTCGATGGCAATAGCCTGGGCCAGGAAATCCCTGGTTATGTCAACCGTCAGACCACCCAGGGACAGGTTAAACAACTGGTCGTGAGCGGAGAAACCCGCAAACCGGGTCAGGGCCCAGAAGATGCCAAAGTTGACGCCTACGCCGCTGGCGCCGACGAGGCAGAACTTCAGAAAACGGACCAGCTCGCCGCTGCGCTTCATCAGACTGTACAGATGCTTGAGGTAGTCGAGCTGCTGGCGCGAACTGAGCTTGCTCTTGCCCTGCTCCCGTATCTTGAAGGCGTACGGTACCTCGGTCACTTTACTGAAATGGCCGGCGATCAGTATCTCGAGGAGGATCTTGTAGCCGGTCGGCTTGAGGTCGGCGCCGGCGATCACCGGTCTCCGGAGCATGAACAACCCGGCCATGGGATCATGAATGCCGCGGGTGCGAGGCAAAAGGAGATGGGCAAGAAAGATCGCCCCCTTCGAGATGATGCGCCGGACCAGTCCCCACCCCTCGCAGCTGCCGCCCCGAACGTAGCGGCTGCCGATCGCGAGGTCCGCCCCGCCCTCGATCGATCTCAGCAGTTCGGCCACGATCTCCGGCGGATGCTGCAGATCGGCGTCCATCACGGCGATGATCCCGCTGCTGGTGTTCCGGAAGCCGTGGACTACGGCCGAGGCCAGACCGCGTTCACTGGTGCGGACGATGACGCGCACCGGATAGGCGGGTGCCAGGGCGGCGGCGGCCTGGGCGGTGCCGTCCCGGCTGTTGTCATCCACGAAGACGATCTCGTACCGGTGCCCGGCCAACGCCCGATGAAGACGTTCGACGAGCGGGGTGACGTTGTCCTTCTCGTTGTAGGTTGGAATTATGATAGACAGGGTATTTTCGGCCACGGGCTTCTCCTGGGTGGGGCACGGGGTTGCGCCCATTGTAGCACACGTCCGGCGGGGACGTCTCCCGGAGCACCGGCGCGGCGGGATGACGACAGGTGGTTTGCCCTTCCAGCCGGGTGTATAGGGTAGGAAAAGGGCATAAACTGCTCTGCGCGTGCGAGATATTACGCCTGCGTCACCGGATATGCCATGTGCCCAGTCCGTTCCCGAATTTGGTGGAAGAGAGCCTCGAATTCCTCTTGCAAAGGCGGGAACTATGGTCTATCATAGGCAGTGGCTGAAAAGGTCTCAGGTTATCGGATGCTTGGTATTGCAGTTCGCGGGCCCCTCCAAGTTAGGATGACCGGGAACACAGGCCAGCAGTAGAACAGAGGAGGTCATCCAGTATGGTTTCCCAGGACAAGACACTTCAGTGTGTCGATTGTGGCGTCCAGTTCAACTTCAGCGCCGACGAGCAGGAATTCTTCAAGACGAAGGGCTACACTAACGAGCCCAAGCGCTGCCCGGCGTGCCGCGAGACCAGAAGGTCACAGCGGTCGAGTCAGGACGGCAGCGGGTTCGCGCCGCGGCGCGAAATGTTTCCGGCGGTCTGCGCCGAATGCGGCAAAGACACTGAGGTCCCCTTCCAGCCGCGCCGGGACCGGCCGGTGTACTGCAGCGATTGTTATGCCAAGGTGAGACAACAGCAGACCCGATAGGAATACTCGCCGCCGGTCTCCCGGTCCAATCTGAGACGGCAGTAACATAGGTCCCACGGGCCAATCGAGCCATCAGGCCCCCTAGGCCGGTCCCGATTGGCCCTCTCCCCTCAATCCTTCAGGTGACTCTACCGGAAGCGACACTGGTTGGTTTTGGCGTTTAGTCTCCAGTCTGCCGCGCCAGGCACTGGGGATCGGGTTTGTCCGCCATGGCGCCCGTCACGTCGGGAGACTCCGGCGGAGGCGAAGCAGTTGACCCTCCGTCCGGAGTTTTGCTAGACTGGTGCTACTGGGACTGGCTATGGCTACCAGATGGCAGTAGCCCTTGAAGGCAGCCCGCGGCGCATTCGTCTAGAGGCTTAGGACACTTCCCTCTCAAGGAAGAGATCACGGGTTCGAATCCCGTATGCGCTACCATGCAGAGAAATCCTGGGCTTCATGAACCAGGTCGTGGCTCAATATTCCGAAAAGGAACTCCAAGTAATCCTTGATAGCCTCAATATCCACAAACCGAAGCATGACCGTTGGCTGGCGAAGCACCTTACAGTCCATTTCCACTACACGCCCACCCATGCTTCCTGGCTGAACCAGGTTGAGGTCTCGAATGGACCAAACAAGTCGTCCACCAGCCAGACCTCAAACATACGTATGGTCAATTATGAAAGTAGTTACCAGCTTTGTTAATTGTAGACACCAAATTCCTGAGCAGCCTCGATGATGGCACGTAAACTGGCCGGGTTACATTTATCCGGACCGGAACCCAGTGACAGTATGTATCCGCCACCTTCGCCGCATACCTCGATAAGCTTGCGACAGTATTTCTTTACGTCCTGTGGCGAATAAGTATAAAGCTGAGTGGCGGTGACGTTGCCGGTGATACAGGCTGAATTGCTCAGTATCTCTTTAGCTTTGAACATATCGGTCTGTTCCATATTCCAAACGACTGAACTGCGCGGCAGATCACTGATGATTTTCAGGCGTGGTTCATCATACTTGCCATCGATGATCATCCAGGGAACGCAGCCTTCATTGACGAGCCCGAGAAGTAATCTGCGGAAGGTGGGCCAGTAGAACTTCTCGAACTGCTTGACGGACATGAAGCTGACATCGCCCTTATGCATTGGTATCAGCACAACCGGACTGCGCGCCATGTCGGTCATGTTCACTGCCATTTTCACAGAGCGGTCGACAATAGCCTCTAAAGCCCCCAGGAGTTTTTCCGGCTGGCGATACATGTCCATCGTGATACCTCGGGTACCACGCAGCGAATCGGCGATCGTATCGAAGGGTGCCTGTGCCATGCCACCTGTCAGGGGCGGAAAGCCTGTATCCAGAGATATCTGAGCACATTGTCTGATCACCTGTTGATACTTGGCATTTTCTTGGCTGGCTTCCCAGATGGACTTGAAGAGTTTCTGAAATGCCGGATCCTGGCACATCGCCATCAATCGCTGGGGCAACCCCTGATAGGAAGATAACGGGGCGATACGGGCCAGCGGTTCGAAGGCGCCCCAGGTACGGGGAGTAAAGTATCGAGTCCCGAAATCAAAGGGATCGTTCATGAACAGGTCGTACTCATCTGCCAGCATGTATTCTCTTTCCACAAAATTCTGGAGGCTGGCGTTATCCGGCAGCCCACCGCCCGGCCACTTCATTGTCTTATACCCGAGGATTTCATAGACTCGGGCGGGGAAAAATCCTGGAATGTCATTAGTATCCTGGTCGTAATCCTCCAGCCATTTTGTCCAGGCTGGCATTATTTTGGAGTAGTCGTAAATCACATCCTTCAGCGTGAATCCGGCATTGTATGCGATTATTGAACCACTGGTAAGATGAACGGGAACCCGGTCCGGAATCTCCATTTTGATGGCTTGTATCATGCGAGTGACGCGTTCTCGGTATTTCTGCTTTGCCTCAGGATTGCGGAATGAAATGCCGTCTACAGAAAGCCATTTGTTGAAACGTTCTTCCCGTTTTTCCTGCCAGGTCATTTTCGGCCATTGTTCTTCTGTGTTCAATTACTATCTCCTGCATGGCCTTAAAACAATCTACAATCGGTAACCGGAAGTCTACTTCGGTTTAGTCACAATGCTGATACTGGCTAATACTGCTTCAGCCTTGCTCCCTTGGAGTAATTTACTCTACCGACGAAGAATTCCTCTTCATTGTCCCGCAGCGGTACGCCAAGCCCGCTCAGCCGGGCCCTGATCCCGTCTTTTTGATAGTCATACAGCCTTTGTCCCATCGGCTGCCTTACCATGCCGCCATTACCACCGAGTAACCACTGGGCATACTTATCGGGCAACGTGTTAACTATGCCCGTATTGAAATAGGAATCGGAGCTTCCTCCAATCGACACGCCGGCCGGTACAGCACCCATGAAGTCCCAGTACATCTCCATGGCTTCATCCATTTTGCCTTCAACAAACAGGTTGAACATATTTACCATTTTGGGGTTGTCAGGGGTCTGCGAGATGTCATAGGGACCGGCACCTGCCCACTGCTGCCCGTATTGAGTAATCGTGATGGGCCAGTTGACCTGCACGGGATCATTTACAAGCACTCTGTCTCCAATAATACGGAAAGCTTCGACCATGAAGCCGATCGGCCCGCCTCCGCAGAGTTTCATTCCCACGACATTCGGGATATCGGCAATCTTATTAAGAACAGCCAGTGGAAAGTAACTCGGATGCATGCGTTTGACATGGAGTCTGCCGGCGTAAAAATTAACAGGCAGATTGGTTGCATCACACATCATCTTGTACTGCCGGTACAGTTCCTCCTGAGATCTGGGGTAGAACTGAACAGGATGACCGATCAAAGCAAAGGTCCCGCCCGCCTTCTCGAAGTGGGCCAGCATTTCAATATCCTCTTCGATGGTATTCTGCAATATGGTCATTGATACGTGGATCTTGCCTTTGGCTTCATCGCATACTATCTCCACAAATTCCTTGCGCTCTTCAAAGGTCATTGCCGAGGCTTCCACGGCGCACAAGATACAGCTCAGCTTGTTGGCGATCAGGTATTGAACATCCCACCTGATGCCTTCCTCATCCAGTCCACAAAGGTCCGGTGTATATGACGCATGAATGACGCCCTCTAGTCCCGTTAGATTCTTCTTAGCCCACTGTTTTGCCTCTGCTCTTGTGAACTCTAATGCCATATTGTTCTCCTTACCATCAAATCACAATTATGAACCATTGCTTTGGAAATTATTAACAGTTGATTGCCATAAGCTACTGACTTCTTAACCCATGGTGATATCCGGGAAATACCCGAATCGACCGTCCCAACCCGTTATCTTGAACTCCTTATGCGGAAAGGAAGATTCTGACCGTTTACCTCCACTTATCCACGGAGGCTGTTGCCATACAATTGAAGTCTCCGGCCATCCAGAACGCATCGGCGCCTCCTCCCACCACCATGATCTCAACCGTGGCATTATTAAGGATTAGCGGATGTGTTGTTTTCGCTCCCGGCGGGAGTTTCAACCAGGAGGCAAACGGCTCAACCCCTGCCCGGGCAGATTCTAGATCATCGGGCATGGCAGCCCAATAGGTCCAGACGGTCATGTGGGCGTTTTCTTTTATCCACCGGCCCAACTGCTCCTTGCTATCGAAGCCTTCATTCTTCATATCTCCGGCAGTAATCGGACTCAATATGAAAGTAGCCTGAGTTCCCGGGTTTAGTCCAAGAGTATGATGAGTGCCGGCTCCACTGGTCTCAAAACTTGTCAATTGCTCCTTCATAATCTGGTGGTGCGGATGCGGTTTATATGCAGCATAGTTAAGCAGGCTCCACCCGCCCAGAATGCTGATAGCGCTCTCTTCCGGCTGATAGCCTTTTTGTACGTGCAGGGGATTCCATCCTTCAGGTAATGCCTCTTCATTCTCTGCACAACACAGATTGTTGTAGTTAGTGTTGTTGCCTATGTCGCCCAGATACGTTTCACCCGGTCTTGCTCCGCCCAGATTCTTAGACATGAGTGTCCAAGCCCTGCCAATGACAGCGTTAGCCTGGTTGAAGGGACCTAATGCACTTAGCCCGAAATTCATATTTATCTCTTTGCGAATTGGCCCGTTGGTGACCACCATCCTACACATGGAGGTGGCGGAACTGAACAGCGAGGTTACCCCTGTAGAAGCTATGGCCAATATTACTGGGAGATGCTCCGGCCTGGCTCCTGCCATTACGGCATTGATTGCGACATGCTCAACAGTGTATTCCCAGGCTTCGTGGGGGGGGAGGGCTGCATGGCAACCGGAGAGTGTTCGGTCCGGGGTCCTCTCCCCACCGATCGGGCGCCAAGCTGCCTGGTTGCGTTCTCCCAGGCCTCGTGAGGAGGAATGGGCTGCATCCGGCCAATCACTTCTTCCGGTTTGTGCTTCGTTCCGCCGAGCATTTCGGCGACTCGTTCTTCGGTCGGAAGTATGATCGGCAGGTAGTCAGTCAGTCCGCTCTCAAGAAAAAGGCGCTCCAGGTGCTCCGGACTGTCCGGGCCCAGCAACCTCGGCACCGGCCTCTCGACGGTACCTGTCCTCGTTTCCTCGTCTGTCGCAGGCGCGGTCAACGCCGACACGATTTCGTCGATGACTGGTCTGCCGGTGATCGGATCGTCGCCTTCCAGATACCGTCGGTGTGCCTCGATCGGCCGGTTTGCGAAGGGATGGGGAACGAAGGTGAACCGCAGCCCGGGCATTCCTTTTTTGTAGGCGAAGTTCCTGATGAGGTCGGGAAACGCCTGGGTGACGACAGGCGCCGTCGGCAGCCCTAGCTTCTCGAGTATCGAGCAGAAGATGATGACCGACGGCGCACACGTGTCCAGCTGCCCGATTCCGATGATCACTGCGTCGCCTTTGGCCTTGATCTCGGCCCACAGATCTGGGTCATTGTTGAAGTAAGTGCCCACCTTCACCCTGAGGACCCAGATCGTCCTGGGGTATCTGTTCGCGAGCGTCTTCTGCATTTCTTCAAAGAACTGGTGTGTCCGCGGGAAATTCATGTCAACGATGTAGACTGTCTTGCCTTCAAGGGTCTTGAGCCGTGGCGCCATCGGCACCAGTTGTATCGGGCCAGGTCTACCTCTCGGGTTCAAGACCGTCACTTTCCTGCTTGCCATTTCAGTCTCTATCCTCCGTTGGTCTCTTTCCGGCCTTGCCGGCTGCGCAAAGGGTAACATGCATTTGCCCCCGGATGCAAAGCCCGCCTGCCGGCCTCTTTCGGTAGAAAAGTTAAGCCAATAATGGCATAATGTCGGCACATCACGAAGGTTTCCAGGAAGGGGTGAGAGGAGATGAAGAAGCAAGTGTCACTGGTGTGTCTCAACCCGCAGGGCGTAATCGAGGTCCCGGCGCCTTCGGGCCTGGTCAGTCAACGTGTCCCGGACCTCGCCGGCAAAAAGATCGGCATCATCTGGGACGGCAAAAAAGGCGGGGACAATTTCTGCATCGCAGTAGAAGAGCTGCTGAAGCAGAGGTATCCCACCGCAACGATCACGCGGCTTGTCTGGGGAGACGCCGAGGCGGCGGCCAAAGCAAAGAGGGAGGTGGATACCTTCATCTACGGGGTCGGCGACAACGGGATGGGCGGCTGGATCCAGTGCCGGCAGGTGGTCGCCCTGGAAAGACTCGGTAAACCCGGTGTCTTCGTGGTCGGTGACAACGCTACTCATACTGCCAGGATGTCGGCCGAGGATGCCGGGATGCCTGCCCTGCGCATCGTGAGCCTTCCCTCGATAGACTACTACCCGAACCGGCTGACTGTGGAAGCGATCAGACCGGTTGCCGAAGCGTCCATTGACAGCATTATTGACGCCCTGACCCGGCCGCTGACACCTGAAGAGAGGAATCCGAAGCTGAAGGCCTCCAAGAAGCCGGCCAGGACAGTCAGAGTCACTGCCGAGAGCTATGAGTCTGCCATAGAGCTGTTCAACCAGCTGTACCTCGATAAGCACATGGGAGACGGGTTGCCCCTGTTGCCTCCGACGGCACGCGCCGTCAGACGGATGCTGGCCGGGACCAATCGTGCTCCAGGCGAAGTCATCGGACGGGTGCCGTACCGGAACGGCATCGCCACTGTCGAAAAGATGGCCATCAACGCGGTGATGGCGGGGGCCAGGCCCGAGTACTTGCCGGTGATAATCACGGCGATGGAATGCCTGGTTGAAGAGGGCACTTTCACTCATATGATGAGCTCGGAGGGGTCCTTCACTCTGTCCATGATGGTAAGCGGCCCGATTGCCAGGGAGATTGGGATGAACTGCGGAGTCGGTCTGCTTGGTCATGGCTGGCGGGCCAATAACACCATCGGCCGTGCCGTGAGATTAAGCCTGATTAACATCGGCTACCTGTGGCCGGGAGAGATCGACATGGCCCTCATCGGCCGCCCATCGGCGCACACCTTCTATGTCTTCGCCGAGAACGTGGAACAGAGCCCGTGGGAAACGTTCAATGCCGACCTCGAATATCGACCGGATGACAGCTGCGTGACCGTGGACACTGTCACGAGCGGAGGCGGCACCGGCATCAGGATCTATGGCGGAGGCGTGGTTGAGCCCTGGGACGCCAGGGCGGTCCTTGGCGAGATCGTGAAAGACGTGGCGGCTGACCGGGGCACCTTCGGTCGGTACAAGCTTGGCGTGGCTAACCCGGCGGCCCATCTCCGGAAGCACATCATCGTCATTCACCCGGAGTTCGCCATCATGCTGACGCGCCTTGGTTTTGAGACCAAGCGAAGCCTCCGAGACTACCTGTACCAGACGACGAAGGTGCCGTACGAAGAACTCAGCGGGCAAGAAATACAGGGCATAAACGACAGAATTAACACCAAGCCCCCGGATATAGACATCTTCTATCCGCACGATGCGGTCCCGCAGCACCGCGTGCCCGTCATCAAGGAGTCACTCAGACCAGGTGGAAAGGTGCCCGTGGTGAACCCGGAAGACATCCACATTATCGTGTCTGGGAGCATACCGGGCTACTCTTTCGGGATGTCGTATTTCCGAACCGCGCACAAGACAAACGTGATCAGAGGGGCCACACTGACCAAGTCAGGCCGCAGCCACCCGGCGGAACAAGACTGACAGGCAGCCCAGCAAGATGAAGAACAGACTCAACAACGTGGGATGGGACCTGGTTGATGGCGGGCAAATCATTAATCAGGTAGAGTAATAACAATCCTGACACCGGTGGCTTTGTTGTCTCCGTTACCTGCACTAAGTTCGTGATGGCCGGAGGAGATCGACAATCTGACGAAGTGTTGAGTCGGCTTGGGGTGTGACAGGATTCCGCTACCGATCGGCCTGCTAGTGGAAAGGACAGTCCTTCGGAAGAAGGACTGTCCTTTTTGTGCGCTCTGGTTTCCGCAAAGATCAGCAGTACTCCGGCGAGGGATCTACCTTCTACCGGTCATCTGCTCTTTGAGGTCCTGGTCCATCCACGTGAAGTACGTGAACTTGTTGGTGTTGTCATAGCCGGGGCTGAGTTCCCCCCGGAAGTTCTTCACCCACGGCCACCATATGTGGTACAGGGGGGGCAGCGGGGTGGGGATTACCCAGGCCTGGTCCAGCACATACTTCATCAGCTCTTTGTGGAGGCGGTCGGCTTCGGGCGGATTCTGGATATATGCCGCCTGGATCTTGGGATACATCTCTTCCACGTAAGGGTCATCGATGTAGCTTCCGTTTGTGCGGCCTACCCCCCTGTAATTGATCATCCGGTATATGCCTCCGCACGGTGCGGTGTGGCTGTGAATCATGCCTTCGTACGTCCTCGCTCCGGTGATGGACTCCCAAACGGCGAGTTCCTTCAAGTCGATCGTAATTTCAACTCCAACCTTGGACCACATGTTCTTGATCACCGAGTAGTAGTCCACTCGCTCAGCGAGGTTCTGGGCAGTCACCGTGGTCTTGAAGCCGTTGGGGTAGCCGGCTTCGGCGAGGAGTGCCTTTGCTTTGGTCGGATTGTAGGTGTACAGCTCCTTGACTGAAGCGGGCGATTCTTCAAGGGAAAGATAGGCCGCCTTGTATTCCCTGACCGGAGTCACCGGCCAGGTAATAATATCGGCCTCTCCGCCGAATAGGTCCTTCTTGATTGACTCGAAATCAGTTGCCATCATCAGCGCGCGCCGGACTCGCTTGTCGTTGAACGGAGCTTTGTCCGTTCTCATCATCGTGTTGTTGGGCGTGGTATCTTGCGCGTGCTTCTTGTAGACCAGCTTGGCGTTTTCCTTGGTGAGCCGGGCGCCTGTCTCCCAATCAGCAGAAGTATACATGTCGATCTTAGCGGTTCTGAACGCGGCCTCACGGGACGAGGCGTCGGTGATGATTATGTACTTGACTCCGTCCAGATAGGGCAGTTGATTCCCTTTGCCCGGCCCTGTGGGGTCGGTCTGCCAGTAACCCGGGTTTCTTACAAACGTCGCCGAACTGCCGGCAATGAAGTCGGTCAGCATGAATGCACCAGTACCAACCGAGGTCCGCCAATCTTGCATCGAACCGTATTTGTCGACTACTTCCTTGGGTACGATACTCGCGAAATCCTGGAAGCGACTGATTCCGGGTTCGAAGTACTCAGGCGCGACCTTGATCTGCACCGTATACTTGTCAAGGGCCGTTATCTTAGCTTCCTTCAGACCGGGCTGAGAGTAGAGGTACGCCCTGGGGAAAGTAATGTATGTCTGGAGCGTCCAGACAATATCCTCAGCCGTTAGCTCGCGGCCGTTCACGAGGCGGCTGGCCTCGCTCTTGGGATTCAGCGCCCATCGTACGCCCTTACGGATCTTATAGATGGCGGTGCCTATTTCCGGGTATTCCCAGCTTTCAGCCAGCGCTCCGTCCTTCTGTGCGAACCGGTCGGTGCCTCTGATCGCCCAATCCACCTCATTGGTGCCAGCGGGCCCGATCTTCCAGTCGCCGGTCAAAAGCTCTTCATTAGTCAGCTTGAGAAGCGCGGCGCCGGGATGCCAACCATACATCTCTTCGAAGTTGACTATGTCTGCGCTGAGAGGAATGCTGATGACTCCGCCGTACTTGGGCTTCTCTGCTGTTGTGGGGGTTGTACCCTGAGGGGTCGCGGTTGGAGTCTGGGACGCTGGCGCGGTGGTGGATGGTTGTGTCGTGGTGGCTGCGGGGGTGCTACAGGCTGCCAGGAGCACGACGGCTGACAAAACACAGACTAAAGACAAACGCAACAATTTCTTATTCATCCCTGTATCCTCCCCGACCTCGTGTGGCCTCTTTGCTTTTGCTGGCGGTGTCTCCTCGTGGGTACCGGCAAATCGCGACGAGGATAGCACTTCCTTACGGGTATGTCAATATATTGGATAGATGCCATTCATGGCATAGACCTATGCGGCTCAGACGGATACCGGCTCTCTGGCCAGTATGGCGGTGTCCCCTTCCGTATCGTTTGGGCGGATCCCTATTGCCGCCAGGGTTTCATTGCTGCCTGTTGTCGCCATCGTAGCCGTATCCGAGCGTGTTTCCGGTGGTGATGAACATGAACGGCCGGTCCACTCTACGGAAAAAGAGGGGACAGTGAGGAATCGAGCCGGGCACAAAGACGGCACAAGTCCTGGTGATCAAGTGCTTTTCATCTCCGACCCAGAACTCTACCTCTCCCCCCAGATCAAACTGGTCTTCAGGGTTGGTTCCAAGGAACATCAGATACTCGTCAAAGGGATGGCTGTGGGACTTGCTCACAAGATCTATTGTGCCAGTCCGCAGCACCATGTTGGTCTCCAGGTAGAAGGCGCCTTTAACGGTCCCCTTTAGCTCCTCACTAATATACAGTGAATTCTCCCACGGCACAGAGCTGCCCTTCGTCCGGTTCTCGGGGTGATTCGGGTTAGGCGGAGTGTCGGTGATGAAGTACTTCCCATATTTCGTCTGTTCCATGTTCGCCCCTCCATCAACCCAATTTCGAAGCGCCCAACAGGTCGCGGGCTCTCCAGTGGACGGAAAGCAGCGATGCCCGGAGTCCTCGCTTTTCACTGCTTGGGAGGGAAGTGAATACCATGTCTATTGCCATGGTTTTGATCCCTGCCAGCAGGTTCTTGCCCTTCGATGTGATGAAGATCCGGTTCCTCTTCCTGCCCGGCTCCGTCTTCATGCGGACAAGCCCCGTTTTCGTCATTCTGTTGACAAGAGTGGAGACCGAGTGGTGTTGGCGCAGACTCGCGTCTTCGATGTCCTTGAATGTCAAAGACCCAACCCCATTCATGAGGATTCTCAAGACGGAGGCTTGTTCCACACTCAAATCAAGGGGCGCCAACTCAAGCTCCCGCAGTCTGGAAATGGCAAATCGTGTGCTATCGAGGCGGGACCAAAGCATGTAATCGGACGTCGTGTTGTCGCTGTTGCCCTCTTCGGCAGGAGGTGCAGCGGGAAGGTCGCGAGTGAGATATTGCATGAAGGGCGGTTTGTCGGGCACGAGCAGACTGCGAGCGTTCCCGTAGAGAGAACTCAGCGATTGAGCCAATTCCCGCTTACTTTCTTCGGTCAATTCGGAAAAGGCCTCCTGAAGACACGTCGCCGGTATCTTCCTGAGGAGGCGACGTCCTTCCTGGGTTATGAGGATTGTCAGGTCCCTGTCTCCGGGCATCCGTTCCTTGGTCACGAGGCCCATTGTCACCATCCTGTTTGTCAGGACAGATATGGAATTCTGCTGCCGTAGCGTGACATCCTTGATCTGCCCGACGGTCATGCCGCGGCGTACGGCCTTCAACAACCCCAGGACTGCGGCCTGCTCTATGGTCAGATCGAATTCGGCCAGTTCTAATTCCCGCAAACGATATACGGCAAATCCGGCAGCGTCCAATAATGCCCATAGGTCATAGTTGGAAAGCGAGCGCCCGTCCATATCTTTGCCTGCTGTCATCTTTGGAGACCCCGGACTGGGAATGGCGACCTTTCTGTTATGTCTAGATTCTAGCATTCCGGCCGGCAAGTATCAATAGTCGTGGTCGATATCTATATTGACACTTGATACCCAAGGTGATATACTTCGGCCACGTTTTCCGACGCGTGGTGCGCATCAACACGGCTTAGACACCCTTAAGAAGGAGAGGTAGATTATGGTAGGTATAGTGTCCTATGGCGCCTATGTTCCACTACACAGGCTGGGGCCGGGGACGAGGGGATGGATGGCTCAGACCGAAAAGGCGGTGGCATCCTGGGATGAAGATAGCCTGACCATGGCAGTTGCCGCGGCGCTGGATTGTATCGGCGACGGTGACCGGAATCGGATTGACGGACTGTACTTCGCATCGACCACGGCTCCCTACCGCGAGAAACTGACGGCCACGACCCTGGGCCTGGCCGCCGACCTGCGGACCGACATGGCGACGGCGGACATAACGGACACGCTGCGGTGCGGCACCACTGCCTTCAGGATGGCGGCAGACACGGTGAAAGCGGGGTCGGCCAAGCGCGTGCTGGTGACGGCATCGGACCGCCGGCTGGGAAGCGCTGGGCTGGACCAGGACTTTGGTGATGGTGCGGCCGCTTTCATTATTGGTGACAGCGACGTAGCCGCCACGCTGGTTGACAGCTACTCCATATCGAACGAACTACTGGATGTATGGCGCGCCGAAGGGGCGCGGCGCACGCGCACCTGGGAAGACCGGTGGGTATTTGAAGTGGGATATCAGAAGGTCATTCCCGACGCCGTGGCCCGTTTCATGAAGAAAGCAGGGGTGAACATGGCCGACCTGTCGAAGGTAGTCCTGTACGCCCCGGATGCCCGCCGGCACCGGGAAATGGCGGCGCGGCTCAAGGTGACGCCGGCCCAACTGCAGAATCCCTTCTTCGACAAGATGGGGAACACGGGGGCGGCCTTCAGTTTGATGCAACTGGTGGCGGCCCTTGAAGACGCCAAACCGGGCGACAAGATCATGTGCGTGAGCTATGGTGACGGGGCAGACATTCTGTTGTTCCAGGCCACCGACAAGATCAGCCAGGTCAAGCCCAAGTGGGGCATGAAGCGGGGCCTGGCATCCAAGATGATGGTAACCGGGATGGACCAGCAGGCTGCGTTCCAGAATGTAGCCGCGGCGGACCCGGAGCGGGGCGGAAGCGCCTCGGCGTCGGAGATTGCCCGGGAGCGCGACTACATCTACCGGATGCACGGTGTGAAGTGCAAGAACTGCGGCACGATCCAGTTTCCGCCGCAGCGGGTGTGCACGAGTTGCCATCAGAAGGACAACTTTGATTCCATCCGGATGTCTGACAAGAAAGCGAAAGTCTTCCTGTTCGTGCTCAAGCCTGATGTCCCGGCCTACATGCGGCCCGGCATCGACACGATGGTTGACTTCGAGGGTGGTGGCCGGGCGCTTTTCGGCATGACCGACATCTCGCTGCCCGCCAAAGTCGAATCCAAAGACCTGATCGGGAGCGAAGTGGAGATGAGTTTCAGGAAGCTCGGGGTGGGGGGCCAGGTCCACAACTATTTCTGGCGGTGCAAGCCGTTAAGAGAGACGTGGCTAACGCCTGCGGCCGCCCCGGCTCAGGCAAAGGAGGCAAAGTAAATGGAGAGCATAAAGGACAAAGTCGCCATCGTCGGCATGGGATGCGTCAAGTTCGGGGAGAACTGGGATAAGAGCCCCGAGGACATGATGGTAGATGCCGCCTTTGAAGCCTATGAGGACGCTGGGATCGAGGCCAAAGACATCCAGGCGTGCTGGTTTGGCACGACGCGGCTCAACACCGCCGAACCCTGTGCGACAGCACTCAAATTCGACTACATCCCCGTCACCAGAGTGGAGAACCTGTGTGCCACGGCTACCGAAGCGCTGCGCAATGCCTGTTTCGGCGTTGCTTCCGGGATGTACGATATCGCCCTGGCGATCGGCGTTGAGAAGTTAAAGGACCAGGGAGTGGGCGGACTCGGCGGCGGCGGCGGCGGGGGCGGGGGCAACGGGACGATGGAGATGGGGGCGGGGGCGGCGATGTTCTTTGCCCGCATGGCCAGCCGCTACATGTACCAGTACGGGTACACGTTCGATGAGTTCAAGCACATTTTGGCCAAGATATCGGTTAAGAACCACCATAACGGTTCGCTCAACCCCAAGGCCCACTTCCAGCGTGATATTACCGAGGAGCAAGCGGTCAATGCGCCACTGGTGGCGTGGCCGCTCGGGCTGTATGACGCCTGCGGCGTCAGCGATGGCTGTGCTTGCGCCATCGTCTGCCGGGCTGACATGGCGAAGACGTTCCGCGACGACTATATTCTGGTGAAAGGGCTCGGTCTGGCCGTCGGCGCCCGACAGGGTTACCTCCAGCCCAGCTACGACATGACCCACATGGAGGAGACAGTCAGGGCAGCCAAACAGGCCTACACCCAGGCGGGCATCAAGGACCCCTTCAACGAAATCGACCTGTGTGAGGTCCATGACTGCTTCAGCATCACCGAACTGGTGATTATGGAAGACCTCGGCTTCGCCCCGCGCGGCAAGGCTCCCGAGCTGATCAAAGCCGGCACATTCGAGCTTAACGGCAAACTAGCGGTCAACCCGGATGGGGGACTGAAGAGCTTCGGCCATCCCATCGGCGCCAGCGGTCTCAGAATGGCCTACGAAATCTACAAACAGATGCAGGGCAAAGCGGGCCCGAGACAACGCAAGAACCCGAGTATCGGTCTCACCCACAACTTCGGCATGAACCCGGGTAGTGGCATGGGTACGGTCAGCATCTTCGGCCAGAGAGACTAGCTGCAACACACCCGCTGGGAACAACAGTCTGGAAGACATCTGGAGGCGGAGTATGATCCAGACCGAAGGAAGGCAGGTAAGATGAATCTTGATTTCTCCGAAGAGCAATTGATGTTACGAGACGCGGCCAGGGACTTTCTAACCAGGGCGCTACCCAAGAAGGCGGTCAAGGAGATGGAAGACAGCCAGACCGGGTACACGCCTGAATTCTGGAAAGAGCTGGCCGATATGGGCTGGATGGGACTCGTTCTCCCGGAAAAGTACGGCGGGGCAGGTATGGCTTTTCTTGACCTTGCGGTGTTGCTGGAAGAGATGGGTCGCGCTTGCCTTCCTGGCCCGTTCTTTTCCACGGTGGTGCTCGGGGCGCTGCCTATCCTTGATTTCGGGACTGAAAAGCAGAGGGAGCAGTATCTCCCCAAGATAGCAGCTGGCAGGGCAGTTCTTACCCTTGCCTTGACCGAAGACAGCGCCAAATACGATGCCTCCGGCATCCGGGTTCAAGCTAGGGCTGACGGGGACAGTTTTGTCATTGACGGAGTCAAGATGTTCGTTCCCGACGCCAACGTTGCCGATTACCTGCTATGCGTTGCCCGGACACGCCCGGGAGCTACCCCCGAGGACGGGATTACCACATTCATCGTCGACGCAAGGAGCCCGGGCATAAGCTGGACCGTCTTGAAAACCATAGCCAATGACAAGCTCTGCGAGGTCGTCTTTGACAAGGTGAGAGTGCCCAAGGACAACATTCTGGGTGAGCTGGACCGCGGATGGGGGAACGTCGAGAGGATGATCGAACGGGCAGCAGTGGCCAAGTGCTGTGATATGGTCGGTTCGCTGCAGCGTGTCTTCGAAATGACGGTTGCCTACGCCAAAGAGAGGGTTGTGTCGGGCGGACCGATCGGCAGCTTCCAGGCGGTGCAGCACCACTGCGCCAACATGGCCATAGACGTGAACGGCACGATGCTTTCCGCCTATCAGGCGGCTTGGAAGGTAAGTGAGGGCATGCCTTGTACCTGGGAAACGGCGGTCGCCAAAGCGTGGGCGAGCCAGGCTTGTCCGCGCGTGATTGCTTTGGCCCATCAGATCCACGGTGCTATCGGCACGACGATGGACCACGATCTCCACTATTACACCCGGCGCACCAAGGCAGCGGAATCCGCTTTTGGTGACGCTGACTTCTACCAGTGGAAAGCGGTTGAGGCCATAAGTAGCCAAGTAGCTAGCTAGCGGAAATCGATAACAGGGAGCGGTGCACCATGGATTTCAATATCGCCAGCACGCCAGAAGAAGAGGCCTTCCGTAAGGAAGTGCAGGCATTCCTGAAACAGGAATCCGCCGACATAGAAATCATCAACGACGCCCGCGGTTCGTTCAGTGACGATGGTAATATCGCCACCCGGCGAATTGCCCGTAAATTGGGACAGAAGGGCTGGCTGTCGCTGACCTGGCCCGAGGAATACGGTGGCAGAGGTGCGGCCGGCATCCCGCTGAAGCTTGTTTTTACTGAAGAGACATCCAAAGTGAACCTTCCTGGAGTCAACGGATTCGGTCTGGAGATGCTGGCGCCGATACTGCTGGCAAACGGGACCGAGGAGCAAAAGAGACAGCACCTCATCCCGCTGGGCAAGGGCGAGGTGGTCTGGTGTGAGGGCTTTAGCGAGCCCAACGCCGGCTCGGACCTCTTTTCGCTGCAGACCAGGGCCGTGGATAACGGCGACTGCTTCATCGTGAATGGCCAGAAGATCTGGACGACGGGCGCCCACCGTTCCGACTGGGGGTTCTTCCTGGTCAGGACCGACCCCAACGCTCCGAGGAAACACCTCGGGATCAGCTTCCTTCTCATCGACATGAAATCGCCGGGCATATCCCTTCGCCCCATCCAGAATATGGCAGGATCCTTCGACTTCTGCGAGACATTTCTAGACGACGTTAGAGTCCCCAAAGAGAATCTCGTCGGTAAACTCAATGACGGAGCCCGGGTTGCCGGCGCGCTGCTGAACGCAGAAAGGTCCAGTCTGATCCTTGTGGGAAGGGGGGCCCGGCGGTCTGTCGACCGTTTGACCCGTTACGTCAAAGAGGGGGAGACGGCAGGGTCCCTCAGGGGCGGAAAAGACGTGTGGATGTACCGGCTGGCTGACGTAGCGATAAAAGCCGAGATCGCCGGACTATTTGGCAAGTATGCCTACTGGCTGCAAAGTCAGGGACGGGATTACACCCTGATGGCCTCTCTGGGTAAGGTCTTCAGCTCTGAGCTGAGCCAGCAGATAACCGACATGGGGACTCAACTCCTGGGCCTTCACGGCCAGTTGATGAGAGGCTCCAAACGTGCCTGGCAGGATGGCATAATCGGGCAGACGTACTTGACCAGCCATCAGTCCAGGTTGTTGGGCGGCAGTTCCGAGATCCAGAGGACCACAATAGCCACGCGAGGGCTTGGTTTGCCTCGACGTTAACATCACCATTGGTAGAGAATAAGAGACGGGAAGGAGGAAAAAATGCCCATTGATTATCAGAAGGAAGGTAAGATCGCTATCTTCACCATCAACCGGCCGGAAGTCCTGAATGCCCTGAGCCCACAGGCGCTCGCGGAGTGGACTGATGCCCTCATCGATTTCCGGGACAACCCGGACCTCTGGGTCGGCATCATCACTGGAGCCGGCGAGAAGGCTTTCTGCACCGGCCTTGACCTGAGGAGTGGGACCGGCGGTCCGCCGCCTGGAGGCGCCCCAGGTGGAGCACCGCCTCCCCGGCCAGCAGCGCCGCAGGCAACACTGGTGCGCGGATTGGAACTGTGGAAGCCTCTGATTGCGGCGGTCAACGGCTATGCCTTTGGCGGCGGTTTTGAGATCGCGTTGGCCTGCGACATCAGGATTGCCTCGGAGAACGCTCGTTTCGGCCTGACCGAGGTGACCCTGGGGCTGATACCAGGGTGGGGAGGCAGTCAACGGTTGCCGAGGATGATTCCGGTGGGCAAGGCGGCGGAACTTCTGCTCATGGGAAAGCGTATCGATGCCCAGGAAGCATTCAACCTGAATCTGGTCAGTAAGGTCGTTCCGTCGAAAGACCTCATGACGACGGCAAAGGAATGGGCCGCCCAGATATGCGAGTGCGCTCCTCTGGCCGTGCGCGCCGCCAAGGAAGCCATGTTCCGCGGGCTGGATATGACGCTGGCCGAAGGACTGAAGCTGGAAAGCGAATTGGGACGTAAGGTCACATCGTCTAAGGACTTCGCCGAAGGGCGGAAGGCCTTCATGGAGAAGAGAAAGCCGGCCTATAAGGGAGAATAATGAGGGGGCTGACAGCAGAGCTGGCAGCCAGGTTATCAGGAGGTTAGTATGGACTTCGGGATTAAGGGAAAAGTTGCCATCGTTACCGGGACCAACCGCAAGGGCGCCATGGGGGCGTCGATCGCGACCACCCTCGCTGAGGAAGGCGCCGATATCGCCTGTGTGGATATCGTGATGCCCGGATGCGAAGAAGTGGCCAAATCGATCCGGGATATGGGCAGAAGAGCGATTGCCGTCAAAGCCGACCAGAGTGACTACGAGCAGGTCAAGGCAGCCGTGGCCCGAATCAAAGCCGAACTCGGTCCGCCGGAGATCCTGGTCAACAACGCCGCCTTGCTGAGGGGCGGCGGACGCATCGACAAGACTACGGTCGAGGACTGGAAGAACCTGATGAAGATCGACCTCGATGGTCCCTGGTACTGGATCCGGGAAGTCTGGGAGTCGATGGTCGAGAAGAAGTTCGGACGCATCGTCAACATTTCGTCCATCGCCGGCGTACAGGGTGGATTCGGACAGGCCAACTACTCGGCGGCCAAAGGCGCCGTGATCTCGCTGGCCAAGACGGCGGCCCTGGAAGGCGCCCGGGTTGGCATCACCGCCAACGCGGTTACCCTGGGCGTGGTTGATACTGTTGGAGACCGGCCCGCCGCACCACCCCCGCCCCCACCGGGAGCGCCCCCGGGAGCGCCCCCCCGAGGCCCGCAGCAGGGCGAGACCTTTGACCGCATCAAGGCCAAGATAGCCATGCGTGAATTCGGCAAACCGGCGGATGTCGCCAACATGGTGGCCTACTTATGTTCAGTCCAGGCCAGGTACATCACCGGCCAGGACATGCATGTGATGGGTGGACTGGACCTGTTCACGTATTAGTGGACTAGTATTCGCGCGAGCCAGGGGACTGCGGACGAGGTGGCCCGCGTCATCGGTCTCCGGCTCGCGCCTGTCCAGTGAACATCACGGGATAAGCCTTTTAGACAGGAGACAGACGCACGCGTCCCGAGACGGGCCGCGAGTTCGCCGGTGTCCTGGGTGCCCGGGCGGGAGCCCGGGATAGTGACCCGATGACGGCCTCCATTCGGGCATCGCCGGATCTAAGGAGATGGTATGGACTTTTATCTATCGCCACAAGAGGAAGCCTTTCGGAAAGAACTGTGTGACTGGCTGGATTCGAACACGAAAGAGCTGCGCCAAAGGCGGAGCAGATTGGGTGCTTCGGGCGCCCAAGATACCTTACTTCTTTCCGCCGAGCCAGACGAAGCCAATGAATTCACACGGTGGTGGCACAAGAAGTTGCATGACGCCGGTTATGTCGGCATCGCCTGGCCGAAGGAGTACGGCGGCCGCGGCGCCACTCTGATGGAACAGGTCATCTTCAACGAAGAGATGGCCAAGCGTCGATTACCTTCGGGTGTGGGCGGTCTCGGCATCGGATGGGCGGGACCCACTATCATCGCCCACGGGACTGAAGAGCAGAAGAAACGTTTCCTTCCGAAGATCCTCAGCGGTGAAGAAGTCTGGTGTCAAGCCTTTTCCGAGCCCGGTGCTGGTTCCGATCTTGCCGGTGCTCAGACGCGTGCCGTTGAGGACGGAGACTCCTATGTCGTCAACGGGCAGAAAGTCTGGACGACCGGGGGAATGAGAGCCGATTGGGCGATTCTACTGGCAAAAACGGAATTTGATCCCAAAATGCCGCGGCACCGGACGTTCAGTTATTTCCTTATGGACATGCATTCTCCCGGAGTCACGGTGCGACCGTTGCGGGAAATTACCGGCGCCGCGGCATTCGGGGAGACGTTTCTTGATAACGTGCGCATCTCCAAGGGTCTGATGCTCGGCGAAAGAGGAAGGGGCTGGTACATATCCATGGGCACCCTCGAGTTTGAAAGATCTAACTCGAGCTCTGCTATCCAGCACCTCAGCACCGTAGAGAGACTCATCGGACTCGCTCAGAAGATGGAACGCAATGGTCAGCCACTCTCCAAGGACCCGGTGACCCGACAACGGATCGCCCAGTTCTACATCGAGGCCAACGTGTGCAAATACATTGGCCTGCGGGCGTTGACGCGTCAACTGCGCGGGCAGATGCCCGGACCCGAAAGTTCGGTCGGCAGCCTCTTGTTAATGGAGGTGGCCCAACGCATGGAGGACTTTGCGATGTACTTGGAGGGACCATACAGCCAGCTGGTGAGAGGCTCTAAGCACGCCATCGACCACGGCGCCTGGCAGAGGAGTTTCCTTGCTTCTCGTGGCAGAACGATCATGACCGGCACCTCCGAGGTCAAGAGAAACGTGATTGCGCAGAGGACCCTCGGACTGCCCAGATACACGGAATAGAGGGAGCGGACAAGTATGAATTTCGAACTTGATGAAGAACAGGTCATGCTGAAGACCTCAGCCCGGGAGTTTCTCGACAAAGAATGCCCCAAGAAACTCGTCAGGGCGATGATGGAGGACGAAAAGGGATACTCTCCGGAGCTGTGGAAGAAGATCGCGGACCTGGGCTGGCTTGGGCTCGCCTTTCCTGAAAAGTACGGCGGTGTCGGAAGCAGCTTTCTAGATCTGGTGGTGCTTCTCGAGGAGTGCGGCCGGGCGCTGTTGCCGGGGCCATTTGTTCCGACCGTGGTGCTGAGCGGACGCCCCATCCTGGCGGCCGGTAACGAAGAGCAGAAGCAGCGGTTTCTTTCCGCAATAGCGAGTGGCGACGTGATAATGACCTTCGCATTCATGGAAGCCGGCGGCGGCCTTGAGGCATCGGATGTCGCGGTTACGGCCACTCCGTCGGGAGACGGTTTTGTCATCAACGGGACGAAACTGTTCGTGCCCTGTGCCCACGTCGCCGACCATTTCCTGTGTGTGACAAGGACGGGAGGCAAACGTGATGACGAAGACGGCATTACCCTCTTTCTGGTAGATGCAAGGGCAGTGGGTGTTACGACTGAGAAGTTGAAGACCATGACCGGCGAGCCAATATGTGAGGTCACATTTGACAACGTGCGCGTGCCCGCAAAAGACATGCTGGGCGAATTGGACAAAGGCTGGCCGATCGTGAAGAGAATCCTGGTCGAGGCCCAGGTGGCTGAATCTGCCTGGATGACAGGCGGGGCGCGTTGGGCCATGGATGCGTCCATCGACTATTCGAAGATGAGAATCGCGTTCGGGCGTCCCATCGGCAGCTTTCAGGCCATCCAGCACAAACTCTCCAACCTCGCCGTTCAGGTTGAGGGTGCAACGTCCATCACTTACTACGCAGCATGGACAATAATGGAGAATGACCACGACATGGCTCTGGCGGCCTCAATGGCCAAAGCGTGGTGCGGAGAAACCTACAAGCAGGCAGCTTTTGACGGGATTCAGGTACACGGGGGTATCGGGTACACGTGGGATCATGACATGCACTTGTATCTCAAGCGTGCCAAGGCGGGTGAGGCAACTTACGGCGATAGCGACTTTCACCGTGAAAAGATAGCCATGATGCTTAACGTCTAGGCGTCAGGAAGCGTCTTCCGCGTGGCGTCAGGCAGTCAGGGCAGGCTAAGGAATATGGACGAAGGCGGGAGGGCAGTGGCGGCCCGAGATTACTAGAAGCGCCGGCTCACCAAGGCCTTTGTCCCAAAGGGGTGTGTTACTCGAGGAGACTTACGCTGGTCAATACAAGCGCGGATTCCATGTAACTGCGACTCGTCAGGATGAGGATATCAGTCCTTAGTAAAACATGATTGGAGGCATAGTACTTGACTAAGAACACAATAGTGAGGGCATTGATTTGCCTTACGGTTGCCGGTCTCCTGCTGGCTTCGTGCGCTCCGTCCCAGGAGCCTACGACGACCACCCAGACCCCCGGTGCACCGACCACCACAGCCCCGACCAAGACGACGTCGGCCCCGGTGGCTACCACGCCACCCGCTGACAAACCCCAGTATGGCGGGCAAGTTATTCTTGGATTGTATTTGAACGTAGGCGACTTCGATGAAGTATATGGCTTCTTCGGCCCGCCCGAAATGAATACGTTGCAGATGACTAACGAAGACCTGTTCGTCGGAGACTGGACCAAGGGGCCGGCTGGCGCCAATCAGACTACCTGGGGCGCCTTCCGGATTCAATTCGACACCGGCGCCATTGCCGAGAGCTGGGACTTCAACTTTGATGAGGGAGCGCTCACTTTCAATATCAGGAAAGGCATCCACTGGGCCCTCAATCCAGATAGCGAAGCTAGTAAGCTGGTAAACGGGCGGGAACTCACTGCCGCCGATGTTGTATTCTCACTGAAGCAGGTGTTCACGAACTCGAGGGCCTATCTTTACAGCGCCTATCCGGACCTCAGGACGGCAAGTATCACCGCTCCGGACAAATACACTGTGAAGTTCGTGGCAGCACCCACAAGCATGACAAACGCCCTTATCCGCGTTACCGAATGCGTCCATATCGTTCCGCCCGAGGTCGTGCAGAAGTACGGCAACATGATCGACTGGCGCAACTCGGTCGGCACCGGGCCGTTTATGATTACTGATTTCGTTGACAACAGCTCGCTGACCTTTGTGAAGAACCCGAAATACTGGGCTAAAGACCCGATCGGTCCGGGTAAGGGTAACCAGCTTCCGTATGTAGATAGCGTCAAGGCACTCATCATCACCGACGTCTCCACCAGGCAGGCTGCCATGAGAACCGGGAAAATAGATAGGCTGGGCGCGGTCAACTGGGAAGACTTTCCCATTCTCCAGAAGCAGATACCCGATGTCAGGTACCTCGAAGGGGGCCGTTCCGGGGCCGCGACCGTAACCTCCTTGCGTACCGATAAGGCGCCGTTCAACGACGTCAGGGTGCGGCGGGCACTGATGATGGCGATTGACTTCGATGCAATTAACAAGAACCTCTATGGACCGAATGCCAGGACCCTGACGTGGCCCATTGGCTATTGGGTAGAATTCAAAGACGCGTATCTGGGACTTGACGACCCTGAGTGCCCGGCGTCAGTAAAAGAACTCTACAGCTACAACCCCACCAAAGCGAAACAGCTTCTAGGCGATGCCGGTCTGCCCAGCGGGTTCAAGACCAGCGTGATCACTCCGCAGACCGACTCCACCGGCACCGTGATCGACTATTACTCAATGATCAAGCTAATGTGGGCCAAAATAGGGGTGGATCTGACCATCGACTCGAAAGAAAACGGGGCTTGGACCTCAATCTATAGAGCTCGATCTTTTGACCAAATCATCTACGGGACGTACTCTCCGATCACCAACCTGTATCAGGCTGCCTCCTTGTACGGAAACACCATGACTAACGAGAGCTATGTGAATGATCCGAAGGTCGAAGAGGCACGGACCAAGATGATGGCCTTGTCCCTTACCGACACAGCTCAGGCCGACAAGATCCACAAGGAGCTCATGAAATATGCTCTGGACCAGGCCTGGGCGATTCCTTTTCCAAGCCCGGCTTCCTATACCATCTGGCAACCATGGGTCAAGAACTTCTACGGCATCAGCAGCGTTGGGTACATGAACGGGTTCAATTCGATCCAGTATGCCTGGGTTGACCAGACCCTGAAGAAGTCCATGGGTCACTAGCACGCGGACTTGATAGACGGGGGGATAAGAATATGGCAGAGAGAGTCAGGTGTCTGAATCCGGCAGTCATCGCAAAGAGGTGAGTCACCGGTTGAGCTCGCGCCGTCACCTCAACAGGGATCCTTTCTGCATCATCGATGCCTGGGGGGAGTCAGTGCGGTCATGACCGAATCGCGGCCAGGAGCGAGCTTTGGTGGCAAGGAGAGGTTACCTTGACCAGCCGTTCGCCGAGTCAGTTCCGGAGCCGGTCGCAGACGAGTGCGTGCGGCTTTCGTTACCTCCTCCTGAGTGGAGAAACACGGGGCGGTTTGTGGTGGGCCGTCCTGTGTTTCTTCCCATCCCCCCGTTTTTGCCGAGGTACAATCGATCCCGGGAGCAAGAGTTGACCCTGACACGCTGGAGAAGGTCACCGGCCGAACCCTCGTATCCATACCTCAGGTCGCAGGTACCAATTCACCCGGACTTGTCAACGTTATGGTGGAGTTCTGACCAGGTAACAGTTTGATATAGCCTGGACGCCGAGAAGAACAACTGTGCGCGTTGGATTGCTGTCGGACAGTCACGTCCCGGACGCTGTGAAAGAGCTTCCCATGCCGGAGGTAAGGAAGGCCTTCGAAGGCGTCGAGCTGGTGCTTCACGCCGGTGATATTTACTTCACGACCGTCCTTGACGATCTGGCTACGATCGCCCCCGTGCTGGCCGCTCTGGGCGACGATGATTCCGTGGCCACGATGGAGAGGGACCAGCGCATCAAGTCGAAGCACGTCCTGGCACTAGAGGGGCATAAGCTGTGGCTCGTCCACCAGCGGCCGTACGGCCTCGGACAGCCAACCTTCTTGCCCGGCGGGAACCCGGAGGAACTGCCGGACATCGTTGTCTTTGGCCACGAGCACCGGACGACCGTCGAGCGGTCGCACGGTATTCTCTTCGTCAACCCGGGCAGCCCGACGTTTCTGAACTATCAGCGTGGCCTGGGTACGGTCGGTATTCTCGACGTTCGCGACGGCCAGGTCGACGTCAAGATCGTCCATCTCTAGGCTGCCGACGAAGCGTCTCCTGCACCGGCCTGCATAATTCGCCGGCTTTCGTTCCTTTGCAGGCTGCGATATGATGTCGGTCAAGACGGGAGGTGCGCAGACATGACGAAGCAGACAGAGGAACTCTTGCAGGAGCGTGTTCAAAGAATCCAGGATGCTGTTAGCCTGAGACAACCGGACCGGGTCCCTTTCGCCCCCTTCGCGACCTTCTTCCCGGCGACATACGCCGGTCTGAGTTTCCAGGAAGCCATGCACGATTACGGCAAACTGGCCACGGCCATGAAGAAGTTCATGGCTGATTTTCAGCCGGATGTCTTTCCCGATACCTTCCGGATCCTTGCCTGGGCGCCGACGCTCGAGATACTGGACTACCGGCAACTGGTCTGGCCCGGGCACCACGGGAAGCCTGACGTTACCTACCAGTTTGTAGAAGGCGAATACATGAAAGCTGAGGAGTACGATGCCTTCATTGACGATCCCTCGGATTTCCTGCTGCGGCGCTTTCTGCCTCGTGCCTGGGGTTCACTGGAGCCGCTGGCGGGGCTGCGTCCGCTAAGTTGGGCATGGTATACCCGAATGGTGTCATACGTGTCCTTCTTCGGAAAGCCGGAGGTGTCGGAGGCCCTCGAATCTCTCATCAAGGCCGGGCGGGAAGCGTCCAAAATGGTGGCAGCCGCCGTTAGTCTCACCAGAGAGATGGAAACCCTGGGGTTTCCGCGCCAGTTCGCCGCTTCGACCTACGCGCCGTTCGACTACCTGGGGGACTTCTTCAGAGGGACGCGTGGAATAATGCTTGACATGTACCGGAACCCGGACAAACTGCTGGCTGCCATCGACAAGGTACTTCCGTCCATTATCCAACAGGGGACGTCAGCGGCGAAGACCCGCGGCGCCAACCGGGTTTTCATTCCCCTGCACAAGGGTCTCGACGGGTTCATGTCCTCTGATCAGTTCAGAACCTTCTACTGGCCTTCCCTGAAGAAGCTCATGCTTGCGTGTATCGACGCCGGCTTCACGCCCAACCCGCTCTTTGAAGGCGACTGCACTTCTCGTCTGGAAGTGATCAAAGACATCCCCAAGGGTAAGGCGGTGTACTGGTTTGAGCGCACTGACCTCATCAAGGCGAAGGAAGTCCTGGGGGACACGGTGTGTATTGAAGGAGGAGTCCCGTCCTCTCTTCTGATCCACGGAACGCCAACACAGGTCAAGGCTTACTGCAAGAATCTCATCGAAGTGGTCGGCAAGAATGGCGGGTTCATTATGAACGGTGACGTCGGCATACCGGACGAAGCCAATCCGCAGAACGTAAGGGCCATCGTAGAATCGGTCCTGGAATACGGCTGGCTATGATCGACCGCTATGCTATGACCGTTTTGAGGAAGATGTTGCCCAGATGCAAGTCTTTGTCCAGGAGTATGTCTTCAAATGATACCGGGTAGTAGCCTTCCGCTTTCACGATCAGCCGGTAGCTACCACCTGCCTCAAGCCCGTCGAATTCAAAATCCCCATAGTTGTTGGTCTTTACAGGCAGCCCATTTCCGGTCGCCCTGTCAACCAGGGTCACCTCGACACCTTCCAGACAGTCCCTGGTATCGTCGCCATACACACTGCCTGAAACGAAAGTCTTGGGCAGGCCGATATAGTAGACCGCCGGATCGGTCCCGTATTCCGGATGAAGTGGCTCTGCTTTGGCGATGAGTTCCTGCAACTCATCCTTCTCTCCGAATGTGAACACTCTTGCCGGACAGACCTCCACGCACCGCGGCTCCTTCCAACCCTTGTCGAGCAGATGGGCGCAGAAGTCGCATTTCTGTGGGATCTTAAGCTCTTCGTTCCAGAAGGCGCGGCCATAGCGGCACGCGGTCGCGATCCCTTTTTGACCCTTACTTTTCTGTGGATCGAAGATTACGATGCCGTCTGCTCTCCGGTACGCGCCGCCGTCCTTGGCTGCCTTGACACAAAGAGGGTCCTGACAGAGCATGCAGGGTTGTGGGACGAACGTACCTTTCACGTGAGGGAATTGCCCCCGCTCTATCTCGTCAACGAGCATCCATGATTGTCCCATATCCGGTTGAGCCTCTGAATACGGTGGCCAGGATTGTCCTGCAAACTCATCTTTGCAGGCGATGAAACAATCGAAGCACGCCGTGCATTTGGTCACGTCGATGACCAGTGCTCTCTGTCCCATCTATTGGCCTCCCCATTTCTGAACTTCGACCAGGCACTGTGCGACCTGGCCCGGCACGTTGGCGGCCAAGAATCTGGCAGAGGTGAGCAGGTTCACGGCCCCTCCCCGGTCGATGGAGTCGGGATTCCCTGGCTCAATGGGGTCGTACTTCGCGGCAACACGAGCGTGAACCGTGCCTGGCCTGATCTTTTCCGTAACCGATGCCACCAGGAGGACGGTGGCCCTGTCGTTGTATACCTTCACGATGTCGCCATTCTCGATGCTTCTCGCGTTGGCATCAACGGGATGGATTTGCAGGGGACGGTAGCGATATCCGTTTTTGAACACCCGGTGCATCCATATGTCGCTGATCCAAGGGTCCAGTTCTCCATGACTGTGGTAGGAGAACTTCGAATGTGGGATGATCATTTGCAGCGGGAACTTGTTGACCAGCGGCGTGGTAGCGTGCCCTTCCCAGGACGGGACATAGTGGGGTACCGGCGGTCTCTCTTCGTCATCAGGCAGGTATTTGCGGATTCGTTGCGACTCGAACTCAATCTTGCCCGTGGGCGTGTCGAGACCAGTTCCAGTCTCATGGAAAGATCTAAAGGCGGGCTTGGGGTCGTAATTGTCAGGGACCGGGACCACAAAGTACCCCTTCTTCTTGAACTCCTCGTAAGTCATGTATTTCGTGATGTCGCTTGCTTCGAAAGTCTTCCTGATCCAGTCCTCCACCGTGTTCCCTTCAGTCATCTGCTCCTTGAACCCCAGCTTTTCTGCCAGCAAAGTGAAGATATCCATATCGGTCTTCGACTCGTATAGCGGATCGATGCATTTCTGGTGATACACAATCACTCGATGGTTGGTTCTCCAGACGTTGAAATCCGTGGACGCCCACTCACTGATATCAGTGCTCTCATAGTGGGTACAGGCGGGAAGCACAATGTCCATGAAGGGTGTCTCGGCCTCCATCCAGATCGTCTGACCCACCATAAACTCGATCTTCGGGCTCTGATAGGCCTGCATCCATCTCCTGCCTTCTGGAAGCGTGCCGAAGTAGTTGCCGCCCAACCGGTAAATCATTCTTAGTTCGGTGTCCCCAGGCTCCGGATACGTGTACTTCTTGAACTGATAGTCAGCGCCCCACTGGGTGCAGTTGGTACCGGCGCCGGTCCAATGTATCGGCGGGTTCAGTATCGCCTCGGGGAGTCTGAGTCTGTACACATACTGGTCCACGGGATTGGTGGGGTGTGTCTTGGCGAATAGGTCCACTGGCGCTGGACGGTAGGACGGAAACTTGAAATCCAGATTCAGAGGAGATCCGCTCTGGCTGTCCCATATGGTCACGCCGGGCTTCCCAAGGCCCTGCATTCCCTGGAGAAGGACCATCATCCTCGCCCACTCGGTGCCGCCCTGCGCCCGGCAGGCGCCTCCCATCCCCGCCCTGATACAGAGAGTCGTTCTCTTCGATGCCCAATCCCTGGCTAATGCCCGGATCACTCCGGCCTCGACCCCGCTGATATGCTCCGCCCACTCTGGCGTCTTCCGGACGCCATCTTCGTCCCCCAGAATGTATTCTTTCCACTTATCGAAGCCAACGGTGTGCGTCGCCACGTACTCCCTATCGTAAGTCCCTTCAGCTATCCACACGTAGGCGATAGCTGCGGCAAGCGCCGCATCGGTGGCCGGCCTTGGAGCAATCCACTTGTGGGCGAAACGTCTGGCGGTGAAGTTGCAGAACGGGTCGATGTATATCTGCTTGATTCCCAGCTCACGCAGCCACAGCCGCCAGATAAGGCTATCTTGCCCCCCGTAGCCCCAGTTAGCTTCCGGGTCATTCGACCAGAAGACGAGCAGCTGCGAGTTCTTCATCACGTCCTGCAACAGGTTGGTATTATCGGGAGTGCCGATCGTCTTCTGGAAACCCCAGGCGTGAACGGCGCCCCAGAACCACCCTTCCCAGCTGTTGGGATTGGACATCTGCCTCATCGACCCCAAAATGTCAAAAAATCGCCTGTTATAGCCGCCGTGGATGAAGCCCCACATGCTGTGGCCCCCGATCTCCGGCAGAATCGCCGCCGGACCGTAGGTCTTCTTGATTCTCGATATTTCCTGGGCGGTCGTGTCTAGAGCTTCGTCCCAACTGATGCGGACGAACTCCCCTTTGCCCCGGTTCTCGACAGTGTCTTTGCCGCCTGGCTTGAACCCGACTCTCTTCAAGGGGTATCTCAGCCTGAGCGGGTTGTATATGCGGCCTCGAATGCCGACTCCGTAAGGGGTCACCGTAGTGCGGGTCGGAGGTTCGAAGGTCTTGTCGCCCACCGTTATTTTCCAGTGAGCCGATTTGACATCATCCTCCGTCAACGGCAGGGGTCTCACTCTGACTATTCTTCCGTTCTTCACGTGAATCAGCAGCGGGCCACCCAATTCACAGGAAGTGCACAGCGTTTCTTCGGGATCGGTCGGCTCTTGCGGTGGGTCTTGTGGTAGTGCCATGGGCGTCTACCTCCCTGATTAGCTTCAAGGGTACGTTCGGTAGGTCTGCGCTCCGCGAGATCCGGGACTTTCTCTGTCCTAAGTCCCGGTATCTGTCACCGGAGTTTCACTCAACGGCGCCGGCCATCACCAGATCGGCAATCTCTTCATCGGACATGCCCAGGATCTGTTTCAGGACGTATTCGTTGTGTTCGCCGAGCAACGGGGCTCTCCGCACTTCGTCGGCCGACGCCGACATTATAAAGGGCGAGGCCACCGGGTGATGCTTGCCCATCCTGGGATGATCAACCTCGCGGAAAGTCCGGCGGTGCTGTATCTGAGGGTCACGTTCCAATAGGTCCTCCCCGGTCTCCAGCACTCCCGCCGCCACCCCCGCATCCTGCATCGTCCGCATGACCTCTTCCGCCGTGTGATTGGCCGTCCATGCCGCCACCAGCCTGTCCAGCTCCCCCTCGTTTTCTTTCCTGGCCAGCAGCGTGCCGAACCTCGGGTCGGTAATCCAGGAGGGATTCCCCGTGACGCGGCAGAACGCCTGCCACTCTTGATCGGTGAATACTGCAATGGCGCACCACCGGTCGTCGCCGCTACAACGGTACGCGTTGTGCGGCGCAGCGTATGAGCACTTGTTCCCGGTTCTTTCGGCTACCCGGCCGTTCACCGCGTAGTCCAGAATCAATGGTGACATGAACTGCACCGCATTTTCAAGTTGCGACATGTCGATGTAGAGTCCCCTGCCCGTCCGCCGCCGGTACAGCAGGGCGGCCATGATCGCGCAAACGTTGAAGTGCGGTGCCACAAAATCGGTGTATACCCCCAGCTCCGGGGACGGGCGGTCCGGCCAGCCCGCAATGTGGCAGAAGCCTGAAAGCCCGGAAAGCTGGAAGCCCCAGCCCGGATGCGACGCAAACGGCCCCGTCTGCCCCTGCATGCACGAACTCAGCATGATGATGTCTGGCTTCACCTTTCTGAGTTCATCGTAACCCAGGCCCATTCTGCGCATCGATCCCCCGGCGAAGCTCTCGACCACAACGTCCGACCATGCCACGATCTTCTTCGCCAATTCCACGCCCTGCGGTTTGGCCAGGTTCACCGCGATGCTGAGTTTGCCGGTGTTCCAGGAGGTGAAGTGCGCGCTGAGGTCGGGCTCCGGACCGGTTGTCCGATAGTGCCCCGGCCTGCTTCTGCCCTCTATCTTTACCACCTCTGCTCCGTAATCGCAGAGGGTCTTGGTGCTCAGCGGACCTACGATCACCCGGCTGAAATCCGCCACCTTGATTCCCGCGAGCAGCGACTCTGTCATGTGTCTGTACCCTTTCCTGTTCGGTGCCCTAAATTGCCCCCATCTGTTTCAGCGCCAGCAGCCTGTCGCGCGGGATACCCAATTCCTTTTCGTAGATCTCGATATTGTGCTCCCCTATCAATGGGGCGCGCCGGCGTACTTTCGGCGGAGCTTCCGAGGTCTTTGCGAACCCGCCCGGATAAGTAATCGTGGTACCGGGTTCGGTATGTTCGATCTCCGTCCAAAACTCCCTGGATGCCAGCTGCGGATTGTTCAATATGTCGGCGGTTGTGGACAGCGGATACAATTGCGCCTTGTGTTTTGCCGCTCCGGCCAGCAACTCCGCCTTCGTGTGCGCCATAAAAAACCTGCCGACCGGCTCTGCGATGCGGTCATAGGTCTCCTGGGTCAACTTCTGGATGTCGAACGTGTCCCAGTCAATGGTCCTGATGAATTCGTTCGACATTCCCTCACTATCCATCCAGTTGGTCAGCGGCGAGTTCCATCGCCTGGCATCCGGCCCGGACCAGAAGAATGCCGACACGTATCCGTCTTTGCACGGCCAGGTCCGCTTCACCTGGAGAGTAGCCCCCGAACCGCCCCTGCGCGTTATTACCTTCCGGAAATCCCACGCCTCCGTGATCCTTTCCGGCGTGCACCTTGTAATCGAGTCCCGTATTGAGACGTCCACGTGCTGGCCAACACCCCTTAACTCGCGGCCGTAGAGCGCCAGCAGCGCTCCCTGGGCCGCCTGCCCGCCGGCATGAAGGTACGCCTGAGAGTGGTGGCTGATGCGTACCGGCGCCCGGTCCGCATCACCTACCGAGTACATGTAGCCGCCCATCGCCCAGGCGACAATATCCGGCGCTTTGTAGGCCTTGTATGCCCCCGTCTGTCCAAACGGGCTGATGGACACCAGGATCACTCGCCGGTTGATCTTCTCCAGAGCCGAATACCCCAGACCCAACTCTTCCATATGTCCCGGCGGGAAGCTTTCCACTACCACGTCAGCAGTCGTGACCAGCTTCCTGAAAATGTCGCGCCCGTCTGCTGTCTCGATGTCGAGTGTGATTCCCCGCTTGTTTGTGTTGAAGGCTAACCAGAAGAGGCTTTTCTCGGGGTCCGGATCATCGTGGTAGAAAGGTCCGATCGAGCGTGCCGCGTCTCCTCCCGGCCGCTCCACCTTCACGACGTCCGCCCCGAGATCGGCCATGATCTTACCGCAGAGAAGACCCTTCTCGTCAGTCAGATCCAAGACTCGGTACGGGTTCAGCATGTCCGATTCTGGCATAACTCGGCTCGCCCTTCACAATTCGAGGGAGGTCATCGAACAATAGCTGTCGATGACTTCCCTCGCTAAGTCTTAGCGTCCCATTGACTGTTTCAGTGTCTGGTCAATCCAGACCCAGTCCAAATTCCTGTTAGCGGGGCCTGCCAGATAGCCGACGTCCTGCTCTCCGTGATAGTTGCCCACCCACGGCTGCCACATGTCATACACTTCGGGGGCTGGAAGCCAGAGGCCCCAGGCCTGCTCTAGACTGAACTTGCCGACCTCCTTCAGGGTTTTGTTGACAGTGGCGTCATCGACCCCGACCAGTCGACTGACTGTGTTATAGGCTTGTCTGGTAAAATCAGCTTCGAAATACGCCGGGTCATCAAAGCTCTCCTTCCGCACCATCAGCATGCGGAACGGAAACGAATAGTCTACCGCGTTCTTCATGACCATCTCTTCGTGGGTCCTGCCCCTCGTAATGGACGTGAAAACTCCGGCTTCTTTGGGCTGGATCTGCATGTCAACGCCGATTTTGAGTAGTTGCTCCCGCACGATGGACAGCATGTCCGGCTGAGTGGAAGTGCCGTCGCAGACGATGTGGGTGACGAACCCGTTAGGAAAGCCTGCATCTGCCAGAAGTTGCTTGGCCTTGACTGGATCGTAGGTGAACAGGTCCTTTACCGCCTGAGACTGCTGTTCAAGCGGAGTGTAGATCGCGTCGTATGTCTTGGTTGGCGGCCAGGGATAGCCCAGAAGTGCCGCGTGGCCACCAAAGTAGGATTTAAGGATAGCTTGCTTGTCGATTGCCATGTTCAGAGCCTGACGGACCTTGATGTCCTTAAAGGGCAGGTCCTGCTTGTCGACGCGACCAACCGGGAAAGTCGGAGTCTGATAGCGCGTGTGGTATTTTAGGTCCGGATTGGTCTTGATCAGCGAGGCGGCGTCTTCCCATTGGACCGCCGGCAACATATCAAGCTTCCCGGTGCGCAGCGCGGCCAGATACGTAGATATGTCCGGTATGATCAGCATTTTGACGCCGTCCAAGTAGGGCAGTTGGTTCTGCGAGTGGAGCGGGTCCTTGCCGAAATAGGTGCGATTCCGTATGAAGGTGATGGCGCTGCCGGAAACGTAGTCAGTGAGCATGAACGGCCCGGTCCCGGCGGAGTTCCGCCAGTCCTTCATGTCGCCGTACTTGTTGATCACCTCCCGGGGCCAGGTCCAGAGGAAGCCTCCGCAGACCAACACCATCAGGCCATGCATGGCCTGGTTTGTCTTGACTTCCACCGTATACTTGTCTAGCGCCTTTATTGAGGTGGGGTTATTGCCGACCGACGTGTACGCGCTGTAGAGATAGGCCGTCTTTGAAGTGAACGCCCGGTCGATGCTGAATGCGACGTCGTCGGCAGTGACTTCGCGGCCATTCACCAAGCGGCTCGCTTCGCTGTTGGGGTTGAGGGCGAAGTGGACGCCTTGCCGGATATGGTATACGATCGTTTGACCATCCGGCGTTTCCCAGCTTTGGGCCAGCGAACCAGTCATCACGCCAACGCTGTCCGATGAAACCGTACGTCCAGTCGATCTCGCCGCTGCCGGCCGGGCCCTTCGCCCAGTCGCCGATCATCAGTTTGTCCTGAGTCAGGGCCGCGGTAGTAACGTTGGGATGGACTGAGTAAGCTTCGTCAAAACCCATAGGATCAGTCTTCAGCCAGTAGGTGAATACGCCGCCGTATTTGGGCGCATCGGCCGGACTAGTCGTCTTCGAGGGGGCGGCCGTTGTGGTGGTGGGGGGTGATGTTGTCGTGGAGTTGGGTGGAGTAGTCGAGCTTGCCGCCGGCGCGCATGATGCCAGCAATAGCCCGAACAGCGCAACGAAACTGGCCAGAAACAGAACCTTCCTCTTCACCGTCGTTCACTCCTGTTTTAATACTTCGCAATTCGCTGGTCTCCGGGCGCAACTCCAGACACGCCGGCGCCAGCGCGGCTTTGGATGGCTACTCACTGCCGCCGGACGTCGACATGATCTAACGCCACCGGCAGTACATGTATCAGGAAGGGCAAGCCGCCGCACGCACAATCATCATGCGGCGGTGCATGAATCTAGTTCTTGTCCCACCAGATTTGGAGTGCTCCGAGTATAGCACGGGACTTTGCAGATGTCAATATAGAAGTCGTCTATGACAGGAGCCGGCCCCCAAGACGCGGCCACCTGGCGAGGAACCTCGCCTCCACCTGGGGATTGACCCACCCCCTGGGCCATTCGCCGCGGAGTATCCTGGCCACTTCTTCCGCCGGTCTCCGGGCTTGTTCCGCCCAGACCTGGTCAGAGTAATGCGCAGAGTGGCCGGTGAGTATGACGTTGTCAAGCCCCAGGAGCCGATTGTCCATTCTGATGGGCTCTACTTCCAATACATCCAGTCCCGCGCCTGCAATGTATCCTCGTTTCAGCGCTACGAACAGCGCTTCTTCGTCCAGGATAGCGCCGCGAGATGCATTGATGATATAGGCCGTGGGCTTCATCATTTGGAATTGGGCCAGGCCCAGCAGGTGACGAGTGGCCGGGGTAAGGACAGAATGGACAGAGACGTAGTCCGACTGCTTCAGCAATTCGGTGAGGTCCACGGATAATACGCCCAAGCCGTTCATGAGTTCGGAAGGAACGTACGGGTCGTGGGCCAGCACTCTCAGTCCGAAGGCCTGCGCCTTGGGGGTGAGGGTTCGGGCAATGGAGCCGAAGCCTATCAGCCCCAGAGTTTGCCCCCGGACCCGGGGGATTCCTTGCCATATGGCCTGCATCTCCGGACCGTGAAAGGCCTTCCACTGTCCCCCCCGGACCGTCCGCTCCAGTCCGAAGAGCTTCCTGGCAAGAGACAACAGCAGAGCCATGGCGTGATCAGACACTTCATCTGCCGAAAGGCCGGGCATGTTGGCCACGCAGATGCCCATCTCCGTGGCGGCCGCTACGTCGATATTCTCAAAGCCCACCTTTGGCGTGAAGATGAGCCGGCACGACCGGAGACTTCTGACTACTTTTCCAGTACAGGGCTCGCTTCTGGCGATCAGGGCATCCGCGTCGGAGGCGACGGCAATGAGATCTTCCTCCGCGGGCGCTGGCTGTTCGACGTAATCCACCCCAAGCCTCAGCAGCGCTTCACCGTCTATCTTGATCGGGGGCACACTGGTATAGACGACTTTGAATGCCATCGCATTCACCTCCATTGCCAATGTCCCGGCTGGGTCATCGATGACCTCGCCGAAGTCGATCGCAACTAATCCGAGCGCTGCAACGACCCACTTGCCAGGGAATCGAGTTTAGGCCAACCTTTCGTCATCAAGAGAACGACGCTGGACTCACTTGACACCCTACCCCGTGACCTCCCTTTTCTGCATCTGGCAAGTCATGGGTTCTGGATCAGATGTCTTATGCCTCCGCTCGCTCTTTAAAACTCGGCTACTTCATTGCTTTCGTTGCCGTCTTTACCCCGGGCAAAGGCACGCCCCTGTCCATCAATCGTTCCTGGAGCGTCCGGTATTCCACTTGTCTCGGGTTTATACCCTGTCTTACGGCGAGCGCGGCCGCAGTTCCGGCGGCCTCTCCCATGGCAATGCAGTGCGGGATAAGATTAATGCTGTCATTGGCGGCATCGTCAGACGAGAAGCTGCGTCCGGCCACCAGGAATCCCTCGACCTTTTTCGGGACCAGGGCGCGGTAGGGGAAGTAAACAAAGGGACTCCCTCCGGATGCCGGTCCGAGTCGCGGAATCACCGCCACGGTGTCTTCGTAGATCGTCCCCGAGTTGACCGTTTCTTTTGTGAGCGTAAACTCGCCAACGAGCCGACGGGAGCCTCTTGTCCCCGTTTGCGACGCCGTATCGAGGATGAAGCTGTTCTCGAAGGTCGGGATGTTCTTCTTCATGAAGTCATGCCCCCGACGCATCACTTTGCGCATGTCCACTTCCAGCTTCGTCAGGTCCTCTACCTTCGTGCAGTCGAGACCGGGGATCCAGTTGTTCACCCACAGTACGTCGTTGCGGGGAGATGGAAGGGGCAGCAGGCGCGTGCCCGCCTCGGTGGCGAGTTGTTTCATGAGTTCGGCGTACTTATCCGGTTGCGTTTCCTTGAAATCACAAAGCTTCTGGTAGTCGCAATTCCCAATCCGGAAGACCAGAGCCAGCATCGAGCTTCGCAGCTTGGGATCGAATGCTTCATAGGACTCCGCCCCGGAAGACGGCAACAGGTCCCCGTCGCCAGTGCCGTCGATGATCACCTTGCCAAGCACCGCCTGCCGTCCTGACTTGCTTTCAAAGACAATGCCCTTCACGCGGTTGTCTTCGGCAATCGCCCGCGCTCCCCAGGAATGTAGATATAGTTTCACCCCTGCTTCTTCCACCATGTCATTCAACACGCACTTCAGAAGCTCCGGGTCCACCCACGCGGTGTACTCGATCCGGCCCCGGTTGACATTGCCCATGAAGCGGCGCCACCGCGACACCAGCTTCTCGTCGGTTGAGCCTTTGTCCTCGCGGCGTGGGACCAGAACGCCGCCAATTGGCTCGAGCCGGTCGATCCATTCCTGGCAGAGCCCGGCAATCTGCTGCTGCTCCGAACCATCACTCATGTGCGGTATCTGAATCACGATTCCGCCGGTGGCCATACCGCCCAGGTGGCCGTATCTTTCCAGAAGTACGGTACGAGCGCCATTGCGCGCCGCCGCAATAGCCGCCGAATGTCCCCCCGGCCCTCCGCCCACCACCACCACATCTGCCTCAGCGCATACCTTGATGTCTTTCGCTGGTTCCCGATAGGTCTTCGTATTGACTGTCATGGCCAAGTGTCTATCCTCCCGCTTCTACTAGTGTTCCCGGCTCAACCGGGTTGCGACCACGTTCCGCCAGAGTTCAACTGACCCGCCCCACGATCTGCGATATCATTGCCGTGCAGCTCTTGATGGCCGTCGCGAGTCTCTGACTGCTCTCCGCGTTGATATCTGAAGTGGGGACCATTATGCCGACCGCCGCCACCACACTCCGCCTGCCGTCATACACCGGCGAGGCCGCTATCCACAGGCCCATCCTGTATTCTTCGTTGTCGAAAGCGACACCTTCCAGCCTCACTCTCGCCAGTTCCTGATCAAGCCGTTCCACGTCGGTAATCGTATTCGTGGTAAGCGATTGAAGCGTGTTCCTGTAGTAGTACGCTTGCCGTTCCTCTTCGGACAACGCCGCCAGCAGCACTTTGCCGCACGCTGTGCAGTGTAAAGGCAGTCTCTTTCCGACCGGAGAGTTGATCCTCAGGTCCTCGGTGACTCCGACCTCCTCTATGATCAGCGCCTGGTCCGCATCCAGAGCAGCCATGTAGACCGACGCATTCTGCTCTTTGCTGAGCTTGCTCATCGCCAGATACGCCAGGTCTATGTATTTCAGGTTCCGCCTCACCGCGTAGTTGAAATCGAGCATCCTCAAGCCAAGCAGGTACGCCCCTTTCTTCTGGGGTTGCCGGATGTAGCCTCTTCGGGCGAGCGTAGACACGAGCCTGAAAGCCGTCGCTGCATTGAGTCCGGTTGCCTGCGCGATCTCGGCCAGACTAACCTGGCCCTCCCTCTGCAGGAAAACCTCCAGTATGTCTATCGCCTTGTTAACGGTCACCGAAACGTTTTCCATTATGATTTGAAATATGTTTTCATTTTCATTGGATTATAGGGTAATGTTCATGCTGTGTCAACGGCTTTCTCTCGATCCAGCATATTGACACCATCATGATTCGGCCCTATAATGCCAGCAGATTCCACAGGAAATGAAAGACTATTTCAATACTATCGGCGTCATGGCAAAGCGGATGATTGGGATAACGGAGCTCCGTTGAGCGGGTTGTTTAAGGTGGTTGGCGCGTACATGAGATAAAGGATATTGAGGTGCCAGGTTGGAGTCGGCGACAAGGAATCAGCCGCCACGTCTTGGTCTCTGAACAATCACAACAGGAGGGGTTACAGATGAAACGGAGAATTGTGTTGCTATCGCTCGTGTTTGCCAGTATTGCGGCGCTAGTCCTGGTCTCGTGCGGCACACAGGCAAACCAGACGACCACCTCGCCACCCGCCACAAACACGACCTCCCCACCTGCCGGTACCACATCCGCTCCGGCTACGACAACGCCCGCGGTTGAAAAGCCGCAGTATGGCGGTACCATCACCACGGTACCCGATGCTCCGATCACCAATTTCGACACTTGTCTGAACCGCGCCGGCAGCGCTACCAACACCTACGTCAATCAACAGCTGTTGCAGCTGGACTGGACGAGAGGGCCGGCCGGCAGCGGTGTCACCAACTTCGTTTCCGGTGGCAGTTCCGTGGAGGATCATCAAGGTCCCGCCCTGGCGGCCGGATGGAAGATGCCTGAGCCGGGCGTGTGGGTCCTGCAAATACGCCAGGGAGTCCACTGGCAAAAGGTCAATAGTGACGCCGGACGGATCATGAATGGCCGGGAAATGACCGCCGATGATGTCGTCTATAGCTTCAAACGGCAGGTGGAATCGCCTGAATCGTGGCTGATGGCCAGCCAGCCCGCCGTCGCCAAGACCGCCACCTTTGAAAAGACCGCCCCTTGGGAAGTCACCATCAAGACACCGGTGGACCCCTGGACCTCGTTCTTATGGCTGGTCCACGGCGCCGGATCATTTCGCGTCTATCCGCGCGAAGTGGTTGCCAAGTACGGCAACCTGGCAGATTGGCGCAATGCGGTTGGTACCGGACCTTTCATGCTCCTTGACTATGTCGAGAACAGCTCGCTCACCTTTGGCCGAAACCCTGACTATTGGGAGAAGGACCCTCTCGGTCCGGGTAAGGGCAGCCAGTTGCCCTACGTGGACATCTTCAAGCAACTGGTCATCACTGATCTTTCCACCCAGCTGGCCGCCCTCCGTACCGGCAAGCTCGACTACGCAGCCAACATCGTCTTTGAGGACTGGCAAACTCTGACCACAGCCAATCCCAAGCTACAGTCAATGTCCTACCTCACCGGGCAGCCGTGGGTCATCGGCATGCGCCGGGACAACCCACAAAAGCCTTTCCATGATATTCGGGTGCGCCAGGCGCTGATGTTGGCGACCGACTTCGAGGCTATCAATCGAGACTTCTTCAAAGGTCAGGCGGACGTCGACATCTACCCGGTGAGTAAGCTGGTGAGCGCCCTATACCTGCCCTTGGACAAGACGCCTCAGGCCGTCCAGGACCTCTTCAAGTACAATCCGGACAAGGCTAAACAACTCTTGAAAGACGCCGGATACCCCAATGGCTTCAAGACCTCCGTGGTTTCACCCAGCACTGCCGAACGCGTTGATGAGTTGTCTATCTTCAAAGGCATGTGGGCCAAGGTTGGCATCGACCTGACCATCGAGCCTAAAGAGACCGGCGTCTACACCGCCCTCAATGCCAAACGGGCGCACGAGGACATGGTCTATCGCAGCATGTTCCAGACGTTTTCCATTCAGCTATTTCTCTCCGGCCTCAGGGGTACGAGCACCTTCAACTCCAGCTACGTGAACGACCCTCCGGGAAGCGATCCATATGTCGAACAACGCTACCAGGATCTCCAGAAGTACATCTTCGTCGATACGCCCAGGGCGTACAAAGCGTACCAGGAACTTAAACCATACGTCCTGGAGCAGGTCTTTTACATCCCGCGGCCGTCACCGAACATCTACACCATATGGTGGCCGTGGGTGAAGAATTTCTACGGCCAGGGGAGCAGCTTCATCAACTATTTTTGGGTCGACAAGGGCGTGAAAGAAAGCATGGGAAAGTAGGCCGGAGCAGCGACCTTGGTTTGATCTCCGGTGACGCCTGAGACGAAGACCCGCCACATGACCGGATAGAGGGAGTTGCGCATGATGAGGACGGGCGGCAGGACATCAACCGCCGAGTCCTGGTCCTTGAGAGATCACAACAGGAGGGATGACAGATGAAACGGAGAATTGTTTCCTTGTTTCTGGTGTGCTGCGTCATCGCAGCCCTGCTCCTGAATTCGTGCGGCACTCAGACCGCCCAGACGACTACCTCGCCACCCGCCACGACCACGACTACCCCACCCGCCAGCACCACGTCCACCCCTGTTAAGACCACACCCGCGGCTGAGGCGCCCAAGTACGGGGGCACGCTCATCGACGTGTTGACCGCAGATCCCACCATGTTTGACAGCGGCGCCCGGAGCGGTGGCACCGCCCTCGGCGGAACGGTCTACGAGGCGTATGTGACTATGGATTGGACCCGCGGCCCGGCCGGCAGCGGCATCACCAACTTGACCACGGGCGCCAACTACGTGGAAGACCACCTGGGGCTCATGCTGGCCGAAGCTTGGCAGATGCCACAGGTAGGCGTCTGGAAATTCCAGATAAGAAAGGGCGTCCACTATCAACAGACCAACACCGATGCCGGACGGCTCATGAACGGCCGCGAATTGACCGTTGACGACGTCGTCTCCAGCTGGAACCGCCTTAAAGCCGACCCACGGTCCTGGGGCAATGTCAGCCAGCCTGCCATCATGAAGGCCTCCAGCATCGAAAAGACCGGCCCGTCGGAAGTAACCATCAAGACTCCGGTAGACCCCTGGACCTCCTTCACCTGGGTGGTTTTTGGGGCCGGCTTCCTCCGCCAATATCCCCCCGAAGTAGTTGCCAAGTACGGGGACGTGCAAGACTGGCACAACGCCGTGGGGACCGGACCCTTCATCCTCATCGACTTTGTACCGGGCAGCTCGTTGACCTTCAAGAAGAACCCCAACTATTGGGGCACGGACCCCATCGGCCCGGGTAAAGGCAATCCGCTGCCTTATGTGGACGCCTACAAGCAATTGATCATTCCTGATCTTTCCACAAGGCTGGCCGGCCTCCGCACTGCCAAGATAGATTTCATGTCTGACATTGTGCTGGATGATGCGGACAGCCTGATCAAGGCCAATCCGGATATGAAGTATGTTACTTACCTGTCCAACAACCCCTGGGTCATCGGTATGAGGCGGGACAAGTCTGACAACCCCCTCAGCAGCGTAAAGGTGCGCCAGGCGCTCATGTTGGCCACCGATTTCAATGCCTTCAAGAACGACCTCTTTAAGGGCCAGGGGGACATCGACGTCTATCCGGTGAACAAACAGGTAGCCTCGCTGTATCAGCCTTTGAGCGGGATGCCGCAAGCGGTCCAGGACCTTTTCAAGTACAATCCCGACAAAGCCAAGCAGCTCTTGAAGGACGCCGGCTACCCCAATGGATTCAAGACCTCGGTGATCACGGTCAATACGGCTGAGCGGGTCGACGAACTATCCATCTTCAAAGGAATGTGGGCAAAGGTAGGCATTGACCTGGCGATCGATCCCAGGGAGAGCGGCGTCTATACCAGCATCGCCAATGCCCGGTCCCATGAGAACATGATCTATCGTTCTCCGTTCCAGACCTTCAGCATCCAGCTCTTCCTGTCCGGCCTGCGCGGCTCCAGTACATTCAATGGCAGTTACGTGAATGACCCGATCGGATCGGACCCGTTCATTGAAGAGCGTTACACCCGGTCTGCAGCAGAATATCTTTGCCGATAATCCCGCCGCCTATAAAGCCTACCAGGAACTGAAACCATACGTGTTGGAGAATGTCTTCTACATCCCGCGGCCAACACCTTACACCTACGTCCTGTGGTGGCCCTGGTTGAAGAACTACTACGGCCAGGGAACGCCGACCATGATGCCGTTCGGCCTGGCCAAGTTCTTCTGGATTGACGTGGCACTCAAGCAACAGATGGGCCATTAGACTCGGACAAAGGTTCGCGCCGGCGCCTCGAAAAGGGTCGCGGAGCGGTGGTATGAAACGGTGACAAACACCAATGTGAGAAAGAAGGTGCTGGTAGCGGATTCCATCGCTTCCGCGGCCATTGATGTTTTGCGGCGAGATGCGGATGTCGATGTTCGTATCGGTTTGACGCCCGCTGAGCTGCTGTCGGCGATTGGGGGATACGAAGGTCTGATAGTTCGCAGCCAGACCAAGGTAACGCGGCAGATCATCGATGCCGGGGGGAGACTGGAGGTCATCGGTCGCGCCGGGGTGGGAGTGGACAATATCGATGTCGATGCGGCCACCCGCCGCGGCGTGTTCGTAATCAATTCTCGTGAGGGAAATACCGTGTCAGCAGCCGAACACACCATAGCCATCCTGCTGTCGCTGGTCCGGCACATTCCGAAAGCCGATCGTGATCTGCGGGCCGGGTTGTGGAATCGTTCCCTGAAGGGAATAGAAATGCGCAGCAAGGTGCTGGGCATCATCGGCCTGGGCCGAGTGGGGACCGCGGTGGCCGAGATAGCCCGGGGGTTCCGAATCAACGTCATCGCCTATGACCCGATGGTATCCCAGGCCGCAGCTGACCGGCTGGGTGTGCAAATGGTTGAGATGGATGCTCTGCTGGGAAATTCGGATTTCATTTCGGTACACGTACCCCTTGGCCCGGCCACGAAGGGCCTGATCGGTCGGGAACAGATCGGCAGGATGAAACCCACCGCCATGGTGGTGAACTGCGCTCGAGGGGGAGTAATTGACGAGCAAGCGCTGTACGATGCCCTTGAAGAAGGGCCGCCTGGCAGGCGCGGCCGTCGACGTTTTCAGTTCGGAACCGGCCGTCGGAAACATTCTTCTCAAGAGCGACAAGGTGGTGGCTACTCCGCACTTGGCCGCGTCTACTTCGGAGGCAGAGACCAGTGCTGGCATCGACATAGCGGAGCAGACGATCGCGGTTCTCAGCGGACGTTTGCCCAGGTCGCCGGTGAACGCCCCTGCGGTTCCGGCCGAGGGGATGACCGCGGTTGATCAGTACGTCCCGGGCGGGACAACCCTCGGAGCAATCGCAGCCCAGATGTTCAAGGGCCAGGCGAAGTCGATCGCAATCCGCTATCAGGGAGATATTTCGAAGCTTGATACTGACCCCATCAAAGCTGCGGTCCTGAGCGGCTTATTGGGGAGCCTGACAGAAGAACGGGTGAACATCGTCAACATGGATATTGTTGCCGCCAGCCGCGGTCTGAGGATAACCGAGGAAAGAGACCCCACCTGTGAGAACTATTCCAATATGCTGACGGTCGAGATAGACTCCAACTTCGGCAGAGTCGTGGTGGCTGGATCGTCACTGCGGGGCACCGTGTACCTGGTTAGGGTGGACGACTTCTGGCTGGAAATAGAACCATCGGGCAGTTACATGCTATTCACCGAACACAAAGACCGGCCCGGCGTGATTGGGGCGGTAGGCTCCATAATGGGCAACGCAGGGATCAACATCAGTCAGATGCAAGTCAGCCGGGGCGTGCATCGTGGGGGCAAAGCGATGATGGTGGTCTGCCTGGATGACCCGATCACTTCAGAGGCTCATCAACGGATACTGGCAATACCGGACATGTACAAGGTACACATTGTGAAGCTTGCCAGATCTGTTTCGTCAACCGGGGAGTCCTGAGTCTCTGCTGGGGGATTGTCCCCACGGGGCCCGGGTGCCCGTGTAACCCCTGAAAAACGAAGACGGGGCGGAGACCGACCACCGGTCTGCCTCCGCCCCGTCTTCAAACGAGGGACAAAGATAATCTTGCGGCAGCTACTTGCCCATTGATTTCTTCAGGTCCTGGTCAACCCACACCCACCGGTTCCAGCCCCACGGGTTGAGGATACCGACGGCCAGCTCACCATGATAGTTGTTGAGCCACGGCCACCAGAAAATAGTCCGGTTCTCGACGGGAGTGTTGACCACCCAGGCATCCTCATAAATGTACTGGGACAGTTGCTTGTTCAACTTCGCCACTTCCGCGTCCTTGTTGTTGCCGAACAGGTCCATCATCTGGATGCGGCCGTCGGCTAGACGCTTGTCGTCGATGTAGCTCAGGTTGTACCCACCGCCGGCGCCCTGCGAGGAGCACATATACCGGAACGTTCCGGAGCTGGCGGTGCTGGCGAAAAACATATCGTCGTAGTTGCGGGCCACCCAGCGGTTGTTGTACACGCCCATTTCTACCTGCTGGATGCTCATATCGACGTTGATCTTGGACCACATCTGCTTAATGACCGACAGGTAATCAACGTTCCAACTCGGTGTATTCGAAGTGATAATGTTGACCTTGAAGCCGTTCGGATAGCCGGCCGTCTTGAGGAGTTCCTTGGCTTTGGCCGGGTCGTACTTGTACAGGTTCTGGACGTCGGCCGAGGCCTCGGACAGGGGCAGATATGCGTCCTTGAGGTCGGCCATCGGCGTGATCGGGAAGCTGGGATAATGGGCCTTCCCTTTCATCATGTCCTTGACGATGCTGTTGTAGTCGGTCGCCATCACGAGTGCCTGGCGGACGCGCTTGTCCTTGTAGGGGAGGTCCTGCTTGTCGGTCCTCATGTAGATCTGGTACACGCCCGCCGGGGTGTAGTCCTTGAAGGTGATGTCGGGACTGGTCTTCTTGACACTGTCGGCGTCGTCCACCTGGACATTCGAGAGACTGTCGATCTTGGCCGTGCGGAGCGCGGCCAACTGGGTCGAGGTGTCGCCGATGATGAGGAACTTGATCGCGTCGAGGTAGGGCAGTTGATTGCCCTTGCCGGGGCCGATCGGGTCCTTGGCCCAATAGCCGGGGTTTCTCACGAAGTTCACGGAACTCGCCGGAACGTAATCGGTCAGGAAGAACGGGCCGCTCCCGTGCGCCGTTTTCCAGTCCTTCATGTTGCCGTATTTGTCGATTACTTCTTTAGCTACCACGCCCGTCCAGTCCACGATGATCTGGGCGATGTTGTAGATGGAATCCGGATCATTGGGGACTTCCATGTCCACGGTGTACTTGTCCACCGCAGTGAGTTTCATCGCTTTCATCAGGGCGTTGTGAGCATTGTAGACGTAGGATGCAGGTTCATTACGCAGGCGGTCGTAGCTGTAGACGACGTCCTGGGCGGTGACCTCGCGTCCGTTCGTCAGTTTCGTAGCCTCGATGTTCGGGTTCACGCCAAATTTGATGCCTTGTCTTACCTTGAAGACCCAGTGATACGGGGTCAGGATTTGCCAGCTCTCGCAGACCTGACCGGCCTTGCTATCCCAGTTGTAGATACCATCCAGTATCCAACTGTACTGTCCAGTGCCGGCCGGGCCCTTGGTCCAGTCACCGGTAAGCATCTCGTCCTCGGTGAGATGCGTGGTCCAGGCGAACCAGGGCGCCTGAAACGCCTCATCGAAGCCCATGATGTCGCTGGCGACCAGGTAGGTGACGGTACCGCCGTACTTCGGGACGCCGGCAGCCGGTTTGGTGGTTGCCGGGACCGTGCTGGTCGGATTGGCGGTGGTCGTGGTGGTGGGGTTGGGGGTGGTGGTGCTGTCGGTCGCGGCGGGGGTGCCGCAGGACGCCAGAAGCAGTGCCAGAAGAGAAACGATGCCGAGAGTTAACGAGATGGCTTTCTTCAAATAGTCCTCCTAGATCTAACCTTAGTATCCTACAAGACAATATCGTGTAGGATACTAGCATTTGGCATATTAAATTTCATTGAGGCCGTAACGGTATCGTTGTCGGAAGGAAGCTCCTGACAGTAAATCGTAGATAACGGCGCGGTTGGCTTTCTAGAATGTTATTTCGTCGAGCGCAGCATTACAATTGTACTTAGGTACACTCGACTGTGGAACTCACCTGTGGTAGATGTCTGCAGTCAATAGATCCATGGACGGTGAGGTGCAAGAGTAGAAAGGGAACACCAGCGTGCTGACGCGCAAGACAGGCTGACAAGCCTGCCAATCTTGAAACGTATGGAGTTTCGAGCCCGCTCCCTGATCGGTCAGGTGGCGGCGCCCGCCGGCTCGTTTGAACGGGCGTTCTTCGATCCGGCCTCGAGCCACTGAGACCACGATTCGGTCCACATTGTCTCATCGTGGATGCACTTATCGCAGGTCTCGCCCTTATTGCATTCGGTTATACCGTCAAAACAACACTGTTCGGCTTTCATCTTCTCACCCCACAATATCCCATTGGTATTTTGGCAAGTCAAAATGAATGTCAGATGAACAAATGATGACAATAACCCGCTCCCTGATCGGTCAGGTGGCGGCGCCCGCCGGCTCGTTTGAACGGGCGTTCTTCGATCCGGCCTCGAGCCACTGAGACCACGATTCGGTCCACGTTGTCTCATCGTTGATGCACTTGTCGCAGGTCTCGCCTTTATTGCATTCGGTTATACCGTCAAAACAACACTGTTCGGCTTTCATCTTCTCACCCCACAATAACCCATTGGTATTTTGGCAAGTCAAAATGAATGCCAGATGAACAAATGATGACAATATGGGTAATGGCGGCCCCGTTTGTCCAGCGGGTGATCGGCCGATTCCACGGAAACACGCAGATGCCGTCACCAACGAATCTACGATTTGCCCATTACTATTCCGCCATTGTCCGGTGATTGCGCGGCCGATAGAATGGTGAAACCTGCGGCACTATCTCAGCATCGAGGTGAGGCCCATGACCCAGTCCGGAGAGAAACCCGCAATACGCCCACAGGCCGACCGGAGCAGCTTCGCTCTGATTGATCTGGTTATTATGGGGGTGCTGCTGGTCGTCTGCTTCGGAGTAGTCTTCCTTGGTATCCTCTCCTACGTGTTTGGTCACTAGGCCGGGAATCACACGTGCTTATGCTTCCACCGTCCGCGCCTGAAGTAGACGGCGTAAGCCAGCGAGCCGGCCACAGTGGCTGCCACCATCGCCCAGCGCACCCCGTAGATGCCCAGACCGGTAAACCGGGGCAGAAGGTAGGCCAGGGGCAGTTGGACGGCCCAGATAGCGGCCAGGCTGATGACCATGTTCGGCAGGGTGTCGCCGGCGCCGGCGATGCAATTCTGGAGTACCGAGGACAGAGACACCACCAGGTAGCCGGCGGCAGTGATCCTCAGGAAAGCGCTGCCCAGCGCCACCAGCTCTGCCTCGGCGCTGAAAATGCCCACCACATGCTCCGCCCAGAGTAAGATCACGGCACAACAGGCCATCATGAAGGCTTGAACGAACCCCACCGCCAGCCAGGCGCTCCTCTCCGCCCGTTCCGGGCGGCCGGCGCCGAGGTTGTGGCCCACCAGCACTCCGGCGCCGGACCCCAGGCCGATTCCGGGAATGGACAAGAACATATCGACCCGGCCGGCCAGGCTGAGGGCCGCCACGCCCAGGGTGCCGAAGGGGACGATGAACCTCATCAGGATACTGCCGCCGAGCGCCCCCTGCAGGTTCATGACCAGTGCCGGAATGCCAACTCTGAGCAGGCGCCACATCACGTGCGGGGCGAAGCGCAAGTCCTCCAGATGAACGTGGAGCCGGCTGCGCCCGGCAAAAAGGACCCACAATACGGCCACCGCCCCCAGACTCTGCGAGATGACGTTGCTGAGAGCAGCGCCGCGTACGCCCAGGTGCGGGAACATCCAAAGGCCCAGGACCAGGAACGGGCACAGCGTCACGTGGACGGCTCTCATCATGCCCTCAATGAACATCGGGGTGACGGTATCGCCGGATGACTGGATCGCGTAGAGACCCATTACCATTACCTCGAACCCGACCCAGCCCGCGACCATGATCTGCATAAAGGCCGTTCCCTCGCGTACCACCACGGCATCGGCCCCGAACAGTCTCAATACCGGACCGGCCAGAAAGCTGCCCGCCAGTGTGACCAGCGCGCCCCAGACCAGGCCCAGCAGCACGCCCTGCCCGGCGACGTGGTTGGCCCCCCGCACGTCCCCTGCCCCGACGTACCGGGCGATGGTCGCCCGCACACCGACGATGAGTCCCATGTCCACCGAGTACACCAGGTTGAGGACGACATTGGCGAGACCCATTCCGGCCAGGGCAGATGACCCGAGGCGGCCCACCCAGACCATGTCTATGATCTGGCTGACCACCCACAGGCTCTCCATGACCACCATGGGCCATGACAGGCGGAGCAGATTATGCAGGACGGAACCCTGGGTCCAGTCCTTCTCAAGCGCGGCCCTTCGGGAGCGCGTTTGTGACGCTTCTACCATATTACGGGACTCTTTCCCGGGTCACCACCCGGCCGGGATAGTGAGGGTGTTTGCCTCACAAGTGCCGCTCGAACCAATCGATGGCGGCGGCCGCGGCCCGGGACAGCCACGGTTCGTAGTAAATCTCAAAGTGGGTGATGGGTAGACTCTGAATTGCTTTAGGTTCCCGGGCCCGTTCGTAGACGTTACGGATGGCTTCAAAGGATATTAGCTCATCCCGCTCGCCGGCGATCAGCAGCAGGGCAGTGGGCGCCATCAGCGCGATCGAACTCACCGGGTCGAACTCGCGCATCTTCTCCAATGACTCCCGGGTCAGCTGATTGTGCCAGTTGGGGGCCGTGGTCTGGGACCCGGTAAAGAAGTCGTAAGCGGTCTTTCCCGGGATGATGCACGGCTCGCCCGCCGGTGCTACCACCTTAATATAGCTCACCGCCCCGGTTCGATAGCGTTCGAGACGGTCCGCAATCATCGCCTGGCCGTCGCTTTCCCACCTCTCCCGGGACCGCGTGTGCCGGGACACCGGGGTGGCCACGTTGGGCACCTGGGCGACCACCGCCTTAACGCGCCGGTTCGAACGATCCCAGATAGAGGACGTAGCCGCCGCTGAAGGATGTACCCCAGACGCCGATCCGCGCCGGGTCGACTTCAGGCTGGTCGGAAACCCAGCTGATGGCGTTACGGTAGTCCTCAACCATCTCAAGCGGAAACAGTTGGCCGCGCGGTTCGCCTTCGCTGGCTCCGAAGCAACGGTAGTCGAATACCAGCGTCACAAAGCCGGCGGCGGCAAATTGCCGGGCGTACCCGGGCAGGGCCTGCTCTTTGACGGCGGAGAGTCCGTGCGCCATGACCACGGCGGGCGCCTTGTTTGTTCCAAGGCCGTCGGGCACATAGAGCCAGCCGGAACACTGCGATCCCTTGCTGTCGAATGATATCGTCTTGCGCATTGGTGGCCTACGTATTTGTATCTCATGGGTTCCCGGTAAGTCAAGAAGGGGGCTCGTTCATGTCATCGACGGTATGCTCCCGGATTGGCGGGCGTGATTTCGGTCCAGGTGATATAATCCCTGTGAGACAAAACGGCAGGTGATGGTATGGATGACCGGAGCTCCCTCATGTTTGACAGTCGCCCCGCGCTGCGCAGCCCTTACCTCGTATGCGGTTTGGATGGCTCGCTCAATGCCGGCAATGTGTCGGTAGGCGGTATTCAATACCTCGTGAAGCATTTCAAGGCCGTCAAGTTCGCTGAAATTAAGACGGCCCGTTACCATGTCTACCATATCCCCGGTGCCGAAGACCTCCGCCCCGTATTCAAGATGGACGATGGTCTCATTGTCGAATCTAATTTCCCCCGGGACCTGTTCTACTACGCGGCGAATCCCGCCTCGGACCATGACCTGGTCTTCTTCCTCGGCACCGAGCCCAATCTCGACTGGGAGGAATACGCCGACACCGTGGTTGCTCTGGCGGGTGAAATGGGCGCTTCCAGACTATATGCTTTCGGGGCTATTCTGGACCGGTCGCCCTATGCGCGGGAGCCGCGGATAACGTGCACCTGCACCAGTCCCCGGGTCAAGGACGAGATGGCGAAGTACCGGGTCAGCTTTTCCAGCCGCGAGGGCGCCGCCACTCTCAACCAGGTGCTCCTTTACGCCTGTCAGAAGAAAGGGCTCGACGGCGTGGCACTGACGGCGCGGGCGCCGTACTATCCGGAGTTTAACCTGGCTATTGAGTACAGTCCGAGGTCGATAAAGGCGGTGCTGGTACGGCTCAACGATCTCATGCATCTCGGTCTCGCTTTCGACGAGCTTGAGGATGCCATTGGGCAGATCCAGGGAAAACTGGAGTTCTTCCGGCAGCAGAACACCCAGTTCAACTCCTATATGGACGAACTGGAAAAGGGTTATGTCGAGATGCCCTACCGGGAGACGCTCGACATGTCCGCGAATGAGGCAATACAGCTTGCCGAAGAATTCCTGAGGGGGAACAAAGACCCGGGACCGTGACCGGCGGCCGAAGGTACCGATGCCGCTGTGAGACAATGCACGAACAGAGTATAGTTGAATCGCTGCTGGCCCTGGCCCTCGAAAGCGCGCAAAAGGCAGAATCGAAAAGGATTCTGAAGATTTATCTGGTGGTTGGCGAACTCTCTGGAGTTGTCGAAGACGCGGTGAGTTTCTATTTTAACTTCCTGAGCAAAGACACCATCGCGGCCCAGGCCAGTCTGTCGTTCAAACACATTCCGGCCCAACTGCGCTGCCGCAACTGCGACACCATTTTCGTCCCCGAAAGACGTGATTTTCACTGTCCCGGTTGTAGCCAGGGGCAGGTTGACATTGTCTCCGGACGCGAACTGTACATGGACCGCATTGAGGTGGAGTGAGGTGACTGATCATGAAGAAGAATGGCTCGTATACCGAATTGGCCGGCAAGCTGGGTTTTCCGGAATCCGGGCGTTTCATCAAGTTGCTCGAGGCAATGTTCTCCCCGGTTGAAGCCGAGATTTGCCGCGAGTTGATCGCCCCGGCCACCTGCGCCGAACTGGCCGCCCGGCTGGGTATTGAAGAACAGGCCCTCTCTAAGACCCTGGACGGCCTGATTGACCGGGGCGCCCTTACCCGGGGAAAGACGCAATTTGCCTTTCACACCAGCGTTCTGGGCTTCCACCATGATGTGGTCGCCGATACGGCCCCGCACACCGGGCCATACGCAGTGTCTCAGGAGGTCAAAAGGCTTTGGGACGACTTCTTTAGAAATGAATGGAGTTACACCTTTCTGAATAACGCCATTAAGACCCAGAAGGCCGGAGGGCGGAGCCTCCCGATATGGCCGGCAATCGGGGCCCTCGAGCGCAGTCCCAATATCCGTCCCGATGAGATCATGCCGGAAGAGAACTGGAAACTGAAGATCGAAAACGCGAAACGGCGGATCCTCGCTCCGTGCGGCTGCCGGGTGTCGTGGGGGGGCTGTGACCATCCCCTGATGACGTGCTTTGCCTGCTTTGACCGGCCGCGGGGCGAATACTACCTTGGCCAGCCGGGCCGTTTGCTCAAAGAGGTCACCCTGGCGGAAACGTTCGATGTGGTGCGGGAGGCCGAGGAATCCGGCCTTGTCCATTGGGGAGACTGCTATTGCTGCGCCTGCAGCTGTGAGAATCTCTTCCCGGTCACCCGAGCGCGCAGATACGACCTGATGACTCCCAACCGGTTCCTGGCGGTGGTTGACGAGGACCAGTGCCGAGGCTGCCAGGACTGTGTCGAGCGCTGCCCGTTTGAGGCGATCGAAATGCGGAAGACCGCCAATTCGCGGAAACTCAAAGCGTCGGTTGACGCTGAAAAGTGTAAAGGGTGCGGCCTGTGTATCGTCGGGTGCAAGCAGCAGGCGCTGACCTACCGGATAGTAAGGCCGCCGGAGTACCTGAGGCCCTCTGTATCGCCCGGTCAACCTGGGGCACCCGTGCGGAGCATACCGGTCTTTGGCCTTTACGATCTCAAGTGAGTCGACCGACTCTCAAGCGCCCGGACCGACCCTGGCGAAATCGATGAACCCCTCTTCCACGTCGGTGCGGATCAGTCTCACTCGGAGCCGGGTACCCACATCGATGCCTTCATAGCCGTGGACCAACCGTCCTTCCACCGGTGGATGAAAGAGGCGTACCCACGTTCCTTTGTCGGCGGCGCCGGTACAGATTGCGTCAAACTGGTCTCCGATTCGTGACGAAAGCAGCATCGCGGCCGCTGACTTGGCCACCAGTCTCTCCACTTTGCTGGCGTCGTCTTCTTTTTCCGTGCAGTGCCTGGCCAGCTCGGCCAGTTCCTCCGGGCTGTAGGGCATCGGCGACCCGGTCAGCGTCGCTTTCAGGATTCGCTGGGTGATCAGATCAGGAAACCGGCGGTTGGGGGCGGTTGAGTGGGTGTAGTCCTTTACGGCGAGGCCGAAATGGCCAGGCGACTCCCCATTGGGTAATTCCACCACATATTCGCCGGGGCCCAGCAGCTTGATGACGCTCAGGGAAAGATCGGGGAAGCGGAGCGGGTCGGCTGCTCTCTGTTCGGTCAGGAAACGGGAAAGGGCCGCCGAATCAGGGTCGCGCGGGAGTTCGGAATTATACTGGCCCGCTATCTCCACGATCCGGTCCCACCGCTTCGGAGAACGGACCACCCGTCTCAACGATAGTGTCCGCCGGTCGCGAAGAAAGCGGGCGGTCACGTCATTGGCCGCAATCATAAAGTCTTCGATTAGCTCCTTAGCCGGATTCGTTTCCTCCACGGTCAGGTCGCGGATTTCGTCTCCGGCAAAAACGGGGCGGGCTTCCAGGGTCTGCAACTGCAGGGCGCCGCGCTTGGAGCGCTGGGACCTTAATTTCTGGGCCGTCCGAAACTGGACCCGGAGATTTTCCGCAAGGCCCGGGTCAGCCGCCACAACCTTGTCCGGGGCCATCCCTTTGCCCTCCAGCCAGGCGGCGGTGCCGTTGTAAGCCAGCTTGGCGTGGTTACGTACCAGGGCGAGATAAATATTCGAGCTCTGGACGTCGCCCGTATCGCCTATTGCCATCTCGATGACAACGGCCGGGCGATCCACCTGATAATTGAGTGACGTCAGGTCGGTGGAGAGTCGCTCCGGAAGCATGGGGAAGATCTTACCGGCCGTGTAGACGGAAGTCGTATTCTGCCTGGCGTGCTCGTCGATGGCCGAGTTCTTTGTCACCAGCGTGTCCACATCGGCAACGGCCACAAGAATCGTTACCCCGCCATCGGACCGGGTTTCCGCCACGGTTAACTGGTCCAGGTCCAGGGAATCATCGTTGTCGATCGACACCCATGGCAGGCGTCGCAAGTCCTTCCCCCGACCTTGTTCCCCCCCATCCACCGGTCTCAAGTTTCCGAGCTCGTTAAGAGCGGCGGGTGAGAAATCGGGCAGAAAACCACGTTCGACCATAGCCCGGCGGGCGATCTTTTCCAGGATGGCTCGTGAACTGGTATCGGGGCGGTTCGACATGAGTCAATTATGAGCCCTACCCTGCGATTCTTCAATGCGCGGTCGTCCGGCTTATTCCCTCTGTCATACGTAACCGATCGGAGGTAGAATTGTCCTGTGGCGCTTTCCCCTGGCCCTCGCCGGTATGACCGGGACGCGCCGTCAATTGCCCGGGTCACAAGTTGGACATGTTTGAAAAAAGGGGGATAATGATGCGCGTGGGCATTGCCGGGGATCACGGCGGTTTCGAGTTGAAAGCATACCTGACGGCGGCCCTGGTGGCGGCCGGACTGGAAGTTAAGGACTTTGGCGCCTATGAATTGGCCGCTGAAGATGACTACCCTGATTTCGTGGTGCCCATGGCCCGGGCGGTCGCGAGGGGGGAGGTCACCCGCGGCCTGGCGGTCTGCGGGAGCGGGGTGGGCGCCGGCGTGGCCGCCAACAAGGTGCCCGGCGTGCGGGCCGCCCTGATCACCGATGCCTTCTCTGCTCATCAAGGCGTTGAGGACGACGACATGAACGTGATGTGCCTGGGCGGCCGGGTCACCGGACATGCCCTGGCCTGGGACCTTGTGCAGGTATTCCTGAAGGCGCGTTTTAAGGAAGATGAACGCTTCAAACGGCGCCTGATGAAGATAGCGGCGTTGGAAAGCCGGCAAACCGTGTTGTGAAACGGGTAGCATCCCCATTGCTTCGGAACCGAAGGTAACCGCGACAGGAGAATAGAAAATGCAGTACGGTCATAAACGGCAGGTCGGCATACCCTATCTCGAGGCTATCGCCAAAGTAAAGGAGGAGCTGCAGAAAGAAGGTTTCGGCGTGCTTACCGAGATTGATGTGCAGGCAACATTAAAGAAGAAGCTGGGGGTTGATACCGGCAATTACATAATATTGGGGGCATGCAACCCGCCCTTCGCGCATCAATCACTGCAGGTGGAAAAGGACATCGGACTGCTCTTACCCTGTAACGTCATCGTTTATGACGCGGAGGGGAAGACCTGGGTGGCGGCCATACTGCCGACCCGGGCGATGAGCATGATTGAAAACGAGAAGCTGCAGGATATTGCCGCGCAGGTTGAGGCCAAACTGAAGAAGGTCATCGACAGCGTGTGAATTTGAGCGGCATCGCCAGTCCAAAGGAGTATTGCCTTGGATGTCATTCAAGTCAGCCAACTGACCAAGTACTATGGCAAAGCCCGGGGCGTCGTTGACCTCTCATTCCAGGTGGGCGAGGGGGAGATCTTCGGATTCATCGGACCAAACGGGGCCGGCAAATCGACCACCATCCGGTTGCTCTTGTCCCTGATCCACCCCACCAGCGGCACTGCCGCTATCTTCGGCAAGGACTGCTTCAAGTACGGGCCGGAGATCAGGCAGGAAATCGGATATCTGCCCGCCGAGGTCTTCTACTATGACCGTATGAAGGTGATTGACCTGCTCAAGTATTCGGCGAGTTTCTACCGCAAAGACAGCACCCGGCGCATGCATGAATTGGCTGAATTGATGGAGCTTGAACTGAACCGCCGCATTGAGGACCTCTCCTACGGCAACCGGAAGAAGGTGGGTATCGTGCAGGGACTCCTGCACCGGCCCAGGCTGCTTTTCCTTGACGAGCCCACCGCCGGCCTCGACCCCCTCATGCAGCGAAAATTCTTCCAGCTAATTCGAGAGGAGAATCAGCTGGGGGTGACGGTCTTCTTCTCATCGCACATCCTGGGCGAAGTGCAAAGAATGTGCAGCCGTGTCGCCATCATCAAAGACGGTCGGATCATCGAAATCGCCGACATCCGCACCCTGCAGCGGAATAACTACAAGAAGGTCCGGGTGGCCGCCGACGGTCTCGATGTTGCCTCCTTCGCCATCCCCGGCGCGACCAATCTCGAACTCCACGATGGTACGGTGCGCTTCTTCTACAAGGGTGATATCAATGCCGTCATGCACAAGATCGGGGAAATGACCGTATCCGACGTGACCATTGAAGAGCCGACCCTGGAAGAGATCTTCATGCATTACTACGAGTAGGTGATGATCATGGCTACCAACATCTACCGGTACGAGTTCAAGATGCACCTGAAATCCGTGATCACCTGGTCCCTGTCGGTCGCGGTGCTGATTCTGGTCTTTGTCTCGCTGTTTCCCTCTTTTGCCCCGCAGGCGGAACTGATGAACGAAGCGTTGGCCAATTTCCCGAAGCAGTTGCTAACCGCCTTCGGCCTGAACGGCGTTGACCTCTCCACCGTCCTGGGCTATTTCGGCTTCGTGTTCCTTTTTGCCCAGATATGTCTGGCGGTCCAGGCGGCGAATTACGGCTTTTCGCTGGTGTCCATCGAGGAACGAGAATGGACGGCCGATTTCCTGTTGACCAAACCGGTGGAACGCACCCGGATCCTGACCAGTAAACTGCTCGCCGCGCTGAGCGGATTGACCATCACCAACATCGTCGTCTGGATCAGTTCGTTTGGCTTCATCGGTCTGTTCAAAGGGGACCGGGGGTATGACAGCGGCCTTCTGCTGCTGCTGTTGATAAGTATCGTCGTCTTCCAACTCTTCTTCCTCAGCGTCGGCCTGCTCATTTCGCTGCTGGTCAAAAGGATCCGGAGCGTGGCCTCCTACGCCCTGGCACTCGGCTTCGGGATGTACGTGCTCAGCATTTTTGGCGACATGATCGGCACCCGTACCCTGGAGAAGATCACCCCTTTCAAGCACTTCGAGCCGAACTATATCCTGGCAGCACGGGGCCTATGACTTGCCCCTGGTGGGCATCAGCGCGGCCGTGATCCTGATTTCTCTGGTGGTCAGTTTTGCGCTGTACAGACGGCGGGACATCCCGGCGGTGGTGTGAGGAGGTCAGGAGATGAATATCTTTGTCAGAGAGCTGAGAGCGAACCTGAGATCGCTGATCATCTGGGGCATCATCGTGATCTTGTTCGTGATGATGGGCGTATCCAAGTTCTCGGCGTACTACAACAACCCGGATATGCTGGCGATACTGGACGGCATGCCTCCGGCGATCGTGTCCGCTCTGAATCTCTATGCCTTCAACCTGACCACGATCAGTGGCTTTTTCGGGGTGATGTTCACCTACTATGCCCTTCTCCTGTGCATCGCCGCCGCGATGTGGGGCAGCGATATCATCGTCAAGGAGGAGCGTGACAAGACCGTCGAGTTCTCATTAACCCTGCCGGTGACCCGCAGCCGCCTGGTGACCGCCAAGTCCGTGGCGGCGCTTGCCAACTGCATCATCCTGCTGTTCGTAACCTGGGGCGCTTCTCTGGTCAGTGCGTCACCTTATCAGCCGGACGCCGCATTCTACAAATTCCTGGCCCTGTGCATGCTGGCGCTCTTCATCATGCAACTGATCTTCCTGGCCATCGGCATCTTCCTGGGTTGTGCCATGAAACGGTACAAACTGGTGAGTTCTGCGGCGGTATCCCTGCTGCTGGGGACCTATTTGCTCTCCATCGTTACCGCCTTGAACACCGACCTGGCCTTCCTCAAGTATCTCTCTCCGTTCAAGTATTTTGACCCGGCGGTGCTGCTCCACCAATCGAGATTCGACTTTGTCTTCGTCGGCCTGTCGCTGGCGGTCATTGTGGTGAGCATGGTGGGCGCATATCTGGTGTACAACCGGCGGGACCTCTACATCTGACCTTCCCCGGCCGGATATCCGAAAGGTATCCGGAAGCTGCTCCGGCTAGCTCGAGCGGACGCGGGACGGACCTCGGGAGTGGGTAGACATCGTAGAAGTGGCGGATTGTCAGGCCGGGGCACGGCGCGCCAGATGGGGCCGTGGGTGGTGGGCCGGTCAGCGTCGGGGGCTCATGACTTGGGCAACAGCGGGCAATGTTTCCCCCGCAGCGCGTGACTGGCATCGTGAACGTTCAGCGAGCGATCGATTGTGGGGTGGAGCGGAAGACGAGATTCGAACTCGCGACCTTCTCCTTGGCAAGGAGAATTCTGTGCCTGAAGTGTTCACAAAAAGTTGTGAACGAAATGGCTTCAGCTTGGCTGCCAAATCCAGCGTCATCTCTCTTTGCCCTGACATCAACATCGAAAGGTAGGACTTACTGATTCCGACCTCCTCGGCGATTCTACTTAGACTCATGTTTTTCATTGTTCTGCCCTCCTCTGTCTTGGTCTTCTCTTGCGCTGGTTTCCCGGCCTTTATCTTATGCTCTTGTACCTAGGGATGGATTTTATTCCCTGATGGACGTTCAACTTCTCCCCAATGTTCAAGTAGGGGCAAGACGTGTACTCAGCCTCGTTCTGGAAGACGACGAATCCGTGGTAGTCAAACAGAGCGCCGGGAAAAGTGCGTAGGTTCTCATAGAATGTGCCGTCGTGATGGTAAAGGGCGTGGGCAGCTCCAACATTCCATAATTCGTTGAGGTACTTGCCCGTGGTTCTTCCAACGACTCTGTCCTTGACCTCAGTCGGCGTCTCGTCACGCACCTTGGCTTGCTCGGCGTGTACTCTGGGCATGTGGCAGATTGTTCCATCCAGCCCTGCAATGCGACGGAGTACTGTGTTCGGCGTATCTTCGAAAGGAGTTGCTAGCGACTTGAGCCAAGCGTAGACATCATCATCAATCCTGATTGTAGGCATTTCATTCCCTCCTCCTGTTACAGTGTTACAGTGTATTGTAGACTCTGATCAGTTTGTTGTCAAGTCCTTATGGCAGGCAATTTCGCACGAGTCCAAACGAGTCACCTGACGAGAATATGGTGTGCTAGAATTGTGCCGTGGTCTAGGAAAAACCAGCAGATTCGCAGTGCTGAGCTCAGGCCCGTCACACCTGAGCGGAAATCTGTGCGAATGGTGGGGCACCAGTGAACAGACACACCGTTTGGGAGGAACTCGAGATGCCACTTTCAGGTGAACAGCAGCAATACGTCAAGGAAGCTCTTGGGATTGAGCCAACTGCCCTAACGACGGGGCAGGCGGAGTATATAGAAGACCACTGGAACAAGGCGATTGACAGCAAACTTGACCTTGAGGAATACAAAGCCCTGTTTCCACCGCCAGCGCTTACGCCGGAACAAACTAGGCAGTCGGAAGAGGCTCTCAAGGCTCTCAAGGAGGTTGTGGCATTTGAAGAAAAACAGACCCAGCTTTTCCAACGAGTGACCGATATCCCCGAACCCGAATGGGTTGTCGAGGGATTCGCTGTCAAAGAGGGCATAACCATACTCTTCGGGGACAAGGGGCAGGGGAAGACTTCACTCATGCTCCAACTCATCGGCTGCGTGCAGGAAGGTAAGAGCCTAGTGTCTCTTCGTGTCGGCGAGGCACGTACCCTACTCATCGAACAGGACGAGAATCCAGCGCTGCTCAGAGGTCATTTGGACAGGATGCTACCCGTGCATCCATCGCTGGAAAACCTGCTTGTTCCCAAAGAGCCTGTCCGATGGAACAACGACAAAATGAATTTCGACAACCCTGCATTCATTGATGACCTCATGAAGTACTCCAAGGCAGACCTGGTAATAATTGACTCGCTCAGTTCAGTGGGCATCGAAGACATCAACCATCCAAAGGGCGCAGCGATATTCGACCAGTTGAGGATTCTGGCTAGGAAATGGAACTGTGCTTTCATTGTGTTGCATCATCCCAACAAGAACGGTGAGGTCATGGGGAGTAATCTGATTCAGGCGAAAGTGGATGTCATTCTGCGTCTTCACGATGGGGCATTGAGTTTCTACAAACTGAGAGGCAAGTATCCAGCAGTAGTTGACACGACTGTTCAGCCACCTAGGATAAGGATTGCGCAGGACAAGGCCACCCTTGTTTTCAGCCCAGACAAAGCAACAATAGCCAAGAATAGGGCAGACCGCATTCGGAAGCTTGTGTCAGAGAAGAGGACGAGAGCCGAAATTGTCGAAATTACCCATAAGGAATTTGGCGGTGACAGGACACCGTTGCCAAAGCCGTCGACAGGGAAAGGAAGAAGGAGTAGCTGGTGCTTCTGCAATCAGTTGGCCCAAAAGGACAGACGGACATCGAGGACAGTTTCTTGTCTGTCCTCCCCTAGGCTCGTTAGACAGATAATCTAGGCACGGACAGGACAAATCGCTATTCCCTATATAAGGGATAGAAGATGTCTGTCCCTTTACCAAATTGGCACGGGTTCCTCTGCTTGTCGAGACACATCTGGAGAAGCAATTCTGTGCAGGAAGAGACAGACAGTCGGATTACCAGTCTTAGAGAGTGTATTACTCTCTTGACGTCTTCGAAGCCATTCAGATTGGCGGACGTCATTGACGGTCAGCCACGAGAGTTCAACGTGGAGGGCATCTACTGCATAAGCACCCCTGCAGACGACGAGATTGTTTACGTCGGGAAGACGAGAAGCAAGTCGGTCATCGGCAGAATGAAAGACCATCGTAGCATAAACACGAATTCTGACTTGAAAGGCATGCTGAAATTGTTCCCGGAATACCCCCAGTCGATTGATGATTACTTGATTCGGTGCATTGAAGTGACAGATTCTTGGCAACGTGCCTTCACCGAGCATTTTGCCATAGGCGTCCTGCAGCCGCCGTTCAACAAACAGTGTTGATCCTTCTGTAAAAACGGACGCACGAATTTCCAGGCAGTCCGACGTTCCTTTTTCCCCTGCTGCCCCTCTTTCAGAGGTATATCATGGCCTTGTCGTCAATGTCGGAATCTGCCCTGTCTGGCACCAAAACAAGCTCCCCTGACTTCTCCTCAGAGCAGACCGCACCTCATAAGCCACGATTTTGGCTTATTCTGCCCTCTCTTGCCCGCCCCCTTCTTTTTTGCCTGCCCAGGCCGCGGTAGCGGCAGTTCCTGAGTCCGCAGTACCGGGTGAGATCGGCCATCTTCTGCTCAACCCTGTAGCGGTTACGGTAGGCTTCTTTCCCTTCTTCCGTGGCCAGCCTTTCTCTTGCCATTCTAAAGTACGGCTCATAGTAGCTGATGTAGACCCGTCTACCTTCTTTGTTCTTCACGCACTTAGGTTTCAGTGGACAGGCGTTGCACAGGCTTGCCTTGAACTGGAAGGCGTAACCCGGCTTGTTCAGACGGTAGTTGTAACGGAGGACCTCGGAGTAGCAGCTGGCTGAGATATGTCCCGCCGGGCACATGAGTTTGATCTTCTCCGGGTCGTAAAGGAAATCGTCCACGGTAAAGTACCCGGCGCTCCGGGGGTTAAACTGCCTGGTGAGGGCGATATTGGCGATGGTCTTGTGAGCTGCGAGCGATTCGAGGTTTTCTCCCCAGTCGTAAGCTTTATCAGCGGTGAGTTCTTGTGGCGTGAGAGAGTGGACTTTCTCCTGCTGCTTCAGCAGGGGCCGGAGCTGGCTGCCATCAGTAGCGTTGGCCGGGGTGGTTGCTACTTCAGTGATAATGCCGCTTTCTTCTTCCATGACAATGTGGGTCTTGTAGCCTTCCCACTTGGTGCTACCCTTTTTCCCCGTCCTGGCATCAGGATCTACCGGGCTGATCAGCTTATCCTTGGCATGCTCAGCCCGGTCCGCAACCGCCTTTTCCAGCAGCGCGAGGTCCTTTTGGAGTTCCTTGGTTGGCTTTATCTTCCTGGCCTCTAGCCCGGCAGTGACTCGGTCCAATAACGTGCCGGCCGCTGCGATCTCTATCTGCAAAGCCTCTTCGCTGGAGCTGAACTTCACCGGCGTCGCATTCCGCAGTTCCGTCGCACCCAACTCTTCCGCCATCTTCGTATCCTGCTTTGCCACAGTCTTCAGCACGTTTTCGCGGCACTTTCTGACTAGGCCGCTGAGGCTGCTCAGGGATATGTTCGCAAACACCGGAGTCGAGTCAATGATCTGTCGCTTTCCCTTGACCATCTGAACGTTGACAGGAATAACACGTGCTTTGGCTAATGTTTCAACAGGCAGGTAATTTGCGAATTCGGTGCCTGCCCAGCTTGGGGCCACGCTGAGGTGCGGAGGCTAGCTCGGAGTTGAATAAACAATTCCCTGCATCGTGGCCCAAGGGACTTGCCATGAGCCGCAGTGGGCTCTTGTCGGACTGCCCGCTCCCATGAATATCGCAGGCAATCGGCGATTAGGAACAATCGCTGGGAATAAGGGAGACGTTCTGCAGATGCGGAAGGATCAGGATATGGGTACTAGCCGAAGCTGGCCTTCATAAACTTGACGAGGTCTGGGCAGTTTGACATGACCTTTTGGAAGAACCCTCTGTTGCCAGTATTGAAAACAATGATGGGATTGCCTTTGTATCCCTTCTTCGTCGCCTCATCGTTCCCAATCGGTTTAGCGTCGTTGATCAAGAAGGTTTCAAGGGCAAGGAGTTGATCCGCGGTGATGTCGTGGGACATTCGGCTCTTCTCGAAACAGGAAACCAGCCCGAAAGCGATGAAGCATTTCTTCAACTGTGCGTCGGTCATCATGTGAGAAGCTGCATTGCGGTGTGTGCCAGAACGTTTGAAGAAATCCTTGGACTTCCCTACGTACTGAATCCTGTATCTGCTTGGCATCTTTATGTACATGGCATAGATGCCACCTTCTTGAGAGGCAGACTGGTTCAAAGCGCTGTCAAATGGTAGCAGCTTTGTCCATCCGACAGTGAATATCTCAATCGGCATTTGACCGACAGTCTAGCAAGATGTTCGCAGATGTGTCAATATGGACCAGAAATCGGAAGGTCGATCAGCATGATGTTCTATATCGTGGGAGCCATTGGATTCTTCTTCGCCCTCGGAATAGGGATCTATTTCCTTAGACACGCTCGCGATTTGGGTGAGGAACAGCATTCCCTACCACCAGGGTTGATGACTTGGGCCTGGCGGTTTGGTGGTATCTGGGCAGTCGGTTTTGCTGGGTTTGTCCTCTATGTTATAATCCGCACTCTATTCTTCTCGTGAAGACCCGCTATTCAAACTGATACACTACCCGCGATTCGCCTCTATTGACAGATCACCGATTCTAGCCTGCCTTTTTTAGCATTCAACTGCGGGAGGGTATGGTTACACCGGACACAAAGGTCGCTGGGCATGGTAGCCCCCTAGCCTGCCCTCTTTGGCTGAAAACATAGGGTACAGCTAGATATTCTTGAAGGTTTTGCCTGTACTCCGAACCTTGCCGCCAGACGGTCAGACATGCCATCCAGCCAGCAACCCCGAAAGGAAAGAGGTTTTTGGTGGTTAATGCCCAGCCGCAGTTATATGGGGGGAACTAGTAGCCGCAGTTATCTTTGAGGTACTACGAACTGGTCAGCGTCATCTTCCGAATTTGCCCTATTTGGGGCAGACACAAGCGCCACTATGCCTCTTTTTAGGATTGTCCATGCGTCAGGGCAAGCGATTTTGGTTTGTTCTGCCCTAGTCCTGCCCTTCGCAGGCTTCGGGGATGTCGGTTCTATTGACCTTGGTGGTTGGCCTCGTCATTACTCTGGCCACCGCCTTGTGCGATAATCAGGTACTTTGGCCAAGGAGCAGTTTGATGCTGACGGACTCACAACTTAGAAACAACATGGTAAGAGTGCTCGAATCTCTCATCGTGCAGGTTAGTAATTATGGACTCCCCATTTCGCAGAATTTTGACGACCCGTCTTCTGCCTCAAGTGGCGAGTTCTTTCTGGCTGAAGGCGACTTCGGAGTAAGAGGCAGTAAGAAGAGGACCTACTACAGAGCAGTGATTGCCATCGCTGATAATCCAGCCGAGGCAAAGAGGGCAGCTGACAATGCGAATTAGACATTGGTGCCCTTTTTTGCTCTTGAACCGCTGACGGCAATATCTCAAGGTAACGAGGGGTCGCTGGGCATCGTGGGAGGGAGGGTCTTGACAAACGAGGCTGAAGCCCCTTCAATTTGGTGAAAGTGAGCGAGAGACTACGACCTGCCTGAGAATTGAGTCACCTGAGAGGGGCATGAGCTCAGCAACCCAGCCATCTTACCGTCTGGCCAGACATATGAAGAAAACGTTGACAGCGTTCGTTGTTGTTCTAGCGGTGCTATCCACGGTGCTCATGTCCGCCATTGGCTGTGGGAAAACTCCACGACCTACGAAGACTGCTGACGAGGTCATTGAGCGGGTTCGACAGGTACTGAGTGTCAACTACATAGGTTCTGAAGGCTCGTCAAGTCGCACGAAGTTCTTCGGAGAAGTGGTGAGTGCCAAATATCTAGAGAAGGCTGAATCGGTACCAACGAGAGAACGGCTTGCGTGGCGAAAGGTTGAAGCAGGCAATTGGCTCATCGAGGTGCGGGAGATGACGGAAGACCAAGAATTGCGCTCCGGCCAATGGACGGTCACTTCGTCTAGGCCTACCGGGTTCAGTTACTACTTTACGTGCGAGGATTCGACGGGCATGCTTCGAATTGTGCAGGGCGACACAGTGAAAGACGGACCCACGCCCTTTAGGACGTCGGAGCCCAACAGAAACTGACACTATCCTGAAACGTCATTGACCTCGTGTACCTCTGCACCATCTCAAGGCTTTCCCATCCGCCCTAACTGAGGACAGCTTGTGTCTCAGCGTTCTTCAGCCTGTAGAGTCTGAGACTCTCATCGAAGGACAGTGACTTGCTGTATCTCTCAACCATCGATATGCTTTCCCAGCCTCCAAGTGACTGCACTACACGGGTGGACAGGCCAGACTTCACTTGCTGAACGCAGAAGCCACGCCTGAAGCTGTGAGCATTGCAGTGTATGCCCGAATACTTGCCCAGGCGCCTGAGCATCACTGTGGCTCCAGCCTTGGAAATCTCGAAGGTAACGTGCTTGCTGAACCAGCTTCTGACGGCGCCATTGCCCGCAAGAGCCTTTCGAAAGCGATTGCCTTTACCCAGCACAACTACTGTACCCTCAACCCATTCAAAATCGCTTGCCCTGACATTCACGACCTCAGCAATCCTCATGCCCGAGTGCCACAGCAACGAAATCAAAGCCTTATCCCTGTCACAGCGGCAAGAGCCAAGGATAGTCTCGAACTGGTCTTTGGTGATTGCTTGAAGGAGTCTCTTCTGAGTCTTGGGCACGGGCACCAACTCTATCGGATTCTGTGAAATGAAACCGGTCCGATGCAGCCAGTTGCACAGAGTTCTCAGACACGAGTAGAACTTGAGCTTTCCGTTTCTACACGTTAGGGCAGACAGATAGTCGGTTATTCCCTCGGCAGTGAACGGGCAACCTACAAAGTTGTCCAGTGCGTAGTGATAGGTTGAGATGCTCTTGGGAGTCGTGCCCTGCGGTCGAGCCTTGAGAAAATCGGTCAGTAGTTCACTGGTAAACAGACAGGAATCTTGTGAACGTTTTGTGAACGTTTGAGAGTGAAATTGGTTGTGGGGTGGAGCGGAAGACGAGATTCGAACTCGCGACCTTCTCCTTGGCAAGGAGACGTTCTACCACTGAACTACTTCCGCATGCGGGGCGCCACCGGCCCCGTACTATTCATTAAACAGACAAACCAAGGCCACGTCAAGGGTTGGCGTTGATCGTCCCTCGACGGGCCTGTGGCGTCTGTACTGCCTGCTCGATCGGTCGTTAGGATCCCAGCTGGTGACAGGCCTTGCAGGTGTCGTTGGTGCGGCCGTTATGGCTGGTCGGCATGCCCGTGCCGCCCGTCGCGCCTACGCCGGCGCCACCGACTGTGTGGCAGGTGGCGCAGGCCGCGGGGCTCGCTGCATATGCTGCATCATGAATCGCCTTGGGTGCTTTGGGCGCCGCCGCGGCGGTCGTGGTGGCGGCTGGGGTCGTCGTCTGTGGCGTGGTGGCTGCTGGAGTCGTGGTCTTCGGAGTAGTCGCTGCCGGAGTGGTCGTCGTCGGCTTGGTGGTCGTCGACGAACTCGTGCCGCAAGCGACCAGTAGTGACAACACTACCATCAATCCGAGTACCAGGGCCCAGGAGGTGAGTTTCCTTGCTGCCATGTTGCTTTCTCCTCTAAGTAATTGAGTTGATACTGTATCAGCCATTCTACACCATCTCGCCGGATTTTGTAAAAGGCATTCTGCAGATGTACTAGAATAGTCCAGCTGGTGTAGTGCGTCTGACGCTTCGTTACTGTTCTTGAACTTGGAGTCACCATCGGCGCCCTTCGACATGGTCAGTGGGAGCGGAATCGGAGGGTAACGCTCTTTGAGATGCACTGCACTAGTGGTGTTCCGGGATGGGAGTTCAATGGAGGTGACGAAATGCCTGATGATGAAGTGAAGGACGTCTGGAACGCCAACGCGGCGTTCTGGGATGGGCGGATGGGGCGACGGGGGCAATAGCTTCCACCGGACTCTGATCGAGCCGACGCAGCTTCGGCTACTGGCGACAAAGGCCGGAGACCGCGTTCTGGACATCGCCTGCGGCAACGGGCAGTTCGCCCGCAGACTGGCGGCATTGGGAGCGTACGTTACCGCCATCGACTTCGCGGAGAAGTTCATCGATATTGCCCGGTCCCGGGGTGGCCAGAATATCGACTACCAGGTCGCCGACGTGACCTGCGACGCGGACCTGGCCCGGCTGGCGGGGCTTTCCTTTGATGCCGTGGTATGCACCATGGCCCTGATGGACATGGCCGACATCGATGGTCTCGCCCGGCACCTGCCCTCGCTGCTGAAGGCCGGCGGGGTATTCGTATTTTCCATTCTTCATCCGTGCTTCAACTCGGGCGAAACGGTGCTGGTCCACGAGCAGGACGATCTGGGAGGCGAAGTCAAGAACCGCTATGGTGTCAGTGTAAGGGACTACCTGGTCGAGAGAACCAGGCTGGGGGTGGGGATGGTGGGGCAGCCGAAACCGCAGTACTACTTTCACCGGCCGGTCTCGGCCATTCTGACGCGTTTCTTTGCCGCCGGATTCGTACTCGATGCCTATGAAGAGCCTTCGTTCGCAGACGGCGTTGCCGGCGGAAGCATCTTTGACAATGTCTACCAGCGCATCCCGCCGGCCCTGGTCTGCCGGCTGAGGGTGCTCCGGCCGGAATCCTCGAGATCGGATGCGTTAGCGGCGGCCAATCCAACGCAATGAGGGGATCCTCGCGGAGAGGTTTCGGTTCGTACCCCCGGTTCTTGGAGAGGCACGTCGAGCCTCGACGACAGGTGGGATACTGCTATGCCGCCGGCGCCGCCAGTACGACGGAGCAACTGACAACTAGGCCGACGAGCCCAACCGCCACCCCGGCCAGAATGCCCAGGGCGATCCGCCGTTTGTCGGCGATGGCGAATCCGGCGCCCACCAGGAGGGCGACGACACACAGGGCCAGCGAGCCCATCCAGACCAATTCGCCCCCCTTCCCCACCATCGCCGTCGTCAGAATAAACAGGACCACGAAGGGAATCGCTGTGGATATCCCGGCGGTGAGAAATGCATTCACTCTCTCCCGCGCCGTCGGCGGCGGACGCCTCTCCAGGTCCCACTTCGGTGTCATCGGTCACTCCTCTTCGAATGATAGGGCGGGGCGGAACACTCCCGTCAGGATATTATGCGTCCATGCCGGATGTCAACCGTGGTTCGTAATCGAACCATTAAGAAGGGCATCCGACGCCTGATGAATTCGAGAATTGAAGAACGAGCGAGATAACGCGGGGCGGGAGATGAACGGCCCTAATGGGCGCGTCATCCCTTGATTGGCGGTCTCGATTGACAGGCCGCGAGCGCGATCCGATAATTGAATCATGCTAGAGGGTCGCTGTCCTCGGTGTGGCGTCTGCCAGATAGGGTGGGCCCTGCAGTTTGAGCGGTATCAAACCTGCCCCAAGTGCGGCATCGGGCTTGATATCTACCGCAATGGCCAGTTGATCGCCAAAGGCTATTCTCCTTTCACCGCCCCCAGGTACGTTGTCGATACCGGATCTCATGGCGCCCCGGCTAAGGCCGAGACCGTCGCCGACGAAGACGCCCGGGAGAGATGAAGGCCCGGCCCCGGCCCGCCTTGGGCCGGCCGGTGACCGCGTTGAGGCGCCTTGCGCAGGGGCAGGTGAATGACTCTCAGCCACAACCATGACCGGATATTGATCGTGGGCCAGGATGCCGGCCTGATCGATACCGTGCGTCAGGCGGTGGGCTCAGCGGCGACCATCGACCTGGCATCGACCCCGGCTGAGGCCATCGAGCGGGTCAAGACCACCCGACCGGCCATCGTACTGCTGCTGGGCAGCGGGCTGACGGATGCGATGACTCCGTTCCACCAGGAACTGCGCCAGGGGTGGATTTCCCGCCATTCTTCAGTACTCCTGCTCAAGCCGGCGCCGTCCGGCGATGGCTTTGTCCTGCTCGGCGAAGATTACCTGGACGCCGAACTGGCTGTCCGCCCCGCCCCGCCCCCCAACCCCATTCCCCGGAGTCAGCTCAGCGCCGGCCTGCGCGAGCGCGTCGCCGCCACACTGCGGGGGCGCCGCAACACCCTCGCGGATTCGCTGCGGGAGCCGGGCGGCCTGTGCCTGATATGGGAGCAGATACCCGGGTTGGGGTCGTTCGAGAAGCGGCAGGAGACCGTCCTTGACAACGCCCGTAAAGCCGCCGCGGGCGGCAAGATCTGTGCCATCAGCGTCACCGACAACCCCGGGGGCAACCCCGCCATCGCCACCGAAATCCTGTCGGGCGAGATTCGCAAGCTGGGCGTGGAACCGCTGGTGCACGTGGCATTCCGGGACCGGAGTAGAAACCAGTGCGAAAGCCTGCTCTACCAGTTGGCTTCCATGGGCATCAACAACCTGCTGGTGCTGACCGGCGACTATCCATCCAACACGGCTTTTCAGGGGACCTCCCGGCCCGTGTTCGACCTCGATTCGGTGACCGGCCTCCAGCTGGTCGCCGAAATGAACCGGGGCATGGAGCACGAGATCATGCTCAAGAAGTCGACCCTGGCGCCGACCAGCTTCTTCTGCGGCGTGGCTTTTTCGCCCTTCAAGCAGGATGAGTCCGAAGTCATGGGTCAATACAACAAGCTAACCCGGAAGATTGAGGCCGGCGCCGGTTTCATTATTACCCAGGTGGGCTACGATGTCCGCAAACTCCACGAGCTCCAGGTCTGGCTCAAGGCCAATCACCATGACATTCCCGCGGTCGCCAGCATCTATGTCCTCTCCAGTGCCACCGCCCGGGCCATGCACGACAACCACGTACCGGGCTGCGTCGTTACCGACCGGCTGCTCGCCGAGATCGAACGGGAGACGGCCGGCCCGGACAAGGGCCGCCGGGCCCGGCTGGAACGGGCCGCCCGGATGTATGCCGTCGCCCGGGGCCTGGGTTTTGCCGGCGTCAGCATCAGCGGCCAGGGGCTGCCGTACGAGAGCGTCGAGTACATTATCGGCCGCGGCCAGGAGCTGCAGGCGGCCTGGCCCGACCTGGTACGCGAGTTTGACTACCCCCAGCCCCACGGCTTCTACTTCTTCGACCGTTCTCCACAGACCGGACTGAATGAGGCCCATCCCGCTCCCCGTTCCCGGAAGTCGAGCCGTCCCCCCGTCTACTTCCTGTCCCGGGCCGTGCACCGGCTTGTGTTCGAACCCCGCAGTCCGCTTTTTCCCGCGCTGCGGGCATTCGCCCGGTGGGCGGACCGCTCTCGCTTCTTGCGGAAGGCGGTCGGCGTCAAGGAATACTGGGCGAAGACGGTCCTCTACGGTTGCCTGAATTGCGGCGACTGCGCCCTCTACGATGTGGCCTATCTCTGCCCCGTGTCCCAGTGTCCCAAGAATCAGCGCAACGGGCCCTGCGGCGGGAGCTACCGCGGCTGGTGTGAGGTCTACCCCGGTGAGAAGCAGTGCATCTGGGTCCGGGCCTACCGCCGGCTGCCGCCCCGCCAGCGGGAACTCGGGCCCGGCCAGGCCATCGTCCCGCCCTGCAACTGGTCGCTGTGGCAGACTTCGTCGTGGCTTAACTACTTCATGGGTCGTGACCATCTTTCCCAGCGGCTCGGTAGGCAGCCGGGAAAGAAAGAAGCGACTGGCCGGTAAGCCGGAATCCGTCGACTGTCATTGCGAGCCGCCTGTCGGAGAAGCGCGGCGAAGCAATCCGCCCCCCGGCGCCGATGCCGTAGTGGGTACCTATTGCGCTAACGCCGGCTTGCTGCTACTCTTTACCTTGGGACAAGGGAAACCCGGGACAAATTGGGGAGGGTCACATGCCGTTAATCATTCTTATCGTTCTCATCATTGTCGGGATTGTTGCACTGGTGGTCTTGAGGTCGAGATCCCTGAGCAATGACCGCCGCAGACAGGCCCAGGATTCAAACCGCTAAACAAACCGCCATCTCAGACCTGCCTGAACAGCATTCTGCGCGTATGACCGCGTCGGCGCGTGCCGACCGGGTCAAATATCGAATGCCCGGCGTTTTATGGTCAGGGCGGCAACCGTCGCCCCAAGCACGATGGCGGCGATGATTCCTCCAATCAGCCACCAGTTCATGGGTGACGACGTCTTGGGCAGGACCAGAGACCGCACCGTGAACGCCCCGTCCAGTCCGTTGACGTTCACCTTTCTCACTCCTGCGGGTTTGCCGGAGTAGACGAAATCGACCTTCTGGCTGCCTTTGGCAGGGCTACCATGACCTGGCGGGTCTCGACCAGAATGCCGTCAACCCGGAGCACAACCGAACTGATACCGGCGGTCTCGCCCGTATTCTCCACGACCACGCTGACGGTGACGTCTTGACCTAGATTTACGACGCCCGGCTCGATGCTCAGCGACTTCGAGCCTGAACAGGGCGGGCGATGATGGTGGGGCTGCGCACTCTGAAGACGCCCGACAGGCCGCCCACGCTAACCTCGTAACTGCCCGGGGTCGTCCCTGGTTACGGTGAAGGATACGGGTCTGAATTGAGTTGCCCCCGACGGTGACCGTCTGCTTGGACTCCGTCTTGCCGTTCACCTTGAGCTCCACGGTGTACGTGCCCCCGAGATCGCCGGTGTTCCGTACCGACGCCCCGATGCTCACCTGCCCCCCTCCCTCCACGTCCGCCGGCGATACGCTGAGATCGGCGATGCTGAAAGACGCTGCCCGGGTGTGCGCCACCACCGCGAAAGTGCTGAGATGTCCGATCGTTACCGACATCGTGTGCGCTGCGGTGTCGACCGTTGTCGGCAGTTCAATCCACTTGCCGGCCACGGCATCCCAGGTGGCCATGACCAGGTTCTTCTCGTCCAGCCCGGCCGGTAACTTGGCCGGGTCGTAGGTCAATGTCAGGGTGACCGCCGGATTGAAGGTGGCCCCAGGCGGACTCCAGTTCGTACGCCAATCCGATAATCGACTGTCGGCCGGCGGCGCCGGCGGACTCGCCAGCGGCTGGATGCGTGACTGACCTCAGGGCGCTTCCATCCTTGTCCTTGGCCAGGACGCCCTTGCCGAAGTTGAGTCTCGCCTTGCCGTCATCCGAAGCGGCGGTGGCCGCCAGGCTGAACAGGCCGTCGCCGGTGGTGTAGGGGACGAGGTTGGTAATGCCCGGACCGGTCGGTCCACCTCCACCTCCGCCCCCACCCCCGCCTCCGCCTCCCCCCGCCGCCGCGGCGATAAGAGTGAAGTTCTGGCTGGTCTCGGAGAAGTCCTGGCCGTTGCCGCCGTGAACGGTCACCGTGGCCGCGTAGGAACCGGCCGGCCAGCTCCCCGGGGCCGTCCAGGTGATGGCGTAAGTGATCGAAGTGTTGCCCGCAAGCGGAGACCCGTAAGCGTAGCCGCCGCCCAAATTGTACCCCCCGCCCTTCCAGGTCGCGGTCCGGTTGGCACTGTTGCCCACACCCCACCCCGCGCCGGTGGTTGCCACCACCCCCACGCCGGAAATCGTCACCGTGGTGCCGCTCAGCGGGAGACCCGTGACGTTGACCGAGTAGGTGCGCCGGGGCGGCCTGGTTGCGTATCACCAGGTCGGCGCTCTGAATCGGCAGCAGGTCCACGTCTTGAACGTCAATCCTGCACCGAGAAGCCGTACGTCTGTCCCAGCGTGCCGGCGGCCGGCAGTGACGGGAAATTGATGGTCAGCGCCCGGGCCGGCTGCGGTGAAGCGAACCATAGCGTAACGCCCACCGCGGCGGCCAGCAGTACCGATAAGCCGATTCTCGCCAGTCTCTTGACCGGCATATCGTCACCTATCACGAGACGCACCGCTCGCACTGCGATTGACAGGAGGGCATCACCCTTGCCCCACATGGTAGGCCCTCCTTTTCAGTATGTCAAGACGTGTCGAGAGCGGTCATCCACGCCCCCCTCTCGTCATTGCGAGGACCCTGGGGACGAAGCAATCCGAAACCGCGTCATGGCCGGGCGTGCCTGCCCACTCCGCCCGAAGGTCCTGAGCTTGCTGCAAGCCCCCGAAGCGTAGCGGAGTGGGGTCGAAGCAAGCGGAGTGGGGTCTGTCTTGCATGGTCGTCCTCTTCCGAGCGTCGCGATGAATGGTCAGGGGTGACTGCTCTCTCAAATGCTCACCGTGATTACTTGATTTCCCCGCCGGCCCAAGCGTGTAAGTGCTGAATTCCAGGGCGCCGGCGTCATCGCCGGGAGCCGAAATGACAATGATGTTCGACTCCCTGTCCACCTTGCGCATGACCTGGTCCAGCGCCCCGGCGAGCCGCGCTCTTGAGGCTGGTCTGCCGGAGGGTGTCGTATTCCACTTTCATGAGCTCGGTGAGCACCGTGGCGGCCTGGCTCTGAACTGATCCCAGCCGCCGGATGTTGGCCCGCAGCCGCGTGACGTTGGGGGGACTCAAGTATCTGGTCGTCTTCGCCACCGTGACCAGCTCCCGGGCGGTCTGCAGCGAGGCGGACAACAGCTTCTCCGGTCCCAGGGCGGTGGTCGTCAGCTTCACCTGGTCTTGAGCGTACGTGGCCAGGGCTGCCGGAATGCCCTCCCGCGCCAGCGACAGGGCCGTCGAGACAATGGCGTAGGCCAGCTTGTCGGCTTCCTCGGCGTCTCCGGCCACCAGGTTCACCAGCACTACCGCCGGGCGGCCGCCGGACTCGGCGAATTCCTTGGCCGTCAGCTCGCGGTGCTGCAAGGAATGCTTCCAGTCGATGTTCTTCAGACTGTCTCCGGGTTGATAGAGCCGGCTGCCGTAATACTCCACCCCCCGCCGCCACCCGTGGAGCGGCTTGATCAGGCCCACGTTGGCGAGCAGCGGAAGATTCCCGGACCGGGTCCCCGCCATATACCGCTGCACCAGCCAGGCGGCGTACCGGGCGCGCGGGATTATGTAGAGCTGTACCGGCGCCAGCTCAAATCCGGACTCTACCAGTCCCCAGCGGTCGACGGCCCAGGCCTTGAGTTTGACCGTGGTTGGTCCCGACAGGGCTCGGTGACACCGTGGCCTTGGTGGTTACCCGGTCGCCCTCGAGCGGCAATACCGCCGGGTCCAGCCGCACCCATTCTTCGGGCGATTCCAGATAAAGCCGGCCCCCCACCGCGGTGCGGACGCTGAACTCGATGTCGAGGCTCGCCTGCGAGCCGGCGACCATGCGCCGGGTCAGCGGCACCTCCCCTACCGGTTTTGCGGCCGAACCGCGCCAGGCGGCCGCCGTCAGTCCCGCCAGGGCGGCCAGCGAGACCAGGCCGGCCGCCGCCAGGGACGGGCTCCCCACCAGCAGCGCCATCACCAGCAGCACCGCCACGATCGCCGCCAGACTGATGCCGGTACCGGTCAGCCGTCGTTCCCCTGGCGAAGCATGGTGACCGGCGGGGATGGCCGCTTTCGCGTGCTCTTCGAGCTTGATCGCGATCAGCGGTAATATCGGCAGTGCCAGCAGCGTCGCCCCCCACACCCCCGCCGCGTCCGGCCAGAAGGAGCGCCACCGTGATGAAGACGAACCACTCGGACAGCAGCCCCCAGACCGGCGCCGTCCTGCGGCGCCACTGGAAGACATACCAGAGCAGGACCACGATCGGGACGAAGGAGAAGGTCAAGGGGCGCGAGCATGATCGACGGCGACGAGGCCCGCGATCACGTAGACCCTGAGCAACGTGGCCAGGCCACGGCGGAGCAGTATCATCATGCCGGCAGTCTCGGCACCGGCGTCCGTTCCAGCGCCCTCTGCAGCACCATCGCCGGCGTGACGTTGTCCATTTCGGCTTCCGGCCTGATCCTTATGCGGTGTTCCACCGCCAGCGGCGCCAGGTGTTTGATGTCGTCGGGGATAACGAAGTCGCGTTCATCGAGCATGGCCAGGACTCTGGCGCATTTGAACAGGGCGATAGCCGCCCGGGTGCTCGGACCGGTCAGCACATCGGGATCGCTGCGGACACCATCCACCAGAGAGACCGCATAGTCAATGATCTGGGGTGACACCTGCACCGTCTTGACCGACCGTTGCATGGCCAGTATTTCATCGAGACTCGTCGCCGGCTGGATGTTGGGTTCATCGATCCGGTCGATGTCGCGACGATCTGCTTCTCCTCTTCCTTGGTGGGGTGCTCGCTCCAGATGCGCAGCATGAACCGGTCGATCTGAACGTCGGTCAGGGGGTAGGTGCCCTCGCCCCCGGCCTGCACCTGGGTGGCGATCACCATGAACGGCCTGACCAGCGGATAGGTCTTCTTCTCGATGGTAACCTGGCATTCCTCCATCGCCTCGAGGAGAGCCGACTGGGTGCGGGGGGTGGTGCGATTCAGTTCGTCGGCGAGCACCACGTTGGCAAAGACCGGCCCCTCGATGAATCTGGGCTCGCCGACCACCGAGTAGGCGTAGAACCCGGTGATGTCGGCCGGCATCATGTCCGGCGTGAACTGAATGCGTTTGAACTTGCCGCCGATTGCTTCGGCAAAGCTGCGGGCCAGTTTGGTCTTGGCGGTCCCGGGCAGCCCCTCGATGAGGACGTGTCCGCCGGCGATAAGGGCCAGCACCAGGGCCTCTTTGACGGAGTCCTTGCTGATGACGGCCTTGGAGACTTCGGCCACCACCCGGCGATAGAGTTCAGTTACTTCCGTGCTCAAGTATTCCTCCCTT
>CAVTJN010000004.1:0-759519 GCA_963735055.1 uncultured Chloroflexia bacterium | reverse complement strand
GTCGACCGGCCGGGCTGGACGAGAAGAACCTGGTCATGGCCACCTGGGATGCCGTGGCCGGCAAGTGGATTGAACTGCCGACAACGGTCGACCTCGTAGCACACACGCTGTCGGTAACGATCGGACACCTCAGTTCATTCGCGATGGTGGCGCACACCCGGGCGGCGTCTTTCAGCATCGAGGATCTCAGTGTATCGCCGGCCGAGGTGCCGGGCGGGGGGCAGGTGAGCATTGGGGCGTCGGTCCGGAACACCGGCGATCTCGGGGGCACGTACACCGTGGAGCTACAGGTGAACGGCAAGCGGAGTCCAAGCAGACGGTCACCGTCGGGGGCAACGCCGCTCAACCCGTATCCTTCACCGTAACCAGAGACACCCCGGGCAGCTACGAGGTAAGCGTGGGCGGCCTGTCGGGCGCCTTCGAAGTGGCGGCTCCCCCGGCATCGGCCGCCGTTTTCAAGTTGAAGTCGCTGACTGTTGAGCCGGGCGTCATCGTTCTGGGTCAGGATGTCATCATCAGCGTATTAGTTGATAATACCGGGGAGCACCGCCGGCACTGATCCGATTGTCCTCAAGGTTGACGGCGGGCTGGTCGAGACCCGCCAGGTCGTCCTGGCTCCCGGGGCCAGCCAGAAGGTCGGCTTCACGTACTCCGGCAAGACGGCCGGCGTGAGGAAGGTGAACGTCAACGGACTGGAAGGTGCCTTCACCGTACGGCCCCTGGCCCAACCCCGGACGTCCACACGTGAACTGGTGGCAGGTTGGAGGGATCATTGCGGCGTTAGTCGCTGGAGCCGTCGTAGCCTCGTTGACGCTCAAGCGCAGAGCCATGTAATCTCACCTGAGCCAGCCTGCCGCTCGGTTCCATCTCCTTGGAGCGATCGAACACCGTCCCATATACTCCCTCCGGTCCCAGCATGCTCACTGCTGAGGTGGCATGGACCTCGGCTTGCGCAACCACCAACTGTCCGATTCCTCCGTCAATAACAAGAGCCTGCCCGTGTCATGGTGGACCGCGCTCAAACCTAAGGTTTCGACGAAGTCGCCGTTGGACCTGATCATGCTGCTGCCGGGCCGCGTCCATGACCGAGATCGCGACCAACGTCATGGCCTTTCCGTCCGGCCTGCACATATGGTCTGTCCCGCCGAGGTGCAAACATGCGCCGTACTGATTGAGGCCGTCGCAACCCGACGCGTCTGGTGCCTATGCTTGATGGGTCCAGGTCGGGAATTCGAGCGTGGTGATAGTGGGGTCGTTCTCGATCGGCACCGTTGGCCCGCCAAGGCCCGACTGGCGCCCGAACACTCTAGAGCGATGACCCTTCGGCAGGATCCCGGAGGCTCTCGCCGATACCCTGGTGGACTGTTGATGATGAAGCTGCTCGTTCCAGGACACGTTCCAGTTGTCGCATGGCGAGGCTGCTCGGCTGGGCGTGACGGTGTTCCCAGCGGTGCAAGGTTGACTCGCTGACGCCTACCTCGTGGGCCAGCCGCTGCCGGGACCATCCCAGCTTCAGTCTGATCTCCTTGAGGTTGCCTTCGAATGCTGCCTTATTGTTGTCCTCGTAGCTCCTGGCGACCCGGTGCATACGCCGATCTCGAGATTCCTCCGGTCTGTCGGTCGGCCGCGTGACCCTCGGTGAACGCCCCGCTTCGGCACTCTCGGTTTCAACGGCCCCCCAGGGAGCAGGCGGCTGCCAATAATCGCGCGTCTGTAGTCGCATGGCGATTCTTTGATTACACCTGGATACCAGTCAGCAAACGAATGAAGACGTAAAGAACGGGACAGACATCTCCTGCCATGATCTATTGTCACGTCGTGCCGGGGACATTTTGATCGAAACAATGCACACAAACACCGGCGAAATCCATCAACACTGCTGCTCTCGGTCCCAAAACGCCGGCGGATCAAGTGTTGAAGCCGTTTGCAGTAGACTCTCACACGCAAAGACCGGCCGGGCATGACATCCTGTTGCAGCATGTTGGTCTCCCTGGCCATGCAGGTAACGAAACGAATGAGGTGTTACGCCGTGTTGTTTCGACGGTTAGGATTGCGCCACCATCATACTCTGAATTGACCTTCACCCAGTCGCTGGAGGTCAGCCAGTTGCGAGAGTTCGCCACTGGGCAGTTTCAAGAACGCCTCATCTTCTCGTATATGTCCGTTCGACTACCCGTGGGGGTGCCCTCTTCCTGGTTAGCAGTTGGGGAATGGGAGACTCGGTAACTTGAGCCGCGGATGGACACTCCGTGTGTCAGCAGTACGATTCTGTTCTTCGCCACTACGCTCATCGCTGAGAGTCCCCATGGCACAATCACGGACCCTTCCTCCCCCCGGTGGACCATCGATCCGGACGTCACGTTCCTGACCTGACCCCCATTTAGTGGGACGAAGCCTCGACACCTGCGGCTATTGTATACTTGAGGCGCGGGAGGACATAGTATGGAACGGACCTTTGAAGCCACCATTGAGAAACGCGATAAATGGTACATCGGCTGGGTGGATGCTGTTCCCGGCGCATTCAGTCAGGGGAAGACAGTGAAACAGGTTGAGGAGAACCTGAAAGAAGCAGTCCAGCTCATATTTGAAAGTCAACGCGAACTGCGAGGGCAGGGAATATCGACGAAGACCTTGAAGAAGGAGAGAGGTTCCTTGGTCTTGCTTTGATACGATCGACACAAGAGAAGGCACTTCCGCCAATGATTTCTCTCAGTATCCGCTTACTGTGGGGCGAAGATACCGAACGCCCTGATACGCTTCTCACCCTCAACATGAGTGGGATCCAACACCTCGGCCAGTGTGAAGGTCAATCACAGATAGGACTTGTCGGACAGGCCGACCTGTCTGGACGTTTCTATTGCGAGCCCCGGGTCGTTTGACACCACGTAGTCCACTCCCGCCCTTATCACCCTTTCGATATCCCTTTTTTGGTCCGGCGTCCAGGCCATGACGGTGAGCTGCCTATCGTGAGCCTCCTTGATCCTTCCCGCATTCAGCGAGCGATGGTCAACACCCACGCCAAACAAGTCCATGGCTTCCAGAGCAGCAAGATCAGGGAATTTGGAGGAGAGAAGCATCCTTCTATATCCAGAACCATGCAGTTGCTCGATATACGATTTGTCGAAGGACATAAGGATAGTATCACCTCTGGACTTGACTCCTTGAAGCCCGTCCAACAGTTTTGCGACAAGATTCGGATAGATTCGTTTCGATATCCCGGAACGGAACGATTTCAATTCTATGAGTAATCGAGATTCCAGGGCCAGGACCTCTGCAAGCGTTGGAATTCTGAATCTGCCGGCAATAGTTAACTTGTTTAGTTCCTCTAGGGTGAAGTCCCTGATACGGCCCCTCCCACTAGTCGTCCTATTCAGCCTGCTATCGTGCATAACCACGATTTCCCCGTCTTTGCTGGATTGCACGTCGCATTCGATGAAATCGACGCCTAATCCGATCGCTTTCTTGAAGGACTCGATTGTGTTTTCTGGAACGGAAACCGGGGTTCCGCGGTGACCGACTATGTATACCAAAACCTACCTCTCGTGCCCCGTCTTTCAGTATCGTTCCAGTGGTCTTGACAAAGGGCGACAATAAGGGGTCCCGCGTGAGGCTATTTCCCGGCTTCGACCCCGCGAACCAGTTTCACCACGTCCTCGAGCTGGTTTAAGCCTGGTCATGACGTTTCAGTGAATGGTAATTTCTGTTTGGTCGTCGTCGTTGTCTGGCGGCAGACCATCCGGTTGTTTTGGCGGACGTAAGTGATTGCCATACACGCCGCTGTATTGGTAGTGTTCCCCAGATCTCACGCAATGATAGACAATCTCAGCGAGCTTGCCCATGGTCGCTACGAGAGCCTTGCGGGCCGGCTTGTTGTGCGAGACCTGGCGAGCGTAGTAGTCCTTGAAGTCGTTATCGTCGATCGACTTCCGGAGTGACCGAAGGACTACTTCAAACAGCAACCTTCGAGTGTGCCTTGATCCTCCGCGTCCCATTCTCGCCCTACCTGGGCTTACTCCGGATTGCTTGAGGGTGGAGTAGAGCCCCAGCGCCTTTTTGAACTTCCTGTCACTTGGCCAGTTGTTGATGTCCTTGGCCACAGATATTATTGCGGCCGCGGCCATTGGTCCCATGCACGGGAACGAAAGCATGATAGGGCCATAGGGATGGGCAGCGACTCTGCTCGAGATGAGTCCTCCGATAGCGTCGCGCCTTTCCCGCTCGGCAGCCCGTTGCTCTGCCAAGTATTTGATCAAGTCCCGATACTGTTCACCGGGCACGCCGACCGAGTCGCCCGCGAGACGACATATCGCCCGACGGTTATCCTCATTCAGCCACTTGATGCCGCTCAGCCCGTTGCTGCAGCATATGTCTGCGGGCGTGGGGTACAGCCGGCTGATTCTTAGGAGCGCCAAAGGGTAGTTTGTCTCTCCCTCAGGGAACACGGAAGCCAGTAACTGGTGAAGTCTGTTGGTGACTTGGACCAGCCGCTTGTTGTGCTGCTCTCGCTCGATAATCAACTTTGCCAGCACAGAGGCTTGGCTACCAAGCTCGTACGGAACTGATGAGATTCTGAACGATAGGCCGTGAGCGTCTCTTAAATAGAGGAGGTAGGCCGCACTGGCGGCATCGATCTTGTCGCTCTTGTTCTCCTCCGCCAGCAATCGGTCTCTAGCCTCCTTCATGGCGGCGGGTTCCACGTTGAATACTGAGTAGCCCCTGGATTGTAGAAAATAGACGAGTGCCTCGCAATAGTGCCCTCCAGTGTGATCTACGGCTATGACGACCTCCGAAGGATCGTCGCAGAGCCCCTTGAGGCTCGTTTCGAGATTATGGAATCCCTCGCTACTTGTCTCAATGTCCATGAACGTCATCTGCCGCCAAGCAGCAGACGAACGAGCGATTCCTGCATGTGGCAGCATGGCGACTTTGTGCGTCTTCTTGTGAACATCTATTCCGACGTAGAGCCTTCTGAGGTTTCCCATTAGCGCGCCTCCCATCGTAGGGCGTGGAAGCGAGCCGCGGCGTCAGGCTGCAACCAACATCAGGACGGAGCTTGAAGCCCGGGCAGTTCCAGGATTTCTCACCCTCAGCCAATTCTTGACCACCATGATCGTGGGTCTTCTGAACGAATCCCATTCAGACACCATGTAGAGGTCGGGCCTCAGGCTCGCTTCCGCGCCCGACCAAGATAACACAGAGGCGGCAGCGTGACAAGGAGTCGCAGCAGCGAACACCAGAGGCGCGCCGCACAGCCGGCCACCGGAAGGAGCCCAACGAGTGAATGACTCCGAGTCTCCATGACAAACTAACGGATCGAGGCATGCCCCTGCATCAGTCCCTGCCTGGGAGCGACGCGCTGGTCGGCCAGCGAGAGCGGAGCCTAACGGATGACCTCGGCAGGAAGCTTGGGCCGTGTCACGGGATTCGACCCGGTGCTCCAAATTCGAAACGCCGGTCCAAGAGGTCATTCTCGGTCTCACACTGGGCGCCAGCTTCCCGTGTGAGAATGGCGGAGCGGAATCCGCACCGGTACATGCCTCTTAACCAGGGTGCAATCGGGAACCACCTTGGTGGCGATAGGAAGCTGGATCTACGAAAACAGCGGTCTTCGCCCGATCCATGGTCGCCCCCTTGGGGCAGAGCGCATGCCTTCTGGGGACGGGGGTCTTGATCTTCCCCGGAGGAGATGCTATCCTCAAGAGGAGTTGAGGCACAGGCTTCTCTTCTTCATCCCGAAGGCAGTCTTTACAGCTGAGAGCTTGCCCCAACTCCTCCGCGGCCCGCCCCAGAGCCGCCAGGTGGCTCAGCATGTCCACCAGCAGGCTTGGTCGGACTGAAAATCCGCGTGTCAACAGTTCGATTCTGTTCCTCGGCACTTTCAGCCCGCCTCTAGGTGGCGTCAGAGATCTCCAATGCTACTCCTTCGGCCGTCTGGCCACAGGTAGTATCGCATTCAATTCTGGCCGTGGTTTCCTCGGCCTCCCATTGGGCGGATCTTCCCCAACAGACGAAACCATAGTCTCCTCCAACTGTGTATATAATAATGCATGCCTCGCAGACTGAAGATCCTGACATGTACCCGCTGCGGGTACCGGTGGGTGAGCCACGGCTCGCGCGTTCCCGGCACTTGCGCGAATCCAAAATGCCGAAGCCCTTACTGGAATCGCACCAGGGTGAAATACTCGGGACCACAAGAGAAGGCGGCACTTCCCCCACCCCATGCCATCGCGCCGAGACCGGAGCGGGAATCAGAGGTCCAGCCCTTATCGCCGAGTTACCAGCCGGCGGGAGATGACCAGGGGATGACGCTGGTGATGGAGGAGAGGGGGAGGCGTATCGCGGGCATAGTGTCGTCCCTGCCACCAAACGAGCGCTTCATAACGTGGGCGCGCCGTGGTGGGGATGAGTTAGCCATAGTCGAAGTTGACGGCGAGGCAGGCTACAGAATGATCGTGATTTGGAATCAGAGCGATATCGATAGCCTGTTGAGGAACGGGAGATGATCCCGAATCTGGAATATATACATTATGTGTATATACAGTTGCTGTATTGGGCCTTCCATATCTCATCCTTAGCACTCCTGCCATCAGACCGGGAGGCAGGGCGATCGCGGAGACGATGGTAGTGATTCGGCCTTTCTCCTGAGGTCCATCATCTGCCGGGCCAATTGCGGACCGTAAGATACACCAGCAATCCGATCCCGGCAAGGCTGATCAAGGTCATCGCAGCAAGGACAGTAGCGATCCACACCGTGGCGCGTCTCGTGTCCGCCCTGGCTGCTTGAACCAGTGCGGCAACGTTTATTTCGGGGACCAGTTTCTTGGTCACAGCCATGGCCAAGGGAATGGCCACCAGGTCGTCCAACCATCCTAGTACCGGGGCGATGTCGGGAATCACATCCATCGGGTCCAACAGATAGATGAACAACACGAGTAGTATCGCGCCGGCTTTCAACTTGACTCTGGTAGAAACCGCGGGGTCCTTCAGCAGCAGCCACATGCTGTAGGGAAACGCAAGCCAGTCAACGATTTTCGTCAGGATTTTCATCCGGGCCTCACCACGTTAGTCTACCTTAGATCGCCGTGCGGAGACAGTGGTCACGAATCTGAGATGGCGGCGCACCGGATCGTGATCCTTTGGTCAGTTAGTCTCTTGGGGTGTTGTTATCGGACCGAAATCCGTCAGGTCTTGTCACGTTGATCCACTCTGCCTCCTGGAAAGGTCCCTCTGAAGTGTGGCCGGCACAAAGCTCTTTGTCGCACCGGAGGTGGTCAAATCTGCTGCAGAGAAAGGGAGCCTCCCCCGGGGAGGCTCCCTTTCTAGTTCAGAGGACTGGCTACAAGGGTTGATGGTCTAGTTGGCGCTGACCGCGATTGATAACGACTTGGCCCCGGCGGCGCCGGCGCTGTCAGTTAATCGAACGGTGATCGTCACCGGGCTGCCCGCTGTCGTTGGCGTACCCGAAATGACTCCGGTCCGACTAAGCGACAGCCCTGCTGGAAGCGCCCCGGCGCTTATTGTCCACGTATAGAGACCGGTGCCGCCGGACGCCGTCAGGGGCTGATAGTAGGACGCCCCCACCGTTCCTTTCGGCAGAACCGTGGCGGTGGTGATGCTGGGCAGGCCACCGGTCGCTGCCGGGGCAGCGGCTGGGGTATTGACCGGGCCGTCGATCTTGATCGACAGGGACTTCATTCCCGCGGCGCCGGCGCTGTCCGTCAATCGAATGGTGACCGTCATGGCACTGCCGCCCGTCGTGGGCGTCCCCGAAATGACACCGCTCGAGTTGAGGGACAGTCCTGGCGGAAGCGCCCCCGAGTACACTGTCCAAGTGTAGTAGCCGGTGCCACCGCTGGCCGTCAGGGGCTGATAGTAGGCCACTCCCGACGTTCCGTTCGGCAGGATGGTAGCGGTGGTGATGTTAGGCAGCCCACCGGTGGTTGCCGGGGGACTCGGTGGGGGAGTTGTTGGGGTACTGACGACGGCGCCGTCGATCTTGATGGAAAGAGACTTGATACCCGCGGCCCCTGCGCTGTCGGTCAAACGAATAGTGACCGTCATGGCACTGCCACCCGTCGTGGGCGTCCCCGAAATGACACCGCTCGAGCTGAGGGACAGTCCTGGCGGAAGCGCCCCCGAGTACACTGTCCAAGTATAGTAGCTGGTGCCACCGCTGGCCGTCAGGGGCTGATAGTAGGCCACTCCCGACGTTCCGTTCGGCAGGATGGTAGCGGTGGTGATGTTAGGCAGCCCACCGGTGGTTGCCGGGGGACTCGGTGGGGGAGTTGTTGGGGTACTGACGACGGCGCCGTCGATCTTGATGGAAAGAGACTTGATACCCGCGGCCCCTGCGCTGTCGGTCAAACGAATAGTGACCGTCATGGCACTGCCACCCGTCGTGGGCGTCCCCGAAATGACGCCGCTCGAGCTGAGGGACAGTCCTGGCGGAAGCGCCCCCGAGTACACTGTCCAAGTATAGTAGCCGGTGCCACCGCTGGCCGTCAGGGGTTGATAGTAGGCCACTCCCGACGTTCCGTTCGGCAGGATGGTAGCGGTGGTGATGTTAGGCAGCCCACCGGTGGTTGCCGGGGGACTCGGTGGGGGAGTTGTTGGGGTACTGACGACGGTGCCGTCGATCTTGATGGAAAGAGACTTGATGCCCGCGGCGCCGGCGCTGTCCGTCAAACGAACGGTGATCGTCATGGCACTGCCGCCCGTTGCGGGCACGCCCGAAATAATACCGGTCGAGCTTAGCGACAGTCCCGGCGGAAGCGTCCCCGAGCTTATCGCCCAGGTATAGGATCCGGTGCCACCGCTCGCCGTCAGGGTCTGATAATAGTATACCCCTGACGTTCCGTTCGGGAGCACTGTCGCCGTGGTGATGTTGGGCAGTCCACCGGTGGTCGGAGCGGTCGGGGACGTCGGATAGGTTGGAGATGTTGGCGATGTCGAGCCAGCATACTCGTAAGCCCCAACGTCATACGCTAACCCCTGTGGCCTGGGAGTCCCCACGTAGTCGGTGCTGGATACGCTTATCCACGCAGCAGCGTCTTTGGCCGGCGAACTGGAGGATATCCGGAAATCGGATGAGGGACTGATCAACTGGGGGTCGGCCTTAACGTAGTCGGTTCCAAAGATGTCCAGCACGTTATACTCGGTGGAGTTATAGAAGAGATTGTGATCGATCGTGATCCCGCCCGGACCATTGGCAGTGAGAATAGAACCACTGGCCCTACCCGGATTGGGCACGATGATATTGTTTCGGATGGCACAATTGACCTGATACTGGGGCGGGTCGTAGACCTGGATTTCCACGTAGCCGTTATGGTAGAAGGTGTTGTTTATGATGCTGAAGGTCTTGAGGTAGTTCATGGGATAGGCCACCAAGCCCCGGCCGTTCCCGTAGATGAGATTATTGTAGATGCTGATGCCCGTTTGCGGGGCACGACTGGACAACTCGGAGCCTAATGCGATGCCGTTACCGGAGCCCGTGTGTATCCGGTTGCGGTAAATCGAAATGTTGGACTGGGCAATGCCAGTAGTCTCCAGGTAGATACCGTCGCTTGGGATATTGTAGATATCATTGTCGTGGATCAGTCCGTTGCTGCTGCCGTTCTTGCAGTTGATGCCCTCTTTCTTGTTGTCGTGGATGCTCGAATTCTTGATCTCAAAGTTCGTGGTGGCTTTCAGCGTGATGGATTCGTTCTGCAAAGATGAAACCGAATTGTACACCTGCACGCTATCTATCACCACGTTTGACGACGAGCCTACTTGGATACCCTCCCAGTTGACGTTATGGATGTTCAGATTGCTCAGGTTGATGTTATGGGTATCGGCGACGAATACTCCCGAATACGCCGCATTGTTTCTGATCTCAAAGCCATCAAGATTGATGTAAGGGACATTGATCGTGACCAGTCCCATGTACCCATTGACGTTAGGCAGTCCGGTACCGTCGATGATAGGGAGATGACCGGGATAGGCCTTGATCGTGACCGGATATCCGGCGGAGCCGCCCCGGGCGCCTTCGGCTGAGGTAATCCAGATTTGCTCGTTGTAGGTCCCGTTCTTGACGTACACGGTGTCGCCGGCCACCGCCCTGATGGCCGCGTACTTGATGGTCAGCCAGGGGCTCGTCTCGGTTCCTGAGCCAGAGTTCGACCCGTTCTTGGCGACATAGTAAGTATTGCCGGCGGCATGAGCCTGCTGGGCCGGCACCAGTGTCGACCCCAACACAAACAACAGACACGAAAACAGCGCTATCGCGTATGCCTTCGATATCTTCTTGAAAATCACGCTGAACGTCTTACTCTTCATTCTTTAACTACCATCCTCATTCTCCATCCTGTCTTTTCTGTCAATTTCCGCGCTGAAGTACACATGTATGCTTTCGCTTCCTTTACCAGAGTCATTTCCAATGTCAAGATTCGAGGGGGCGCCCATTGGCGGGCAGCCTTTGGCCTCCCGGGTTCTGTTGACAATTCGGTTTGGGTTCGTCTGCGCTGCATGATGACCCAAGAAAAGGCCAGCGCACATCCTCAGACTCTCGATCCGCTACGATTGAGGAGGCCCCTGAGGTTTAGCGGTGGAACTCCTTATCCCCACCGCCTCTGCTATCCTAGTTCATCAGCATTAACTAGCAATTAACAAAAAATGAACAATGGATGAACGACACGATCAAAGATGCGTCCACAAATGGAGGATAGGGGAGGTTGACGCTGTGTCTCGGAATAGGGCCAGCCATGCAAGCAATTGGCCGGGCGATTGCAGGGACAATCCGACGGAGGCGGATAATATGGTGACCCGCCACTCGGATTTTCGGGAAGTACTATCGTACTGCCGCGCTATTCGGCTGTGAAGTCACTTTACCTGACTCTGCATGTATACTGTTCAATCATCCTTACTATTGAAATCTCTCTGCCGAAGTACCAGAATCGATAGTCAGGGAGACTGCTGCGGTTTGCGGCAGCACACGCCCCGGCGTATACTCAAAGGTGGCATCCGGCGTTAGACGAACGAAGAAGATAGAGAGTATATGGATACGGATATCAGACAGCGCCTGAGACAGTTCCTGTCCGAGAACTTGATCAAGGAACAAACCGGGAAGACGGTGGAGGACAGCGACTCATTCTTCGAAAAGAACGTGATAGATTCAACTGGAGTCCTTGAACTGGTACTTTTTCTGGAACAGACCTTTGGCTTCGTAGTAGAAGATGAGGAAATAGTCCCCGAGAATCTGGATTCCATCAACCGATTGGCCGCCTTTGTTCAATCTAAACTGCCCGGACCTGGCGTTCAGGGTTAGAGGGGTCGACCGTGCTGCTTCACGATTCCTTGGAAGAGAACGCGCAGACTCTGGGAAGCAAACCCGCCCTTGTGTTTGAGAACAGCGAGGTGTCCTACGGCCAGTTGGACCAGACTGCCAATTCTCTGGCCAATGCCCTGATCCAACGAGGCTTGCGGAGGCAGGATAGAGTCGTCGTGTATCTCGGCAACTCGGTCGAATCTGTGGTCTCGTTGTACGCCATCCTCAAGGCAGGCGGCATTTTTGTGATCGTTAACCCTCAGGTTAGGGCAGCCAAACTCGCCTATATCCTCAACGACTGCCAGGCAATGGCCGTGATCACCGATGGACCGGGTTTGGCTGCGCTTCCCGGCAATCCCGCCGACTGCCCGCACCTGGCGACTGTGATTCTGACTGATATCGACAGGACCAGCCCGTCGGGGTGGCGAGAATGCCTGTCATATAAGGAGATCGTAGCAGGATATCCGGGGACGAGGCCGGCGCAATCATGCATCGATCTTGACCTCGCCAGCTTGATTTATACTTCCGGGTCAACGGGCGAACCCAAAGGGGTGATGCTGACCCATCTCAACATGTTGACGGCGGCCCGGTCAATAAGCCAGTACCTTGAAAACAAACCTGCCGACATCATCGTTGACGTATTGCCGCTGTCGTTTGACTACGGCCTGTACCAGGTGCTCATGTCGGTCTTGTTCGGAGGTACGGTGGTCTTGGAGCGGTCCTTTGTGTATCCGGGCCAGATTTTGGAGTCGATCGCCAGGCATAAGGCAACCGGCTTTCCGCTGGTACCGACCGTGGCCTCTCTTCTGCTGACGCTGCGGAACCTCGACGGGCACGACTATCCGGACCTCAGGTACATTACCAGTACGGGGCAGACGTTGCCGCCTGCTCACATCGCTCGATTACGCCAGGTGTTCCCCAGGGCCAGGATATACTCGATGTACGGTCTGACGGAGTGCAAACGGGTCTCTTTCCTTCCTCCGGAGGAACTCGACCGAAGACCTTCGTCGGTTGGTAAGGCCATTCCGAACACCGAAGTGTACATCGTCGACGAGGATGGGAATGAAATCACCGGGGCCCGAGTGGCCGGGCAACTGGTGGTTCGTGGATCTCACGTGATGGCCGGCTACTGGGGACTTCCCGAAAAGACCGCCGCCTGCCTGCGGCCCGGCCGCTACCCCGGGGAGAGAGTCCTCTATACCGGCGACACATTTGAAAAAGACGAAGACGGGTTTCTCTATTTCTTGGGGCGCCGGGATGACATGTTCAAGAGTTCCGGGCAACTGGTAAGCCCGAAAGAGGTCGAAAACGTTTTGCATGAGTGCGAAGGGGTGGTGGAGGCGGCGGTTATCGGAGTAGAAGATGGTATTCTGGGACAAGCGGTCGTGGCTTTCGTGGTCAAGACCAAAGCTTCCCGGCTTGGCGAAAAGGACATCATCGACTTCTGCTCCCGTCGACTCGAGAAACACATGGTGCCGAAGAGGGTGGTGTTTTGCGAATCGCTGCCGCGCACATCAACCGGTAAGATCCTCAAATCCGGACTCCGCGCCCCCGTTACAGGAGCAGTAGAATGAAGTTCGCAGGGCAGGTCCCTCCGGTCGATTCCGGAGTTCTAACCGATACTATCTGTACTTTCATCAAGAGCCAGGCTGTTTCACTCCGGCGGGATGGCGCCGTGATCGGAGTCAGCGGCGGCGTCGACTCGGCGCTTTGCGCGCGGCTCTGCACCGAGGCTCTGGGCAAAGATAAGGTCGTTGGACTCCTCTTGCCCGAGCGGGAGTCTGATCCGTTGTCCAGGGAATACGCAATGGCGGAATGCGGGCGGCTGGGCATACGGACCGAAATCGTTGACATCACCCCGGCCCTGGAAAGCGCCGGAGCTTACGAACTGCGGAATGCTGCGATCAGGGAGTTCTTTCCCGATTTCGGTGACCGGCACAAGTCCAAGATTGTACTCCCCGGCGACTTGCTCGCCAAGAACAACCTGAACTTCTACACGTTGATAGTTGAAGATGAGGCGGGGAATTCCCGGACGGCCAGACTCAATAATCAAGGCCTTCGACGGATAGTGGCGGCCACCAACCTCAAGCAAAGGATGCGGATGTTGTTCCTCTATCGCTTCGCCGAGACGTACAACTACCTGGTCTGCGGGACTACCAACCGGAGTGAGAGTGCGCAGGGATTCTTCGTCAAGTACGGTGACGGCGGCGTCGATATCGAGCCGATTGAAGAACTGTACAAGACGCAGGTGTATCAGTTGGCGAAGTTCCTCGGGGTGTCGACGGAGATCCTGAAAAGACCCCCGACTCCGGACACGTTCAGTCTGGGGGTCACCGATGAGGAATTCTATTTCCGCCTTCCGTATGACAAGCTCGACGTGCTTCTGTATGCCTGGGAGAACCACGTACCCGCGCCAGAGGCGAGTGATACTCTGAAGCTCAGCCGCGAGCAGGTGGAGCGAGTGTTCAGAGATCTGGCATCCAAGTACAACGTCACAAGGCACCTCCGCGCCCTGCCGCCCACTCCCAATCTGGGAGGCGGACCGGGTGATCGAACCGGCGAATAGACTGCCAAGGTGGGCGACGGTAGAAAAGGGAGTCCAGTCTCTGCCGTCCGGCGCCAAGGTACGGAGTACGATGTTGCAGCAAAGCGGCTCAGGCACTTCTCCCCGAGTGTGCAGTAAGTGCGTTCTCCCCGAGACTTTTCCCGGGATACATTTCGATACCGAAGGGGTGTGTAATTTCTGTTCTGCAACCGGCGCCAGTGACAGCCACCGCAGAGACAGCACCAGATACCGCAGCAGATTCGCCGCGCTCCTCAAGGAAAACCAAGGAAAGGGCTGCTACGACGCCGTGATGTGCTATAGCGGAGGCAAGGACAGTACCTACACCCTGAGAATTCTTAAAGAGGACTACGGTATGCGGGTCCTGGCGTGGACCTTTGATAACGGTTTCGTTGCCGCCCAGACGCTCGACAATATTAAGTCAGTTGTCGAGCGTCTGGGCGTAGACCATATGTATTTCAAACCCCGCTTCGACATGTTGTCGCAGATATTCAGATCCTGCGCTCGGGAAGACGTGTTCCCTCTGAAGACTGCCGAGAGAGCAAGTATGATCTGCACGGCATGTATGTCAATCGTGAAGTTTAGCGCACTCCGTATCGCCGTTGAAAAAAGAATCCCGTTCATCGCCTTCGGCTGGTCTCCCGGTCAGGCGCCGATTACGTCGTCGATAATGAAGAATAACCCGAGTATGGTGAGGGCCATGCAGAAGGCGGTCTACGAACCCTTATACAAGCTGGCGGGCGATGATATCAGGCCCTATTTCCTTGAAAACGAGCACTTCGCCGACCCCACTCGCTTCCCTTACAACGTCCACCCGCTGGCGTTCCTGGATTACAGCGAAGAGGTAATCTACCGGAGTATTTCGTCGTTGGGCTGGAAAGCGCCCGGGGACGTTGATCCGAACTCCACTAACTGCCTCCTCAATTCCTTTGGCAACATGGTGCACAAACGGCGGTTTCGTTTTCATCCATACGCTTTCGAGCTGGCCGGTCTGGTGCGCGAAGGATATCTTGATCGCTCTGTAGCTTTGGAGAGACTTCAGCAACCAGAGGACGAGCCTGTGGTTGCCACCGTTAGAGATCGACTCGGCCTGAGATAGGGTCCGGTGCGGGAGACATTCAAGCCATGACAATTCCAATGACAGACCTTAAGTTGCAGTATCAGTCCATCAAAAACGAGATCGACGCGGCCATGCGCGGCGTCCTGGAGAGCGGGCAGTTCATCCTCGGCCCCGAGGTGAAAGCCCTTGAAGATGAGGTGAGCGCCTACTGCGGCACCAAACACGCTGTAGGCGTTGCCTCGGGCACTGATGCATTGCTCCTCGCCCTTCTTGCCTGCGGCGTCGGACCGGGCGACGAAGTCATCACTACTCCCTTCACCTTTATCGCCACGGTGGAGTCGGTCATCAAATGCGGGGCCCGCCCCGTGCTGGTGGATATCGACTCCAGGACGTTTAACATTGACGCGGACCAGATATCATCAAAAATCACCAAACGCACCAGGGCCGTCCTGCCGGTGCATCTATACGGTCAGCCGGCGGCCATGGATCCGATACTTGAAACCGCTGCCAGCCACAAGCTGCGAGTGGTCGAGGATTGTGCTCAAGCCGTCGGGGCCGAATATGGCGGCAAGAAGGTGGGTTCGCTGGGGGACGTGGGCTGTCTCAGTTTCTTTCCGGCCAAAAATCTCGGCGCCTATGGGGACGGCGGCATGGTGACAACCAGCGACGACGAGATCGCCGAAGGGGTGAGATTGCTGCGCGGTCACGGCGCAAGGACCGCCTACTACCACACGGTACACGGATTCAACAGTCGTCTCGACGCTCTGCAGGCGGCTATCCTGAGAGTGAAGCTCAAGCATCTGGAGGGCTGGAATCGCATGCGCCGGGCCAACACGAGCCTGTACACCAAACTGCTCGACAAAATAGACGGAATCGAACCCACGTATTTCGACAGCCGCTCGGTGTCGTCATGCAACTACTATACTATTCGAATCAGCAGCCCTCGTCTGGACCGGCAGAAGTTGCGCAGTCATCTCGATTCACGGGGCATTCAGACGAACGTCTACTATCCGCTGTCGCTGCATCTGCAGGAGGTCTACCAGGATCTGGGATACAAGGCGGGGGACTTTCCCAAGAGCGAGCGCGCTCAGAACGAGGTGCTCTCCTTACCCATGTATCCCGAGTTGCGCAGGGAACAGATCGAAGAAGTGGTCACCGAGATCGCACGTTTCGCACGAGGCTAGTCGTAGCCTGACCCGTCGGCGGCGCGGCTATCCTCGGTCTTTTGTGAGCCGGGCCGGGTTCCCGGTAACCGTGGCGCCGTCAGGCACGCTATGGGTCACCATGCTGCCCGCCCCCACCAGGCTATCACGCCCGATAGTGACTCCACACCGTATGGTGGCATTTGCGCCGATGCTGGCCCCCGCTCTAACCATCGTCTGCTCCAGCTTCCAGTCCGACCCGCTCGACACCCCCCCCGCTGACGTAGCCCGGGGTATGCGGTCATTGGTGAAGCAGGCGTGAGGCCCCACGAACACGTTGTCTTCTATCGTAACCCCGTCTGGTATGAAGGCAAAGGCTTCGATTTTGCAGTTCTTACCGATCTTAACGTTCCTGCCGATTTCAACAAAGGCGGCGATGCGCGTATTGTCACCGATCCTGCACCCGTACAGGTTCACGAGCTCCGGGTGATAGATCTTGACGTTGTTGCCCAAGGTTACATCTTCACCAATCATTCCCTACCTCTTAAACACATAAGCGCTAGTGGCTACGGGGCCAGGCCGCGGGTCCCTCAAGTCCCGGCATACATGACGAGGCCCTGGAGTCTCAATACCACCGCGAATCCATTCTCGATCAGGCAATCGTGCATAACCGGGTTGCGGTAGATGATCCTGACCTGGCGCGGATGCTGAGTGATACTAGCTCGAAGTCGCTTTATCAGGTCGCGAAACACCGGACCCTCGAAGGGGTCATACATATAGACAACCGTTACGTCGTCCGGAATAGCGTAGTCTGTAACATCAGTGGTAACGAGTTCGATATCCTTGCAGCGCAACCGACGCCGATTGCGATCGACGTTCTTCTGGGCAATATCGTTCAGTTTCTGCGAGAATTCGACGCCGATGACTCGCCTGAACGGATAATACCGGGACGCCAGGTAGACCATTCTCCCCTTGCCAGAGCCGAAGTCGATGAAAACATCGTCTGCGGAGACATCCCGGCCGAGTGCCATCTTCAGGTCCCACCAGCCTCCCGGTCCATACTTGGACGATACTTCCGGATTGAGTCCCAGTTCGCTCTGCAGAACATCTCCAGCGGTGTCAATATGCTCGAACTTGTCAACCATGAAGTGGTACACCGACCTGAGTCGCAGTGCGCCCGCAAGATTGAAAAAGCTCTTGTATACAGCCTTCGTCCATGTGGTTGAAACCACACTGGGGCTTGGTTCCCGAGGTAACGATTTTTCAGTCACGCCTATCTATATCCCGACCGGCCGATGTGGCACTTCCGACACGCGCCAGGCTTTCGCCCCTGGCCCGTGGCGGGCGCAATCCTATCGGATTCCCCACCGGCATCCTCAGGGTATCTCATGACAATACCACGGGCCGCGAGAAGCGGTCAACCTCACTTGACCTAACCATAATTACCTTGTCCCCCCCGGACACTGCCCATCCACCCCGTGGTTGTCTGAGTCAAATCCCGGTTCTATTCTTGACGCTGGGTATTGACCCACTCTTTGGGAGTTGGCCTTGCAGGAGATCCGGTCACGACCAGATCATCAGAGATGTCCTTGTGAACAACTGACCCGGCGCCAACGGTCACCCGATCGCCGACGGTAACGCCTTCTCTTATGCACACCTGGGGTCCCACCATGGTCTGATTGCCTATCCTCGCAGACCCGCATATGACGGTGCCGCCGGCGACAATACAATCCTTGCCAATGCTTACTCCGTGCGCCACGATGACCAAATTATCTATCTTGGTTCCGTGGCCGATTAGAGTGTCCCCAAGAGCACCCCGACAGATCACGGTATTGGATCCCACCTCGACATTATCCTCCACAGTGACGCCCGCAAGCTGCGGAAACCATTCCAGTTGGCCCGTCTCGTTTCTTTCAAAGGCGACAGCCTCGGCGCCAATGACAACCCCCGCGTGGATGACCACTAGTTTGCCGATTTTGGTGCCAGCGTAGATGTGAACATGACCATCGATTATGGTACCGTCCCCTATCTGGCAATCCCCAATGTAGGAATGTGGACCTATGCTGACGTTGCTCCCGATTCTGGCTTCGGGGGCGACTATAGCCGACGGATGGACGGCAGTGTCCGGTCTCCGGTAGAAGTATCTTGCTACCAGCCGGCTGAACGAGAGTCTGGGGTTAGTCACCTGGATGAGCGTTTTCCCCCAATACTCTCCGTCGGGGAACTCAAGGCTTTCCGAACATACAATGACCATCGCCTTGCTTGCCCGAATCATGTCCAACGCCAGTTGACCGTGGAACTTGCAGAAGCAGAGAGAGTCGGTGTCCGCCTGGTCCAAGGGGCGAACACTACGCACATACCTGTCCATGCGGCCAAGCACCCGGTGCTGTTCGCCCATGGAGCCAGCGAGATCGGCTACCAGTATTTCCACCGAAACCACCTTTGGACTTTCTTCATAACCCGTACGACCCATGATACCTTGGGCCGGCGGCTTGTGGCAATCCGTCACTGGTAGTTGCTGCCGGTTATGGTGATAGAACTTAGTACCTTCCCAAGAGCGCCTCTGGGAAGTACCATTGAGTGGAAAAGGTAGGTTGGAAGAGGATAGGTTATCTTGACTAGCCGTGGGAATAAGCTACAATGGTAACGCGCTCAAGTTCGAAAGTACCTCCGAATTCGCCGAATGGTCAAGGTTCCATTTCCGGCAAGGATGAGGATGTCTCGTCGTGGCTTGGTCGTGATTTCGACCGCGTGACCATTGGGAAACGGGGTGAATGGAATTGAGATACCAAGCGGAAGAGGTAGATGCAAGGCGACGCGAAATGAAGGCTCTGCGGGACGCGGGATTGACCCTCAAGGACATTGGTCTGAAGCTGGGCGTTAGCCGGGAGAGAGTGCGCCAGGTCGTCAGCCGATATGACCAGAGCGCGCCGAAAGAAAGACCGGGCAAGGCGGGTAACCAGGACGCGGCTCTTCTCAGGACGGCGGACGTAGCCAGATTGTTGAGAATACATACGAACACTGTCAGGCGCTGGGCCAATGACGGGTCGTTGAGATCGTATCGGGTTGGCAAGCGGGGGGATAGGAGATTCCGGAGCGAAGACGTGGAACGCGCCCTGTCTGAGCACAAAGTATCGATAGGGACTGAAGTGCATTAGTATGCCATTCGGTTGGGATTGCCAAGACGAAGGGGCAGACGGCAGGAACAGGTCGGAATGACGGATAAGGACATGAAGATAGCCGTGGTGGGGATGGGATATGTGGGTATCCCGGTCGCAGTGCTGTTGGCCGATGCTGGTTATGACGTGACGGGCATACAGAGACGGTCTAAGAGGTCTGGGTGGAAGATAGACTGGCTAAATGAGGGGCGGTGCCCCATCGGGGGGAGCGAGCCAGAATTACCGCAGATACTGGAGAGGGTGGTTAGAGAGGGACGGTTTCGGGCAGCGTCCGACTACTCTGCGATCAACAAGGCCAACGTTGTTCTCATCGATGTCCAGACACCTATCGACGCCGACCATGTTCCGCGATACGCATCGCTGGAAGAAGCCTGTCGTAGTGTCGGGAAGAACCTGAGCCCGGGAAAAGTGGTAATCGTTGAGTCAACGGTCGCCCCCGGGACCACGGAATTCCTGGTAAAACCAATCCTGGAGACGGCATCCGGCCTGAGAGCCGGGTTGCCTGGAGGATTCGGGCTTTGCTTCGCCTACGAGAGGGTAATGGTAGGGCGGCTTGTTCATAACATAAGGGAATATCCGAAGATCATCGGCGGCATCGATTCCGAGTCCGTCAGGGTTGCCAAAGAGCTTTACGGGTCAATCGTCAAAGCGGGAGTGCACGCGACCGATCTGATGACCGCCGAGGTCGCCAAGACCGTTGAGAACGCCTATCGTGATGTTCAAATAGCGTTTGCCAATGAAGTTGCCCTGTTGTGCGAATCCCTTGGCATAGATGTCTATGACGTCAGAAAGTACGTCAACGGACTGCCCAATGATCCTTCGGTGCCGTATGCAAACCCGGTGAGGAACATGCATTTCCCAGGTGCCGGAGTGGGCGGCCATTGCCTGCCAAAAGACACATGGTTGCTGATGCATGGGTACGACGAGTATGCCAGTCACAAGAGCCAGTATCCCTCCTCAGTGCTGACCGACGCACGGCGCCTGAACGACTGGATGCCCCTGCACATGGTCGAACTCCTGGACCAGGCGTTGAAAGAGGCCGGTCGAGATCTTCGGGGCGCAAGGATCGGCGTCATGGGCTATGCCTTCCTGGAGAACTCCGATGACCCGAGAAATACCCCGGTGATCCCTTTCTTGAAGGAGTTGGACAGAAGAGGGGCCACCTACGCGATTCATGACCCCTTTGTGAGAGAGGACGAGGGTTACCGGATCGAGAGCGACATCGACGTCGCCCTGAAAGGTTGCGACGCCCTGGTGCTGATGACCAAGCACGATGCATACAAGTCCATAGACCCGGCAAGACTTAAAGGGTCTCTTGAGAAGTATGGTGATCATCGACGGGAGAAACCTGTTTGACCATAAGGAGTTTGTGGCGGCGGGATTCATATTCAGGGGCGTCGGTAAGGGCAATATAACACGGGCAAGGATTGAATCAAGATGACTAGAGTCGGGGTGGTTGGCCTCGGGGCCATGGGCCAACATCATGTGCGTCTATATTCTCAGCTCGACTGCGAGTTGGTGGGCGTGGCGGACATCGATTTCGAAAGGGCGAAGGAGATTGGAGAGAAGTACCACACGGACTACTCCTCTGACTTTCGGAGCCTGTTGTCCAAGGTTGACGCGGTTAGTATCGTGGTGCCTACCACCATGCACCACGACGTAGCCATGGCTTTCCTGAGAGAAGGAATTCACTGCCTGGTGGAAAAGCCCATCGCCTTCCGGCTCGATGAGGCCGATGAAATGATAGCTGTGTCTGAGGAGAATCACGCGAATCTGGCGGTCGGCCATATCGAGCGGTTCAACCCGGCCGTCGCACGTTTGAAACAGATAATCGACCTAGGCACCTTGGGCAAGTTGCTCATGGTTTCGGCGAGGCGGGTCGGTCCGTCAGTTCCGCGCATCAGAGACGTCGGTGTTGTGGTGGACAGCGCCACCCACGATATCGGCGTCATCAAGTACTTGCTCGGCGAAGAGCCGGCGAGCCTGTTCTCCAGGGTCGGCAGTCTCAAACATACCAAAGAGGATCACGCCATGATCGTAATGGACTTTGCCGGAACCATGGCGTCCATCGAGGTTAACTGGTTCACCCCGCACAAGGTCCGTACCCTGGTGGCCACCGGGAGCCAGGGAATAGCCTATCTGGATTACCTGGCGCAGGAGTTGAAGGTCTACACTTCAGCCGAAGAACAGGTTGTGAACATAACTAAGGCCGAGCCCTTGAAGCTTGAACTGGAGGACTTCCTGAAGAGTGTCGAGGAAGGGCGGTCCCCGGCGGTTGACGGCAGAGAAGGCCGGGCGATACTGAAGATCGCTCTGCAGTCTTGCCGTGGCGAACTGTGCAGTCTATCTCCTCCCCAGGAAATCAAGAAGGGGTTGGCGCGAAGAGGCGAAGAGGACTATCAATATCGAGTAGCTCGTCCCAGGTAGCGCCGGAATCGATATCCGGTGCCATGCGCAAGGCAGAGGCGGAAAGACCGACTCAACACGCATGGCGCTAGTTTTGTGAAGATAGAGGTCGTCACCGATGAATCTTGATCGAACGATGAGTTTCAGGAGAGTGTTGGTACTGAGCCCGCACACCGATGATGCTGAACTCGGGGCCGGGGGCACTATTGCCAGGCTGCTGGACGAGGGGAAAGACATCGACTATGTCGTGTTCTCGGGTTGCGAGACGTCTGTGCCAAACGGAATGCCCAAAGACACCTTGAGAAGAGAATGCACTCGGGCCGCGGCGACGATCGGCTTGGCACCTGAGAAGCTGAACATAATGAACTACCGGGTGAGGACATTTCCCGAATACAGGCAGGACATCCTCGAAGACATGATCAAGTTGAAACATGAGCACGCACCCGATCTGGTGCTGGTGCCCTCATCCAGCGACATGCACCAGGACCACTCCACCATCTACTGGGAAGCGCTGCGGGCTTTCAAGAAAGAGGCCTCGATTTGGGGATACGAGCATCCGTGGAATAACCTCACGTTCGCCACTGACATCTTTGTGCGGTTGTCCGAGGCGCAGGTGGAGAGAAAGATCGCCGCCCTCAAAGAGTACGATTCTCAGATCACGTTTTCTGAAAAGAGCTACTTTGACGAGACAAACCTGCGGTCCGTGATATTCGCCAGAGGGGCTCAGGTCGACGTACGCTACGCGGAGGCCTTTGAACTGGTGAGGTTATTGTATTAGTTACCGCATACCTCAGGCGCGTAGCCGCACTCGGGGATATTATGTATCGGCCACTCTGTTTCGGAGGCGTGCCATGAAAATGGGTAGCACCATCACAATACACCAGCCCAACTACCTGCCGTGGATTGGACTATTCAGCAAGACTGCGCATGCTGATTGCCTGATACTGGCGGACACCATGCCGTTCACCAAACGCAGTGTGACGGCCAGGAGCAAGATCCGGACTAACTTTGGCTGGCATTACCTCACGATTCCGATAAACAAGAGTTTCGAGTTGGCGAAAATCACAGATGTACGGCTGCCACAGGACAACGGCTGGAAGCGGGAACATTGGAAGCTGATCAACGACAGCTACGGGCGAGCTCGTTTCTTCGGCCAGCACGCAGAGTTCTTCCGAGAGCTATACGACAAGGACTACACGTATCTGTGGCAGATGAACGAGGCGATCATTCACTACTTTCTTAAGTGCTTCGAGATCGACGCCCAGGTAATTAGAGCGAGCGAAATGGACGCTGATTACGCCCTGCGGCGAACGGACCTGATCATTCAGCTGTTGAGAAAAGTAGGCGCCGACACGTATTTGTCCGGACCGAGCGGAAGAACGTACCTGGAACCTGAGAAGTTCTCTCAGAACGGCATAGGCTTGGGATTCTTCGATTTTCAGCATCCAGTCTACAGCCAGAGATTCCCCGGTTTCGAGCCGAATATGTCAGCCCTTGATTTGCTTTTTAACCTCGGTCCACAATCAGGCGCGGTGATCCGGGCAGTCGGGGCGCTGTCCCGGTTTCGCGACGGCAAATGAATCACGATAGAAGACCCGCTCGTCGTTTCGTCTGCAGGCAGCGGTCAGATCTCGTGAGCCGTCCGACAGTCTCTGACCCGAGGCAGCTCCCGGGGCGGCGAGTGATGGCACGCATGCCAATGTCGTCGGAACCTGGCAGGAAAGAAGAACGAAATTTTCTGGCTTAAGTAATGTACAAAGAAAAGAAAGTGGGGGTTATCGTCCCCGCATGCAACGAAGAGAGATTCATTGGCACCGTCATCGATACCATGCCTGCCTTTGTGGACAGGATCTACGTGGTAAACGATGGCAGTACCGACAGGACGGGCGACATCGTCTCGAAGAAGGCAATCGAAGATAGCCGAGTGGTTCTCCTTGACCGAGCGGTTCGGGGCGGAGTTGGAGCCGCCATTCTCACGGGTCACCGGGCAGCGTTGCGGGAACACCTGGACGTGTTGGCGGTCATGGCTGGAGACGGCCAGATGGCGCCCGATTTTCTGATGGATTTCGTAGCGCCAGTGGCCGAAGGACGGGCCGACTACGCAAAAGGAAATCGACTATCCACTCGTGAGCATCGGCGAGGGAATGCCCGTCTTCAGGACTGTCGGTAATTTTCTGCTCACCAGCTTGACCCGGATAGCTTCTGGGTACTGGAGAATTTCCGATCCCCAGGACGGATACACGGCCGTATCCTCGAACGCACTCAGGAAACTTGATCTGGACAGGATCGAAAAAGGATTTGCCTTTGAAAATGACATGCTGGTCAAGACTGAACCGTATTGGCGCCAGGGTGGTCGATGTCCCTCATCCCGCCTTGTATGGCGGGCAGAACTCAAAGATCCGCTACACCAGATTTGTTGTGCGTACAAGCTGGGTTCTGCTTAAAGGCTACGTCTGGCGGATATGGATGAAGTATTTCAGCCGAGACTCGAGAATGCCATCTCACGAAGTCGGCAATGAGACCTGATACTGGCACAGTTGCCGCGGCAATTGACCTCGAGGATTGGTATCATCTCCCCCCAGTCACTGGCGCCCCTGGTTCACGGTTCAAAGATGTGCCGGCGTTTTTTCGCGAGTGGAATTGCCGCTTTGACTACTTGAGCCAACCCACGACCAGAGTATTGGAGATACTTCATGAGTCCGGCATCAAAGCGACTTTCTTTGTCGTGGCGGACATAGCAGAGCACTACCCGGGCCTCGTTGAAAGGATTGCAGCAGAAGGACACGAGATAGCCTGTCACGGGCTGCACCATGCCTGCAAGATTCATCCCAAGACGAAAGAGCCGATGATGACGAGAGACGAGTTCCGGCAGTGCACCATCAACGCCAAGCGCATACTCGAGCACGCTAGTGGCCAGGAAGTAGTTGGATATCGTGCGCCCAATGCCTATGTCGGTGGATGGATGGTGGATGTGCTGGAGGAGTTGGGTTTCAAGTATGATTCCTCAGTCAGCGTCAACTCTCTCTACAATAAGACGGATTGTTCCCTGCGCGGGGTAAGTACCGTGCCCTACTATCCGGCGAAGGGCAGTCTGTTGCCGGGAGACGAGAAGAGGGGGATTCTGGAACTTCCGTGGCCGTACTTCCGGTTCTTGGTCAAGTTCCCGACCGGCGGCGGCCCGCTCACCAGACTGGCGGGGGCAAGGTATATCACGATGGGCCTGAGACAGAGTCTGCGAAGGGGAGACAGCGTTTTCTACTTCCATCCCATAGACATGTCCCGTGAGGATTTCCCCTACTATTCATCTTCACTCCAGCGACTGTTCTGGGCCGTGAAAGGATCGACGGTGGAAAGACGAGTGGTCGGGATCCTCTCAACATTTCGCGAAATTGCCGGACCGTGCAAAGCAATCGCGCAGAGGCGGGGGTAGGCTCTTGGAAACGATCAGAGTTTTGGAAGAAAAGGACGAGTCGAGATGGGATTCGTTCGTTATGGAAAGTAGTTCCGCTACCTTCTTTCATCAAATCGGCTGGAAGAAGGTGGTGGAGGATACCTACGGCCACAAGCCGATTTACCTGTTTACTGAAGACCTTAGTGGCCGGATTAAGGGGATACTTCCGCTGTTCTTGATAAAGAGCCTTCTTTTTGGCAAGCAGTTGGTCTCAATCCCTTACTCGCCTTACGGCGGCTGCGCTTCCGATGATCAGGACACTAAGAGACGGGCTTTTCGCCCGGGCCAGCGAGTTGGCCCGGGAGTTGAACGTGCGATTCGTTGAACTGCGCAACACGCAAGCTCTCCCGGACATACCCACCAACAATCACTACGTTACCATGTTATTGAGACTGGATCAGGGCGAGGCGAAGGTCTGGTCGAATCTCAGAAAGGGCATGAAAGCGTGCGTGAAGAAAGCCATGAAGGACGATCTCGAAGTTGTCCTTGATTCGAAAGATGTCGCTGGTTTCTATTCCGTGTATAGCAGGCGGATGCATGAACTGGGGACTCCCGTACCCTCGTTGTCTTTTTTTGAAAATGTGGTGGAGCAGTTTCCCCAAACGTCGGTGTCAACGGTGAGATACAAAGGAGAGATACTGGCAACCCAATTCCTGTTGTTCTTCAAGAGAACGGCGATTTACTCATGGGGAGCTTCCTCGAAGCACCACTCTGAGACTCACCCGGTACATCTGCTGTTGTGGAGAGTGATGCAGGATAGCATCGCCCGCGGATACGAAGTCTTCGATCTCGGGCGGAGCGCCCAGGACACCGGTACGTATGAGTTCAAGAAATGGTGGGGTGCTGAACCGCAGCCATTGTTCTACCAGTATTACCTGAACACGACGCGCTCGGTACCCTATATTCATCCGTCTAATCCCAAGTACAAGCTTGCCATAGGTGTTTGGCGTCATTTGCCTTTACCGGTCGCGAATTCGCTCGGTCCAGTCATGTGCAAGGGACTGGTGTAGATTGAATCTGAGCTTATTGTCGATTCACAAGCCAAGAATTCAAGTTCGTGACCTTGCCTCCGGATTGTTGGTACGGCACGCGAGGGATGCCTTCGAGCATGAAATCGCGGCTTACCTTGGTCGGCATGTCAGGTCTACCGGGTCCGGGAGGTCAGCCATCAAGATTGCCCTGAATTCACTGGGGACCGGCCCCGGAGATGAGGTCATAATGCCTGCCTTCACCTGCTCAAGCGTCGGCGAAGCGGTACTTGAGACCGGCGCCACTCCGGTATTTGCCGATGTGGCCAAGGACAGCGTCAACGTTGATGCCGCAAGCATTGCGGCCATGATCACCCCGCGCACCAGGGCGGCAATCGTCGCCCACATATTTGGGATTCCGGCTCAAATGGACAGCCTGCGCGAATTATTGGCGAGCCGGGGCATCCCGGTGATCGAAGACTGTTGTCAGTCTTTTGGTGCACGGTTCAATGGCGACTTGCTGGGTACAATCGGCAGTTTTGGTACATTCAGCTTTGGGATCAGCAAGAACATCGCCGTGGGTGCGGGGGGGCTATCTGCTGCGCGGACCCGTATAGGGCTCAAGTTGACCGGTTCGCACAGAATGAGGCGGCCCATCGAAGGAAGGCAAGCCTTTCGCGTTATGTGATTCCCATTGCGACGCCGGTAGTCTTCAGTAAACGGATCTACGGCATCCTGGGAGGCGCGGTGTCGCGTTTCTCAGAGGGAAAGGACCGTACTCCGTTTTCCTCATATGAGGGTGGCATGACGGATTTCGAAGGAGCCCTCGCATTGAATCAGCTTGGTCGCTACGAGCAGTTGCAGCGGTTGATCGGCGAGAACGTCAAAGAGTACCGGACCTGCTTCGAGAACCACTTCAGAATCGTAGGTATTCCTTCCAACTCAAGACCAGCATACCTTTACTTCCCGGTTCTTACGCCGGACGCGTGGTCTCTCAAAGAAGCGCTGCGCCACAAGGGCGTCGAAGTCAAAGACAAGGACGATATGCGGTTTTTCGTCTTGTATCAACACCCCAGGTTCAGCCGGTTCAAGTTGGGGAGGCTGCTGAACGCGGAGAAACTGGAGAATGAGTACCTGTTGTTTCCCGTCGGATATCAAACAGACGAGGTGAGAACGATTTGCCGAGCAACATTGGATGCCGTCGGGAGTCGACGCAGCGCTTGATAGAATCACGAAGGAGGCCTGCCTGTTCTCAGGGGCCAGAAACAACATGAAAGTCATATTCTGCATTCATACGCCAGCACATGTCCACCTCTTCCGCAACGTTGTCAGCAGTCTTCTTGGAAGAGGCCACGAAATTAAGATACTCGCCAGGGACTACGGCTCAACGCTGACACTTCTCGATCATTACAGTCTGAAATACCAGGTCTACATCAGGCATTCCAATGGCCACAAATATATGAAAGGTTTTCAGTTGTTCGACTACGTGTTCCGCGAGTACAGACTGTCTCGGACCTTCAAGCCCGACCTCATCGTAGGTATCGGGCCCGATGAACCGCTTTTGGCCACACTTCTGTTGAAACCATGTGTTCTTTTCAACGATTCCGAGCGAATGCCCGTTCAGCATCTGGTCAACCGTGTGTTCGCCGATGTTATCATCACACCGTGGTGTTTTGATGGGACGCTCGGCAAGAAACAACTGAGAATACAAGGTTGTAAGGAGTTGGCGTACCTCCATCCGAATTCCTTCGAACCAGACCCGTCGATATTAGACGAGTTGAAGCTGTCGCCAGGTGAGAAATATGTTATTCTGCGCTTTAACGCCTTCGACGCATTCCATGACATTGGCAAACATGGATTCCCGGTAAAGACCCAAATCGAACTGGTAGAGGAAATGAGGAAATACGCCCGCGTTTTCATTTCTCCCGAGGGAGCCTTGCCGCCGAGCTTGGAGAAATACGTGTTGCCGATTGCCAAGGATCGAATTCACCATGCCCTTAACTACGCTCATCTGCTCGTGACCGACACTCAGACCATGGCGACCGAAGCTGCGGTGCTGGGAACTCCCGTGGTTCGCTGTAACAACTGGGTTGGGCCGAATGACATGGGTATCTTCAAGGCGCTGGAGCAGCAGTACGGCCTAATCTACTCGTTTGTGGAAAGTGAACAAGCCGTGAGCAAGGCAATCGAGCTCATGGGGCAGCCAAATCTTAAAGAGGAGTGGGCGATAAAACGCCAGCGACTTCTCTCGGACAAAATAGACGTCGCTCAGTTCCTGGCGGATTTCATCGATGAATATCCCAGGAGCCTGGCGAGATATCAACGGAAGAAGGAATTGTCGTGAAGATTGTATCAATTGTCGGAGCGCGCCCGCAGTTTGTCAAGCATGCTCCTCTGTCTAAGGAGTTGATGAAGTCACATCGTTGCCTGCTGATCCACACCGGGCAGCACTACGACTATAACATGAGCAAGATTTTTTTCGACGAGCTTGGCATTCTGGAGCCCGACTACGATCTCGGGGTAGGTTCCGGTACACACGGCTACCAGACTGGCAAGATGCTCATCGGGATAGAGGAAATCCTGATAAAAGAAGCCCCGGATCTGGTGCTGATCTACGGGGATACGAATTCTACCCTTGCAGGCGCCTTGTCGGCGGCCAAGCTGCATATCAGGCTGGCCCATGTGGAAGCCGGGTTAAGATCCTTTGATAAGTCCATGCCAGAAGAGATTAACCGTCAGGTGGCTGATTATTGCTCAGACTACCTCTTCTGCCCGACGCAAACGGCTGTTGACCGACTGAGAGAAGAAGGGATGACCAAGGGCGTATATCTGACCGGAGACGTCATGGTAGATGCCTTGAGAATCAACGGGGAAATCGCAGAGAAATCAGGTATTCTGGAGACCCTCGGCGTGAGGAATAAGGAATACATAGTGGTGACGCTGCATCGGGCCGGCAATACTGACACGCAGAATGATTTGCAGAATATTATCACTGCCCTCGTCAGGCTTGCGGAGTTGGGAGAGACGATTGTGTTCCCGGTTCATCCCAGAACAGAGAAAATGCTGAAGTCTTACGGTCTGTTTGATAGCTTGAAACAGAAGATGAAACTGGTTTCACCACTGGGCTACCTGGAATTTCTGAAACTATTGAACCACGCGAAGAAGGTGCTCACCGACTCCGGCGGGATTCAAAAAGAGGCTTACATTCTAAAGATACCATGCGTCACGATGATGGACAGCACGCCGTGGACAGAAACGGTAATTGACGGATGGAACATCGTCGTGGGTAACGATGAGGCCAAAATCGTGGATATGGCAAGGACCTTCCATCCTTCAGATGAGACCCATCGCGAGCGATTCGGAAAAGGAAATGCATGTCAGGAAATCAGCAATATACTCGGACAGATAGTATTGTGACGCGATGAGTTCAGCCAGTTCGTGGTGTCCATTACTGTTCGACTCTTCTCCTGACCTCCACAACACTCGCGACTGGGGCAGGAGGACTCATGGAGAGCAAAGACAAGCATGCGCATCTGTATAGTTGCCGATGCCAGTAGCGAACACACCTACCGACTGGCGGAATACCTGGGTTCTCGAAAACATGAAGTCCATCTGATTTCCTGGAAGAGGCCGAAATCGGATTTGCCCGCCAACGTCCGCCTTCACGGACTCCCGAGGCTGAAAGTCCCTTTGATACGGGAAATGTCCTGGCTGATGCAGACGAGAAGGTCAATACGAAAGATAGCCCCTGATGTAGTGGACGGTCACTATATTACCGTGTACGGTTTCATAGCGGCGTTCTCGGGCTTTCACCCCCTGGTGACAACTGCGTGGGGCTCTGATCTGTTAATAGATCCGTGGCGGAGCATGATCTGGAAATTTACGGCAAAGTATGCTACCCGCCGCGCCGACAAGGTCGCGTGCCTGTTTCCGATTGATGTTGGAGCTGACAAGCTTGCCGCACTGAAATGTGATGTGTCCAAGGTCTTCACTTACAGTCTGGGTGTAGACGTCGACGAGTTCAAACCCTGTGACGACCGGGATTCCGTGAGGGCCACCCTCGGCCTTGATCGCTCATCTTCGATTGTCATAACCACCAGGGGCCTCGACCCGATATATGACGTTGAGACGCTCGTCAGGGCCATACCGATTGTGACCCGGCGGGTTCCTCGAACGGCCTTTGTCATCCTCTACCGCAAAGGCCAGCAAGACATGGTCGATAAGCTGAAGACCATGCTGACAGGCGGCGAGAATGTTACATTCCTTGGATGGATGCCCCGAGAAACGATCCCCAGACTACTATCCGCGGCCGACATATACGTATCAACTTCGTTGTCGGATGGCGCTTCTATCGCTCTATTCGAGGGAATGGCGTGCGAGTTGGCGCCGGTGGTCACCGATATCCCTGCCAACAGGTATTGGCTCAAGGATGGAGAAAGTGGGTTCCTGTTCAAGCCTGGAAATCACCAAGATCTCGCCGACAAGATAGTACTCCTACTACAGAATCGCCAAACACGGGTATTATTTGGGAGAAGGGCGCGTGAAATCGCGGTCACCAGAGTTGAGCGGAAGACGCAATTGGCGAGGGTCGAGGGGATATACCGAGAATTGGCAGAAGGGGTTTCCACTGCGCATGGACCGACCGGTCATTGACTGACGACGGCAGTCTTCGAGAGGAACAAGGACGGGATGGATAGAAACCAGAATTACATGCCGAAGGTAATTGCCGTGGTCTCATTACTGGCACTCGGGGCAGCGGTCATGATTGCCCGGGAAAGCCCCGCCAGCGGATACGAACTAGATATCTATGGCAAGACTCCGACTCTCACCTGGGCGCTGATTTTCACGGCTATACTGGGTGGCGCGACTATCATCGTTGACCAGGTGATTCGCAAAGGCTACCAGACCAGCCGGATTTGGATGCTTGGTTTGCTGATCCTGGTGTTGAGTCATTTCAGTATTCTGGTTGTTCCTCATGTTAGAGGGTATTTCACCTGGTCCGGCGACACCATGAGTCATTGGGGTGATGTGAAAACCGTGCTGGACACGGGGAATTTCGACCGACTGAATTTCTATCCGATCACGCACTCAGTGCTTTCTCAAATCGTGCTGGTTACCGAGATGCCGCTCCGATTGGTTGGAAACGTGAGCGAGGCCTTCCTTTCTGGTTTCTTCGTTATTTCCAGCTATCTGCTATCAACGGCCGTTCTGCGCAGACGGGAGCAGCAACTGTTGGCGGCAGCGATCGCCGCGGTCGTATTCATTGAGGCTGATTTTCATTTCGTTCTCGTGCCAAATGGATGGTCCATATTCATGCTTCCGCTGGTCTTTTATTTCTACTTCAAGTCCCAGTCAGAGCGATCGTACGTGGTCCTGTTTCTCATACTACTAATCACGTACCCGATTTTCCACCCGCTTTCCTCACTGATGTTAGGAGTATTTCTCCTCGGCATCTTTTTCATCGGACTACCCGTCAAGGCGTTGCTCAACCGAAAGGATAATCTGGCTAATATCCGGCAGTTCTATCTGCCCCTCGTTTTCGGAATCGTTGAATTGGGCATGCTCGTGGCGTGGCTCCGTTCATTTGAGATGTTCGGAAGGAATCTAACTGACCTCTTGGATAATATCGGCCGTATTGGCAGAGTGTTGGGCGCGATGGGAGACACGCTGTCCAAGATCAACGTACAGGGCGGCGACTTGGTGCTATTGTACTTGAAATCATATGGTGCGGATACCATACTCGTCGTACTCAGCCTGACAGGTCTGATACTGGTCCTTCGTCAGATCCGAAAGTCTGCCGGTGAATTCCTATCGCCCGCGATCGTAGACGTTGGCCTCATGTTTCTGATGTCGGGTCTGGCTTACTTGCTCTACCTCGCGGGGGCGCTCGGCCTGGTATTCGTCGGCGAGGAACGGGGGCTGCATTACATCATGTTGCTCACGCCGGGGCTGGCTGCTGTCGGCATCCTGTCGATTGGCCGGAATTTGAAGAGTGGGCTTCTGAGTTATGTCGTGGTGATCCTGCTGTTGTTGATCCCTGCCGTGGCCAGCTTCAGAGGGCTATATTATTCGCCTTATGTTCTTCAGCCTAACCTGCAGCTCACTGAGGCATCCGTGGCGGGATTTGACTGGACGATTTCGGAAAAAGATAGAAACATTAGCGTGAGCACTATTTCGGTTGCGGCGTTCAGGTACTTCGACATTGTACTGGGAACTGAAGCGGCGCGAGGCAGACCCGACAATCACGATGGTAAGTATTACATCAACGTGCAGTTTGCCGATCACTTCGGCTACGGGCAATACGCCACTCTGGGCGAACAATATCCCGACGGTAAGTACGCTGGAATCGTAACCTTGGACCGATCACTCTATTCGGCGGTATGGGGGGCTGTGGGGAGATTCAACGACGCTGATTTTGCTGCCCTTGAACGCGACCGCAGCGTGAGCAAGGTATATTCGAACGGCGGTATGGACTTGTTCTATACACGGCGTCTCACGCCGTAAGACGCAGGCCTGGCGAACCTGGACCCTGCCGGACGACAGATCGGAAATAATTCGATCAAGCCATCCAATTGTAGCGAGGCCGAGCGCACGCAATAAGAGCGGCCCATTCCAGGTTCAGTCTGAGGTAACTGCAGATAATTCCCACCGCGGATAAACACTTGGAGAGCAGAGTCCCGCTGGAGAAGGCCTCTTTGAAATGAGTTCTGGCTTCCCGCCACTCGCCGTCTACCAGCTCTGTTCTCCCGACCGTGAAATGGTAAGAACTGAGGCTCTGCTGTCTCAATCTTGTCAAGTCCGATGCGCTGATGGACAGCGAATTCCTGGTCTCCAGTGACAACTGCCCGTAGAAATCCTCCCTTACTTTGCTCCTTGCCTCACTCATTTCAAAGACCTTGCTGAAGGATATCTGATTCTGGTGGACGCGCCAGTACCCCAACACCTCAGGTACCGGACCCACCTCTCCCTGCAGCAAGAGCTTCAGCCACGTGGGATAGTCGACAAAGGGAGTACCGGTGGGCTGATAGAAGCCACCGATCGTGACCAGGGCGTCCCTCCGGCACATAGCGGTGCAGGCCGGCACAAAGTTGTTCGAGAACAACCTCCGTAAGACCTGTGGCCGCGTCCTCCCTTTGAACCATTTGAGATTACCCCGCTGGGCATAAAGGATCTTGCCGTTGGTATCCACCATGGTCACGTTTCCGAAGCTCAACACCACTTCTGGCCTGTCGAATGCGGGTAATTGCTTTTCGATCTTGTCAGGAGGCCATAGGTCGTCACCCTCGAGGACGGCAATGAGTGATCCGGCTGACATGCCCAAAGCTTTGTTGTAGGTCTCCCCCAATCTCCAGATTCCGACGTTGTCCTGCTTGGTGTGCTTTATTCTCGCATCCTCATACTTGGCCACTATCTCGCTGGTCCGGTCTTTGGAACCATCATCAATAACGATCATCTCCCAATGAGGGTACGTTTGGCTCAAGACGCTCTCAATGCACGGACCGATGAATCGTTCATGGTTGTAGGTGGCGGTAATTATGGAGACCAAAGGTTGTCTGTCCATCGTCTGTCGGTCTTGATTGCTGCTATTCTACCCGTCTTTTCGCTAATCGGCCAGGAAGTGTCCTGTTCAGGATATTGAACAGCTCTCGTACCTCGTGGCGAAGCAGAAGCCACGTGATCAAGCAGAACAGGCTCAGATAGACCAATGTCTGAGCGACAAACCAGTTGGTTGCGAGCGACGTCAGCCAGAAGACGGCCAGATAGCCGGCCATGGTTATCAGGTCCTTCCGTATGCTGCGCCAACCGAGTTCGCCTACCGTTGCCTCTAAAGTCACTTCGTTGAGAGCATACCACGAGCCAAAGATCACGAACATGGTGATGGCGACGCTTTCCAGCGTATGCCACGCCTTGATGACTATGAACACAGATATTGCCGAAATGGCCAGTATGATGATGGCCCGGGAAAAATATTGTCTCTGTTTGCCGTAAGCTTTGTAGTAGTTGGCATGCAGTATCTGAATTATGCTGCAGAAGCCGATCGTGCCGAAAATGATCTGGATTATAGGCACTGAAGGAGCGTAGTCCGAGAGATATGACCGAATTATCTTGCTGAGCGGAAAATACAGCGTCAACGCACCCGCCCACAGGATGACAACGGCGGACTTCGCCAGATGGTAAGCCTTATTTCGCAGTTCTGGTACCGCCCCCTTTATGTAGGGAAGGAAAACCTGCGATACGGCGCCGACCAAAGCGTTGCCGATTCCGGAGATGGTTAGGGCAAAGGCATAGATGGCAAACTGCTGCAGGGGGAAGAGAGCGCTGATCATCATCCGGTCAATACTGAACATGACCGCGGTGCCGAAATTGCCTAACAGGACGAAGATGCCAACGCCTATATTCGCCTTGCCAAATTCCGCCACTGACGATCGCCTGCGGCCGCTCGCGGATCGAAGATATTTCCGGAAGAAGACCATTAGAGCAAATAGCGCCAGAACGTAAGTAGCGATGTAAGCGATGACAACCTGAGAATAGCCGGTGGAGTTGATCGCCTTCAAGATAAGAATGAGAACCAGGAACAGTCCGCCAATGCTTAGATTCAGGATTGCCAGGAACTTGAACCGTTTTGCGGCCTGGCAAACGAAGACAAAGAAGGTCTCCAGACACATCACCAAACCCCAGGTCAGTATCCACACGCCTATCCAGCCAATATGCGGCCGAAGGACAAAATACGAAACAGCACCCAGCGGCAATATGATGGTTAGCAGTTCGATGACAAGGAATCGAAAGGCTACGGCTATTTCGCCGGTTATTTCGGAGATGTCTTTTCCGGCCCAGCGCAACAGAACTCCGTCCAGAAAACCGACGTGCAGTATGCCAATGTAGCTGCCGTAGAGCAAGAAGACCTGCCAATAGCCATAGCTCTCGACGGTAAGGAACTTGGGAATCAGGAGGGATTGAACGAAGCCGAAAACCAGGAGGATTCCCTGGGCGAGACCGAAAACCAAGATATCCCTGGCAAACCCGCGCAGTTCGGTGTCGGGAGTCGCGTTCATGTTCGTCATGCCGGCGGAGACTACTTCTCCCGGGAACGCCGTCGGGTCAAGCCGTACACCAGGAGAATAGTGATACTGGATCCAATGAAGATGATGGTAACGTCCAGCAAGTAGGCAGCAAACCGTTCCCGGGCCCACATCGGGTTCCAGGGGAAATACGAAGCCCACTTGTCGTGATATGCCTTGAATATGGCTTGACCGGTAATATCGTATAGCTGCCGCATCTGATCAATGTGGACATAATGGTAGTCGTAGGCCAATTCGCCCTCCATGTCGTAGTATGTCCACCGTCCAGTGTCAAAGTCGGCTAGATGCCTCTTGAGTTCAACCACCCCATTGTCAAACAATGTCTTGGCTTCTTGCGAACCGGTTCGGACAAAAACATCATTCAGGTCCAACAGGCTGAATATGAACCCGTTCAGAATCAACGGAGGCTTTATCGTATCGCTGGCCAGTTCCTCGTACCAACTGCCCCCATCGCGCGGGTCAACGTGCAGGACCCCGCCATCACCTATCGGCACCTCGAGAGACCGCATCGCCTTGAGCGAGAGCAGTTCGTAGCGTTGGTCCTTGGTTAGTTCGTAGGCCCTTTCGAAAGCAACCATGATGCGTGTTTGTGCCATGGCGGAATAGTACGGAGCCTTGAGATTGTAGGGACGGACGTCAAATTCATAGGCCCACAGTGAATACGCCCCCCTATCTTTCTCGGCTTCCGCCAACCAACGGATACAATTCAGGAAGTAGTCTTTCTTAACCGGGTTCCCGGCACTTGAGTACTGATCGAAGTAAGACGTCGCCTTGGTGGCAATTGTCAGCGGATTTCTCTGCGGTCCCAGGTATTCACCCATCTGGTAACCATAGTCCGCAATCGGCACGCCGTTCTCATCAATTTTGATGATTCCGGGAGAATGCGTGCGTAGTACTCCAGTGACCGCGCCGTACAACTGTCGCGACACACTTCTGGACCAGTCCATGGTCAGTTTCACCATCGGAATGGCGAGAATGACGCTGCACCCGAGCACAATAGCCAGGACTTTGGCGACAGACTTAATGGCTGGATATTTCCGTCTTGTCATCAGTCAATAGTGCCCTAATACCGCCTGAGGCTAGCCCGTCGAGCCGGACGAGAGAAGACAATTACCAGACCGCGTCGTATAACTTCGGGCCCTAAAGAGGCAGACAACATGATAACACACCTGTCCCGGCGATTCCACCGAGCCGGGGCCGCCCCTGGCATGCCGCCTCCGTTAACGCCTCGGTCTTACTCTCCAATGCCACTTCTTCCGGGCGCAGGGACTTGTCGCTGACAGCGTCGGATGACTAAATGACCATTCGCTTCACTACTATCGGGCGATATTCATACACCCGGGAAATCAATAAACTCGGAAGTGTGTTGCCCCCGTCGCCCGCCGTGTAATTGTCTCTGACTGGTACCGGCAGTCGCCCAACCGAGGCGGGGAAGACAGTCAGCGCATCCCGGCTTAGGCTTATCAGGAGAGTTTCGGTTTGAGAAATACGGTCAAGAAGTGGCGCCTGAGGCAGGTCTCGAAGACGGGCATCGCGTCGCTATTCACAGTCGCTGTAATCGTTTTGGGATCGACGCTGGTGCCGGCCCAGCAGGCTCATGCCGCCGGCAATACTTACTATGTCGCTAAGAACGGGTCGAACTCTGGCTCAGGAACCGAGACGAGCCCCTGGCTGACCATCAAGTACGCGGCCATAAGGGCGGTGGCCGGCGACACCGTGTACGTCAAGAACGGGACCTACAACGAGCAAATCTGGATTACCTCAGCCGAAGGCGCCCGGGGCGGCTCAGCCGGATATCCGGTCACGATCAAGGCCTATCCCGGTCATCTCCCTATCATCGACGGGACCGGACTGCCTAACGTCAATGGGTACATGGGACTGGTAACGATCAATGTCCCTTACATCAACCTTGATGGCTTTGAGATCAGAAACAATGCGGCATATTCGGGAGTATTCGTCTGCAACACCCACGACATCACTCTGAGCAATCTGGATATCCACGACGTTTACTGGGAGGGTATCCAGGCAGCCGTGGTATCTAACATACTGGTAGATAGTGTTGAAGTCTACGATTCTGTGAGATCGGGGCAGAACGAATCAATAACATTCAAAGAAGTCAATGGTTTTGAGATCAGGAACTCCACCATCCATGACAATTACAAAGAGGGCATAAACATCAAGAATGGGAGCAGTAACGGTTCAATCCATGACAACGACATCTATCACATAGGAAGCGATGCCATCTATCTGGAGACAACTGTCATACCTCAATCCAATATCTCTATCTATCGCAACAAGATACATGACCTGGTGGATGTGCCATACTCAGCCAACGGTGGTCCAATTACATATGAGGATGGTAACGGCATATCGCTGGGTTCTGAGAATGCCGGTGTTCCTCAAACTAACATAAACATCTACAACAACCTGATTTACAACACCGGCCGCGGGATTATCGCCTATCCACATAACTTCACTAAGACCTTCAGCATCATAAACAACACCTTCTACCATAACGGGTTTGTTGAGATCCAGGTCTACGACCCGGTGCAATATCAGGTCAACTGTGTCATCAGAAACAATATCATTGTGCCCAATCCGGGCAGGGCCAATGGCGCTATTCTCACTGCCAACGGTCCGGCCGGCATCACCATCGACCACAATCTCTTCTACAACTCTGGCGGATATAACGTGTTGGACGTCTTTGGGACCGACTACATCAAGGCTGATCCGCTGCTGATCAGTCCCGCTTCCGACTTCAAGATCTCCTCCAATTCGCCGGCCAGGGACGCCGGTTCAGCGCCGTCCGCGCCGGCCACGGACTATGTGGGGACTCCCAGGCCACAAGGGTCAGCCTATGACATTGGGGCCTACGAGTATGTTGGCTCGACAAATCCGACTCCCCCGACAACTACGACACCCCCCACAACCACGACACCCCCGACAAACCCGACACCCCCAACCGCTGGCGGACTTCCCAGCATCACCAACGCCACCGTGCTCCCGAACGGGACTGTTGGTGTGGCTTACTCCCAGACCCTGACCGCGAGCGGCGGCAGCGGCTCCTACACGTGGGCGATCAGCGCGGGGGCACTTCCGCTGGGCCTGTCGCTCAGGCCGGGCGGCATCATCTCAGGCGTCCCCACGACAGGTGGCAATGCGATGACGGTCACCATTCTACTAACTGACAGTGCCGGTGAGACAGGAGCGAAGTCCTTCTCGATCAAGATCGACGGTGCAGTGAATACCCCAGCCCCTCCACCCACTGGTGGACTGCCCAGCATCACCACCGCGACGGTGTTGCCGGGTGGGACGGCAGGGGTCACCTACTTTCAAACACTGACCGCGACCGGCGGAACGGGTTCCTATACATGGGCGATAGCTTCGGGGACATTACCCGCGGGGCTACTGCTGAGTTCCAGCGGTGTCATCTCGGGTACTCCCGGCACCGCGGGTGGCCCAACCTCAGTCACCTTCCGGGTCATTGACAGCGCCGGCACGACCGCCACGAAATCCCTGTCGATCACCGTTGTCCACGCGGCCTGGGATGTCAACCGGGACAATGCGGTCAACGTCCTTGACGTGATCGCGATAGGTCAGCGCTGGGGTCAGACCGGCGCTCCCGGCTGGGTACGAGAAGACGTCAATGGAGATGGGATGATAAGCGTCCTTGACAGCATTGTCGTGGGGCAACACTGGACTGCATAGGAAGGACGGGGGAAACGTAAACAAGGATGAACAATAGAATCTCAAAAGTGCTTGTGATCACTTTGACACTTGGCCTATTGGCGTCGTTCATTGCACTTCCTGGAAGTGTCTACGCGGCGGGACCGGTGGCGATAGCCGCGGTGGGCCCAGCGCAGGCGGTGAATGCCGGACAGCCGTTCTCCGTGTACATCAACTTGAGCCCAAACAATGCCATCGCCGGTGTCCAATTCAGTCTCTCCTTCAATCCGTCACTGATGATGGTGAACGGGGTGGTGGAGGGAGACCTGCTCAGGCAAAGCGGCGCCAGCACATACTTCATGCCCGGTCGGATAGACAACTCCGGTGGTAGCGTATCCGGCATCGCCGGGGCGATAGTGAGCCCGGGGAAGACCGTGTCCTCGTCCGGTACGTTCGCAGTGGTCACCATGACTGCCAAGAGCGGGCCGGGGACATCTCCGCTGGGGCTGTCGAGTGTCATAGTGGGAGACGTGAACGGCAAGGCCATGCCCGCAGACATCGTGAGCGGACAGGTTGTCATATCAGCGACAAACTCCCCCCCACCCGCACCGACGACGGGCGGAGGGGATTCCGGAGTTAGCGGATTCGCCGGAGGTGGTGGTGGCGCATTTGCCATTCCCGGTGTCACCAACCTGACCATCTTCACCAATAGCGAGGGAGTGTTCAGCATTCCAGCCGCCGCCAATTCCGAAGACGGAAAAGCAAAGCTCAAGATCAGTCAGGGAGTTCAAGCCAGAACCAGAGACGGAGGACCGCTACGGTCTATCAGCGTCAGCCAGACAACTGATGCCACCGCACTTTCGGCCGGTCCAATCATGGCTGGATCAGCCTACGATTTCGGGCCGGATGGGGCCGTCTTTAGTGCACCGGTTGCGCTGTCCATCAACTACGACCCCTCACTGCTGCCAAAGGGATTGACGGAGAAGAATCTCACCATCGGCAGTTGGGACCAGGCAGCGGGCAGGTGGATCGAAAACAACAGCACGGTCGATCCCTCTTCCCGCAGCGTTACCGCAAATATCAGTCACTTTTCGCGCTACGCGGTAATCACGCACGTTCGACCGGCGGCCTTTACGACCGGCGACCTGGAGATCAGCCCGAATCCACCGATGGTCAACGAACCGGTGACCATCCGCGTTAAGGTCAACAACACGGGGGATGCGGGCGGAAGTCACGATGTCATTCTGAACCTCAGTTCTGGGGACGAATCCGAGATTCTGAAGCAAACGGTACAGGTGGCCGGTGAGGCGAGTCGAGAGGTAGAATTCACCGTCACCAGGCAGTCGCCGGGGTCATTCACCGTGACCGTAGATGATCTCAGCGGTTCTTTCATGGCCGTGGCCCGACCTATTCCGGACACGACGGTCCCGCCCGTCTACTCGGCCGGCTCGTCGACCACCAAGACAATCGGCCAGATCTTGGAAGAACCCGCCGATCCGCCCGCGGTTGTCAGTTGGTACGTCCTGATGCTTACAATCGGCGCTTCCGCTCTTGCGGCCGCGGTGACGACGGCGATGCTATTGAGACGGCGGGTGGCGCTGCTGGGAAGCTGGGCTCCGGACGGGGCGGCCGTCGTTGAAGTAGCCGGCGATTACCGATCATGACCAGCTCGGCCCCGCCGTCTCCGGCCAGACGCCTTAGGTTCGCTGTGGTGGTGTTGATCAGTCAGTTGTTGATGATCGCGCTGGCCCTGTCGTGGGCCATCCATATGGCTTTGATAGCGGCCAACGGCAGCGTCTATTTCGTCGAAAGTAATCCGCTGGTTCTCTGGCTGGAGATTGCGCTAACCGTCGGCATCTGCATATTCGGCGCCGCAGTATTCGTCATGCAACTCAGGCGTCTGGGCGAGCGAAGGACCAGTGACAGAACCCGACAGGACCGCAGAGTCTGACGCGGTCGCACCCGTCCCCCGCCAAACGCCGGCTGACGGTTTTTTCCCGAGGTGATCCGGCATTGGCGGGCGGCAGACACTTGAAGCAGAGTCTTTCCAGGAGTGGTTGCATCGCTGAGTATCCGGCAGAGGGACAATCGCGTTGTCACCGCGTAACCGATATGGTGACCCGCCAAGCGTGGCGACAGAAGCCGGTTCTTTGCAGAAACCATCGCTGGAGATTAGAATAGACCGTGTCTGGCAGATTGCTGGCGGTCCAACTCCAGGCAGAACGTGACGTAAGGAGCCCATTTGAGACTCAAGCTACCAAACGACATACTGCTAATTGATATTCTCTCCGGGCTACTGATCCTGTCAATCGTCTTAGTCTCATCAACGCCGGCGCGTGTGATCCTCGGGTTGCCATTTCTTCTGTTCTTCCCGGGCTATTCGCTGGTAGCGGCGATCTTCGCTAAGAAAGAGACCATGGACGGTTTGGAGAGGGCGGCTTTGAGCGTGGGGATGAGCATTGCTGTTGTCGGCCTGATCGGGTTCGGCCTGAGCTATACCCCCTGGGGGGTGAGGTTGGAGCCGGTTCTGGCCGCTGTTACCGCGTTCATCCTGGTGATGTCGGCGATTGCCTTGGTCAGGAGAGGCCGGGCCCGGGGAACGAACGTGCTCACCATGGAAATCACGAGCTTCCCGGGCTGGGGAGGCAACGCCCTCAACAAGTCGCTGTCCATCGTACTGGCCGCAGTCATATTCGGTACTCTCGGAGTGATAGGCTACGCGGTGGCCGCGCCCAAGATCGGGGAAGGATTCACCGAGTTCTATGTCCTTGGGGCGGGTGGCAAAGCGCAAGACTACCCCACCACATTCACATTGGACAATTCGAAAGTGACCCAGGTTGTGTATGGCGACGGAGTCAGGCAGACGGCTGGCGAACCGGGCATCATAACCGTCGGGATAGAAAACCATCAACTGGGTTCGGAAGTGTATTTTGTGAGGATGACCATCAATGGTGAGTCTGTGACCATCGACTTCGGCGGGGCAAGAATGGGATTTCTGGGACCCATCGAACTAAGCCGAGGGGAAAAGTGGGAGAACTCGGTCGGCGTTGTCCCGGAGTCTCTGAGCGACAATCAGAAGGTCGAACTGCTGCTGTTTAGAGGGAACAAGACCACTCCCGAATCCTCTCTACACTTCTGGATCAACGTAAGAGGGGCAAGATAGGAGAGTGAGTTCCGAATGAATAGGAATCCACTGGTCCGATTGATTCTCAGCCACCATTCCGGCGCACGTATGGCGGCGCTCTGCGTTTTGTCGCTGGTGCTTCTGTTTGGCTCGACGTTCGCGCTTGTCCGGCAGGTTCATGCCGCCGGCAATACTTACTATGTGGCAAAGGACGGGGCCAACTCCAACCCGGGAACAGAGGCGAGACCGTGGCTAACCGTCCAGTACGCTGCCACGAAGTTGGTGGCCGGCGACACCGTGTATGTCAAGAACGGGATCTATAGTGAGTACGTCTGGATTACGGCACTCGAAGGAATCCGGGGCGGCACGGCAGGTAACCCGATTACGCTCAAGGCCTATCCCGGTCATCGCGCCATCATCGACGGGACTGGACTGCCTCACCCTGGTGGGTACATAGGACTGGTCTCGATCAGTGTCCCCTACACCAACCTTGACGGTTTTGAAATCAGAAACAATGCCGCCTATTCGGGGGTATACGTCGCCGACACGCATGACGTTACTCTGAGCAATCTGGACATTCATAATGTCTTCTGGGAGGGTATCCAGGTCGGCTCTTCGTCAAACGTGCTGATAGACCGAGTCCAGGTGTATGACAGCGTGGCGTCGGGGAAGAATGAGTCCATCTCAATAATCGCTTCCACTCATTTTGAGATCAAGAACTCGACCATCCATGACAACAAGAAAGAGGGCATAAATTGTAAGAATGGCAGCAGTAATGGTTTGATCCACGATAACGATATCTCAAATATCCCGAGCGACGGTATCTACCTGGAAACTACAGGCATACCCCAGTCCAACATTTCTATCTACGGGAACAGAATACGCAACTCGGGGATTGGGATCGCATTGGGATCCGAACTCGAACCGCGTGCACCTCAAACGGGCATAAGCATCTACAACAACTTCTTCACCGGCAACGATCGTGGGTTGGTGGCCTATCCCATGGATTTTATCAAGACGTTCAGCGTGACAAATAACACCTTCTACCACAACGGCTATGCGGAAATTGCGGTTTACGACCCGGCCCAGTATCAGGTCGACTGTGTCATCAGAAACAATATCATTGTGCCCAATCCGGGTAAGGCCAATGCCGGTATTATCGCGGTACAGGGCCCTGCCGGCATCACCATCGACCACAACCTCTTCTTCAACCCCGAGGGCCATAACCCGGAAGACGTCTTTGGGACCGACTACATCCAAGCCGATCCACTCCTGATCAACGCGTTAGCCGGTCCCGGCATTGCGTCCTATTCACCGGCCGTGGATGCCGGATCACCGACCTCGGCTCCCGCCACGGACTACCTCTGGACTACAAGACCCCAGGGAACCGCATACGACATCGGGGCGTACGAGTTCAGAACGGTCTCGACAACCACCCCCCCCACGACGCCCAGTACCGTCCCACCCACCACTCCCACGGAAACGCATGAGCCCACGCCCACAACTTCTGTGCCCCCGAAGACAACGTCTGACCCGACCCAGACGCAACCTCCGACCACGACGGCGCCCGGTCGACAAACCGACTGGCCGGCCATCGGCATAGCCGCGGGCGCGGCGATTGCGGTCGGCGGCGCCTTGGGTGTTGTCTGGATCAGACGGCGGAAATGATCGCTTCCTGTGATATAATTTTCGAAATAGCCAGGTGCGGTGACTGTAAGCACCGGGACAGGCAAAGGACCCACTGCACTCTGACCGGTTCACGAACACGCTCTTAAGAGTTGGGCGAGGCATGAGTCACACACCAAGGAGGTAGGCTACGACGAATTGGGAAGGCAAATCCGTCCTCATCACCGGTGCGGGAGGCTTTGTAGGTAGTCACCTGAGTGAGTTCCTGGTGGAACGAGGCGCTCGTCTGCGGGCCTTCGTCAGGTACAATTCGAGAAGTGACTGGGGGTTCCTCGATATACTTCCGAAGCAAATACTGAGTGCAATTGAGGTGGTACCTGGCGATCTGAGAGACAGCGAGGCAGTCCGTCGATCGGCGCAGAAGGTGGACGTGGTGTTTCACCTGGGGTCGATGATCGCCATACCTTACTCCTATGTCCACCCCAGGGAAACGATTGAGACCAATGTGATGGGAACGCTGAACGTGATGTCGGCAGCCAGAGACGCCGCCGTAAGCCGGGTCGTTCATACATCCACCAGTGAGGTTTACGGAACGGCTCAGTATGTCCCAATGGACGAAAAGCATCCTCTCCAGGGACAATCTCCTTATTCGGCGAGCAAGATAGGCGCAGACATGGTCGCCGAGAGCTTTCGCCGCTCCTACGACCTTCCCGTCGCGACGATTAGACCATTCAATACTTTTGGTCCGAGGCAGTCTGCCAGGGCCGTTATCCCAACCATAATCATCCAGGCGCTGGCGCCGGCGCCGGAGATAGTCCTGGGTTCTCTGCAGCCAACGCGGGATTACACGTACGTTGCCGATCTGGCCGAGGCATTCATCAAGATGGCCGAGGTAGAGGGCGTTATCGGCGAAACCGTCAACGTCGGTTCTGGTTTCGACATATCAATCGGGGATGTGGCCAAGAAGATACTGGCTTTGACCGGTATCAAGAAGGAGATCGTCCAAGATCCCAATCGGGTCAGGCCGCCGAACAGCGAAGTGGACGTTCTGCGCTGCGATAACGCCAAGGCAAAGCGGCTACTGGGCTGGGAGCCGAAGATCGGTTTTGAAGAAGGGTTGCGGAAGACCGTGGGGTGGATTTCGGCCAATCCCGGGCGATACAAGGCGACAGTCTACAACGTCTAGGAGTGGAACGTTTTGAAAGCGGTGATTTTGGCGGGTGGAAAGGGGACCAGACTCAAACCGTATACCACGGCGTTCCCGAAACCATTGATGCCCATCGGCAACAGACCGGTTCTCGAGATCATTGTTCTCCAATTGAAAGCCCAAGGCTTCAGGGAGATAACGATGCTGGTGGGGTACCTGGATGGATTGATCCGAGCCTTTTTCGGAGACGGGAGCAAATTCGGCGTTGAAATCAGGTATTCAAAGGAGGAACAACCACTGGGAACGGCGGGTGGTTTGAGTCTGGTCAGGCAAGAGCTCAAAGAGACTTTCCTCATGATCAACGGCGACACGTTGACGACTTTGAATTTCTCAGATCTTGTTCGCGACCACGAGAGAAACCGTGCCATCGCCACCGTCGCCTTGAAGGAGAGGCACGTGCGCATCGACTTTGGCGTCGTGGAAGTCGATGGGAACAACGATATCAAAGGTTACACCGAGAAGCCGGACCTGGTGAATCTGGTTAGTACCGGGGTCAATGTCTTGAGCCCGAGAGTGCTGAACTACGTGGAGCCAAACAGGTACCTGGACTTTCCTAAGCTGATTCAGAATCTGATCGCCGCCGGGGAGACAGTGCGGGGATACGTGTTCGACGGGTACTGGCTGGACATCGGCAGACCGGATGACTACGAGAAGGCCAACTCGGAAATCGAACAGATCAGTGGTATCCTGGGAATCCCCGGAGATGATACTCCCCCATGACATTGGCCAAAAAACGAGTCCTCTTAACCGGGGCAAACGGCTTTGTGGGGGGCCATCTGGGCCGCGAACTGCGAGATCGCGGAGCCGAGGTGCTGACTCTTGCCGACCCGAACGGGCGGGCGGTTGACGTCAGGGATTGGGACAGCATCAGTGAGTTCGGCGCCAGGATGGGCAAAGTGGACCTGGCCTACCACCTTGCCGCGGTGACGTTTGTGCCCTATTCCTTCGAGAGACCAAGAGATACGTTCGAAGTGAATGTCACCGGAACGCTGAATGTACTGGAGCTTTGCCGAGTCTTCAAGGTAGAGAGGACCGTATTTGCCAGCTCTTACGTGTATGGCCCTCCTCGATACCTTCCCGTTGACGAATTGCATCCCTTGAACCCGGTGAATCCTTATTCCAGAAGCAAGATAATGGGCGAGAGCCTGTGTAGCGCTTATCACGATGATTTCGGGCTGAAGTGCGTCATATTGAGGCCGTTTAATATCTATGGTGAGGGGCAGAGCGTTGATTTCCTGATACCCTCGATCTTGAAGCAGGCCGCCGGGGCCAGAATAGAACTAATGGACCCGGAGCCGAGAAGAGATTATCTGTACATCGACGACGCGATCGACGCGTATATCAGAGCCGGCGAGTATCCCGGGACTGACTCTGCAGTATTCAACATCGGGTTGGGGCTGAGTTACAGTGTTAGCGAAATCGTTCGGGCTGTCCTGGAGGGGTGGGGGCGCGAGGTGGAGGTCAGCTACCAGCAGTCAAGAAGAAAGAACGAAATCATGGACGTGGTGGCTAACGTTGAAAAGGCGAAACGCGAGTTGGGCTGGATTCCCAAGGTTGGGTTCAAAGAGGGCCTGAGACGATACATCGAGTGGTTCAAAGCCCAGTCGAAGGCTGATCGGTGATATTGGATTACCGGGGGCTGCTCGGGTGGCGTTCAACCTCCACCGGTGCTGACACGGGAGTTGTGGTGAAGATAAGTAACCTTGACCGCCGACGGTCCGGGCCATAGCATAGAAGTATGGCATTTCACCAACGAGGTGTTTGTCTGTCAAATGTTTATGGTCGCTTGGGTGACAAGAAGGTAGTGGCCAAGCCGATCTGAGAAGGTCGATTCTTTGTTCCATCGGTTTCTGGCGTGGGGCCGCCGGGAAGGACAGAGATCAAACGCATATGATCCCAGTATTTTCGTTGCCTGCTCGTGGTACCACACAAGGATTTCGAAAGAAGAGCAATCCAGCGCTTCGAATCATTTTCGGCGTGGTGCTTTGCCTGTCTCTGGTAGGGATTACCGCTAATTGCTCGATGATAGGGGGCACCCCGCGAGTTCAGGCCCGCTTTTGGTGGAATGACGGCTGGTCACACAGGATCAAGCTAGTGTTCAGCAACGCGAATAATGACGAGAGTCTCGTCGATTTCCCCGTATTGGTGCATTTGACCGCCGCCAATTTCGATTTCAGCGAAGCTCAATCAGCTGGACAAGATGTGAGATTTGTAGACGGCGACAACTTGAGCACCCTCAGCTATGAAATTGAAGATTGGAGCGCGACCGAACAGCTGGCGAATATCTGGGTGAAAATCCCTCAAATTGATGCAAGCTCGAACAACGATTTCATCTACATGTATTGGGGCAATTCGGCCGCTCCAGACAAGCAGAATGGGGCGGGAACGTGGAACAAAGGGTATGTTGCAGTTTATCACATGAACGACGCCAAAGACCCTTTGAAAGTAACGGATAGTACCGGAAATGGCAACAACGGAACCAAGTCCGGTCCGGGTACTCCGCAACAAGTAGATGCGAAGGTCGGTAAAGGACAGGGCTTCGACGGAACGGACTCGTACATAGATTGCGGCAACGGCCCCACCCTGTCTTTTGGCAACGGCGCCTTCACCATTGAAGCCCTCGTTGATCAATCCCCCGGGATCGCGGCCAAAGCGGTATTATCAAAAGCCGAGCGTTACTACGCTCAGGGTTACAATCTGTGGATAAGCAACTCGGGTGACAATGTGGGCACGGTTGAAGGTAATGGAGCTTCAACGTACGCCAACGTCGAACAGGGAAGTCTGCTGGGCAGCTGGCACAGCATCGGCATAGAAAAGAGCAGTCAACTGCTCAAGATAGTGGACGGCGTCCTCACCTCACCGGGGACCGATCTGGGCGACCTGGGTAGCGTTGACTCCACTCGACCTCTGTACCTCGGCAGGGTGAGTGATGACGCAGGGTTGAGCAGGTTCCAGGGGACGATCGACGAGGTTCGATTGTCCAACGTGGCGCGTTCGGCCAAGTGGATCAAGGCCAGCTACCTGACTGAAATCGACGCCTTTCTGTCCTTTGCTGAATCTATGGATCGAGACGGTCCCTTCACGGTATCCTCCGAAGCGGCCAGCCGGATCCTGACCAATAGTGCCATCCTGAACGGGAGATTGCCATCCCTCGGAGAGAACGGATCGGTAAGAGTGTATTTCAAGTACGGCACTGACCCCAACACCCTGGACTCTGCCACCACCCCCCAGGTTCTGTCCTCCCCGGGGGGATTTTCTCAATCGATCGCCGGTCTCGCTGTGAACACGGCCTACTACTTTCAGGCTGTGGCGGAGGGTCCAACTGCCGTAGGCGCCGCCACACTGTCTTTCAGGACCCCGGTTATCGACTCAGACTACTATCAGGCGTTCCTGAACGGCGACGGCACACTACGATTTGTCAACAGCAAGAACGGCTTGGTAATTCTGGACAATTCTCCCGCCAGTCACCTGGACTACGGCAGCGTGGCAACCCCCAACCGACCGGCGGCGGACCCGAAATCCCAGGTTACGACCTCCGGAGACACCGTGGTGGTTACATCGTCAGATGACTCCAACGCCGGCGCAACGATCTCCAACAAGTACGAACTCAATATCCATTCGCCAAACATCAAGTACACCGTAACCATTTCCTACAAGCGAGACGTCACCGTTGCCCAGGAGAGACTGAGCTTCGTGGTGCCCACGAAGGCAGCTTCAGTAATGACCAGAGACTTGCGGCTCAATGCCTTTGACACCACCAAGGAGTACTACAGCGACCTGTATACGCCGAAAGTGGTGAAGTTTGACAACGGACTGTCATTCCTCGGCAATGACTCGATGCAGTCAATGTCTCTGAGAAGCCATGACGCGACCAGCAGCGAAGTCAGTTTCTATGCCGATTACAGCTTGAACCACCCACACGAGTACTTCATCAAAGACGGCAATCTGGCAACAGTCGATCTGAGCGCTCAGAATGGACTTGCCGGGCAGAGCCACAGTGCCTACGTCACTTTCAGCATTGACCCGGGCACAGTGCTCAGGTCTCTGGTGAAGACGCGCCAGCCTAACGGCTACGATGCGGTGTCGGTCTTTACCAATCACCCGGACGACGAAACGGTCCCTACCTTGAATGCGGTGGCCTACGGCACCGAAGACACCTCCAGTCCCGTCTACGGCACCAAGGGAATCATGGGAAGGGGTTTCGGCTGGACCAAAGGCGTGTTTGTGTCGGGACTGCCTGGCGCAGACCTGGACGATCCAACTTTCAAAGCTTTGACTGACAAGATGTATAAGGCCGGTGCGGAGATCGTCGGGCATTCGATTACTCCCGTTACTGATAGTAGAGCAGTGGTCAGCGACGGTCTAAAAACACTATCTCAATACGGGGCGAAAGACTGGATTGACCATGGGGTGTCTTATCTCAACTACGAAGACCTGGCTTCGCAAGGGGCAAGGAAAGGCGATGAGAACTATATCCTGGATATCATGGATGCCAATGATTACTACCTTGCCTGGGCATACGTCGATATCCCACTGGTCCTGGACAAACCCAATATACTGCATCCCGTCTTTACGGACTGGGTTACGCCCTTCTTTTTCTACAATAGCAATGTGGACGACAATACAGCCGACAACAAGAAGATATATCTCTGGTCTACAATATCTACGGTTCGGGTAGCCGACCTGGTCTTTACTCCCGCAAACATAGATGATCTGATCTCAGAAAGAGGGGTGTCTGTTGCTCACGATTATGTGGCCTACCCGCTCGACGAGAACCATACATGGTATACCAATCCCAGCACTCACAAGAAAGAGATTCTGCCCGCATTTGACAATGAACTGGCATACATGCAGTCCAAGAGAGAAGCCGGACTACTATGGACACCGACAATGCGCGCCTTTGCCGATTACCTGTTGCTTTTGTCCGGGGTTTCGATAGCGACCAACGCGAATGGCACATACGTGGTGACCAACAGCAACACGGTGTCAATAAGCGGCCTGACACTACTGGCTGAAGCAGATGTCGCCTCAGTTACCGTTGACGGTCGGACCTTGACTACGTTTGGTGGATCCATTGGCAGCAAAGAAATCGTTATTCCATCCATTGAGGCGGGACGTTCAGTCACGGTGGCCGTTTCGTACTCCACCGCGCCAGGCACCGGCCGGTAGTTATTGACGCCGGTTTTCGCTATCTCCGAAGGCACTGCCTGCCCAAACCGAAGGAGTCAACACGACACTGCGGGAGTGTCGCGATGGAAACCGCGAGTGCAGCACCGGGGACAGCACAGGCGGAGCCGCCCGTGAATGCTGACCCTGGTTACTGACGGCGCCGCTTCAGGTACTCGCCCAGCCCCTCCCGCCAACCCCTGATGTCATCCATGCCCTGCAATCTCAAGGAGCAGTGATCAAGGACCGAGTAAGAGGGCCGTCTGGCCTTCTGGGGATACTGGGCGGAAGAGATGGGGATGATGGGAGTCTTCGAGCCGCCCAGGCTCAATATCTCCGAGGCGAATTCGTACCAGGAACAAGCGCCGGCATTCGTCACGTGGTACACGCCGTAGAGCCGGGTGTCCAGCAGCCGGGCGATCTTGGCCGCCAGGTCCGGCGTGTAGGTGGGCGAGAAGACCTGGTCGTTCACGACGGTAAGGCGGTCCCGCTCTTTCGCCAGCTTGAGCATCGTTTCCACGAAGTTGCCGCCTTTCCCGCTCGACCCTGCCACCCCGAATAGCCCGGACGCCCGGACGATGAAGTAGCGGCGGCACAGGTGACGCACAAAGTCCTCGCCCGCGAGCTTGGATCGGCCGTAGACATTGGGAGGCACCGGAGTGTCAAACTCGGTATAGGGGGTCCCACGCTTCGCCGGCTCGCCACCAAAGACATAGTCGGTACTGAGGTGCACCAGCTTCGCCCCCAACTCCTCGGCGACCACTGCAAGGTTCCGGGCACCCAGGGCATTCACCTTGAAGGCGAGGTCGGGATTGGCTTCGCAGTCGTCCACCCGCACGTAGGCCGCCGTGTTAATGATGACGTCCGGCCGGTAGTTGATGCACGCCGCCTCGATGGCTTTGAGGTCGGTGATGTCGGCGTCAGCGTGGGTCAGGGGCGCCAGGTCGTGACTCTTGAGGGCCTCGACCAGGTCGGAACCCAACTGGCCGTTGGCGCCGGTGATCAGGACCCTCATTTTCGGTTGTACCAGGTGTCATAGTACTTCAAGTAGTCGCCGCTCTTGATGCGGCGCCACCAGGGCTCATTCTTGAGATACCAGTCGACGGTGGCGGCCAGGGCCTCCGGGAACGGATGGGTCGGCTTCCAGTGAAGCTCATTCTGGAGTTTAGCGCTGTCGATGGAATAGCGGCGGTCGTGGCCGGGACGGTCGGTAACGAACCGGATCAGGCTGTCCGGCTTCCGCACCAGGCGCAGGAGTTCCCTGATGATCTCCAGGTTGGTCTTCTCGTTGCCGCCGGCGACGTTGTACACCTCGCCGATCCGGCCGTGCTGGACGACAGCATCGATGGCCAGGCAATGGTCGATCACGAAAATCCAGTCCCGAACGTTCAGCCCGTCGCCGTAGACCGGTACCGGCTTGTCTTCCAGGGCGTTGCTGATGACCAGGGGAATGAGCTTCTCCGGGAACTGGTAAGGGCCGAAGTTGTTAGTGCAGCGGGTGATGACCACCGGCGTGTGATGAGTCTTGAAGTAGGCCAGGCACAGGAGGTCGGCACTGGCCTTGCTGGCGGAATAGGGGCTACTGGGGTCCAATGGAGAAAGCTCGGAGAAGCTGCCCTGCTCGGTGGAACCGTACACTTCATCGGTGGAGACCTGGAGATACTTACCGACGCCGTGTCGGCGTACGCCTTCGAGTAGGACCTGAGTGCCGCGGATGTTGGTGTCGATGAACGGGGACGAGTCCAGTATGCTGCGGTCGACGTGTGATTCGGCGGCGAAGTTGACCACTACGTCGAACTTCTGACTGAGCAGGGTGTCGACGACGGTCCGGTCGGCGATATCCCCTTTGACGAAATGGTAGCGCGGCTCCTTTTCGATGCCCTTCAGGTTCTCCAGATTACCCGCATAGGTCACGGAATCCAGGTTGGTCACGTCCCAGTCCGGGTGAGTCTGCAGGCTATGGTGGAGGAAATTGGCGCCGATGAATCCGGCGCCGCCGGTAACCAGTACCTTCATCTACTTGTGCGGCGGGGCAAACCAGTCCCAGGGCTGGCCTGCCCTTGGCTCCTTCTTATTGCCGTTAATCTCTGACGGCACGATCGCCGGGTCGTCCCACGGCCGCCGTTCCTCATCGGGGTCTTTAGGGTCGTAGAGGCGGTTGACAAAGTACATCAGCAGCGCTCCCCCGGAAGACGCGGCGGCCACCGCTTTAAAGCCGTGCCAGTAGTGACCGGGGATTCGGACCAGCATCGGCTTACGTGAACTGGCGACGACCTCGGCCAGCTTTCCACTGTCCGGGTCGTAGGCGCAGATCTTCAGGGCGCCGTCCAGCACCAGGAAGACATCCACCTGCCCGCGCAGATGGCGGTGCCAGGCGCGGACGATGTTGGGGTAGGTGAAGCTGAGGTTTGCCTGTACGATCTGCTCCTGAACGACGTCGCTCCAGTCCTGCCTGATGGCTTCACTGAAGAAGCCGCGTTCGTCAGGGAGCAGACTGAGATCGTAGGTCTTGACGCCAGATAGAGGATATTCCTTGACGGCCATTTTAGAGTTCCACCCGCGCGTCGTCGCCAAGAAAGAGCCGGACTGCCCTGAACTTGTCCTTGTGCGCCACCACGTGAGTCCCGCGGCCGATGATACTATCGAGCAGGCGGTCGATGCTCTGGATGAGGCAATTGTCCAGAATGACCGAGTGTTCGATTTCGGAGTCCGCGATCACGGTCCCCGGACCGATGCTGGTAAAAGGGCCGACGAAGCAGTTGGACAGGCGGCAGTTTTCGGCGATGGAGACCGGCCCGCGGATGGTGCTGCTCTCGACGGTGGTACCCTTGCCAATTTCAACCCGGCCCACGATTTGACAGGACGGCCCGATCTCGCAGCCTGATGTCACGTTTCAAGAATTCGTCGAGCACCACCCGGTTGGCCTCGAGAAGGTCATCCTTCTTGCCGGTATCCAGCCACCATCCGTCGAGAATATGACTGTGGACCTTCTTTCCCATGTCGATCAACTTTTGAATGGCGTCGGTGATTTCCAGTTCACCCCGCCATGACGGTTTGATCTGGCTTATCGCCTCGTGAATAACGGGGGAGAAAACGTAGACGCCGATGACGGCAAGGTTACTCTTGGCCTGTTTGGGTTTTTCCTCAATGTGGAAGACTTCGCCCTTGGCGTTGAGCTCGGCGATCCCGAAAAGATGGGTCTCCTTGACTTCCTTAAGGAGAATCAGCGAGTCGATGGAGGCGGCGTTACGCTGGAACTCCTCCACGAAACGGGTAATGCCTTTTTGCACCAGGTTGTCGCCCAGGAACATGAGGAAGGATGAATCACCCAGGAAATCCCGGGCCGTCAGGACGGCATGGGCCAGTCCCTTGGGTTCGGCCTGGGGGATGAAGGTTATGCGGGCGTTCCAGCGTGAGCCGTTTCCGACAGCATCCTTGATGGACTGCCCGGTCTCCGGGGCGATGATGATTCCGATGTCCGAGATCCCGGCTCCACGTATCTGGTCGAGAACGTAGAACAGAATGGGCTTGTTGGCCACCGGCACCAACTGCTTGGTCATCGTGGTCGTCAGCGGCTTCAGGCGCGTGCCTTTTCCGCCAGCCAGCACGAGTGCTTTCATGAAGCTAAGTCTCCCTCATTGACATGGATGGCTATCCCTCTGGATTACAGGATATCATAGCATAGAGCCATCGCCGTTTCATGCGACGGCGCTCGCGCCTACACTCCCCATTGCCGCCACGGCCGAGATCACAACTTCAGATTCACGAATCAGGGCTCGCGGCATCTCTTTTCTTACCAAAAAGCAAGCTATCCTCATAGTAGTTACACAAGAGGGGCGCGGCAATAGTCGGCTTAGGCTATTCCGGAGGGACGATAGTCCCGCTTCAGCAGAATGAGGCCTAAACTATGGTTGACATTCCGCTGAAAACACCTGACCCTGACGCCGCAAGCCGTGCAACTATCGGTGGCGGGTCAACCCGGGTCGAACATTCGCCCCTAAGCGCCCCGGGCAGGCGTGCCACGGCGCCGGTTTCGGCTTCAGCGAGCCGGATTGTGCTACAATTAGGCTATGAGAGTTGGCGCTTTTGAGCTGGATGAACCCATCCCGGAATTGCATGATCCCCACGTGCTGGCGATGCTCGACCCGTGGATCGATGTCGGCAGTGTCGGGACGCTAACGCTTGCCTGGCTGGAAAAGCATTTTCAGGCCGAGGACCTGGGACGGATTTCCCGTCCCGGCAACTTCTTCGACTTCACGCGTTACCGGCCCACCATCTACTACGATGACGATGGTAAGCGCCAGGTTGCGGTCCCCAACACCTACATGACTTACGGCCGGGGCACCAATGGGAACGACTTCATCTTTCTGCACTTGCTCGAGCCGCATAACCACAGCGACCTCTATATCGAGTCCATTGTGCGCGTGCTCGCCCGGATGGGCGTCAAGCGCTACTGCCTGTTGGGCAGTATGTACGACTATGTTCCCCACACCATGCCTTTGCAGGTGACCGGTGGCTCGAGTGGACAGACCACGGCGTCGGAACTCGAAGGTCTCGGGATCGAGTCCAGCAAGTACCAGGGCCCGACCACCATCACGACGCTGATCAGTCAGAAAGCACCCGATCTGGGCATGGAGACGATGAGCCTGATCGCCCACATTCCCCAGTATACACAGCTCGAAGAAGACTACAACGGCGCGGCCCGGTTGATGGACATGATTTCATCGATGTACAGCATCCCGGTGGATAACGATTACTACGATCGAGCGCATCAGCAAGGCGAGGAAGTCAGCCAGGCCCTGAACAAGAACCCGCAACTCAAGGCCATCGTCAAGGAGATGGAGGAGCAGTACGACACCCATCCCCACCGCACCCCGGACACCAAACAGCCACCGTTGTCACCCGAGATTGAGCGGTTCCTCTCCGACATGGAGAAGCGCTTCGGCGACGAGCCGAAGTAGGGGAATCCCGCCCCGTCATCGTCTATGTCTCCACTGAAGAGTCGATTGGACCGATCCGCCGGCATCAGCTGTTGTTCAAGGGGAGCGATTTGGCGGAAGGGCGCAGGGCGGCGCCAGGTCCACACAGAGTCGGCGCTCAAGACTCACGATACTATATGTGGGAGTTGTTTTCCTGCTTCCGTAAATGGAGCAGATAGCCACCACCCGCTGCACCCACCACCAGCGCCGCCGCCCCGGTCGCCCCGGCCACCACAAATGCGGCATCATACATGAATCCGTGTGTTATCAGCATGATGAGGTAGTCGCGTGCCGGGTCCAGCAGCCAGAAGTCGTTGGCAAAGCTCACCAGGTGAAACCGCCACAAGAGGGCGTCGAAATCAAACAGCATGCCGACGCCCATGGCCAGCATCAGCCCAAGGGTGAGCCCAGCCCCATACAAGCCAGCCCTCGCCAGCATCGCCCGCCGGCGCCGGCCGCCCAACACGGCGAACGCCGCGTATGCGATGGCGAAGGCGCCCGTTGCCCACAGGACATGCAGGTCCAGCTGGAACAGCTTTTTCACGTCCTTGAGATGCACGATTTCGCGTTCGTTGAAAAGCACGAAGGGCTGGCCGTTCCTGGTCACCGTCAGGTCGATGTACTCGTCTCCGGAATTGAAATAGCCGACCAGGCCGCGGGCGGCCGCCTTGAGTGCCGGGGCATCCAATCCGGTCGTCGTCCCCACCTGATACTTATTGAAAAGCGAGTAGTACAACCAGGCACTGCTGGCCGGGATGCGCAGGGCGGCGGTCAGCAGCAGGAGCGGCAGGCACAGGATGAACAGCCAGCGGACCACCTGGCCGGCGATTTTGATTGGCAATTAGTGTCGTATCCCTATGCTATAATAGCGGGGAAATCGTCCCCTCCGAGGTGCCATGTTCACCCATCTCCACGTTCACACTGAGTACAGCCTGCTTGACGGCATGTGTCGAATCCCCCAACTGGTGGCCCGGGCCAAGGAGCTGGGTATGGACAGCCTGGCCATGACCGACCACGGCGTGATGTACGGCGTCATCCAATTCTACCAGGCGGCGCGAGGCCGCCGGGATCAAGCCCATTATCGGCTGCGAGGTGTACGTCGCGGCCGACGGAACGGCGAAGACCGAGAACGGCGGCCGACAAGACTACTTCCATCTGGTTCTCCTGGCCAAGGACCAGACGGGCTACCGGAACCTGATCCAGCTTGACGACCAAGGCCCACCTGGAGGGCTTTTACTACAAGCCGCGGGTAGACCAAAGACGAGCTCCGGCAGCACCATCGAGGGCCTGGTGGCCCTATCGGCTTGTCTTGCCGGTGAGATTCCGTCCCTGTTAAGGGCGGGTCGCCTGATGATGCCCGGCAAGCGGCGCTGTGGTATAAGGAGATCTTTGGCGAATTCTACCTGGAAATACAACGCCACCCGATCGCCGGAACTGGAGATGGTGAACCAGCACCTGATCGCCCTCAGCCGTGATACGGGAATGCCGCTGGTGGCGACCAATGACGTCCACTACGTCAACCGCGAGGACGCGCCGACGTCACGACCTCCTGCTGTGCATCGGCACCAACACCACGGTCGACGATGAGAAGCGAATGAAGATGGCGGGCGACTACTTCTACCTGAAGACCCAGGACGAGATGGCCGAGCTCTATCAGGACATCCCCGAGGCGCTGGAGAACACGGCGGAGATCGCCGACATGTGCAACCTGAAGCTGGATTTCGGCCGCCTGCACCTGCCGGAGATCGACCTGCCGGCAGGGAAGACGCCGGACGAGTACCTGTCGGACCTTTGCCGTGAAGGCCTGGCCACGTATTACCCGGACCCCTCCGCCGAAATAGAGGAACGCCTCGACTACGAACTCGACGTCATCCAGAAGACCCAGTTCGCCAACTATTTCCTGGTTGTCTGGGACATCATCTCGTTCGTCGAAAGCGCGGGGGATCCTCTTCGGGGTCCGGGGCAGCGCCGCGGCCAGCATCGTCCTGCACTGCCTGGGCATCACTGAGATCGACCCGATCAGTACACCGGCTGGTCTTCGAGCGTTTCCTGAACATCGAGCGTAAGGAAATGCCGGATATCGACATGGACTTCGAGGACGAACGCGCGCGACGAGGTCATCGCCTACGTTTCGCAGAAATACGGCCAGGACCATGTGGCCCAGATCATCACCTTCGGGACGCTGGGGGCCCGGGCGGCGCTCCGCGACGTCGGCCGGGCGCTGGGTATGGCCTACGGCGACGTCGACCGCGTGGCCAGGCTGGTCCCGTTTGCCGTGAACATGACACTGGACCGGCGCCATGGAAGAGAATGCGGAACTGCGGAGCATCTACCACCAGGACGCCATCGTGCGCAAACTGGTGGACTCAGCCCGTAAGGTCGAGGGCATCGTCCCGCCACGCCAGCACGCACGCCGCCGGCGTCGTCATTTCGCAGGAGCCGTTGACCCGTTATGTTCCGCTGCAGCGGGCGGCGCGGGCGAGCGGTGACGCAGCCGTGATGACGCAATTCGTCGATGGAAGACATCGCCCAGATCGGCCTGCTGAAGATGGACTTTCTCGGTCTGGCCAACCTGACCATCCTGGGCAAGGCCCGGGAAATCATCAGAGAAGATCGTGGTATTGACATTGACCTGTAACCGCCTCACCATGGATGATCCCAAGACCTTTGAGCTGCTGTCGTCGGGAGAGACGGCCGGGGTCTTCCAACTGGAAGGCGCCGGCATGCGGCGCTACATCAAAGAGTTGAAACCACACAGCTTCGAGCGATATCGCCGCCATGGTCGCCCTCTACCGCCCCGGGCCCATGGAACACATACCCACCTTTATCAAGGCCAAGCAGGGTCTGGAACCGATCCACTATGTTCATCCGGCACTCGAAGATATCCTGAAAGAGACCTACGGCGTCATCGTCTACCAGGAACAGGTGCTATTTATCGTGCGGGCGTTGGCCAGTTACAGCCTGGGCCAGGCGGACATCTTCCGCAAGGCCATGGGCAAGAAGATTGCCGAGGTCATGCAGAAGGAGAAGCGGCAGTTTCATGGCCGGAGCGGTGAAGAACGGCTTCAGCCCCGAAATTGCCGAAAAGATCTTCGCCCTGATCGAGCCTTTTGCGGGATACGCCTTCAACAAGGCGCATGCCTTCAGCTATGCCCTGATCGCCTACCAGACGGCCTATCTCAAGGCGAACTTCCCGGTGCAGTACATGACCGCGTTGCTGATGTCCCACATGGGAACGGCGGAGAAAGTGGCCAGTGCCGTCGCCGAGTGCCGCCGCCTGGGCATCGCGGTGCTGCGGCCGGACATCAACCGGAGCCAGGCTAGCTTCTGCCATTGAAGCCACCGCCGATGGGCAGTCGGCCATCCGCTTCGGGCTGGCGGCCATCAAGAACGTGGGGGCAGGGGCCATCGACCCGGTAATCGCCGAACGCGGCCGCGGCGGCCCGTTCAAGTCGGTGGAAGACCTGTCCCGCCGCGCCGATCTGCACGGCATGAACCGCCGGGTGCTCGAGAGCCTGATCAAGGCAGGCGCCCTGGATGAATTCGGCGACCGGGGCACGTTGTTGAACAACGTCCCCGACATTCTATCACTTGCCCAACGGGAACAGCGGCTGCGCGAGTCGGGGCAGTCGACCATGTTTGACCTTTGGGGACAGACCGTGTCTACGCCCCTCCCGCCCCTCCAACTCAAGCCGGCCGAGATCAATCCCAGGGAAAGATCACAGTGGGAGAAAGAGCTGCTCGGGGTGGCGCTGTCCCGGCAATTCGCCGGTGCCCTCAGGGAACCGGGCATGATCTGGCCGAGCGAAATTGATGCGGAAATGGACGGCCAGAGTGTGGCCGTGGTCGGCGAGGTGGCCCAGGTCACCGAGTTGTTTACGCGGGAACGCAAGCCCTTTGTCAAAGCCGTGCTTGAGGACATAAGCGGCAGCATCGAAACTATGGTCTGGCCAAGGGTCTACGATGCCGATCGCGACCTGTGGCAGGAAGGGAATACGCTGGTCATCGAAGGTAAGGTGCGGGTAAGGGACGACGCCGTCCAGTTGAACTGCGACCGCGCCCGCCGGTATCAGCCCGCTCCCGCGTCCCCGGAGTCGGTGGTGGCCGAACCGGTACAGGTGAGTACGCCACCGGTGGAAACGCCCGACCGTCTCCGGGAACCAGTGGCCACGGCGGTGGCGGACCGGCCGCCGGCATCAGCGGGCAGCCCTGCAAGAAAGCACCGGCTGGTCATCAGCCTGGGCGAGACAGCAGACCGGGATGAAGACATTTCCCGCCTGCACAAGGTAGTTGCCACGCTACGGGAATTCAGCGGTGAAGATGAGGTCAGCCTGTGCCTGAACGCCGATGACAAGGTTACCCACGCCCGGCTGACCGGGGTGAGTACCGGCTACTGCCCGGAGCTGCGGCAGCGGCTGGAGGCGCTGGTGGGGGAAGACGGGCTGACGGTTGACGAACCGTAGGCCGGGACAGGTGAGCCAGCTGAACATGAATACCAGGGACAAGCAGGAAAAGAACAAGGAGCACCGCGAGCGGCTCCGCCGGCGGTTTATCAAGTCCGGCCTGGCCGGGTTCCACGACTACGAGACGGTCGAACTGCTCCTCACCCTCGGCCAGCCGCGAAAGGACATGAAGGACCAGGCCAAGGAGGCGATCGCCCGGTTCAAGTCATTGCGCGGGGTACTGGAGGCTCCGCTGGACGAACTGCGACAGATCAAGGGGATCGGCCAGGTCAATTCCCTTGGTGTCAAGCTGGTTCAGGAAGTGGCGCGCCAATTCCTCAAAGAGGGGGTGATCGACCGGCCGGTGCTGGACTCGGCGCAGGCGATCTTCGACTACCTGTACCACTCGATGCGCGATCTCAAGAGTGAGGTATTCAAGGTGCTGTTTCTCAACAGCCAGAACCGGATCGTGGCGGCGGAGGACCTTTTCGAGGGCACGGTGGATGCCAGCGTGGTGTGGACACGGGAGGTGGTTGCCAGCGCTCTCCGGCACTCGGCCACCGGCCTCATCTTCGTGCACAACCACCCCTCCGGCAGCCCCGACCCGAGCGATGCCGACAAAGACGTGACGCGCGACCTCGTCTATGCGGGCCGGATCATGCAGATCAAGGTCCTCGACCATATCATCATCGGGGACAACTGTTATTTCAGTTTCGCCGGCGCCGGTCTGGTCGACCAGTTTGAGGTCGACTTCCTGACGCTCAAAATGCGGGGCGTATCTGAAACCCGTCAGCGGCGGGTGGGGAAGGGGCAGACCGGCCGCGAACTCCCCTGGGAGTAGTCCGGGGCGCCCATGTAGACCTCGCGTACAGATGGTAACCAGGATGGGAGGGAATATGGACAAGAACGGCTACACAGTTCTGGACCCCCGGGGCCAACCGAGCGGTATTTTCGGAACCGCGCTGTCGCCGGAAAATGAGATGATGGACCTGCTGAACCCGCTGGGCCAGCCGGAGGGCACGCTGAAGCCGACGCACATGGCCGAGCGGCTTTCCACTCTCGAAGGCAAGACCGTTTACCTGGTGGAAACGGGTTTTGTCGGGGCCAAGGAATTCATGGAAGAGGTGCAGGGCTGGTTCGCCCGCAACCGGCCGGAGATAAAGACTGTTTTTCGAAGCAAAGGGGGCAACACCTTTGCCAATGACCCGGTGCTATGGCAGGAGATCAAGAAGCAGGCCGGCGCCGTTGTCTTTGGTGTGGGTTCGTGAGACGGCTGTGCGGCGGGTCTCGCCGAATTTGCCCGGACGATCGAAGACTACGGCATTCCCACTGCCCCCATGGCCACCTCCCATTTCGCTAACTACATGGCGCGGGATGCCCAGATCCATGGCGTGCCTTTGCGTTTCAGTTTTCCGCCGCATCCGACGGCCTGGGTTTCACGGGAAATTCATCGCCAGTATGTGGAGGGGAATGATCCAATGACCGGCCTGCCGCTGATGCAGGAGGTGATCGATGCGTTGACCAAACCCCTGACTGAAGCGGAGAGGCACCCGGCGGCTTCGAAGCGACCGCGGCGGCCGCGGCTGCTGGCGCCGGATACCGAGGACAATCTGCGGCGGTTGTTCATCAAGAACGGCTGGACCGACGGTTTGCCGGTCATATTGCCCACTGAAGAGCGAGTGGCCGAAATGCTGACCGGGACGGACCATGATCCGCAGGAAGTGATCGGACATATGTCGGTCACGCCACACGAAGAGAAATTGGAATACACCGTCGAAAAAGTGGCCGTCAATGCCGTCATGGCGGGCGCCCGGCCCGAGCATTTCCCGGTCATACTGGCGATAGCGGCCACGCAGCGGGCATTGATCCCCAGTTCGACCGGCTCCTGGGCGCACATGATAGTGGTCAATGGCCCAGTCCGGAACGAGATCGGGATGAACTGCGGCAGCAGCGCCCTGAGCCCTTTCAACCTGGCAAACTCGGTCATTGGCCGGACCGGAACACTGATGAGCATCAATTTTGGAGATATCAACCTGGCTGAGAACTTCACCGGGGGCGCCGGCAATAATTTCAACTACAACAACCTGTGCTGCGGTGAAAACCAGGAGCGCTCGCCATGGGAACCCTTCCACGTGCAAAAAGGCTTCAAGGCCGGCGAAAGCACCATCAGTCTTTTCCGGGGCTGGAGTATGCAGGGTTTCAGCGTGGGGCCGGCCAAACGTATGGCCGAAGTCATGGTCCGGATGGGCTTCCCGGTCACTTTCATCGTCGACCCGCTGGTAGCCCGGGGCCTGGAAAAGGACGGCTTCAAAACCAAACAGGAACTGAGCGAGTACCTGGTGAAAGAAGCAAAGACGATGAGTCCGGGGGGACGCCCCCTTGACGCCTCGAAGATCAGCTTCATCGTGGTGGGGGGGGAGTGGAACCCGATATTCATGACCGCTGATTTCACATATCTGCAGACGGAACCGATCGACAAATGGATGCCCAAGAATGGAATTCGCAGTGACCGGGAGCTGCGGATGCCGGCCCAGGCCAACTGCGCCGACGGCATCTGCGAGTTGCCGAGCAACATATTGGAACAAGTGAAAGGATAGCGATGATGGAAAATGTAGAAGGTAAAGTAGCATTTGTTACCGGTGGCGCCAGCGGCATCGGGCTGGGTATCGCCAAGGTCTTTGCCGCCAATGGCATGAAGGTGGTGATCGCCGACACGCGGCAGGATGCCCTGGATGAAGCCATGGCCTATTTCAAGGAGAAGAAGCTGCCGGTGCATGCCGTCAAACTCGATGTTACCGACCGTGAGGCCTATGTCCGGGCAGCCGACGAGGCAGAGAAGGTGTTCGGCAAGATACACGTGTTGATAAACAATGCAGGGGTGGGCGCAGGGGGTGGCCCCATCCAGTCCACCACCTACAAAGACTGGGATTTTGGCCTGTCGATCAATATCGGGGGGGTTGTTAACGGCATCACGACCATACTGCCGAGAATCCTGAAGCATGGAGAGGGAGGACATATCGTGTCGACTTCTTCTACCGCGGGACTCTGTGCGGTGGCCGGCTGTGTGGTTTACAACACCTCGAAATACGCTGTCGCCGGAATGATGGAGACAATCGCAACCGATCTCCAGGGCACCAACGTGGGGGCGTCGGTACTGTTTCCCGGTCCGGTGGCCACGAACCTGGGGGTCTCGACACAGATCAACCGCCCCGCCCATCTGAGGAACGAGGTTGAGGAGCGCCGAGCGCCACCGCCCGGAGCGCAGCGGCCGCCGATGGACCAGAGTGTGTTCATGGACCCGGTGGAGATGGGAGAACGGGTGCTGCGAGGCATAAAGAGAAACGACCTATTCATCAACACTCATCCCGAATTCAAGGCGGGCTATGCCGTACGGGGTGAGGCGATTCTGAGATCGATGCCTGATGAACCGCCAAATACCAAGCGGCACGAAGTGATTAAGTCTTTCGGAACGCTGGTCTACAATCCGATATACGAAAAACAGACCACGCCGGGCCCGCTCAAACGAACGACGGGGAAATAGGCCTGCTGCGTCCAGGAGCGGTCCCATTTTGACGGCCGAACGGAGATAGCTGGCCGGTAGATTCATGACGTCCGGAGTAACGAAGGGGGTAGCATGAGAGATTTCAAGGGGAAGGTAGCTTTCATCACCGGGGGGGCATCCGGGGCGGGACTGGGGCAGGCGAAACTGTTTTCCGAGGCGGGCTGCAAAGTGGTCCTCGCCGATATCCGGCAAGACCATCTCGATGAAGCAATGGCGTACTTCCGGGACAAGAAGGCAGAGGCGCACGCGATCAAGCTGGACATTACCGACCGCAAGGCATATGCGGCGGCGGCCGACGAAGTAGAACGGGTCTTCGGGAGTCCCCCTCAGCTGCTATTCAACACCGCCGGGGTTAACACGTTCGGGCCGGCGGAGGCCTCGACGTTCGAGGACTACGACTGGGTTCTAGGGGTGTGTCTGGGTGGGGTTATCAACGGCATGGTGACGTTCGTGCCACGCATGATCAAGGCCGGCAAAGGGGGGCATATAGCCACCACCTCATCATGGGGCGGTTTCATGGGCCTCGCCGGAGACGCGCCATACTGTGCGGCCAAAGCCGCGGTCAATAACCTGATGGAGAGCTATTACCTGGCTCTCAAGCCGTATGGCATCGGTGTGTCCGTTCTTTGTCCGACCAACATAAGGTCCAATATCGCCGAAGCCATCTATACCAGGCCCAAGCACCTGGAGAACACCGGGTACAACGCCAACGAAAAAACGGTTGATTTCCTGCGTTCGATACATGCCCAGGGTATGGACCCGGTGGAGCTGGCCGGCTGGCTGAAGCGGGGCATCGAGAACGAACAGCTGTATGTCCTTCCCTTCACCACCGCCGAACAAATGCTGCGGGACAACTTCCAACGGGTGCTCGACTTCTCCACTCCTGAAGGCAGCAGGCGGCAGGATGAATCGGCCAGGAAGCGAGCGGAGCAAAGGCAACTGGGCCGGGACCCGTACGCGACTACGGATTCGGGCTGGGGAAAAGCCAGACAAGACCTGACCTGGGTTGATGAGTCGGCACGGGCGAAGAAATAAGGTTCAGGCCGGTGAGCGCCTTCCTGCGGACAGATTCAGGATGAGCGGCTCGCGTCGGAGGAGGGAAGATAGTGGCAATAACTCTACTGGATGATGTGATGAACCCTGAACCCAGAACCTTGATCGAAAACAAGGGCGGGTTTGCTGCCGCGGCGGTCCCTGTGGAATCGCTGGCAAAACGGCTGAACACGTTGGATGGCAAGACGATATATCTGGTAGATATCGGCTACGGCGGCAGCTACAAGTTCATGCAGGCCATTGAACGCTGGTTCGAGAAGAACATGCCGTCGGTCACCACGGTCCGGAAGCGGAAGGCGGGCAGCGCTTTCAGGGACGATTCGCAAGAGCTCTGGGAGGAGATCAAGGCTCAAGGACATGCGGCCGTCATCGGCGTGGGTGGCTGAATAGGCTGTGTGTCAGCGGTCGCTGACTGCAGCATCACTCTCGAGCGGAAATATGGTATTCCTACGGCGCCGTTTACAACGGGGGCGTTCGTGTCGGTGGTCCGCGATGACCGCCGGGCAGGATACATGCCTTTCCTTTTCACCCCGCATCCCGTAATCGGCATGTCCGATGAAGCGCTGGACGCGTACGTCGTCGGCAACAATCCCGACACCGGGCGGCCCGTGATCGAAGACATCATCGACAACCTGACGAAGCCTGTTGACCCGAAGAAGCTGAAGTTCCAGGCGCCGAAAGCCGGAGTGTCCGGTCCCGGGGCTTTCCTGAAACCGGACACTGAAGAGAACTTGCAGCAGCTGTTCTTCGACAGGGGCTGGACCGACGGACTGCCCATCATACTGCCCACCGAGGAGCGCGTCAAGAAGATGCTCGCCGCGACTTGTGCGCAACCTGATGAGGTGGTCGGGGAAATGATGCGCTTCAATATCAGAGGCTCGGTCCAGTACACCGTGGAGAATGCGGCCGTTCTGGCGGTGATGGCGGGCGCCAAGCCCGAGTATTTCCCCGTCATTCTGGCCACCGCCGCGTCCAAGCTGGACCCGATTCAGTCTTCTTCGTCGAACTGGTCGGCGATGCTGCTGGTGAACGGGCCCATCCGTAACGAAATCGGGATGAATTCGGGGATCGGGGCGCTTTCGCCAATAAACATGGCCAACTCCGTGATTGGGCGGGCCTGGACGCTCATGGCTACCTGCTGGGTGGATATGAGACCGAGGCACAATATGTGGTCTTCACTTGGCAGCAGTCTCAATTACAACAACAACTGCTGCGCCGAGAATGAAGAAGACAGCGTCTGGGAGCCCTTCCACGTTCAGAAGGGGTTCAAGAAGGACGAGAGCGTGGTCAGCATCTTCCGGGGCTGGGTGTTCGCCAACAGCGCCGGCACTGCTTCGAAACGGTCTATCGGCGAGGAAATGTGTCTTGAGCTGAGCACCGTCCCGCCGACCAACGCCAACGTGACCATAGTTATGGACCCGGCGATCGCGAAGATGCTTAAGGAAAACGACGGTTTCGCCACCAAGCAAGACTTCAGCCGGTGGTTATCACAGAATGCGAAGATGCCTGCCGGGCGGTACTGGGGGTACGATCACGTTGACTGGCTGGTCAGGCCGCAAGGCATTCAAGGTGTCGAGCCATTCGCAACATTCATGAAGGCCAAGCCGGATGAACTAATCGCTCCGTATTACGACCCCAACAAGATCAACATCGTCGTGGTGGGCGGGAACACCAATCCTTTGTGGAAATACTCCGAATACGGCTACATGCGCAGCGAATCGGTTGACAAGTGGCGGGCACCCAGGTCCGGAGAGGAGTGTGCCGACGGGACCTGCGGCATCCCGGACCCGGAGGAGTCGGAGTGACGGGCTGAACACCGACGGAGATTCCAGGGCGTTGACACCCGGCAAAGCCGGATACCAGGATGTCTTAGATCGGGCCCGCCGACGAAATTGCAGAGGAGGAATCCAATGACGCCGAAAAGCCGCACAGTGAAAACCACGGACCAACTGATTGCGGAAGAAAAGAAGCTGATCTCCCAAATCGAGAAGAAACACGGTAAGTCGGTGGACGACCTTCGGCTGGAAAGAGAAAAGCGAGTCAACGATGCCATTGCGTTGAGGGAGCCGGACAGGGTGCCGGTGACTTTGAACGCCGGTGTTTTTGCGGCCAGGACGGCGGGACTGCCTTCCTCGGCGGTGTTTTACGACCATGACGCATACAGGCAGGCGGGCCGGAAATTGCTGCTCGAGCTCGAGCCGGACATGGGCGGGATAGGAGTTGCCGCAAACGGGGGCACAGTGCTCGGCCTCCTCGAGACAAAGAACTACCGCTGGCCCGGTGGCCCGCTCCCCGATGACGCCGACTACCAGTTTGTCGAGGATGAGTACATGAAGCCGGAGGAATACGACATCTTCATAAATGACCCATCCGACTTCATTCTGCGGTACTATTTTCCCCGCATTTACGGAATTCTGGAGCTGCTGACCGAGTTGCCCCCCATCGGCGCCTTGAGAGAGAGCGGCTTTCCGGGTTTCCTGGGCTTTTTCGCGCGGCCCGAATTCCAGCAGATAGCCGTCCGGGTGCAACAGGCAGTCAAGGAGCAGAGCAGGATCGCTGAAGAGAGCGCCCAGTTCGCCAGGCACATGGAAAGGCTGGGATTCCCCTCCCAGTATGGGGGAGGCGGTGCTGGGAGTGGGGTGGGGGGAGCGCCGTTGGATGCCATTGCTGACCTGCTCAGAGGAATGCGTGGGATCATGCTCGACATGTATCGATGCCCGGAAAAGCTCATCGCCGCTTCTGAAAAGGTGCTCAACACCCGGATCGCCAACGCGGTCCCGGCCGATCCCAATTGGACCGGCATGCCGCAACGGGGCGGCGGGCCACTTCACCGCGGCTCGGACGAGTTCATGTCGCTCAAGCAGTTTGAGCGGTTCTACTGGCCTGGTCTCAAGCGGTCCACCTGGGCAAGCATCGATCTTGGCTACATCGTCGCCCACTTCTTCGAAGGAGTGTGGGACAAGCGCCTTGAGTATCTGCTGGAGTTCCCCAAGGGAAAGCTCATATTCTTCTGTGAAAGGACTGATATCTTCAGGGCAAAGGAAGTGCTGGGTAACCACTGCTGTATTCAGGGTGGGGTCCCGCCGGCTTTACTGACGGCCGGCTCGCCGCAGGACGTAGATGAATACTGCAAGAAGCTCATCAAAGTCGTCGGTAAGGGGGGAGGCTACATCCTGGGTTGCGGAAGCTCGATCGACTGCGCCAAGCCGGCCAATGTCAAAGCGATGGTGGATTCGGTCAAGAAGTACCGCCCGTAAGTCCGACGGAAGGAATCATGGCGACCAGTTTTGCCGATCGCCATGAGCGTTCCATGGCCAGCAACTCCCGCTTCATCTCCAGCCCCCCGCCAAAGCCGCCCAGCCCGCCGTCGCTGGCAATCACCCGGTGGCAGGGGACGACGATGGGCCATGGATTCCGGCCGAGCGCCTGGCCAGCCGCCCGCGCCGCCGCCGGGTGGCCGATCTGGCGGGCGACCCACTGGTAGCTCCTGGTCTCGCCGTACGGAATGAGACGGGTCCCTTCCCAGACGCGTTTCTGGAAGGGCGTGCCGCCGACCGGTTCGAGGGCATCCGGAAAGTCGACCCTGCGCCCGTTGAAATAGTCGCCGAGGCGTCTTATCAGATCGGACAGACTCCGGGTATCGGGCAGGGAGTTGGGTATTCCGGGGCCTAGAGCGGCCAAGGCCCGGGTAGATGTGGGGAGGGGAAGGGTCGTCGCCAGAAGGCCCCTGGCGGAAGCGAGGACCGCCACCCACCCCATCTTGGTTTCAAATACGCAGTGTGTGTTAGGCTCGGTCATTACCCCCTCCCCTCGGCCAAAGCGTTCTTCAACGCCTGCCGGCTGCTGATTGATGAGGCCCGTTCAAGGAAGCGTTGGAGCGAGCCTGATTGACTGCGCAGTTCCCTCAGGTCGGCCCCGATCGGATCAACCGAGGTCGGACTGTCGGCGTACGACCCGTGGAAGGCGAAATATGCCTGATTGAGCTTCCTGATGTGGTAACCGTTGCCGGCCAGATAGTCCCGCCTTTCCATCATGTACTGCTCGGCGGCGTCCACCTGCCCCTGAGCCAGATACCGGTCGACCTGTTGCCGGGTCTCGCGCATCTCCCGGTTGAAGTCAAAGACGGGCTCAACCGTTGGTCCCTCACCGGTTCCGTCTGTGGGCTGACCGCCGTAATATTCCTGGAAGACCAGGTCCCCGATCTCCCGGCCAACAATGTCGGCGAGTGTCTCGTTCAGCGAGGTCACGTCCCGGCTGGGGCGCAGGCCGGTCAGGTCCAGAATATAGCGGAAACCGAGCGGCCGGAAAGCCAGGTACTGATGGACCCACTCGTGGGCGGACGTCTGGATGGTTGCCCGCAGGTCCATATCATCGGCCACGAACGTGGGATAGGTAGCGCCGAGGCCGCCAATGCCGGTGACCAGGGAAGATACGTTGAGTTGATCCACCCGGGCCTCGATCGCAGCGGCTTCCTCGGCGGTGAGATTGGGGTCGAGCATCGTCTCATTGATCGACTCGATCCGGTCGCGGGGTGAAACAACCAGCAAGTTGGGCGGCCGCGCCAGTTTGAAACTGACCGGCGGGAACGAGATACGGAGGTTAAACGGGCTGTAGATTCCCTGGCGGCGGAGGGTGTCCGTAATTTGTCTCTCGATCACACGCTGGACCCCGGGTGCCAGGGATCGCTGATGATCGTCCAGCCGGTCAAGCTCCGCCTGAGTTCTCAACCGGTCGGCCGGCGGGCCAGCACTGCCGGTGTCAAACTGTGATTGCAGTGCTTGTTCCTTCTCGACATCGGCGAAGTAGGCCAGCACGGTGGCGACATCGCCCGGGTTATTTCTCCGCCAAAGCGATGGCAATACCTCCCGGGTGATGGTCTGGAATTGCCAGCCGGCCAGGCTGAAGGCGTGCGGGCCAACGATGGGAGCGATCTGGTCGTCCACTCCGGACCGCGCCCCACCCGCCAGATGAACCACCAGCAGAATAACCGCCAAAAGTACGAGCTGCATCGCGGATCGCCCCTGCCCGGGATCTAAGACCGGCGCAAGGTGGCGCGAGCCAGGTCCCAGGAGTAGTCGTACAGATGGAGGCCTTTACTCATGGCAATAAGCTCGCCGTCGGCCACGCCGATTTCGCTGGCCATGTACTCTTTCAGTATCTGGATGCCGGCCAGATTGGCGGGGAAGCCCCCCCAGAGGTCCCAGGAGCGGAAGTAGACCACAAAATGAAGCGCTCCGTCGCTGATGCGGGTATCAATCATGCGGAGGCACTGCGGGTCTTTCAACATGATCGACTCGCGCCGGCCGACGGCCATGAACGCCTGGTTGGTATTGTGGCCGTCGCGGCGGTACATTTGAATCACCTCGGGGATCTGGGCTTCGATATCCTCACCGTAGGTGTAGTCTTCATTCGGCCGTTTCACCCCGGTCATCAGGTAAGGTAAGTATCCCTCGACATATTGCTGGGTGGTGGGGGCGGGAACCCCCGGGGGCACGTCGGGGACGAGGGGTCGGGACCCCGGGTATTCGACGTGGATGGTTACGAAATCCAGTTCCCGGCGCTGCTGCCCGGCGTAGCTGCCGCGGTCGATCCGGTAAGTCCTGGCCCCGCTCGCCGTGTCCAATGCCTTCAAGCAGAGGAACCAGGCTTCAGGCAGGGTCTTTGCCTTAATGTGGGTCAACTCCATCCTCATCCTCCCCCTATCGCCGGTCCTTGAACAGCGCCAGGAACCGGTCCTCGTATTCCGGGAACACCTGCCAGCGGTCCAGTTCGTCCTTCAGTTCCCGAGGTTCGCTCTCGCCACGGACTACCCGGCGGAACAGTTCCTCGATTCTCATGCGGGCATCGGCAGGCAGGCCGCTGGCATCAACTTCGAGCAAGCCGCGCTTCCCCATTTGGCTGACATTGTCCCCCACCGAACGGCGGGTAAGGTCGAAGATGAACTTGAGCAGCGATACGTCCCAAAGTACATCCTCACCGCGGATTATTGCGGCCAGATTGTCCCGCCGTTCATCGATGCGGGCATTGATCTTCTCCACCACCGACAACATATCGTCAGACACAATGTTCATTTCCCTGGGCTCATTCTTGTACGTGTAGAACACGCCCGCGGTGTGTGTCCCGTACTCCTGGGCGAGCGACTCGAAGTAGCGGCGGGCCTCGGCGCCAAATCCTTCGAGATGAGACAGGTACATCGGAGTGACGATTCGCGGCTTCTCGGCAAGGACGCGCCCCTCCCGCACCACCGTTTCGGCAACAGCGTCCCCCGGTTCGGAGTAGACGGGACGAGTCACAAGATAGTAGGTGATGTTGGTCGTCCCGAAGGTGTACAGGCTCTGCTTTGGGGCGCGCAGAATCTCGGTGTTCAAGACCGCGTATTTGATTCGCTCGTCGTTGAGTTCCATGTCACCGCCAGATGGCCGCCGGGGGGTCTTTAATTGAGCGCCGTCAAGGCATCCCGGTAGTCCTTAAGGAGGACCAGGTACTGGGAATCCAGCTGGTTCAACACCTTACGGTATTCCTGCTGGAACTGGGGGAGTTTCTCCACGTCGATGCTGGCTCCGGACAGTGAGCCAAGCTGTTTCTCAACCTCCGGCCGGATTCTGGTTTCGAAATCCGCTCGCAGGGATTGGAGGGCCTGCTTCTTCTGCTTCTCCCCCTGATCGGCGTAATGAGCGAAAAGCTGGCGAATCCGGCTGAAGACATTCTCCACCTGGGCCTTGTCGTTCTTGAGTAGGCGCAGTCCCTCCATGGCCTTGCGGTTGGTATTCTTAATGAAGTCATTCTTCGGCAGAGCGATGGTGCGCACTAGTACTTCGGTCGCGCCGTCCCTGACGTACCGTCTCACAGCTTCCTCATAGCGGCTCACACCGGCGAGCAGATTCTCGTCGTCCTTCAGGTAACGAGCGGCCAGATGTTCGCCCTCAGGACGATATTTCCAGCGGAGGCGCTCTTCGGGCGTCGCATCGCCCAGCTTTTCCACCTTTTCCAAGGCTATCTCGCGGGCGCTCCTGATATCCGCCATAAGTCCTCCAGTCTTCGACTCTCTTCACGCCTCATTATATCAGAGTGCCGGTTATGCCTCATAGACTCAGGAGGGGCACTGGCGGTCGCCCCGGCCACGGTCAAATTGACATGACTCCGCCTGTGGGCTTATGATGGCGAGCGTCGAGACCAGGCCAGCTTGTCAGGAGGTCCCTTTGGAAGAGAAGATCGTCTACTTTGAAGAACCCGGGATGGCCAACACCGAGTCCACCCTGTCACTCGCCATAGAGCGGGCCAAGGCTCGCGGTATCAAGAAGATCATTCTGGCCTCAACCCGCGGCGATACCGCTAAAGTGCTGGCCCAGCGGCTGGTCGGCACGGGAGTGAGAATGGTCGTTGTCCCGCACCAGTACGGCTTCGGACCCGCCGGACAGCGGTTTCCGCAGGCGCTGGTGGCCGAACTGGCAAGCCAGGGGCACGTGGTCTATTTTGGCACCATGCTTTTCCACACGGATGGTTTCTTCGCCACCAACGAGCCGCGCCTGATGGCGAACTTGTTGCGTACCTTCTGCCAGGGGATGAAGGTGTGTGTTGAGATACTCTTGATGGCGGCCAACGGTGGTCAGGTCGCTCCGGGGGAGCATGTGGTTGTGGTTAGCGGCACCGGACGGGGAGCCGACACCGCGGTGGTTGCGATTGCCGCTACCACCACCGCCCTGAGTGATTTCCACGTCACCGAGATAATCTGCAAGCCGCTTCAGACCAAGCAGGGGCCTCCGCCAGGAGCTCCCGGCGCCCCGGCGGCGGCCGCAGCGGTCCAACCGGCGGCGCCTCCGCCCGGGCCGCGTTATTGAGTCTCGTGGACTAATGAAGCCGAACGGAAACCCGAATCGCCGACGAGAAGCGTCTGCTCTCCGATGAGAGGGGGCGGGCAGCCGGCGAGCCAGGGCACGGGCGCGCGTCGGTTGTCGCACGAGCGACCGTCGGCTCTTCTTGATCAGCCCCGGCTAGAGAGCCTGCCGTCCTTCCAGAGCCCTGGTCAGGGTGACGTCGTCGGCGTATTCGAGTTCGCTGCCAAAAGGCAGCCCGCGGGCAATGCGGGTGACGCTGATGCCCAAGGGTGAGATCACGCGGTTGAGGTACATCGCGGTCTGTTCGCCTTCGAGATTGGCGTTGGTGGCCAGCACGATCTCGGTTATCTGGCCGCTGCGGAGGCGCTCCAGCAGTTCATGAAGGTGGATGTCGTCGGTACCCACGCCCTCAGTCGGTGATATGGCCCCGTGAAGCACATGATAGAGGCCCTTGTAGGCGCGGGTGTGCTCGAGGGCCAGGATATCCTGCGGCTGCTCGACGATGCAGACGCGGCTGCGGTCGCGCTCAGGGCTGGAGCATATGGCGCAGGGGTTGGTATCGGTAACGTTGCAGCAAACCGAGCAGAGCGTGATCTGCTGCTTGAGGGCGAGGATGGCCTCAGAAAGCAGCCGTGCCTGCTCCGCCGGAGCCCGCAGCAGATGGTAGGCCAGGCGCTGGGCGCTCTTCGGCCCGACGCCCGGCAGCTTACTGAATTCTTCAATTAGCCGATTGATCGGTCCGGCGGCGGGCTGCAGGGCCGATTTCATAACTGACTTTTCCTTCAAATGCTCACCTGCGGTGTCGAGCGGTCCCTATCCTCACAGCTTCGGGCTATCCCATGCCCGGCAGTTTGAAATTGCCGCTGGCCATCATCTGCTTGGCCGCGGTCTTCTGTGCCTTGACGATGCCATCATTGACCGCCTGCACTACCAGGCTCTCCAGTTTCTCAGGCTTGTTCGGGTCCATCGCTTTGGGATCGATCTTGACCGAAAGGACCTTCTGGGAGCCGTTGATACTAACCTTAACGGCTCCGTGGCCGGAATCGGCTTCGACCACGATGGCACTCAATTGCTTCTGCATGGCTTCGGCCTGAGCTTTTAGCTCACGCATCTGCTTCAACTGGTCTTTTGCCTGCTTGAATTTGCCTAGCGTCATTTTTCCTCCACGTTAGTGATTTGAGCCCCCATCTTCAGGGCCTCTTTGACAAGGTGATTTTCTTCGAGTATGCACTTTATCTGGCAGACACGGCCGAGGAAATTGCTGACCACGCGCTCGGTAACGCGCTGGTTGTCAATCTTCTCGATCGTTTCCTTATAGAACTTGTTGCCGAAAGCCAGGCAGACCACGTTGTTCTCGAGCGATATTGGCCTGACCGAAGCACTCCTCAGAATGGCCAGGGCGGGTGTCTTCTGGACGTCCGCCGGCGCCTGTTTGATGATCAGCTTCCAGTTCACCTTGAGGCGCTCGATGTCGCTGCTCGCTTCCATCGGCGTGCCTGCCAGGGTGGCCGTAGCCGGAGGTGGTTGCAGGGAGACGGCTGCCGCCGCGGGTCTGGGCTTTGCCGGAACCCCGGAGGAAGCCGGCCGGGATAGTGGCGCCGCCGGTGCATTCACGGGTTCCACCTTGGCCGCAGGCATTGGCTTGCCCGTTACGCCGATTGCCGGCGAGGGGGCTGGCTTTGGAGCGATACTCGCGGTGCTCGCTGCGCTTGGAACGTGGACGGGGCTATCCACAGGCCGGGCCGGAGGTGACCGGTCCTCGCCGGCCATGACGGCATCGACCAGGGCTAATTCGAGGGGCAGCGTAGAGTAGTTGTCGAACCGGGCTCCCAGCTGACCGAAAAGCCTGGTGGCAGTGACGATCCGGTCCAGCGTGGACCGGGCCGCCAACGCCTTCAATTCGGCGATGTCATCAGACGTGAAGTCGATCGAATCCCCGGCATTGGTCTTGGCCAGCAGCAGCGCTCGCAGGTATTCGACCAGCTCGCGGTTGAACTGCCGGAGGTCCATGCCGTCGTTGTTGACGCTATTGATGGCGGCCATCCCGCCCGGGATATCGCCATTCACGAGGTGCTTGGCCAGTTCTTTGACCCGTTGATCGCCACTGATCCCCAGCGTCGCCTGCACTTGACGCAGTCCAATCTCCGATCCGTAGTAGGCCGTCAACTGTTCAAGCAGGTTCAGGGCATCCCGCATACTGCCGGTGGCGCTGCGGGCCACCAGCCGCATGGACTCAATATCCATCTTGATACCCTCCCCCTGGCAGACACGGGTGATCTCGGTAACGATGTTTGCCAGGGACAGGCGCCGGAAGTCAAACCGCTGACACCGGGACATGATGGTGGCAAGGATCTTGTGGACCTCGGTGGTCGCCAGAATGAAGATGACGTGCGGCGGGGGTTCTTCCAGGGTCTTGAGCAGCGCATTGGCCGCGGCGTTGCTCAGCATATGGACTTCGTCGATGATGTAGACTTTGAAGCGAGCCTGGTTTGGAGAGTAGTTCACCTTCTCACGCAGTCCCCGGATATCATCAACGCCGGTGTTGCTGGCGGCGTCGATCTCGATTACGTCCAGCGCCCGGCCCTCCGTAATCGATTGACACATCGAACAGGTGTTGCACGGCTCGCCGGCACCGCTGTTACTGAGGCAGTTCACAGCTTTGGCCAGAATACGGGCGGTGCTCGTCTTCCCGGTGCCGCGCGGGCCACAGAAGAGGTAGGCGTGAGAAGTCCGGCCCGTCGCCAGGGCATTGATCAGCGTCTGAGTAATCGGCTCCTGACCGAGCACGTCGGTCAGTATCTGAGGACGCCACTTGCGATAGAACACCGATGAAGACATTGCGGGCTAATTATACCTTATGAGGCGGCCCTTGCCAAAGGCCGCGAACGACGCCTTTCGGCGGGTGGGGGTCGGCGCCGGCGCCACAAAAAACGAAGGCGACTGACTACCCCCGCATTTCGCGGGGGTAGTCAGTCGCCCTGACGAAACCTTACGTCAACGAGCTTAAGTCGATCTGTTTGAATCGACTAGCTCTTGCCAATCCGGAACATCTTGGTGGTGCAAATTGGGCAGACGCCCTGGGTTGCCGGTTTGCCATTCTTCATGGTGATGGCTTTGGCGCTCTTGATTTCCCTTTTTGCCCTACATTTCACGCAATAAGCCTGCATCGGGGTGACCTCCCTCTCTCTTTTTGAGTTCAAGCCTATATCATCTGAAGCTAGATGTCAAGAGGCTGGACAGCCGTTTTGTATCTGTTTGGCGAAATCGGCCCAGAATCGCCGGGCGTCCGGCGGGACTGACGGCGCGGGCGATGAACATCTCAGGCCAGGATAACTCCCTGGCACAAAATCGACGTGCTCGAATGATCGGCCTTGAGGATGATCTGTCTTGAGGCGCGAGTTCGTTCAGATAGAGGAAGAGACACTTCACTGTGCCATTGCGGCAATCTGGCCGGTACGACCTGCGCTAAGTCGATCCTGTTGATGATGTTGTTCTTCTCGTCGGTGGCGACGAAGCTGCCATGGGAGCGGCTCAGGTCGATCATGATAGCGGCAGAAAGGTGCTCGGGACTGAACTGCAGACTGTTTTTCTTGTCCAGCGTGACCTCATCCAGTTCGTGCCATTTCTCTCTTCTGGTCGGTCCGCTCCTCGTTGCGCTGGGCAAGATATACCTGGGGAAACCGGTGATTCTCGTCGTTGCCTGAGACAACACAGCTTCAAGCCAGTATCGGGTGAAGAATCTGGGGGCGTGGATCCCGTTTGACACAAAATACTTCAGAAGGTCCAATTCGTCCCCGAAGATGGGATGCAGATTGAGAATCTCCATCGAGTAGCTGTCGAAGACGACCCGCATTTCCTTTTCCAGGTCATCTGACCAGAAACACTCGAATTCGTGAAAACTGACACCTCGACCGATGCGGTACAGTGTGTCTCCGAACGTCTGAGAGCTCGATGCCGTCAATTTTCTTTTGAGTTCGTCCCTTTTTGTCCGGGTTGCATAACGCCACAGTAACTCCGGCGGCAGGGTTTCCGTAAAAAACAACTCGAATGAGTGTGAGTCGAATCGAAACAGTCTGTTGCTTGATTCTCCCACAAGGACCGCTCCCCCTCTTTGATACACGTCGTGGGCCAGATGAATAACGGCCTCCCGCTCGGAGATGGTTAAGTGCTCCAGGACCGCATACAGGACCAGGACGTCGACCTGAGAAATGTCATACCGCTCAGGATTCTTCACCACCGCTTCAGCATTCTCACCGATGAAACTGACGTTGCGAAGATCCAGTCTCGATGCTAGATCGGTCGCCCGCTGCCGGCTTCCAGTGTCCAGTTCCACTCCAAGATATTTTCCGAAAAGATCTCCCCACGAGAACGCCTTCATCCCGGAACCGGACCCGATTTCCAGTGCACACTTGTTCTTGCCGGTGAATCCCAGACGGCTTAGGGCGGGCCGGTAATAGAACACCGCCGAGGCGACCCGGGCGAGATTGTACGGGTCGACACTCGACTCGCGCAGCGGACGGTAGACGCTCAGAAGTGTCTGCCGCACGTCGGCGATAGCTGATGGATCGATGGGACCAGCCGAAAACAGGCTGGGATTGAGCGTCCCGAACTGACTATCGGCAACTGTGGGGATGGCCATGACTGACTACTCCTCAATAGGGCCCCGCCAGCGAGCGGCGGCAGGCAAACGAAGACCCCCGGACCGGGACAAGAACAGAATCCGTCTTTCGCCCAATTCACTCTCCGCGACAAGAATGAGGCGGTCGCGGACGGCTTTCCTTGGGGGTATCATATCAATTCGAGGCTGACTGGACAATCGCTATTGTTAAACAGTCCGGTCAGTAGGTTCTGGCCATCTGAAATGCTGGAAGTCGTACGGGGGTTGGTATCGCCCGTACGAGGCTACTCGGTGTAGTTGCATTGCTTGCAGTTCGGGCATCTGATGACGATATTGCGAATTGTAAGGTGAGGCTGGACTCGCTCGATCAAGACGGCGCCACAAGCGCCGCAGACGATGTCGGTGCTGCCGTTGCCCCTCATGGCGGGCGCAAAGGGCGGGGCTAGGATGATTCTGTCACCAGTTATCGGCTCAGGAATTGCTCTGGCCCTTCTCGTAGGCATTAGATCCTCCTTCGCTCAAGACATGGTTTTGCTGCCCGTGGCAAGTTGGTGGGACCAAGCAAGTTATATCAGGCCGACATGAACACAACATGAAAGAAACGATTGGCTTTGCCAGATTTCGTAGGCCCGGCAAGCATGAAGCCGGGTGGAAGGAAAATAATGCCGGGGCGCGGCCGATGGCGACCGCCTGGTCCCCCAGAGGGTGGCCCAAGGTAGCCCGGCACATCGATGCGGGGATAGGTCGTTCTTGGTTGCGACCACGCTAGTCTTCGAAGTCTTCGCTGATGGGAGGCGTTTCGCGAGGCTGAGAGCCTGCGGCCTGGTAACGCTTGATGACTATCGTCATCAACTCAATTGCCGCCCAGACCTTTCGTGGTACAGACCCTCCGCTAGTACCGAGTGCATCATAGAACTGTTCTTTGGTCAGCGTCCTCGCCTGTTCAAAGGTCATGCCGCGTACCAGATCGCACAATACCTCGACGACGACGTTCGCCGTTGGGTCGCAGTTACAGAGATACTTAATGTCCGTCACCACGCCGTCGGTGGCCTTCAGGTAGATGTTCATGAAATCCGACCGGCCCTGGCCGCAGATCGAGACTCCCTCGGCTTTCGTATCGATAAACAGCGTTGGATTATCGATGGACCCGGAGTTCTTGAAGCCCTCCTGGCTGAGCTTGCGATAGATTTCTGCCACTTCTGCTATCATCCGGCACCTGCTTTCGATTGATTCATAGTAATAGCCTACACGTACCCGCGTTCCTCGAATATCCCATGAAGAGCGTCCAGGAAAATGCGGCATTCCTCCAGCGTGTTGTAGAAATAGAGGGATACACGGTAAGTCATTCGGTGTTCCGAAGGGCGCCCCGGTCGGGCCCAGCCCTCGCCGAATTCCTTGTTGAGATAGGCGTGGACGCAGAAGACCCCGTCCCTCACCATCACGTTGGAATTATCGCTCAATTCTTCGGCGATGCCTCTGGCGTTTGGACGCCTTACCTCGAAAGTAAGTATCCCTCCCCTTTTGTCTGCACCAGCGGGTCCAAGTATCCGGAACCAGCCACCGTCGCCGTAGCGCTCCGTGAGTTGCGATGTTAGATATTGGTTCAAAAGCGTCTCGTGAGCGTGGATCCGGTCCATCCCGACCTTCTCGAGGTAATCGACGGCAACGCCTGCCGCAATCAGCCCCGGATAGTCTTGGAGGCCGACCTCAAATCTGCTGGGCGAGGGCAGCAGAGAATAGTCGTCATAGGTGGTATTACCGACCGTTTCCCCCCCGAGCAAGGCCGGAATGATCACGTCGCCGGATTCGTCCTCCTCATGGAGTTGGCTTCCAAGGAGGTCTTGTTTCCCATAGAAGACGCCCACCCCTCGGGGTCCGCACATCTTGTGCATTGAAAAGGCAAGGAAATCAACATCCAGGTCTTGAACATCAACCGCCTGGTGCGGTACGGTCTGAGCCCCGTCAAGCAGCACCCTGGCGCCATAGCGATGGGCGATTCTGACCACTTCCTTCGCGGGCAAGGTGTACCCGGTCAGGTTGGAGGTGTAGGCCATGCTTACCAGGCGGACGCGTTGTGTCTTCAGCTTCTTCTCAAACGCGTCGAGGTCCAAGCCGCCGTGTTCGTCCGATTCAACATAGTCAGTCTTGACGAGCCCTTGCTTTTTCAACCGCAACCAGGGAACGAGGTTCGAGTTGTGCTCTTTGTCAGTCAGCAGTACGGTATCGCCCGGATTGAATCTGAGTCCGAGGGCCACCAGATTTATGCCGTAGCTGGTGTTCAACGTGAAAACGATCTCTCTCTCGGAAGCAGCATTGATGAACCGTTTCACGACCTGCCGTGAGCCCAATATCCCCGCGCTCGGATTCCCCTCAATCCGATCGGTGACCTCTTGGGCGAACCAATGCTGGCTTCTCCCGCCAGCGCAGGCGGGGAAACTACTATAGTACTGCGTGATGGCGTCGACAACCTGCTGTGGAACCAGTGTGTTGCAGGCGTTGTCGAAATAGACGGGCGGCTTTCCGTTCCGATGATTCCTCAGCGGAGCGAAATCCGCCCTGGTCCATTCAAGCGAATTCTCAGATGCCAAGGCAGTCTCCTTGATCAACTATTAGCAGCGCAGTAAAGCGGCGGCGGGAGTCTGTATGACTCCGATTGAGGCCAATCCAAGCGACTCGCTCCGCGGCGCTGGTCATGCCAGCAAGGCGATAATTTCGGCTCGAGGGCAACCTGCAGGACCATGCGGAGTTCGCGGAAAGCGCCGGGGGATGTTCAGCAGTGTTTACCGGTGACATGAGCTTACTTTGGCCTATTGTAACGGAATCGGCGAGGTCATTACAAGCAATTCGGTATTCACCTGACATTGATGGTATTGTTGGCGCACAAGGTGAACCGGTCACACCTGGCTGCGCGGCCGGTACTGAATCGCCTCGGCTACATGGTGCGTCCTTATGATGTCGGCCCCGTCAAGATCGGCGATGGTGCGGGCCAGCTTGAGCACCCGGTGGAAGGCCCGCGCCGACAGATAGAGCTGCTTCATCGCCGCCTTGAGCAGACTCTGCGCCGCGCTTTCCACCTGGCAGAACTGCCGCACCTCGCTGGCCGAGATCTCGGCGTTGCAGTTGAGCCGGGTACCCGCCAGGCGCTCCCGCTGAACGGCCCGGGCGGCGACCACTCTCGTCTGCACATCGGCTGACTTTTCGCCCAGCCGGTCATCGGCCAATTTCTCGTAGTCGATGTGCGGCACCTCGACGAAGATATCCACCCGGTCGAGGAACGGCCCGCTGATGCGGTGCTGGTACCGGGAAACCACGCTTGGTGAGCAGGTGCACTGCTTGAATGGGTCGCCGTAGAAGCCGCAGGGGCAGGGGTTCATGGCCCCGACCAGCATGAAGTTGGCCGGAAAACTAACACTCCCCTGGGCGCGGCTGATGGTGACTGCCTTGTCTTCCAGCGGCTGACGGAGGGTCTCGAGGAGGTTGTGTCCGAACTCCGGGAGTTCGTCCAGGAAGAGCACTCCCCGGTGGCTGAGGCTGACCTCGCCCGGTTTGGGGCAGTTGCCCACCGCCCACCAACCCGGCGTTGGAGATGGTGTAGTGCGGGGCGCGAAACGGGCGCTGGCGCATCAGCGGTGTGTCGGACGGCAGCAGTCCGGCTGACGCTGTAGATCTTGGTGACGTCGAGGGCTTCGTCATCGGTCAGCGGCGGCAGTATCGAGGGTAGGGCCCGGGCCAGCAGCGTCTTGCCGCTCCCCGGCGGACCGACCATGACCATGTTGTGCCCCCCCGCCGCGGCCACCTCGAGGGCGCGCTTGACGTGCTCCTGGCCCTTGACGTAGGCCAGGTCGGTACCGGCCGCAGGGGTCGGGGTAAAATCGTTGGTTTCGGCCAGCGTGGCACTCCGGGGCGGGGATCTCGTTGCGAAGGTAGCTGACCAGCTGTGCCAGGGAACTGAAGGGTAGAATGGTCGCTCCCTTGACCAGCGACGCTTCCCTGGCATCGGCCTCGGGAACGACGACAGTGGAGAATCCATGCTGATAGGCCAGGGCGACCATCGGCAGCACGCCGTTGGTGTGGCGCAGGGCGCCGTCGAGGGACAGTTCGCCGATGAAGACCATTCTGGTGACGTCGGCCACCACCTGCTCCGAAGCGAGGATGATACTGAGAGCGATGGGCAGGTCGTAGGCCGGACCGCCCTTCTTCAGATCAGCCGGGGCCAGATTGACCACGATGCGCTTCATCGGGAAGGTGAAGCCGGAGTTCCGAATCGCCGGCACGGACCCGTTCCCGGGCTTCCTGGACGGCGGTATCGGCGAGGCCGACGACGGCAAAAAAGGGGAGCCCGGGCGATATGTCCGCCTCAACCTCGACGATGGAGCCATCCAGCCCGACGATGGCGCAGGTCATTACTTTAGCCAGCATAACTGGCCCACACTATAGCACAAAGGGAACGGATCAGAAAGAGAAGGCGGCGCGATCTAGACAGCCGTCCCGCAATCGGGACAGAAGCGCTCGCCGCGGTCCAGTTTACGACCGCACTGGCTGCAGAAAGACGGTGACGCGGTCTGGCTGGTCCGAGTCTTCCCGCTCCCCGCCGCGCCCCGCCGCGTGGCGCGATTGACCGGCCTTGGTTTCCGGTTAGAGCGCGACATCAGGTAGAGCCCGCCCCCGCCCAGCACCACGGCTATGGCGACGACGGCGACGATCAGGCCGGTGTTTGAACTCGAACTGCCCCCGGCTGAGGTCGTGGGTATCGAAGGCTGGGACGACGTGCGGGTGTAGCTGATATCAAACTCGACCGGGGCGACCAGATCCAGATTCGTATAGCTGTAGGACTGGACCTTGAATCCCTCCGTATCGGTCGCCGACTTTCCTTGAGGGTTCACGGTGAAGTTGGTCGACTGCTTCGGCTCCTGAACGACGACCGTCAGGTCCTGGACCGGGTAGAGGCGAAGAAACTCATAGGTAAACTGCTTGTCCGGGAGCTCTCCGACGGAGTCATAGTACTCCACCCGGAAGGTGTTCGCGGTCAGGGTGTAGCTGATTTCGTCCCACCCCGGTATCGACGACTCCTTCCGGTCGGGGGGCCCCCCGCTGTATTCTCCGGAAGCGTCCTTCGAACCGGCGGAATACATTTCGGCGGAACTGGGAACAAGGAATCGTACCGGCGCCGGGGCCTGGGCGCCCACGATCTGACCCTCAATCATCACGAGCAGCCGGGGATCATCGTATTCCGGGTTCACCCACAGGCGCACGTTCTTGAACGCGGTGGGCTCGGCCGTTTGCGCGTTGACAGACGCTATGCTGCCCACGGCGAGCGCCGCGGCCGCAGCTAACGATAGTACGACTGCTTTGAACGTCTTCATGTGACTCCGGACCAGTGTCGAATATCCATACTATGTACATGTTAATCATAACCTATTGACTCTGTGGTCGCCAAACGAATCTCGCCTCCTTTTGACAAAGTCACGGGCGAACCTCTAAACTCTTAACCAGGGTTCACGAGCAGCCAATCACGAAAAAACGGTCGCGAGGGTGGAGAAGAGTGAGCAACCAGACAACAGCAAACCGGGTCAGGATAACCGATACTACACTGCGAGACGGTCACCAGTCGCTCATCGCCACCCGGATGAAGACCGAGGATATGGTCAGCATTCTGGCTGAGATGGACCGAGTTGGTTTTCATTCGCTCGAAGTGTGGGGTGGTGCGACCTTCGACGTCGCCATCCGCTATCTCAACGAAGACCCCTGGGAGAGGCTGCGAACTCTTAAGAGATTGTTACCCAAGACCCCCCTCCAAATGCTCCTGAGAGGGCAAAGCCTGGTGGGCTATCGCCACTATGCCGATGATGTGGCCACCGCCTTTGTGCGCCACGCCGCCGATTGCGGGATTGACATCTTCCGGGTGTTCGATGCCCTGAACGACGAGCGTAACATGGAGACCTGCCTCAAGGCCATCAAAGCGGCCGGCAAGCATGCCCAGCTGTCGATATGCTACTCGCTGACCGAACGCAAGATGGGGGGACCGATATATAACCTCGACTACTTCGTGAAGATGGGGCTCGTCCTGCAGAGCATGGGAGCCGATAGTATATGCATCAAGGATATGGCTGGCCTGTTGTCGCCGGATGACACGTTCACGCTGGTGGGAGCCCTCAAGAAAGTGCTCCGCGTGCCGTTGCAGCTACACACCCATTACACTGCCGGCCTAGGCTCGATGAGTTATCTCAAGGCGGCTGAAGCCGGAGTCGACGTCTTCGATACCTCGCTGGCACCTTTCGCGTTGCGGTCGGGGCAGCCGGCGGTGGAGCCGATGGTGGTTGCCCTGGAGGGTACGTCTCGAGACACCGGGCTCGACCTGGCCCAACTGCTCAAGATCGGCCGGTACTTCGAGACCGTCGCCGGAAAGTACCGCGAACTCCTGAACAGCAGCAGCGTCTCAGTAATCGATACTGCGGTCCTGGAACACCAGACCCCGGGCGGTATGATCTCCAATCTGGTGGCACAACTGAAGCAGGCCGGGGCCTTGCACCGTCTCAACGAAGTTTACGAGGAAATACCGCGGGTGCGGAAAGACCTCGGCTACCCGCCGTTGGTCACGCCCACGAGCCAGATAGTAGGTGTGCAGGCCGTTCAGAATGTAATCGTGGGCAGGTACAAGCTGATCCCGACCCAGGTCATGGACTACTGCTACGGTCTATACGGAAGACCCCCCGCACCCATCGACCCCACCGTGCAGCAGTTGGTGCTCAAACGCTACAAGAAAGGTCAAACCCCGGTTACCGGCCGGCCCGCCGACTATCTCGAGCCCGAGATGGACAAAGCCCGGGAATCGGTTAAGGGTGTCGCCAAAGACATCGGGGACGTCCTCACCGCCGCGCTCTATCCAATTGACGGGGTGCGGTTCGTGCAGTCCAAATACTCCCCCGTCGCTCCGACCCCATAGGCCACCGGGTCACCCCCAGACCCCCGGCAGGGACCAGCGGCCTGCGGCTCTTCCCGGCAACCGGTCCCGGTGTTAAGCGAGCTGGCGCAGCTGGGCACCAGCGCCTGTCACATCGATCATCTTATCCACAGGGGATTCGGTTCAGCTTTGGCGGGAGATGCCCTTACTAACGTAACCTTCGGGCAAGACGTAGCGTCGCGGGCGGGGGGCGGTGTAGGGCCGGTACCCCGTAATGCGATCGATTTCACTCATGTCGGCCGCGGCAAGGTGCCAGCCGGCGGCAGCCACGTTGGCTGTTAACTGCTCAGTCCGGGTGACGCCGGCAATGACCGTGGTGATCCAGGGATGTGACACCAGCCAGGCAATCGAGAGCTCGGCAACAGTATGCCCCCGTTCGACGGCAAAGCGCTCCAGGGCCTCCAATTGATCGAAGTTCGATTCGGTGAGCAGCCACGCGTACATGCCTGGATTGCTATCGAAACGCGTGCCTGGGGGTAACGCCGCGCCGCGCCGGTATTTACCGGTCAGGAAGCCACCGGAAAGGGGATACCAGGGGATGATGCCCAGGCCGTAAGCCTGGCAACAGGGGACCACCTCTTCCTCGCAATGCCGGTCGATGAGGCTGTAACGGGGTTGCACGGCGACGAAGGACGTGAGTCCGGCGGCTTTCGACGTCCACAGCGCTTCGCACAGTTCCCAGCCGGGTAGATTGGAGCCGCCGATGAAGCGGACCTTGCCGGAGCGCACGATGTCGTCCAGGGCGCGCAGTGTCTCTTCGATCGGGGTCAGCGGATCGGGCATGTGGAACTGGTAGAGGTCGATGTAGTCGGTGTCGAGCCGTTTGAGACTGGCTTCGACCGCTTTCACGACGTACGCCCGGGCGCCGAGTCCTTCTTTGGACGCAAACTGCTGCGAACCTTCGCCCACCGCGACGCCGAACTTGGTGGCCAGTATGACGCTGGACCGCCTCCCCCGCACCGCCCGGCCAACGAACTCCTCGGAGCGGCCCCCACCGCGCCCGTAAACATCGGCGGTGTCGATATAGTTGACGCCGATTCCCAGGGCGTGATCGATGACCGCCAGGGTGGTCGCTTCGTCAATATCACGCCCGAAGGTATCGCCACCCAGACTCAACACCGACGGCTTGAGGCCCGAGTTCCCCAGATTGCGGTATTCCATCTTTCACCTTCCTTTCTTTAAACCGCCACTCGCTGGTGACCGGTCTGAAGCTAAATCCTGCGCAGAGCGGGTACGGACAGGAACAACAGGACAGTAGCCCCCACCAGGGCCAGCGCAACCACGGTTAGCCCGGTTTGCGGCCCGAGCGCTTCGGCAAGGGCACCAGCGATAATGGCGCCCACGGATACGAGGCCGCGGTCAAGGCTCATCAGACTCATAACGCGACCGTGAAACTCGGGCGGCGAGTTCTCGAGGAGGAGGGAGGTGTTCAGGGCATTGTAGGTCGTCATCATGCCGCCGGCGGCGATGAGGGCAAGTGCCGTGAGCGGGATCCACCGGCTCTGGGCCAGGAGGACCAACGCCAGGCCGAAGATAACCAGGAAGCCCATCATGATGAGACCGCGGTGATGCAGGCTCCTGAGCGAGGCAATGATGAGCGAGCCGATCAGTGCGCCCACGCCGGTGATGGCCACCATCCAGCCGAACCCGGACCGCCCGATGTTCAATACGTTAATGGCGATCAGCGGAATGAAGACCTGTTGATAGGGCTGCCCGAGAATGAACAGTATTAGAGCCATGCCAACGAGATAAAGGACCTTGCGGTTGCTGAATATGTAGCGAAACCCGGCGCCGAAATCGGCCAGAAACGAGCTTCGTACCCGGAGTTTGACGGTCTCTTCGGGGGACTGGGCAGGGTCGGTACCCCGCCACACCCTCAACTGAGTTGTGGTCCAGATCACCCCTACGAAGAGGAGGGCGTTCAGCAGATAAACTTGCCCGAAGTCGAAGAAGACCAGCAGCACGCCGGCCAGGCTCGCACCGGCCACCCGCATGATATTCATGGCGGTGGTATTGAGGGACAGGGCGTTAAGTAACATTCCGGGCGGTACCAAACGGGGCACGAGAGATTGTCTTGCCGGCTGGTTGAAAGCCATTGAACCGCCGGAGATGAAGGCGGTGACGAAGATGTGCCAGACCTGGATGTGTCCGGAGAGGATGAGTAAGGCGAGAGTCAGATGCATGGACATGGTGACGGTCTGACTGACTAGCAAGACTCGCTGCTTGTTGTAGCGGTCAGCCACGACCCCGGCGAGCAAGCCGAAAACGAACTGCGGTACCATGCGCACGGCGACTACCAGGGAAAGCAGAACCGCCGAATCCGTCATCTCCAGGACGAGGGCCGGGCGTACCACCTGCTCCATCCACATGGCCGCCGAGTGGCCCAACTGGCCGATCCACATATAACGAAATCCGGCGTAGCTGAGCGCCCGGAATGTTTCCGGCGCCCGTTTCGTTTTCTTGCCCGTGGACTGAGACAAACCCGGTGCTCCTAACTGCCTCCCGGGGATTCTGCGGACGGCGGTCCCGGGGAAGAACGCAATTTGGGCATTATAGCAAATCGCCCGGTTTGCAGTCGCCCGGTGCCGTTGTCAGTAGACGGCAGACATGACCCGGGCTAGAGCAGTCCTGCGCGACCATGTCTGCATCTCGGGCAAGTGCCGCTATCGATGCTGTGCTGAGGTAGCCCGCAGCAGGTCGACGAATACTGCCGGAACCTGATACGGGTATGTGGCAAGGGGGGCGTTTCATCATGGCCACCGGAGGAGGTCCCGACGACGCCCGGCCTGAGAACATCCGTGCCATGGTGGCGTCGGTTAAGAAATATCGTCCCTGGCGGACCGTCCGGGCCAGACCTAAGATCCCGGTCGCCGGGATCAACCACGTGACCGGTCCGATCGGGAACTGATGACAAGCCCGCTCGTGTCGTCGCTCTGGACAGGCTGCGCCGGAGTGGCCCCGTCTATCGCGCCTTGCCCGTCTCCAGCTTCTTGAATCCGTGAATCAGCGGGAACCGGTACATGCCAAACACTTCTTTGGTCCTCATGAACCCGATGAACATGATGATGACGCCGAGCAGTTCCATGATGAAGAACAGGTTGAGGTCTCCGCCCGGGGTGGCGATATGTATGCCGCCGGCGGCAGGAAGAAGAGCCCCCAGGGCGATGAGAACGTTGGCGACGACGCGGTGGGGCAGAATGCGCTTGCGCCAGAAAATGTAGGCGCTGTAGACGGCTCCCCCCACCAGGGCGAAGGTGCCGAAGGCGTTAGTAATCGGGGTAACGACCGCCCGGAGGTCGGTCGGCATCACGCCGACGCCGGTCAGCTTGGTAAGGCCGCTGATATCGAGATCAATCATGAAGATGCGAATCGCGGCGTACACGGTGAACGCCGCGAGGAAGATCATCCAGATATCGGCGTTGCGCCGCTTCATCAAGAGGTAGAGAGTACCCTGACCGAGATAGGCGGCCACCAGAATGGCCCCGATCAGGTACCAGAGACGGTAGAAAAGCTCTGTGTGGCCCACCACCCCCCACCAGAACTCGGTGAAGGTGCTGATGGCGTACATGAAAAGACCGATGGCCCACAGCAGTTGGTACGGCTTCCGGCGGGCGAAATACTGGTCCAGGACGGTGATCGCGAAAATCAGACTCACCACGAACGTGACAAGTGGAATGTAGGCCATGAAACCCTCCTCACCGCACCCGTGCTACGAGATGCGCACCGACCATTCTATCCAACCCGTGGTAGCGCAAGAACGAGGACGGTTAACCATCGTATCCCACCGGATGGATTTTCATCCACTTCCAGGCGCTCTCAACAATAGTGTCGAGAGCAGAAAACCGGGGTTGCCAGCCAAGCTGCAATTTCGCCTTCTCGGCGCTTGCGACTAAGGATGAAGGGTCGCCCTCCCTGCGAGGCGAAAAGACGACCGGGATGCTAGCGCCCGAGATCCTCCGCGCCGTCTCAACCACCTCAAGAACCGAATATCCATCTCCGTTCCCCAAATTGTAGGCCCGGCCACTGAGGTCATCAAGGCTGTCAAGGGCCTTGATGTGTGCCTGAGCAATGTCAATTACGTGCACATAGTCCCTGATGCAACTTCCATCCCGGGTGTCATAGTCATTGCCAAAAATCGGCACCGGACGCGTCCCGCCCGCAGCGGCCTTTAACACAATTGGAATCAAATGAGTTTCGGGGCTGTGGTCCTCTCCATGCTTCTCACTGGCCCCGGCCGCGTTGAAGTATCTCAGACATATGCTCTTTGTCCCATAGGCTTTTCCGTACCACTTCAGGACTCGCTCGAACATCAGTTTGGTTTCACCATAGGAATTCACCGGTGTTTGAGGATGCTCTTCGGCGATTGGCACCGAGAGCGGTTCGCCGTAGACGGCCGCAGATGACGAAAAGATCATCTTCTTCACGCCGTGCTTGACCATGGCGTCCAATAGGCGCAGGCCCTGGACAATATTGTTGTCAAAGAAGCGCTTGGGATCGGTGACGGAGAGGGATACTATTGAATCCGCGGCCAGATGCACCACCGCGTCGATCTTGAAACGATCGAACAAACCATCCAGGACGATCGGGTCGCCGCAGTCTCCCAAGACCAGATGAGCGCCGGTCGGGACAGCCTGTCGGTGCCCCTGCTGCAGGTTGTCGATCACCACGATTTCGGAGCCGTGCTGAAGCAATTGCTCCACGACAACGCTGCCTATGTACCCTGCGCCCCCGGTTACTAGAATTGGCATTGATCGTCCCTGAGATGCCACAAGTATACTGTGCGAACTTGGATAACGGCAAGGTTCGCTTTCTCCTGTGTAGTGAGGCCTTACCGATGGCGGCTGAGGAGCAACGGATGACGGCGCACAGCATGACGTGCGGCGGCCTCGCCGGTCTGGGTGCTATTTTCCGAGGAGGGCCTTGACCATATAGGCGCCTTGGGGGTGGTAGCCGGCCCCTGCGTAGTATTGCTTGGCGCCGACGGCGCTGAGGACGGCCAGTTGCCCCGCCCCGAATTCGTCCCCGGCCACGCTTTCGGCCTCGTGAAGGAGAGCGTGGCCGAAACCCCGGTGCTGTACCCCGGGGCCCTGGTGGTCTTTGAGAGCAACTTCGGGCCCGTAGACATGCAATTCGCGGACGATCGCCACCGGCAGCGGCATGCTGAGCAGCGGTTCGGCCTGGATCCGGAGGCGCAACAGGCCGAAGAGGGTGCCCTGTTCATCCTCAAAAGATAGCAGCACTTCGGTGCCGCCGGATGCCTCATAGTCAGTTCTCATTAGACACTGTTCACCAGGTTTGACGCCGCGCCTGGTGCGATGCCCGTACTCTCGGCAGCGGATGCAGCGGCACTCGGTGCCTGTCTGCTTCATGCGTTCCCGGATGACATCACGCAGTGAGTCCCGGAGCCCGCCGACTATGTATTTTGAGGGGATGTCACGGAGGACCCGCGAGATGCGCACATATTTCGGTACTTCCGCCTTGATGGCAGCGATCAGTCCGGTCATGACTTCGTCCTCGTAGGGCCGGTAGCGCCCGTCCTCGAACCACCTTTCGAGCTCGGTCCCGGATACGACCATGGTCGGGTATATCTTGAGGCCGTCGGGCCGGAAGCGGGGGTCCGCAAAAAGGAGTTGCGACAGGGACAGGTCTTTGGCGGGCGTGGAACCGGGAAGCCCGGGCATCCAGTGGTAGTGGACCTTAAGGCCATGATTCTTGAGCAAACGGGTGGCGGCAACCACATGGGCAACCTGGTGGCCGCGCCTCACGAGCCGGTAGATATCGTCGTCCAGCATCTGGACTCCCAACTCCACCCGCGTCGTCCCGAACTCGAGCATCCGGGCCACTTCGGCCTCGCCGCACCAGTCGGGCCGGGTCTCGATGCATAGTCCAACGCAGCGGTGGCGGGCCGTCTCGTTTAGGTGTTTGGCCTCGTCCAGCGTCGCCGACGGTTGGCCGTTGAGGCCGTCGTAGCATCCCTTGATGAACTCCCGCTGGTAGTCCTCGGGAGCGGCCAGGAAGGTGCCGCCCATCACAATGAGTTCCACCTTGTCCGTATGGTGGCCCATTTCGGTCAGCACCTGGAGGCGCAACTCGGTCTGTTGCCGAGCATCGTAGTCCCGGGCCCGGGCGCGATGGACCGCCGGCGACTCCGGGGTGTAGCTTTGAGGCGCGGACGGATAAGTGGGGCAGTAGACGCAGGCACCGGGACAACCCATCGGTTTCGCCATGACGGCCACCGGCGTAACCCCCGAGATTGTCCTGGAGAGTTTTCTCATAGTATAGTAGCCACTGGCTGCGGGACTGGAGCTTCCAGTCTCTAGTCTAGCATACAGTGATTATGTCAACAAAAGAGCTCGGGGCGAACCAGGAAGACGTCTTCGACCGGATGGCACCGGGCTGGTACAGCCGCCGTCACTGGACCATCTTCCGGCATGAGCTTGAGGAACTGGCCGGTCGCTGGCAACGGGGCCGTCTGCTTAACATCGGGTGTGGCCATGGGGCAGACTTCCTACCCTTCAGCCCGGGTTTTGATCTTCACGGCCTGGACTTTTCGGCCGGGATGCTCCGCTTCGCCATCAAGTATTCACGGAAGTTTGATCTGGAAGCCAACCTGGTGAGGGGCGACCTCGCCAGTCTGCCCTTCGCCAGCGGGGCGTTTGACTGGGCGATCTCGGTTGCGGCGTATCACCACCTCCAGACGTCCGGATCGCGGCAGACGGCATTCGCCGAGCTCCGGCGCGTGCTGAAACCGGGAGGGGAAGCCTTCGTCACTGTGTGGAACAGATGGCAACCAGCCTTCTGGTTCAAGCCCAAGGAACTCTATGTCACATGGCGCACCAAGGAGGCGGAACTGAAGCGGTACTACTACCTGTTTTCGAGGCGGGAGCTGGAGCGGTTGGCTTGGCGGGCGGGATTCACCGTGTTGCGGTCGTCCGCCGAAACCACGCACCGTTTTCCAGGGGGCCAGTTCTCGAAGAACCTGTGCCTGTTGCTCGCCCGCATTGATTGACAACAGAGTGATTTAGCGATAACATTCGCGTAATAAAAACGAGGTTTACGGAAAGGGGGCCGACGAAGGCCATGATGGTCAAAATCAAGTGCACAGGCTGCGGGACCGACAGTTACATGGCATTGCTCAACTCGAGCTATGAGATGCCGTTCCGCTGCTGGAAATGCAAGGAGTTCTTCAATCTGAAAGTCCAGGATAACGAGGTGACGTCCCTGGTTAAACTGTCTCCGGATGAATACCAGAAGATGAAAGAGGTTGAGGACCTCAGGGCCAAGTTCAAGCGCCAGACTTAAGGCGTTCGAGTAGTGATCACTGGTCTGCCGGAGGAACGGATGACCGTTCCCGGTACCGCGGCCGGTCGGTACAGGCCGGACGCAATCCAGAGAGGCAAACGCCTCTCTTCGCTTTTTAGGGGTTTCAGGGAGGAATAGATGCCAGTTGTGATCATCGAAATGTGGGCCGGCCGGAATGAAGAACAGAAGAAGAAGATCGTCCGGGGTATTACCGAGGTGTTCGCGAGCGTAGGAACCCCGGCTGAAGCCGTCCACATCATCATCAACGATGTGCCCAAGACGAACTGGGCAACCGGCGGCAAGATGGCCTCGGAGCAGCCGACGCACTAGCTGGTTATTGATATGATGCCCGGGTGGGGCTAGAGGCACAAGATGGATGGCGCTTTAGGAGAGAAACTCTTATTCGTCGGTGTAATCGTGGCGTTCCTGCTGGTATTCTCAATGATGCGGGGCAAGAACCCGGCCAAGGCGCGCTCTGAAATCGTGCGCACGCTACTGGCGGAGATAAGGATCAACATGATACTGGTCGATACGTTCGACCGCCAGCCCGTTCCGCGGCGCTTCGAGGTCACCGGCTGGCAACTGCACAAGAAGAAGGTCGGTTTTCTGGATAAGGCGCTGCAGCAGGACCTCAGTGAGACATTTGACATTGAGTTGGACTACAACCGCCGACTGAAGGTTGCTCGGAAAAGCAAGTCGGCTGACCGGGTCCCGCTCGACTGTGAAAGCATGAAGGCGCCATTGCTGAGGATCAAATTGGGGCTCGAAGACTGGCTGCTGGCCAACGTGGGCAGCATCGACCAGGCGGAGCGGCCGGGCATGATGGACGGACTATTCGGGCGTTAGGCGGACCTGCGCCGGGGGCCTCCCGCGCCCCGCGCGAGCGTCTTTCAGCCGGCGCAGAAGGTCCTGGAACTGGTCGGTTCTGATGGAGTCGGTGGTCATGATGACGGCGTCTTCCCGGGTGTCGCCCGAGGGGCCGCGGTCGAGATAGTACCTGCGGCGCTCCCCGACCCGATTGAACCCGAACTTGGTGTAGAGGTTCTGGGCGCCGGTATTAGACAGGCGGCATTCAAGGGTGACTACCTCGGCCTGCAATTCGAGGGCAAGGTCCAACACCGAGATCAGCAGCATTTCCCCGAGGCCCTTCCGTCGGTGTTGGGCGCGCACGGCGATGCTGGTCACGTGAGCTTCCCCGGCCATCACCCAGAACCCGGCGAAGCCGAGGATGTAGTGAGCGGCGGCCGGCGGTTTGCGGAGTGGGGAGGGGCGGTGGCCGAAGACGCGGTCAAGCAGTCGGCCCAGGGTGCTCCGGTGCGGGGGTAGGGTGGGGCGTTCGACACTGGTAGCGGAGTCGCAAACAACCACGTAGTGGGCCATACGGTTTCGGAATTCGTAGCCGTAGTCAGCCGGTGGCCATTGGGTGGCGAAGGCCTCGCGGTCTATTTCAGTTACGTCTTCCAGGTCCTCCCTGGTCATCTGCCGGACGTAGTATGACAAGTTGCCGCCTTATTGTCTGAGTGGGCCCATTGTAGCATCGCATCGCCGAGCGGCGCAAAGGCACGAACCTGCTATCTTTTAGAAAGGTGCTTCGTTATACTAGTTAGCACAGGGCGACCACCGCATTGCTGAACCGGGGCAATAGGTGGGACCCGGGTCGGCCTACGGAGTTGTCAGGTGCAAGACGAGGAAGGTCTCGTAAGTGAAGCGGTTCGCGGAGACCAGCAGGCGTTTGCCCGGCTCTATGAGGCTCATTTCGACCGGATATACCGGTATGTGTATCTAAAGATAGGGGACAGGGAAGAGGCAGAGGACATGACCCAGCAGGTGTTCCTGAGCGCCCTCCGGTCGATTACCTCCTTCAAATACCAGGGTACGCCGTTTACCGCCTGGCTGTTCCGCATCGCACACAACCAGATTGTGGACCACTTCCGGAAGAGGACGAGGCGGCCGGTCACGCTGGAGATGGATGAGACTGTCCCAAGCAGCGCCAGCGGTCCGGAGAGCGTGACCGAGCTGAGGCTGGACATGGAAATGGTGTCACGGGCCGCCCAACGTCTGACCGGGGCGCAGCGGGAGGTGATTTCGCTGCGTTTTGCGGGAGGGCTGTCGATCGAGGAGACGGCGAAGGCGATGGGTAAGAAACCGGGCGCGATCAAGGCGCTGCAGCATGCGGCGGTGTTGGCGCTGCGGAGACTGTTGATGGTGAGTGAAGATGACAAGCTCCAAGCCAGTTCGTGACGCATTCGAGGAATGCCTCGAACTGGTTCTCAAGAAAGGTGAGTCGGTAGAGGACTGCCTGCACCGCTTTCCGGCGCTGGCAGCGGAATTGCGCCCGCTGCTCGAGACGGTGGTGGCGACGCGTAGAGCCGTGCTGGTAGAGCCTCGCCCTGAGTTCCGGGAGAGGGCGCGCCGGCAGCTTGTTGCGGCGCAGCGTGACCGGGCTTTACAGCCGGCGGGCAGGCGTGCCGGTTTCGCCTGGAATTGGCGGCCGGCCTGGGCTTGGTCACTGGCGGCGTTCCTGGTGGTGGTGCTGGGGGGCGGGGGTACCGTGGTCGCGGCCGCGGGCAGCATGCCCGGCCAGCCGCTGTACGCGGTGAAACATGCTACAGAGAGCGCCAGACTGGCGCTAGCGCTGTCGGCAACGGCGAAACTCGATCTGTACGCTCATCTTGCCGACCAAAGGGTTGGGGAAATCGTCCACCTGGCGGGCCGGAGTGATGCCGGGCAGTTGCCCCGGGTAACCCGGGATCTTGACCGGTATTTGAGCAGGATTACCGAACTGTCGGGGGGCGTCAGTCAGGATGCGGTGCTGTTCTCAAAAGACAGCAGTGCCGCCGCGCCGGCGTTGTCGCCCCCGTCCGAACGGACCATCGAATCGGCAGCCACGCCGGCGCCCACTACGGCCGGCGCCGCGTCACCAGCGCCAACGGTGATCAGTCCCAACTACGGGGAACCTTCGGCGGGGACGGTGGCTTCGGCAGACGGTTCGGTCGAAACGATCTCCCCCAGGGCCGCATTCAAGGCTAGAATTGCTATCCAGTCGGCCGAGAACGCGGCCCGGTTGAAAGCGGCTCTGGCTTCTGTCTCCCCGGAGACGGAACCGGCGCTGGTTCGGGCGATCGCGGTCTCGCAGAGTGGCTATGAGAAGGTCCTCCAGGCTTTGCAGGACCAACCCTAGGCTAAGATGGAGGTCACTAGATCCCGGACAACAGTTATGAGGCTGACGCGCGAGCCTGGGGTCGTGTTTAGATCATGCCAGACCGAGCCTGGGGCTAACCGGAGGGGTGTGGGGGCGTTATATATATTAGTAACCGGACGTCAGGACGCCGGAAAGATGAGGTGAGCGATGAACAAGATCAGATTGCTGGCAGTGGCGGTAGGAATCGCTCTGCTGCTGAGCATCGGTGGGATCGTTTTGGCGCAGAACGCGGCGAACAGCCCGGGAGCCACCGCCGGATCAGTGAGCGTGAGCATACCGAACCAGCAGGTCGGAATCTGGGTGAACGGACTGGGAAAAGTCACCGCAGCGCCCGACGTGGCCTTGCTGCAACTCGGTGTCGAGGCGCAAGCGACCACGGTTGGCGAAGCCCAGACCAAGGCAGCGGAAGCGATGGACCGCGTCATGAAAGCCCTGAACGACAACGGCGTGGCCAAGAAAGACATTCAGACCCGGTTCTTCAGTATCAACCGGATCACGCGGTGGGATGACAAGGGGCAGGTTGAGATCGTGATCGGCTACCGCGTGTCCAACAGCGTCACGGTCAAGATCAGGACGGTCGATAAGGCGGGCGAGGTCATCGATGCCGTCGCAGCCGCCGGTGGCGACCTTACCCGCATCGACAATATCAGTTTCACCCTGGATGATCCGGCCGCGGCCACCAAAGAGGCCCGGGACAAGGCGATGGCCGATGCCCGGAATAAGGCGGAGCAACTGGCGAGTCTGGGTGGGGTGAAGCTGGGGAAGCCGACTTTCATCTCGGAGAGTTCTTATTACCCATACTCGAGAGAGGTCTCGGCGCCGGTGGCGGCGGACAAAGGGTTGGCGGTAGCGACTCCGGTCAATCCGGGGGAGATGGACATCACGGTCAGCGTCCAGGTAACCTACGCCATCAACGACTAGCCGGGGCCCACATTCCGAGTCCCCTCAGTCTGGCTTCAACTTCGGCGGCTTCTAACTGGAGCTGGTAGCGGGTGTCGGGCGGATAGGCGTGGGCCTGGGCCAGCCCGCGCCGCACCATCTCCAGGTTAACCATGGTGCTGTCGACCCAGACGTAGCGGAGCAGACGGCCATAGCGGTCGGTATCGGACACGTCCTTTTCGAGGCGGATCGTCTTGCCTTCGACCAGATCACGGTTGGCCTGGGCGGCCTCCCGGGCAAATGGCTCCGCCGGATCCATTTCCGGGGCGTCCATGCCGATATAGCGGACCCGCTGGCCGCTGGCCAGGACGATGGTGTCGCCGTCGACAACTCTGCCGACGCGGCCGGGGTCCCGGGTAGTCGAGACGGTGAGGCAACTGCTGAGTGCGAAGGCGAGGAGCAGGGCCAGCAGAGAGCACCAGGTTCTCCAGCGCGTAGGCTAAAGACCTTTTCCGGCCACGAAGGCCGCAAGGTCAGCCAGCCGGCAACTGTAGCCCCATTCATTGTCGTACCAGGCGACCACCTTGACCATGTTGCCGCCGATGACCATAGTACTCGGGGCATCAACGATCGAGGAGTGGGTATTGCCCTTGAAGTCCATGCTCACGAGCTCTTCTTCGCAGTATTCGAGGATGCCCTTGAGCGGACCCTCGGCCGCGGCACGCAGGGCCTGGGTGACCCGGTCAAGAGAAATGTCCTGCTTGAGGTCGGCCACAAAGTCGATCACCGAGACGGTGGGGACGGGCACGCGGAGGGCCAGACCATGTATCTTGCCCTTGAGATCGGGAATGAGGGTGCCCACCAGGCTGGCGGCGCCGGTGGTGGTGGGGATGATATTCATGGCCGCGGCGCGGGCCCGGCGCAGGTCACGATGGACGGTATCCAGTATGCGCTGGTCGTTGGTGTAGGCATGAACCGTGGTCATCAGGCCTTTGGCCACGCCGAAGTTCTGATGCAGTACATTGACCACCGGGGCAATGGCGTTGGTGGTGCAGGAAGCGTTGGAGATTATGTTGTGCCGGGTCCGGTCGTACTTCTCCTCGTTAACGCCAAGGACGATGGTAACGTCCTCGTTGCGGGCCGGGCCGGATATGAGGACCTTCTTCGCGCCGCCCTTCATGTGTGCGGCAGCTTTGGGGCCGTCGGTGAACAAGCCGGTTGACTCGATGACGATATCTGCCCCGACGCTCTTCCAGGGGATATTGGCCGGCTCCCTTTCGGCGAAGACTCTTACCTCATGGCCGTCAACAAGGAAAGAATTATCGGAGACTTCAATCGATCCGGGAAACCGGCCGTAAGTCGAATCCCACTTGAGCAGGTGGGCATTGGTCCGGGTATCGGTAAGGTCGTTGATGGCCACTACCTCCAGTTCGCCCGAGTGGTATTGGCTGATGGTCTTGAAGGTAAGCCTGCCGATGCGTCCGAAGCCGTTGATGCCGATCCGCGTGGTCATTTGGTCCTCCTCGTCAAAGCCGAAAGCTGTGTTAGCTGCCGGCTGTCAGCTCGCAGATGTCAGTTGATAGTATACAACACCGTCGCGTCCGAATCTCTCGATCGCTCCGGCCGCCCGCAACGACTGAACGTGGGAGATGGTCTCCGAAACCGCCATTCGCTGGTCCCAGTGGGCCAGATTGTGGAACTTCACGCCGCCGGACGTTGGCATCCAGGTTATTAACTCCGAGACCTGGTAGGCGGTCTTAGGGCCTGATTCCATGGCGGCCAGGATCTCTTCGTTGCGGTGATGGTGGTGTCCCAGGATCTGTTCGACACGACGGGGCAGGTCGTAGAAGACGTGTTCGTGGCCCGGCAGGACCACCTCGACCGCCATGTCTTTGACCTTGCCCAGCGACCGCAGGTAATCGTCGAGCGGGTTGCTGTCGGCCTGGCCGTTGCTGCCCGGGCGTAGGCCGATATTCGGCGTGGTCGTGGGCAGAACATGGTCGGCCGAGAAAAGCACCTTGCGGTTGGCTTCGTAGAGGCACACGTGTCCGGGGGAATGGCCCGGCGTCCAGATGACACGCAGGTCGACACCGTCGGCCAGTATCTCCTGCTGGTCGGCGAGCAGGACATCGGGCTCGGGGGGTGGCTCAAAATGGCCCATACCGGGTCCGGGCCCGTGGCGGTGCGCTCTCCCGGGGGGGGGCCCGGCGGGCATGCCGGTGGTCCGAAGCCAGTCGGCGTTCAGGCTGGCGAAGTCGTGGTCTCCGCGTGGCGGGGGTCCGGGCAGCCTTCTCTCAAGGGGATGAAGGGCGACGGACGCCCCGGAGAGTTCCTTGATCCGGGCGGCCAGTCCAATGTGGTCGCCGTGGGCGTGAGTGATGATGATCCGCGATATCTTGCGGACCTCAGCCCCGGCTTCATCCATCTGCCGGTGCAGGGCCTGAAGCGCTTCCGGACTGCCGAACCCGGCATCGATCAGGAAATAGCCGTCGCCGGCCCGAATAAGGTAGATGTTGGTGAATCCCAGCGGGTTGTGGGGAATGGGAGTCTTCAGTTGGGTGATGCCGGGTAAGATTTCAGTCATTGCTCAGCTTTCAGCGGTTAGCCACCGGCCGGCAGCTGCGGGGCTAGACTCCGAAATGCCAGCAGACCGGCGTATTCGGCGCAGGAGCCCAGTTCCTCTTCGATGGCGAGGAGCCGGTTGTACTTGGCGGTACGTTCGCTGCGGCAGGGGGCGCCGGTCTTGATCTGCCCGGTGCACAGTCCGACCGCGAGGTCGGCAATGGTGGTATCCTCGGTCTCTCCCGAACGGTGGCTGATGACGGCGGTCCAGGCCGGCAGGGGAAGGACCATCTCGATGGCCTCCACCGTCTCGGAAAGCGTGCCGATCTGGTTGGGTTTGATGAGGATTGAATTCGATGCTTTCTGGGCGATGCCCCGCTCCAGGCGCTTCACGTTGGTGACGTAGAGGTCGTCGCCCACCAACTGGACCTTGCGGCCCAGCTTCGCGGTCAGCAATTGCCATCCCGTCCAGTCGTCTTCGGCCATGCCATCTTCGATACTGATGATGGGATACATCGAAACCCACCGCAGGTAGTAGTCGACCATTTCCGGCGAACTCAGTGTGACCCCCTCCCGGGCAAGAACATAGCGGCCGTTCTGAAATAACTCGGTGGAGGCGGGATCGAGGGCGATGAAGCAGTCCTTCCCTGGCCGGTAGCCGGCCTTTTCGATGGCCGTCACGACCAATTCGACGGCGTCACGGTTCGAGGGCAGCGACGGGGCGAAGCCGCCCTCGTCACCGACGTTGGTGCCCAGACCCCGGGACTGCAGCACTCGCTGCAGTGAATGGTAAATTTCGGCCCCCATCTGGAGCGCCTGCCGGAAAGTGGCGGCGCCGGCCGGGGCGATCATGAACTCCTGCAGATCAGTGGAACCGGCGGCATGTTTGCCGCCGTTAAGGATGTTAAGCAGCGGGACGGGAAGGGTATAGGTTTCGGCCTGTCCCGACGCGGCCGCCCGGGTCTGGCCCAGGTACCGGTAAAGGGGCAGTCCGGCGGCGAGAGCGGCGGCGTGGGCAACGGCCAGCGACACCCCCAGGGTGGCGTTGGCGCCGAGCCGGGACTTGTTGGGTGTGCCGTCGAGTTCGATGAGCCGGCGGTCGACGGCTAGCTGGTCCCCGGGTGACATCCCGATGACGGCTGGCGCGATGACCTCGTTTACATTCCGGACCGCATTAAGGACGCCTTTGCCGCCGTAGCGGGCCGCGTCGCCATCGCGCAATTCCAGGGCCTCATGGGTACCGGTGGAGGCGCCCGATGGAACGGCGGCATGGCCGGCCTTGCCATCGGCCAGCTCAACGCGGACGGCGACGGTGGGGTTACCGCGGGAATCGAGGATTTCGCGGGCGGTGACACGGGCGATAGCAGCCATGACCTCTCCTTTCCTTGTTGAAAACCGGGTGGCCGATCGCCGCCTGCGGTTGCGGCCTGCCAGTGCCAGAGTAGTTACGTGGCGATTATATCATTCAAGGGTCGGGGAGGGGAAGGGCGGGGGCGACGGTTTTTCGGAGCTAACCAAAGGGGCGGCGCGTCGTTACTATAGTATGTGGTACCCACGACTCACGCTCAATGCTATTGACACCCCGTGCTATAATGGTCTTCAGGGTGGTGGGAAACCGCCCTATTCTGTGTTGTACAACAGGAGGTGATGCCATGGCGAAAGCCCGAAAGGGAGAGTGAAATGATCGAGTCATAGACATGGTCAATACCGTGTCTCCGTGGCAGAGAGGGCAAATAAATTAAACAAAATTAACGAGGTCTTCCGAGCCGGAGGCACAAGATTCATAAAGGAGTAATCAAAGGTCGAATATGAAACGAACAAAATTGTCCCGAATACTGGGCATAGGGCTGACTATTGCAGTCCTTGCCAGTATGTTCGTGGCCTCGGCCCCAGCGTCGGCAGGTAATGCCAGCTGGACCGTTGAGGACCCGGCTAACAAGCCGCCCACGGTTACCGGCGCGGTTTTCGGACGCGATGTCATCGACATAGCGGTCGCAGGCAACGGGTCAACTGCATATGCCACGACCAGTGACAACCGAGTCTACAAGAGCACCAACGGTGGTGCCAGCTGGTCGCAGCAGACCGCCTATGCCAGTGGGCTGGCGGTCAAAGTGGCCGTCGCCCCGGACGTGGCTGACGGCTCGTTTGTCGCCGTTATCGTCGGCAACACGGTAGTGACGTCGGTAAACGGCGGCGCTACCTGGGCCCCCATGGCTGCTGTGGTCGATGGGACCAGCGGCAGTGCGGCGACAGCGCTTAACTCGATCTCGGTCGCCCCGGCAATTGGCGGAGCCCGCTCCGTGGCCGTGGCCGGGACCAGTTCGCTCGGCGGCGCCGGTGTATGGTATTTCACCAGCACTGCCGACTTCGGCGGGACCGCCGGCTGGGTCGATGCCTTCAATGGCAACCTGACCAACGGCTGGACCACCGCTCTTGACCCCACCGTGGATGTCACGGCTGCCGCGACCGCCCTGGCCGTGGCGTACTCCCCCAACTTCCTGAGTGACCGCACCCTCGTGGTGGTCACCGGCAACGGCACCGAGTCCCGCTCCAACGTTGCCAACATTGCCACCAAGAGGTGGAACGCCGACTACACGGTGTACGGCGCCACCGCCGGCGGCAAGGTTATCAGCAGCGCCACGGTTATCCCGGCCGGGATCACCGCGGCAACAGTAGAACTGCCCGGTTCCTACATGGCCTTCGATGCGACCCTGCGCAATGCCTACATCACGATCGCGGGGACGACCGGCGGTCTGTTCCGGGCCAAGGGTAATACCATCGCCAGCCTTGCGGCCGTCTCCATGTGGAGCGTCGGCGTGAACGCAGCTGGTGACAAACTGGTGGCTGGTGCGGCCAACAGCAACGCGGTGTACCGCGTGGCCACGCCACTGACGGCGGAAGCTGATTCGGCCGCGCCCGCCAGCAAGGCGCCGTCATGGACCAACACTAAGATGACCACGGTCGCCTTCTTCGGCGCCAGCGTTGGCGCCGCGACGGCAGTCGCCCCGGCGGCCCCCGCCGACGAGACCGCCTTTGGTCTGTCGGCTGATGACGGCAGGACCTTCAATGATGTTGCCTTCATCGACACCACCGCCGTCCTGGATGACCTGGCAGTCAAAGCCGATGGCACCAAGACCTACGTGGTATCCTCGAACCCGACCTCGGGCGTGACGAGCCTGTGGCGCAAGACCGCCTCATGGGAGCGGGTCTACAAGGCGCTCACCGGCGTCAACGGCTGGATGGTCCGGCCCGCTATGGACAACTTTGACGTCATTTTCTTTGCCGCTTGCGCGGACACCGCTATCCAGTACAGCAATGACGCCGGCCAGACCTGGCAAGCCAGATTCAGCTACAAACCCATAACCGACCTGAAAGCCGAAAGTGCCATGGTAATCTACGTCCTCTCCGGCACCGATGTCTCCAAGGCGGTCGATGGCGGGTACCTGTGGACCGATCCGGCGAAGACCACCGGCGCAGGCACGGGCTATTCCCTGACCCTGCTGGCCAAGGATAACCTTATTGCCGCCGGCCTCACGGGCGTTGCCTATACCACCGATGGCGGCACTACCTGGGTCTCCACCGGTCTCGCCTTCACGGGTGGGGCTGCGTTTGCATCGGCCGACAAACTGACCACCGGTGGTGTCATCACCGCGGTGGGTCAGGGTGCGGCCGCTGCCGTCAAGACATTCACCATCGGCACCAGTGCCGCCTTCGGCGCCAACGTCGCTACGCTCTCGGCCGGCTACTCGGCCAGTGGAATGGATCGTAGCGGCACCGTCATCTACATCATGAGCGACGATGGAGTGAACAGCGAGATGCTCCGCTCCAAGATCACAGCTGCAGCCTGGACCAAGCCAGCCGCTGCTGCTAACCAGTTGAGAGGTATCGTCGCTGCAGGTGGTAAGCTGATGTCCCGCAACAAGACGGACAGCAGCATCTGGAGCTACACCGACGTGTTCGCGGCCGCTGGCCCGACCCTGACCGGTCCGGCCGAAGCCTTCGTAGTCGGTATGAATCTCGAAACCGGTAATGCCAACAACGTCGTGTTCCAGTGGACCGCCGTTGCCAACGCACCGGTCGGGACAACCTACCTGGTGCAGATTTCTCTGGACAGCGCTTTCACCCAGGTGGTGAAAGAAGCCCCGGCAACCGCCGGTGTGCTGGCGATCATTGGCCAGACCGCTGCCATCGCTTTCCCGTTCCAGGCTGACACCCTCTACTACTGGAGAGTCAGAGTTGATGGCCCGGTCGACAGCCCGTATTCGGCAACCAGGACCCTGAAGATCGGCGCTTTGCAGCCGATCGCGGTCTCCTCGCCCGCCAGTGGCGCTCAGAACGTTCCTGTGAAGCCGACCTTCGTGTGGGCCCCCGCCACCGGTGCGACGACCTACGAAATCGTGGTCTCTGATGACCCGACCTTCAAGATCATCACCTTCAGCCGCACCACGGACAAGGCCATGTTCGCTACCGATGAGCAACTGGCTTACGGCACCGTCTACTATTGGAGAGTCAGGGCATCCGCCCCGACGGCCGCGGTCACCCCGTTTGTGACCGGCATCTTCACGACGGAAGCCAAGCCAGTCCCGCCAACCACGGCAGCGCCTCCTATCACCATCACCACTCAACCCCCGGCGACAATCACCGTCGAGGTCCCGCCGGCCGTTGAAGCCGTCCCCGCTTTCCTGCTGTGGATCATCATCCTGATCGGCGCGATCCTGGTCATTGCCTTGATCGTCCTGATCGTCCGGACCCGCAGAACAAGCTAGTTCATCCTTAACTTGAACCCGAGGGGGCCCTTCGCAAGAAGGGCCCCCTTTTGTTTTGACCCGGTTTCTCAGATGCCCCCGTCCAAGTCCGCCACCCCCGTCTTTCCCGCCCACGCGGGAATCCTGAGGGGGTGGGAGTATTGAAATGGTGGGAACTGGATTCCCGATCAGGTCGGGAATGACGTTGGGAGTAGAGGAAGGGGGGCGTCCTTCCCGAGAAGGACGCCCCCGCGGTGTCGCCGGGTCATTAACCGGGCCGTCTTGATCGCACCTGGCTGTGGGTTATTCCGTGCTGTCCTTGGTGGTGAAAGTCAATTCGTCCTCTTTGAGGTCGACGACCACCACGTCGCCTTCCTTGAAGTCCCCGGCCAGTATCCTGGAGGAAAGCGGGTTCTCCACGAAGCGTTCGATTGCCCGCCGCAGCGGCCGGGCCCCGTAGACCGGGTCGAACCCGGCTTTGGCGAGCCATGATTTGGCGGCGTCGGTGATCTCAAGCCCGATCTTGCGTTCGGTAAGCCGCTTTGCGACGTCGGTGGCCATGAACTCGACGATCTGGCGTATCTGGTCCTCGTTGAGCTCGTGGAAGACGATGATGTCATCGAGCCGGTTGATGAACTCAGGCCGGAACAGCTTCTTGACCTCGGTCATGACCTTTTCTTTCATATCCTCGTAGCCCTGCTTGCGCGCCTGCCCTTCGTCCTTGCGGGACGAGAAGCCGATGGCCGAGGCCTTCTTGATGAGATCGACGCCGGCGTTGCTGGTCATGATGATGACGGTGTTCTTGAAGTCGACCGTCCGGCCATGGCCGTCGGTCAGGCGCCCGTCATCGAGGATCTGCAGCAGCGTGTTGAAGACCTCCGGGTGCGCTTTTTCGATTTCGTCGAGCAGAATGACCCGGTAGGGGCGCCGCCGGACCGCCTCGGTAAGCTGGCCGCCCTCGTCGAAGCCGACGTATCCGGGCGGAGCACCGATCAGGCGGGAGACGGTATGCCTTTCCTGGTACTCGGACATGTCGAGGCGCAACATGGCATTCTCGTCGTCGAAGAGGAACCAGGCGAGCGACCGGGCGAGCTCGGTCTTGCCGACGCCGGTCGGCCCGAGGAACATGAAGCTGCCGATCGGCCGGTTCGGGTCTTTCAGGCCGGCCCGGCTGCGGCGGATGGCCTCGGAGATGGCGATCACCGCCTCCTCCTGGTTGACCAGCCGCTCATGGATGCGCTCCTCCATGTGCAGCAGCTTCTGCGCTTCGCCCTCGAGCATCTGAGACACGGGAATGCCGGTCCATTTCGAGATGAGTTCGGCGATTATTTTCTCGTCGACCACGCTGGCGATCTTCTCCTGGGTGAGCCACTCGGCCTTGGCCTCGTTGTATTCCTGCTCCAGGCGCAGCCGTTCGGCCTTCACTTCAGCCGCCTGCTGATAGTCCTGCCGCTGTAGCACCGCTTCCTCTTCGCTGGTCATCTGCTTGAGACGCTGTTCAAGCGCCTTGACGGCGGGAGGCGGGCTTTCGGTTTCGATGCGCAGCTTGCTGGCGGCCTCGTCGATCAGGTCGATCGCCTTGTCCGGCAGATGCCGGTCCGAGATATAGCGCGGCACTGAGCTTGGCGGCTGCCTCCAGCGCTTCATCGATGATCTTGATCTTGTGGTGGGCTTCATACTTGGGTCGCAGGCCGCGCAGCATTTCGATGGTGTCCTCGATGGTCGGTTCGGTGACGAAGACCGGCTGCATGCGGCGCTCCAGCGCCTTGTCCTTTTCGATGTACTTGCGGTACTCGTCCAGGGTGGTGGCGCCGATGCACTGCAGCTCGCCGTGCGCCAGGGCCGGTTTGAGCATGTTGCTGGCGTCGATGGCGCCCTCGGCCGCACCGGCCCCGACCACGGTATGGAATTCGTCGATGAAGAGGATGACCTCGCCCTTGGACTCGCGGACTTCGTCCATGACCGCCTTCAGCCGCTCTTCGAACTCGCCGCGGAACTTGCTGCCGGCGACCAGGCTGCCCATATCGAGGGCGATGACGCGCTTACCTTTCAGTGAATCGGGCACATCATCGGCGGCGATCTGCTGGGCCAGCCCCTCGGCGATGGCCGTCTTGCCCACACCGGCCTCGCCGACGATGACCGGGTTGTTCTTGGTGCGGCGGGTGAGTATCTGCATCACCCGCTTGATTTCCTCGTCCCGCCCGATCACGGGGTCGAGTTTGCCTTCAGCGGCCATCTCGGTGAGGTCGCGGCCGTACTTTTCCAGTGAGCGGTACTTGCTTTCGGCATGGGCATCGGTGACGCGGTGGCTGCCGCGGAGCTTCTGCAGTGCCTGGTATACCTTTTCCTGGTCGACGCCCGACCGTTTCAGGATCATGGCGGCCTCGCCTTTCTCGTCCATGGTGATGGCCATCAGAATGTGCTCGGTGCCGACGAATTCGTCCTTCAGCCGGTCGGCTTCGGCGTTGGCTGCCTGCAGCAACTGGGCGACCCGGGGGGTGGCATACATCTGGGTCGGTGCGGTCTCGTAGGCGAGGCTGGGGATATTCTCCAGCACGCGTACCGTCTGCTGCCTTACAGAGTCAACGCTCACGTGCAATTCACGCAGAATCTCGGGCACCAGTCCCTTTTCCTGGCGCAGCAGGGCGAGGAGAACATGCTCGACGTCCCACTGGCTGTGATGCATCTCGCGGACGATCTCCTGTGATTTCTGTAGTGCCTCCTGAGCTTGTTCCGTAAATCTTTCCTGTTTCATTTGCGCTCCTCCAGGTTGCTGCCGAACCTGGCCCGTAAAAACCCCTCAATTTCGTGTCTTACCCCCGGGTATTCCCAGTTATAGTCGTGTCCCGGCATGACCACGCAATGGGTGAACCTCCGTGGCTTGCCGATCATGCGGTACTTCATCCAGCGCAGCGGGGCCACGGCGTATGCCCTTGCCCCGGCCCACAAATCGCGACGGACGAACGGATCGGGCTCGATGCCGTTGCCGTCGATAGCGAGCGTGTGATCGGTGCACAGGCGGCGGGGTACCTGGATGAACATGGTCCCGAGCTCAATGCTGTAGACCCGGTGCCCATCGCCCAGTTGACGCATTACCGCGTTGCTGAAGCCGGCGCCCTGGCTGACACCGACCATGATGACTTTAACGCGGTCAAGATGCCGCATGATGAAGGCCAGTTGGGCAGCAAGCACCCTTGCCTTGGAGTACCGTCCCTTGAAGAAGATGCGTACCTGCTCCATACCGTCCAGAAAATGGGCCCATCGGCTGTCCCGGGTCCGGAAATACTGAGTCAAAGCGGAGCTGTATCCAAGCCGGTTGATGGTGCTCCCGACGCCTTCGACGATGCTCTTCTCCCACTCGAGGCAGTGGTCGAGGTGGGAACTGCCCCAACCCCCCGGATTGTGGATCACCAGGAAGTCTTTGTCGGCCGCCTGTTCGTAGAAATCGAGCAGGCACTTCGTGAAGTCGGCACAGGGTCGATTCCGGCCGCCGAAAAGCTGCCGCGCGACTTCGCCCGCCTCATTCCGTATTGCCAGACCTACCATGTTCGACTCCTCTTGACCGAGACCATGCAATTAAGTCCGGGCGCAACCGGGGCGCAGACCGATCTTTACTGCCCCCGCAGTTGCCTTATCTCCGCCTCCAACGCTTCCATGCGCTTCTGCATGCTGCTGATGCGTTCCGCCATGCGCAAGATGACCTCAACCCCAGCCAGGTTTACGCCGAGCTCGTCCATTAGTTTCTTGAGCTGACGTACGTAGGCCACGTCGCTCTCGGAGTACAGTCTGATATTGCCCCGCGAACGGGACGGTTCCAGTATCCCGATTCTCTCGTAGTAACGCAGCGTGTGGGTCTGGACGCCCAGCATCCGGGCGGCCACACTGATGACGTACCGGGGTTCGCTACTTATTTCTTCCATCGCCATTCAGCAACACTCTCAATACTACTATGGCCTCAGCTGGGCCAGTTGTTCGAACAATGTCTTTTCGGCGGCGGACAGCTTGTCGGGCAGGATCACCTTCACCCTGGCCAGGAGATCGCCACGTTTCGTGTCGCCGAGGTGAGGCATGCCCTGCCCGGCCAACCGGAAAGTAACGCCATTCTGGGTTTCCGGTGGTACCTTCAAGGCCAGACTGCCCCTGGGCGTGGTGACATGGGCCTCCCCTCCCAGCATGGCCACCGCCAGCGGTATCGGAACGTCGGTGTAAAGATCGTCGTCCTTCCGCTCGTAGGTTCCGCTGGGCTTGACCGACGTTACCACGTACAGGTCACCGGTTGCGCCCCCCGGTTCGTGCCGGCCCTTGCCGGCCACGCGCACGCGGGAGCCATCCTTAACCCCCGCCGGTATCTGCACTTCGATTCGCTTCATACGGGGCACCACGCCCATGCCCTGGCAAACCGAGCAGGCGACGTTGCGGATTCGGCCGGTCCCATGGCAGGTGGCGCAGGGCTCCTCACTCTCCAGGCTTATGATCCGCGCCGTGCCGTTGTAGGCTTCTTCGAAGCTTATCTCGACGGGCAGATCGATGTCCAGGCTTTCCCGTGGGCGGGCGCGCCGTCTCCCGCCGGAGCCGCCGAACATGCCGCCGAAGATCGACTCAAGATCGCCTTCCTCGAATCGGAACTCCTGGGACTGTGCTCCCGGCCGCCAGAATGGCCCTTGCTGGGCGCCGGGTCCCGCGCCCGCGCCGGCCCCGGCGAACTGGTCGGCGTGCTGCCACTGATCGCCGTACTTGTCGTACTTGGTGCGCTTCTGCTTGTCGGAGATGACCTCGTACGCCTCATTGATCTCTTTGAATCTGGCCTCGGCGCCCTTGTCGCCGGGATTCACGTCCGGGTGGTGCTTGCGCGCCAGCCGGCGGTACGCCTGTTTGATGTCCTGATCGCTGGCGTCGCGCTTCACGCCCAAGGTCCTGTAATAGTCTTTACCGGCCATCTTGTCCACCCGAGTAACAATTGATTATAAGAGAGTATACTATAAAGAACCTTAATAATGCAATACTAAGTTTGAGGGTGGTTCTAGACACTCCACTCTGCCGATGCCGGCCACACGCGGGTCAGTTCCCTGACCAAGGACGCGTGTTCGGGTCGCTTCAGGCCGGGGTCTTTGCTGAACAGAGCGGTGGCTTCACTGCGGGCGGCCTCGAGGAGGGCGACATCGGACAACCTGGCCATCCGGAGATCAGGAAGGCCGCTTTGCCGGGTCCCGAAGAATTCGCCCGGTCCCCGCAGCCTCAGGTCCTCCTCGGCCAGTTTGAAGCCATCATAGACGCGTTCGATGATATCCAGCCGTTGGACGCCGACCAGCGATGGGTTTTCAGCGAGAAGCATGCAGTAGCTCTGTTCGGGACCCCGCCCCACCCGGCCCCGGAACTGGTGAAGCTGCGACAGGCCGAACCGGTCGGCGCTCTCGACCATCATAACCGTGGCATTAGGGACGTCGATGCCTACCTCGATCACCGGCGTGGCCACCAGAATGTGCAGTCCGCCGTTCCGAAAGCGGTGCATCACCTCGTCCTTGTCGGCGGCGGGCATACGGCCGTGAAGCAGTCCGAGGCGCAGCGCCGGAAAGACGCCGGTGGCCAGGTGCTCGTATTCGGCGACCGCGGCCCGGGCCTGGATGGCGTCAGACTCCTCAACCAGGGGACAAATGACGAAAGCCTGGCGTCCTTTGTCTACCTCGCGTTTGATGAAGGCATAGGCGCTGTCCCGCTGCTCCGGTTTGAGCCACCGGGTCTTGATCATCTGCCGGCCGGCCGGCATCTGGTCGATGACTGACAGATCCAGGTCGCCGTACAGGGTGAGGGCCAGGGTGCGGGGGATGGGGGTGGCGGTCATGACCAGTATGTGGGGGCTGGTCCCTTTCTGGCGGAGAGCCGAGCGCTGGCCTACGCCAAAGCGGTGCTGCTCGTCAACGACGGCCATTCCCAAACGGTGGAATGTAACTCCTTTCTGGATGATGGCATGGGTACCGACGACGATGTCGATCTCGCCCCCGGCGATGCGGCGGCCGACATCTCTCCGGGCCGACGCGGTGATGTCGCCGGTCAGCAGGGCGATGGTGACCGGGCGGGGCAACAGACCGGCGTAGCTGCATATCCAATCCTCTTCTGAAAGGCAGGGCCCGCTTCGTGATAGCAGTTGTTTGAGGGTGGCGAAGTGCTGTTCAGCGAGGATCTCGGTAGGGGCCATGAACGCCCCCTGGAAGCCATTAGCGATGGTTACCAAGAGGGCCGCGGTGGCTACGACGGTCTTGCCGCTACCGACATCTCCCTGTAAGAGACGTGACATTGGTCTGGGGGTCAAGAGGTCATCCCGGATCTCACCGAGAGCCTTCTGCTGCGCACTGGTCAGCGTGAAAGGCAAGCTGGCAGTGAACCGGGCCAGAGCGTCCCGGGCGGTTTGGTCGAGGACCATGGCCTGGCCGGGCTGTCCTTCCTGCCACGCCCACTTCTTGCCCAATACACCCAACTGGAGCAGGAACAACTCGTCGAAAGCAAGGCGGACCCGGGCGCTGTCCTTGGAAGCCAGTTCATCGGGAAAGTGGGCCTGGCTGATGGCCTGGGGGAGTGGCATCAGGCCGCGGCGCGATCTGATCTCGACCGGGAGGAAATCGGCCAGGTGCAGCGTCCATGAGTCGACCGCGGACTTGATCAGTTTCCGGGTCAGGCGCGGGGTAAGTCCCCGGGTGAGGTGATACAGGGGCACCAAGCGGCCGGTGTGGATGGTCTCGCTCTCTGCCACCTCCCACTCGGGGGACTCGAACACGTGCTGGCCCCGAAAAAGGCCCACCCGCCCGCTGATGACAATGATGCTGTTGGCCTTGAGACTCCGGGCCACGTAGGGGTTGTTGAACCATACGACCCGCATGTTGCCGGTGTCGTCGCCAACGATGGCCTCGGTGGAGCGGCGCCGGCCGACGTTCACCACCCGGGCCTCCCAGACGGTGGCGACGATGGTTTCCTCCTTGCCCTCGGCGAGCATCGATATTGGCTTTCGCTGGCTGTAGTCAAGGTGCCGGCGGGGGAAGAAGTAGAGCAGATCCCGAATGGTAGTGACGCCGAGGCGGTGGAACCGGGCGGCCATATTGGTGCTGATACCCTTGAGCGAAATGATGGACGCGTCGATTTCCTGCGGTGAAGCCTTCGTCCTGGTCCCGGCTGCACCGGCGGCGTCCGGGTGGGGAGGGGCGGGAGTCTTCGGCTTCGTCCGGAGAACACGGACTGGCGGCCGGTGGGTAGAGGCCGGTGGGGGGGGCGCCGCAGGCTTGGTGGGCTGTCTTTCCGGTTGTTCAACCTGCGTCAGTAAGTCGAGAACGCCAGCCACCCACTGCGGCCGGTCCGCCAGGGGGAGCGACGCGTAGTGTTTACCGCCTTCGGCACTACTCAATTGCCTGAGGCGCTTGCCGATACGGGCATCGCCGACCGGGCCGAGGGCCTGAGTGGCCCATTTCGAGAGTAGCCTATCGAGGCCGCCGATTACGGCCGAATCGTGATAGCCTTTGCGGGCTTCCAGTTCAAGCGCTTTGCGAACGGACTCGGCATCCAGCGGCACGGCTCACTTACTCTCGGCTTCGAGGACGGTGACGGCGACAGCGCCCGGCCCGCCGTAGGTGCCGAGCACAGGACTCACCGTAGAACGCACGATCTTATCTTTGGCGACGATCGCGCTCACACGTTCGGTGAGCTTGTCGGCTTCATCGGAAGCCGTGGTGTGCTCAACGGCGACGGCCTCGATGTGGTCCCCGTAGGCGGCCACAAAATTGTAGAGGTAATCCATGCCCGCTCCGAGCGAACGGACCCTGGTAACCGGGGCCATTTCGCCTTCCCGGACAGTGAGCAGTGGTTTAACGGAGAGCATGGAACCGAGTAATCCCTGGGCCTTCCCGATACGGCCTCCCTTGGCCAGGTACTTGAGGGTGTCGAAATAAGCTATGAAATGAGAACGTGCCTTGGCGCGGCGGACGAAGTCCGCCAACTCCTTAAGTTTGACGCCCTTCTTGGCTTCTCTGGAGGCGGCGGCCACAATGAGTCCAATACCCATGGCCACCGTCTCGGAATCGATGACCTCGATATGGCAGTCCTTCTTTATCATCGCCTTGGCGCCCATCGCTGACTGGTACGTGCCACTCATTTTGCTCGAGACCAGGACTACCAGTATCTCATCGGTGGTCTTGGCAAGCCGCTCGTAGACCTCGGCAAAAGCGGCGGGGGTGGGCTGGGTGGTGGTGGGCCAGATGGGACCGCGGACCAGTCTTTCATAAAACTCGTCCGTGGTGATGGTCACCCGGTCGAGAAATGCCTGGTGGCCGAACAGCACGGTGAGTGGGACTACGGTCACACCGAGGCGATCGGCCATTTCGCCGGTAATGTCAGATAGGCTGTCAGTAACGATCCTGGTGGTCACAAACTCCCTCCCGCTTGGCACTTCGAATTCCCGGTCCGATCGGGATCATCTCCGAGGGCACTATTCGACGGAGACGATGTAGGAATAGTGAGGCTGGCCGCCGCGCACAACCTCGACCTGTAACTTGGGGTATTTCAGGCGAACGTTCTCCCCAACCTGTTCGGCATCGGCTTGTTGTATCTCCTGCCCGAAGTAGATGGTTGCGATCCCGTTATCGGCGATACGGATCTTGGCGAGCATCTTGTGCAGGACGTCTTCGGGGTTGGCGCCGGCGGCCAGCAACTCGTCGTCGAGCAGCCCGATCGCCTGCTTTCGTTTTATCTTGAGGCCGTTCAATTTGGCCGGCCTGACCGCCTGGGTGATTTCGATCGTCCTCACTTTGCCCAGCGCTTCCTTCATCAGCCGCACGCTGGTATCAAAGTCCGCTTCGTAGTCGAACGCCAGCAAGGCCGCAACCCCCTGGGGGACGGTGAGGGAAGGAACGATCTCGACCCGTTTGTCGGTGAGCTTCTTCACCTGGGTGGCCGTGAGCACCACGTTCTTGTTGTTGGGCAGGATGATTACCTTGTCTGATCCGACCTTCTTCACGGCCTGGAGGATTTCTTTGGTGCTCGGGTTCATCGTCTGGCCGCCCGGGACAATCCCCGTGGCGCCCAGGCTGGCAAACACCTCGCCCAGACCGTCGCCGGCCACGATAGCCACCGTGGCGACGTCCGCATCAGGGACGCGTTGCTTCTGCATCTGCAGGAAATCCTGGTATTGTTCATCCATATTCCGGATACTCACCTGGTGCATGGTCCCCAGGGAAGTAGCGTAACGAACGACGTTGCCCGGGTCCAATGTGTGGACGTGGACTCTTACCGTCGTCTCATCCCCGACCGTGATCAGGGACTGGCCCTTCTTCTGCAGCCTGGTGCGGATGGCGTCGGGGTCGAGGTCCTCCCCTTTCAGCAGGAATTCGGTGCAATAGCCGAAGGGCACTTCATCAACCACCGCCGCCCGAGACCGGCGTGGAGTCAAGGCGATGGCGCTGGCGATGATTTGGGGCTTTCTGAACTGCATCTGCTCGGCTTCGCCACGCAGATAGCGGAGGGCGCCATCGAGGATGGTCAGCAACCCCTGTCCGCCGGCATCGACCACCCCTGACTGCTTCAGGATAGGCAGCAAGTTTGGCGTGTTGGCCACCGATTCCGCAGCGGCGGTTACCGACGCCTCGAGAACGGCGATCGGATCCTCATGCTCCTCGGCCGCTTCCTGGGCGGCAGCGGCGGCGTCCTTGACTACGGTAAGAATGGTGCCCTCGGCCGGATTGCTGATGCCTTCGTAGGCCGTCTGGGACGCCCGGCGAAGAGCGTCCGCGAACTCTCGTCCCCCGAGCACCTTCTTCCCCTTAAGCTCCTGGGCAAACCCGCGCCATATCTGGGAAAGGATGACGCCGCTGTTGCCCCTCGCCCCCATCAGCGCCCCGTGGGCGACCGCCTGGGCCACCGACGATACGGTGGGATTCGCTATCTGGTAGGCTCCCTCCACGCTTGAGCGCATGGTCAGCAGCATGTTGGTCCCGGTGTCTCCGTCGGGTACCGGGAAGACGTTCAGGGCGTCAATATCGGGAGCGCTCTTCTCAAGCCAGTTCGTGGCCGTAGCGAGCATCTCCCTGAGTTCCTGTCCGCTGATCGAAGTTGCTGGTTTCATAATTCGAGGCTTTGAATTAACGACTCAAGGGAAGCGGCGGTTGTCCAGTTCCTTGCCAAGACTACGTAGCTGTGATAATATGAACGAATATTACTGTAAACTACACTCGCGGTCAAGAGGTGACATAATTTGAAGTGCGACCTGTGCGGCAAATCGCCGATGTTCGGCCACAATGTCAGCCATTCCAAGCGGCGGACAAACACCAAGTTCCTGCCCAACATCCACCCGTCTACGGTGATGGTCGATGGGCAGAAGAAGCGGCTCCATCTCTGCACGCGCTGCCAGCGGACGCAACTCAAAGCGGCCTGAACCGGTCTGATTTGAAGCAAAGAGCCCTTCCAGGTAACCCGGAAGGGCTCTTTTTGTTTGTCTGGAAAGGGGGCCGTCAGGAAGGCATGGCCGCGATGGCGTCCCTGATCCGGGATATACCTTGCGCCACGGTCTGATGCGTCCCGAATATGGCCGAGCCGGCCACCAGCACCCGGGCCCCTGCCGCCACTACTTTTGGAGCTGTGTCCGCGGTGATCCCGCCATCGACTTCAAGCTCCACGGGCAGGCGAAGATCGTCAAGTAGTTTGCGGAGGGCGGATATCTTCGCCAACAGGTGCGGGATGAAAGCCTGCCCGCCAAAGCCGGGGTTCACTGTCATGACCAGCAGCAGGTCGACGTCTGCGATGACGTACTCCAGGCTGCCCAGGGGGGTGCTTGGATTGAGGGCGACGCCTGGTCTGGCGCCGCTTTCCCTGATCATCTGAATAACGCGATGAAGGTGAGGGCAGGCCTCCGCGTGGACGGTAATGATGCTGGAACCGGCCCGGGCAAAATCGTTAATGTACCTTTCCGGGGACTCGATCATCAGGTGGACGTCGAGTGGCGTGTTGGTCCTTTTCCGCAGCGCGGCCACGACCGGCGCCCCGATGGTGATATTGGGCACAAAATGCCCGTCCATCACGTCGACGTGAATGTAGTCAGCTCCGGCGGCGGTGGCTTCGGCCACCTGCTCGCCGAGTCTGGCGAAATCAGACGACAGGATCGAAGGCGCGATCTTGATTCCGGGTCTTTTCTTTGGCATGGCAACTCCTTATGTGTTTGCCGCCGGCGACATATCCGGTCAACCAGGACCTTCGACTATCCGGCGCGCCGCCCGGAGGGCTTTGCCGACCTGTCCCGGCGCGGTTCCTCCGATGTTGTCGCGCGCCTTTACCGAGGAAGCCAGGCTGATTGAGAATACATCATTTTCAAACAGCGGCGAGAACTGGCGGTACTGGTCTAAGGACAATCGGTCCAGCGGCAAGTTCTCTTGAACGCCATAGGCCACCAGCCGGCCCACAATGCCGTGGGCCGACCGGAACGTCTCGCCCTTCTTTACCAGGTAGTCGGCCACGTCGGTGGCCAGCATAAAGCCGTGTTCGGCAGCTTTGCGCATGCTGTCCGGCTTGATGCGCAGCGTGCCTATCATCCCGGCGAATACTTCGAGCGTCGAGACCAGCGTGTCAACAACGTCGAATAGTCCTTCTTTGTCCTCCTGCATATCCAGGTTGTAGGCAAGCGGCAAGCCCTTCATCGTGGTCAGCATCGCCATCAGGGCGCCGAAGACCCGGCCGGTCTTGCCGCGGGCCAGTTCCGCTACGTCCGGGTTCTTCTTCTGGGGCATGATACTCGATCCGGTGGCGAAGGCGTCATCAATATCGACGAAGCCAAACTCGGTCGTGGTCCACAGGGTAAGCTCCTGGGCCAGTCGCGAGAGATGCATCATACAGGTGGCCGCAGCCGCCTCGTAATCAATGACAAAATCGCGGTCGGCGACGGCGTCCATGCTGTTCCGGCTCACCCGGCTGAAAGACAATTCGGCGGCCACGAATTCCCGATCGATATCGTAGGGGACGCCGGCGAGGGCGCCGCTGCCCAGCGGCAGGACGTCGGTACGTTTCCAGCAGTCGGTGAACCGGTCGTGATCCCGCTGCAGCATCTCGAAGTAGGCCAGCAGGTGGTGGGCGAACAGGACCGGCTGCGCCCGTTGCAGGTGCGTATAGCCGGGCAGGATCACCTTTCGATTCGCCTCGGCCAGGCGCACCAATGCCCGCTGGAGGCCTCGGATGCCGTCCAGGGCATCGATGATGGCGTCACGGGTGAACAGGCGCATGTCCAGCGCAATCTGATCGTTGCGGGAGCGGGCGGTATGCAGCTTGCGACCCACATCGCCGATCTGCTCGATCAAGGCGGCCTCAATATTCATATGAATATCTTCGAGTTCGATCTTGAACTCAAACTCACCGGCCTCGATCTGCAGCTTGATGCGCGACAGGCCTTCGCCGATTGCTCTGGCCTCGTCGGCGGGGACAATGCCCTGCTTTCCCAGCATCATGACGTGAGCGATGCTGCCCGAGATGTCATAGGGGTACAGCCGCCAGTCAAACGGGATTGAGGCGGTATACTTGTTGGCCGTCTCATCGGCCGGCTTCCGGAATCGACCGCGAATGTGGGTCATCGCGGTTTCCTGGCCCCTTTACGAGCCGCTTTCCTGGCGGTCTTCTTTGGTGGTTGCGGGGCGGGAAGGCCCATGATGCCCTCAGCCTCGCCGATCAGCTGTGCCTGGGCCTGGGTGGCGACCGGCAGACCCCAGAGGTGAATGAAGCCGACGGCGGCGCTCTGGTCGAACTGGTCACCCTTATCGTAGGTCGCCAGACTTAGACTGTAGAGAGATTTGGGGGACTTGCGCCCGACCACCTGGGCATGGCCCTTATACAGCTTCACCCTGACGGTGCCGGTGACAAAGCGCTGGCTGCTCCTTATGTACGCTGACAGGTCGCGACTAAGGGCGCCGAACCACAGGCCGTTGTAGATGATGTCGGCGATCTCGATGGCCACCTTCTGTTTGAACCGGGCCTGGTCCTTGGAAAGGGTCATGGCTTCGAGTGCCTGGTGGGCCAGCAGGATGACGGTGGCCGCCGGCGCCTCGTACAACTCGCGGGACTTGATCCCCACCAGCCGGTTCTCGATATGGTCGATGCGGCCGATGCCGTGTGCGCCGGCGATTTCGTTCATCCGCCGGATGAGGGCCACCCCTCCGAGCTCTTCCCCGTCCAGACTTACCGGAATGCCCGCCTCAAAACCGATTTCAATGTAGGCGGGTCTGGCTGGAGCCAGGGTTGGGGACTTGGTCCACACCCAGACGTCGTCCGGCGGTTCCACCCACGGGTCCTCCAGCACGCCGCATTCGATACTCTTACCCCACAGGTTCTCGTCAATCGAGTACGGGCTCTTCACCGTGACCGGTACCGGCACTTTGTGAGTCCGGGCGTAAGCCATCGTCTGTTCACGGGTCATCTTCCATTCGCGCGCCGGGGCGATCACCTTGAGCTGGGGGGCCAGGGCGTGGACGCCGACGTCAAAACGGACCTGGTCGTTTCCTTTGCCGGTACAGCCGTGGGCCACAGAGGAGGCACCTTCTTCGAGAGCGGCGTCGACCAGCAATTTGGCCATCAGGGGCCGTGACAGGGCGGTCGCCAGGGGGTACTGGCCTTCGTAGAGAGCGTTGGCCTGAATCGCCGGAAAGATGAAGTGCTCGACGAACAGGTCCTTGGCATCCACTACAATGGCCTTGACGGCGCCCACCTTGAGCGCCTTCTCCCGGACCGATGTGAAATCCTTTTCGTTGCCCACATCGATGGTGAGAGCTACGACGTCGACCCCGTACTTCTCTTTGAGCCAGGGTATCGCCACCGAAGTGTCGAGGCCGCCGCTATATGCCAGTACCACCTTCTCTTTTGCCATTTAGGTCACTCCTCCTGGTTACCGGAACGCCGGTTCCCCGACTGCCCTTATTTCGCGGCCGGCTTGCTCACTGCCGATAATACTCTATCCACAATCGCAACCGCCTCATCGACCTCACGGTTGCCGATAATGAGCGGCGGCATCATTCTGATGGCGTTGGGTTTGACCCGGTTGGTCCACAATCCTTCCTTCAAGCAGGCGATCATCACATCCTGCGCGATTTCGCGGTCGAATTCGATCGCCACGAGGAGGCCTTTACCCCTGACGTCAGTGATGAAAGGGTACTTCGCCTTGATCTGGATGAGGCGGTCGAGCAACCGCTGGCCGACCCGCCGCGCATTGCCGGCCACGTCGTTTTCGACCACGTACTTGACGACGGCGTAAGCCGCGGCGCAGACGAGTGGATTGCCGCCGTAGGTTGAGCCGTGATCTCCCGGTCCGAAAACCGCGCAGTGGTCCTTGGACATGAAGGCGCCGATGGGTACGCCGCCGCCCAGTCCCTTCGCCAGGGTCATGATGTCGGGTTCAACGCCGTATTGCTGATAGGCGAAGAGAGTGCCGCACCTTCCCATGCCGGTCTGTATCTCGTCCAGAATGAGCAACAGGCCCTTCTGGTCACACCACTGCCGTACCTGTTTGAGGTATTGGGCGTCGGGGATATTCACGCCGCCTTCGCCTTGCACCGGTTCCAGCATGACGGCGCACGTCTGCGGACCGGTGGCCGCCTTGATAGCCTCCACGTCATTGAAGGCAACGTTCTTGAAGCCGGGCGGCAGAGGCTTGTAGTTGTCCTGGTAGTGGGGTTGCCCGGTGGCTGCGGTCATGGCCAGAGTCCGCCCGTGAAAGGAGTTGAGCGCGGTAATCACTTCGTAGGCGCCGTTCAGTTTGAGCTTGCCGTAACGTCGGGCCAGCTTGACGGCGCCCTCATTGGCTTCAGCCCCGGTACTCTGGAAGAACACCTTGTCGAGGCAGCTGTTGCTCACCAGCAGTTCGGCCAGTCTGATCTTCTGGGGGTCGCAGACGTTCGGCGACGCCTGGGTAAGGGTCCGGGCCTGTTCAACCAGGGCATTCACCATGACTGGGTGACAGTGCCCCAGGCAGCACACTGCCCAGCCGCCAACGAAGTCGAGGTATTTTCTGCCTTCCTCATCCCAGACCCAGGACCCCTCGCCCTTGACCAGGACCATCGGCATCCACTGGGTGGTATTCATCAGGTACTTCTGGATCTTCTCTTGCGACGTAGTCGTAGTCATCACGGTCCTCCGTAAAGTCTCGAGGGCACAGCCCCGACGTGCCCCCTCCTGTGTTCATGTTCGGCTAGCTTCGGCTAGCGGTGTATCGTGGTGCCGCGGTAACCATTTCCCATGGTCTGCATCAAGGCGTGCGGTTCCCGGCCATCGACGATGCAGGCCACACCGGCGACACCGGCCGCCGAAACCGCCCGCAGGCAAGATTGGATCTTCGGAATCATCCCGCCCGAGGCGACGCCGGAATCGAGAATGGCGTTGGCCTCGGAGATCGAGAGGTCCGACACCAGTTGGTCCGTACGGTCCAGGACGCCGGTCACATCGGTCAAGAAGATAAGGCGATCGGCGCCGACCGCGGCAGCTATTTCCCCGGCGACCACGTCGGCGTTGAAATTGAGCGCCGCCGGAGCGCCATCCGGCCGCGGGCCGGTATTCAGGCCGACCGGGGCCACGATGGGGACGTAGCCGGCGCTCATCAATGCCGTGATGATGCCCGGATTTACTCTGGTCACCACGCCCACATAGCCCTTCGCGGCGTCGCCGATATTTCCCTCTATCAGGGAGCCGTCGACGCCGGCAATCCCGGCCGCTCGACCCCCGCGAGAGCCGATGGCGGCGACGATGTCCTTGTTCACCAGGCCGGCCAGAACGGCCACCACCACCTCAAGGGTGGGTTGGTCGGTAACGCGCTCTCCCCGGACAAACTGGCTGGAGATTCCCAGCCGGGCAAGCCAGTCCGTGATCAGCTTGCCGCCACCGTGGACGACCACCAGTGGTTTGCCCTGACGCTGCAGGCTGACGATGTCGTCCAGTGTGGTATCGTGATTGCCGAGGGTAGAGCCACCTATCTTGACTACGGTGATCCTGTCCACAGCTTCCCCCGTTCCCGCACAATCCTTGATTCAGATCGGCACTCGCAAAGCACCCTATAAACGACAACAGGTCGGGCCGTGCTTCGTTTCCTCCTGGATGGGAGAAGGCCGGGAGGGGGGCTTTCAATTGCTCTCCTCGCCTCCTGCCTTCGAACCAGGTGGCAGACGCAGCCGCCTAGTTGGACTTTCTGCCGCCCGTACCTGCGGCGGCCTTCGCCGGTGCCTTGGCGCCGGCGGTCTTCGGGCGCAGGGCCCGCGTTGCGGCCCCTGCCTTCCACATTTCCGAGTCGCCCATTACCTTAAGCTCTTTGCCCAGAAGCGCCTTGTAGTCAGGACCGCCGGTCGACCGGATGACACGGCGCGTTTCGGCGCCGGAGGCGACGCGCTCATACAGGTCCTTGAAGACGGGCATAACCGCTTTCTTGAACTTGGGCTTCCAATCAAGAGCCCCGCGCTGCGCCGTTGCCGAGCAGTTGGCGTACATCCAGTCCATGCCGTTCTCGGCCACCAGGCGGATAAGGCTCTCCGTGAGTTCTTCCACCGTCTCGTTGAAGGCCTCGCTCGGACTGTGGCCGTGTTTTCGCAAGATATCGTACTGGGCTTCCATGATGCCCGCCAGCGCCCCCATCAGGACGCCGCGTTCGCCGACGAGGTCGCTGAATACCTCATTCTCAAAAGTGGTCGGGAACAAATAGCCGGCGCCGATACCGATGCCGAGGGCGATGGCGCGTTCACGCGCCCGTCCGGTGGCATCCTGAAACACCGCGAAACTGGCGTTGATGCCCTCACCGGACAGGAAATTCCGCCTGAGTGAAGTGCCGGAGCCTTTGGGCGCCACCATGATGACGTCGATGTTCTTCGGTGGAATAACCTTGGTCTGGTCCTTGTAGACGATCGAGAAACCGTGGGAGAAATATATGGCTGATCCCGGCTTCATGTTCTTCTTGATCAGCGGCCACACCTTCTTGTGGGCGGCATCGGCCACGAGCAGCTCCACGATCGTCGCCCGGCGCACCGCCTCCTCGATCTCAAACAGGTCGACGCCGGGTTTCCAGCCGTCCTTGACCGCCCGGTTCCAGTCCTCGGGGAATTGCTTGGACTGGCCGACGATCACGTTGATGCCGTTGTCCTTGAGGTTAAGCCCCTGGCCGGGACCCTGGACGCCGTAGCCGATGATGGCAACGGTCTCGTCTTTCAGGACCTGCCGGGCCTTCTTCATGGGGAATTCTTCCCGCATGATTACTTCTTCTTTAGTCCCACCGAAATCTATGAGCGCCATGATGTTCCTCCTTAAATCTCCGAGTCCCCTTGAAGAACCCACCTCGGGTTTCGCATGCCGATCTTGCACAGAGCCGGGCCATGACGTCCGGACATTTCCGTTTATGTCATATACTGACTGTTGATTGTGACATATTCCTTGGAGAGGTCGCAACCCCAGGCGGTGGCGGCGGCATTGCCCAGATTCAGGCGCACGCCGATGGGAACTACCGGCCGCTGGAACACCGAGACCACATCGGCTTCGGCGTATTCCTGGGGGCGGCCGCCTTTGAGGACGACGATATCGCCAATGATCACGTCGGTGGTTGCTTCGGTGACACTCGCCCCGCTCCGCCCCACGGCCGCCAGAATGCGGCCCCAGTTCGGATCTGCCCCGTGAACGGCGGCCTTGACCAGCGACGAGGTGGTGACGGTCCGTGCGGCCAGCCGGGCGTCGCGTTTGGTACGGGCGCCCTCAACCGTCACTTCGATCAACTTGGTGGCGCCTTCCCCGTCACGAGCGATCTCTTTGGCCAGATGGACGCAGACAGCCTGCAACGCCCGGCGAAACAGCCGGGCGCCGGGCGTGCCCGATTCGATCGGGGTGTTCCCGGCCAGTCCGTTCGCCATCAGCAACACCGTGTCGCTGGGGCTGGTGTCGCCGTCGACGGATACCATGTTGAAAGAATCGTCAACCGCCCGGCGAAGAGAGGCCTTAAGTAAGGCGGACTCAACTACCGCGTCGGTGGTCATGAAGGCAAACATCGTCGCCATGTTCGGGTGGATCATACCTGAGCCTTTGGCCACCCCGCCGATGGTGTACTCCACTTCGCCGTCGGTGACGGTAACCGCGATTTCTTTGGCCACGGTGTCGGTGGTCATTATGGCCTTGGCAAAGTCGTGTCCGCCGGCGCGTGACAGGGCAATCTCCCGGACCGCCTTGCGGATCAAAGGCATGGGCAGGCGCTTCCCGATGACTCCGGTACTGGCGACCAGCACCTCACCGACCTCGGCGCCGATCGCCGCCGCTGCCAGCGAGGTCATCTCCTCGGCGTCGGCATAGCCCGGTTCTCCGGTACTGGCGTTGGCACAGCCGCTGTTGGCGATTAAGGCCACCACGCGGCCGTTGCGTAATCGCGCCTGGTCGAGAAGTACCGGCCCCGACTTGATCTTGCTGGTGGTGAAGGTGCCCGCGGTTTCGCAGCGGACTTCCGAAAACAGAATACCGACATCGAATTTGCGCCGGGACCCTTTCTTGATACCGGCGTAAGCGGCGCCGGCGTGAAATCCCCGGGGCGAGGTGACCGTACCTCGGGAAACAGGCGCAATTCGGGCCTTTTTCATATCTGTCAAATATAGCACACGAGGCTGAGCCGGGGCAATTTGATGGCGCCAGGGTTTGACACTCCTATATGACCGGGCTATAATCAAGGTATAACGCGGGGTGGAGCAGTGGCAGCTCGTCGGGCTCATAACCCGAAGGCCGTTGGTTCGAATCCAACCCCCGCTACCATTTTTGAAGTTGAAGAGCCCTCGAGAGTATCTGTCTTGCCGAGGGCTCTTGTGTTTCTTACCAACTGTCGAACGGGTGTGTCTGCCGGCTGGCAGTGCCCGAGGGGACAAGTGGTGGCTGACATGAAACGTGGATGGCTCATCTGGAGCTCGGTAGTCGTGTTTCTGGGAATTCTTGTGGTGATATTGCACGCCACTCACGTGCTACCGCTGCCGCCCGCACCTCCCTACCGTAACGGCGAGCAGAACTGGGTTACCCCCAAGAACCCGTGGACCTGGTAAGGGTTGTCTCCCCGCAGGGCTTCCGGCCCGTCTGTTTTGAGATACTCCGCGGGCGTGGTTTGGGCCATCACCCGGTGCATCGGTCAGGCGGAAAACAGATAGAATTGGGATTGGTTAACGACCGACTTCATGCTATAATCCCTTCCTAATAGCAGGCGAGGCCGCGATGATGTTGGAGGAGATCAGATGCCGCAATCGATAGAGTTCCAGAAGCAGATGCTTGAGACGGTGTATATTAACCTTCCCGGACCACCGGACCCCACCCCCGGAATGACCGGTGGCGAATTGCTGCACGGATTTCTGGCCGAGATCTACAATGCGCCGAACGTCGAGACCAAAGAATTGGTGAAGCGACTTTGCACCCGGTGGAACGTTGTCTACCGTCAGGGGCACGACTAACCGCGACGTCGTCAGATTCGCCAATCGACTGCTGCAAGTCACGATCGTAATGCTGCGGAAACGCCGGCGTTTCCGCAGCATTGTTGTGATCCTCTGATGGCAAACCGGAACCGCCGCATCACTCGGGAAAAGAAAACCGTGGGCGCCATGATTGCCCTCTATTGCCGCCGGCAGCACGGCGGCCGGGAGCTGTGCCTCGAATGTGGCCGGCTTCTGGAATATGCCGTGGCCCGCCTGGACAGATGCCGCTTCCAGAGCAAGAAGCCGACCTGTGCCCGCTGTCCGGTTCACTGCTATTCCGCTCCCATGAGGGACACCGTCAAGACCGTGATGCGCTATGCCGGCCCGCGTATGATCCTCCACCATCCCGTCTTGGCTTGCCTGCACCTGCTCGACGGCCGAAGAGGGTAGACCGCCCGGATGCAGGCGGCTGCCGGCCGGGCATTGGCCGAATGACGATGATAATTGTGTTAGAATTCGGCCGGAATTCTCTCGGGATGGGGTGACGTCATGAAAGCGGTTATTTTGGTGGGTGGCCGGGCGACACGGCTTCTGCCGCTCACAGCCAGGACTCCGAAGGCCATCGTACCCGTGGTCAACCTGCCTTTTCTGGAGCATGTTATCAGCCGTCTGCGGGCACACGGGGTGGATGAAATCGTCCTCGCCCAGGGGCATTTGGCGGGGCCCATTGAGAGCTACCTGGGTGACGGCCGCCGGTTTGGCCTGAAGATTCACTATTCGCTTGAGGATAAGCCTCTGGGCACTGCCGGCGCTATCAAGCAAGCCGAGCGTTATCTGGCCGGGAGGTTCGTGGTGCTGAACGGGGATATCTTCGATGATCTGGATATCACCGGGATGGTCGAGTTCCACCGCAGTCATGGGGCGATGGCTACCATCGCTTTGACTCCGGTGGAAGACCCGACCGCCTATGGATTGGTGGAGACCGACCGGGATGGCAGGGTGAGGCGGTTTCTGGAAAAGCCGGCGCGGGACCAGATCACCACCAACATGATAAATGCGGGTACGTATGTCCTCGAAACCGATATCCTGAGGCAGATCCCGGCTGCGACCAACGTAAGTATTGAGCGCGAGGTCTTTCCCCGGCTCGTCGCCGGGGGAAGTAGGGTCTACGCCTTCGCGTCCCCGGGTTACTGGATCGATATGGGTACGCCTGAAAAGTACCTGCAACTTCACCGTGACCTTCTCTCCGGAAAATGTCTCGGCTGTACGCTGCCGGATGGTAAGGTGTCGCTTGGCGACGGGTGCGCGGTGGATTCTACCGCGGTGATAACCGGGCCGGTGGTCCTTGGCCCAGGGTGTGCGGTGGGGGCGGGGGTGGTAATACGGGGGCCGGTCGTCATCGGAGAACGGGCGACGATAGAAGCCGACACCACCATTGATGACAGTGTCATCTGGCGTGATGCACACATTGAACAAGGGGCGAGGGTGGTCCGGTCCATTCTGGCTGACGACTGCCGGCTCGAATCGGGCTGCGTGGTGGAGAACTCAGTGCTTGGAGACGGTGTCGTGGTGAGCCGGGGAACCCGGGTACCGCCGGGAAGCAGAATCGACCCCGGCACCAGAGTCGTCGCCTAGATCACAGTATCCGGGGAAACCCGGACTTCGTGCCCGCGAGCGGGACCTCACCGTGCGGTTGCCCTGAGTCCGGACCGCTGTATCCCGCTATTATCGCTCCACGAATGCTCCCTCCCGGTCCAGGGTTTGCCCGCCGAGCCTGTGTTATAATTTCCTCTGGAGGTCACGATGCTGGACAAACTGGCGAACACCGAAAAGCGCTACGAGGAATTGGAGGCGCTGATGGCTACGCCCGAGGTGGCGGCCGACCCCGAGCAGTTGCGGAAGCTGGGGCGCGAACGGGCATCTCTGGAAGACGTCGTTGCCAAGTACCGCCAGTACCGGAGCGCCGAGCACACCCTTGCCGAGACCCGGACGATGCTTGACGGCACCGACGAAGAGATGAAAGCGCTGGTCAAGGAAGAAGTTGCCAGGCTTGAAGCCGAAGTGGAGAAGTGGGGGCAAGAGTTGAGGCTGGCCCTGCTGCCCCGGGACCCCAATGATGACAAGCACGTGATCGTTGAAATCAGGGCGGGCACCGGTGGAGACGAGGCCGGTCTTTTCGCCGCCGACCTTTTTCGCATGTACACCAGGTACGCGCAGAACAGGCGCTGGGACACCGAGGTCATAACCAGCAGCGACAGCGGTCTGGGCGGATTCAAGGAAATCATCTTTGATGTGAAAGGTAAGGGCGCATTCAGCCGGTTCAAGTATGAGCGGGGGGTCCATCGCGTGCAACGGGTACCGGCAACCGAGGCGTCGGGAAGGATCCACACATCAACGGCCACGGTGGCCGTTCTGCCCGAAGCTGATGAGGTTGACGTGAGCATCAACCAGGCCGACCTCCGGATCGATATCTATCACGCCGGTGGTGCCGGGGGACAGAACGTGAACAAAGTAGCCACGGCGGTGCGTATCACGCATCTGCCCACCGGAATAGTGGTGACCTGCCAGGATGAACGCTCCCAACTGAAGAACAAGAACAAGGCCATGGCGGTGCTGCGGGCCAGGCTTATGGAAAGCGAACGGGTCAAGCGGGAAGAGGCGGAGACCAAAGAGCGACGGGCCCAGGTGGGCGGCGCCGAACGCGCCGAGAAGATCCGGACGTACAACTTCCCCCAGGACCGGCTCACCGACCACCGCATCGGTCTGACCCTGCATAACCTGCCGCGCATTCTCGCCGGAGACATCGACGGCCTCACCGACGCTCTGGCAACGGAGGACCAGGCCAGGCAACTGGCGGAACAACTATCGTGAACCGGGCGCAGGCGCTCCGGGAAGCACGTCAGTTGTTGTCAGAAGGCGGCATCGTCGATGCCGCCTTTGAGGCCGAACTACTGCTTCGCCATATGCTGAATATCACGCGGTCTCAGTTTTTTGCGTCCCCGGAAGAGGAACTCCGTCCCGAGGACAACGGCCGCTACCGGGGTTTGGTGGAGCGGCGCGTGGCCGGCGAGCCGACCGCTTACATCACGGGCGGGCGGGAGTTCTACGGATTGGACTTCGACGTCGACCGCCGCGTTCTGATTCCCCGGCCGGAGAGCGAGTTGCTGGTGGAAGAAGCCATCAGGCTGGGACAGCGCGGCGCGACGGTGTTCGCCGACGTGGGGACGGGCTCCGGGGCGATCGCGGTCAGCCTGGCCGTGAACCTGCCCGGGGCAGTGGTGTACGCCATCGACATTTCTCAGGACGCCCTGGATGTGGCGTCGTGCAACATCCGCAAGCACCGGGTTGAAGGCCGGGTGAGCCTACTCCGGGGAGACCTGCTGGCGCCGTTGCCGGGGAGGGTCGACGTGATTGTCGCCAACCTGCCCTACGTCCCAAGGGCGCAGCTGGCGGCAGTGAACACCCGTGGCTACGAGCCGCTGATCGCTCTCGACGGCGGCGTTGACGGGCTGGACCACATCCGGCGGCTTGCCGACCGGGCCATCGAGAAGCTGAACTCGGGCGGCAGCCTGCTGCTCGAAATGGGCCAGGGACAGGACGGCGGCGCCGTCGAGCTGCTCAGACGACGTTCGTCTCCGGCGGCCATCCGGGTACTGCCCGATCTCGGTGGAATCCGGCGCGTCGTCGCGTTGACGTTGCCAACATGAGTCTCAATCAGTCGTGTCACGGGCCGGCACGGCCGCGTTGCGGTTTTGGGACGCGCAACTGTATAATGGTTGGCGTTTCAATCTCGATGACGCGTGGCGACGCGCCGTCTGACTCCTCAAAGGTTCCTGAATGAGCGAATTCCGGAAGGAGGTAATGATGCCAGGAGTAGCAATCATTGGCGCAGGGCAAACCGTGTTCGCCCGTAAGTGCGGGGTGGCGCTGCGGGAACTATGCTTCGACGCCTTCAAAGAGGCGATGGAAGGATTGGACATCAAGAACAAGAACATCGACGGCTCCATCATCTGTTCAGCCCCGGAATATGACAAGCAGCGCAGCCCGGCCGGGCTCATATCGGAGTATCTCGAACTCACGCCGAGCCCCACTTTCTACCTGGAGACGGTGTGTTCCTCAAGCACCATGGGTATACGCGCGGCGTGGGCGATGATTGAGTCCGGTCTGCACAGCGTCGTGGCGGTGATCGGCTTTCAGAAGATGTCGGAACTGAACTCTCGGGAGTCGGCGGAGAGGATGGGGCGGGGTGGTGACGTGATCTGGGAATCACCTCTTGGATTGACCATGCCCGCCGGCTATGGCATGTACGCCCGGGCCCATATGGCGGCCTACGGCACGACGTCAGAGCAATTGGCCAGGATCAGGGTCAAGGCGGCCAGTTACGGGTCGAAGAATCCCAAAGCTACTTACCGCAAAGAACTGACCCTGGAGCAGGTGATGACCTCAGACATCATCGCCGACCCGTTGAAGACATTCGACTGCTGTGCCAACGCGGACGGTGCGTCCTGCATAATCCTGGCAAAGGACGATATCGCCAGGAGCGTGTGCCGGAAACCGATATGGGTGGTGGGGCTGGGGGCGGCCACCGACACCATGTCGATGTCGGGCCGGACCCTGCTCACGGGTCTGAAGTGCGCCCAGAAAGCGGCCTCGGACGCATACAGCATGGCCAAGCTCACTCCCTCCGACATCGACGTGGCCGAAGTGCACGACTGCTTCACAATCGCGGAACTAATGGCCTACGAAGATCTCGGCTTCGCCAAGCCGGGACAGGGCGTGCGGTTGGTTGACGAGAAGCAGACGTACGCCGACGGGAAGATCCCGGTCAACGTCGATGGCGGACTGCTGTCCAAAGGGCATCCGATTGGCGCCACCGGCGGTTCACAGGTACGGACTATCGTCCGGCAACTGCGCGGCGAGGCTACCGAAGCCCAGGTCAAGGACGCCGAGATCGGTCTGGTGCACAACATCGGAGGCATCGGCCAGTACGCCACGGTAACGATCCTGCGGAGGGGACAAGATGGGAATTGACAGTTTCGGCAGAGTAAGTTTCACCGCGGAGACCAAGGCGGCGGCGTTTGTGGACTACCTGGCACAGGGTAAGGTCATGGCTACGAAATGCCGCGACTGTGGCGCCGTGATGTTCCCCCCGAAGATGGACTGTCCGAGTTGCCTGACCAGCAACGTCGAATGGCTGGAAGTGACCGGATCGGGCACGCTGGCCACGTTCTCGATCGTGACGTACGGACCATCAGGGTTCGAGGAAGATGCCCCGTATACCCTGGCGGTCGCCGACTTCGGCGGTTTCAAGATGTTCGGACGGATGTGTAAAGACATCCCACCCGCGGATCTGAAAGTGGGCATGAAAGTGAAGGTCGTGCCCGTCAAACTGGCCGGGGACCGGATCAGCTACGAGTTCCTGAAGGCATAGTCTACCCGGCTCCTGCTGATCGCTCAACAACAATATCAGGGACTACCTTTTCGGGTAGTCCCTGATTCTTTGGTGCTCACAGACCCGTTCCGGGGGCCGTTGTTAGTAGGTGAACAGGTCCAGTCCACCCATTACATGGACATCCTGGCCGGTGATGTACCTGGCCTGGGCTGAACATAAGTAGGCCACCATGTTGGCGACATCCGCCGGTTTGCCGAATTCACGCATGGCTATCTTGGCCTTGATGCGGTCAAAGGTCTCGCCCTGCTGCGGGCCTCGGGGAGGCGCTCCCGGGGGCGCGCCAGGTGGGGGTGGGGGTGGTGCAGCCGGCCGGTCTCCAACAGTATCGACCACGCCCAGGGTAACCGCGTTGGCGGTGATGCCGACCCGGGCGCCTTCCAGGGCCGCCGTCTTGGCCAGCGAGATCACGGCGCCTTTGGCCGCCGAGTAGTTGGCCTGTCCGAATCCACCCTGTACGCCGGCGATGGACGAAATATTGACGATCCGTCCGAACTTCTTCTCGACCATCGATTCCCAGACTTCCCGGATCCAGTACCAGGGACCATCGAGGTCGATCTTCATCAGGTTCTTCCAGTCCTCGACCGTAGTCTTGTCGATACGGCCCCCGCCCCTTAGCAGGGCGGCGTTGTTGACCAGGATCTCCGGCGGACCGAGTTCGGCCTTAATTCGGGCCACGGCTGCCTTGACCTGCTCGTAGTCACTCTGGTCGGCTTTGACGGCAATCGCTCTTCTACCCAGATCCCGGATCGACTTGGCCACTTCTTCGCATCCGGGCATCACGATATCCACACAGGCGATATCGGCGCCTTCCTCAGCGAGGGTGGTCGCGATCGACGCCCCCATGGCGCCCTTACGGTTGGTCCCGGTAACGATGGCAACTTTTCCTTTAATCCCGAAATCCATAACTAACCTCCTGATAACCTGGCTGACAGCTCTGCTGTCAGCCTCTCGTTACTCTCCTTTATAGACCGGCTTTCTCTTCTCCATGAATGCCTTCCGTCCTTCGGCGAAGTCGGCAGTGCGCATCACTTTGCCCACTAGCTCGCTCTCGAGTTTCAGGCCTTCGGCGACCGTCATATCCCGTCCCCGGACCATGGCTTCTTTGGCGTACTGGACGGCCAACGGGGCCAGTCCGCACATCTGGGTGGCCCATTCCTTTGCCGTCGTCATGAGGTCCTTCTGCGGAACAACTTTGCTGACCAGATTGAGGGCCAGGGCTTCCTGGGCGTCGATCCGCTTGCCCATCAACATGAGTTCAGCGGCTTTGCCGAAGGGTATGGCCCGCGGCAAGCGTTGGGTTCCCCCCCAACCTGGGATGAGTCCCAGCGTAACCTCGGTGAGTCCGAACCGGGCAGTGTCGGCCGCCAACCGGATATCGCAGGCCAGGGCGATCTCAAAGCCGCCGCCCAGGGCATACCCGTTGACCGCGGCGATAAGCGGTTTCCACAGTTCCAGCCCCCTTACCAGCGTCGCTTGGGGCGCGCCTTGCCTGGACGGATTCACGTCGCCGCCGGGCGTTGCCCCGCGGAGGTCGAGTCCGGTGCAGAAAGCCTTCTCCCCCGCCCCGGTAATAATCCCCACCCACAGGTCCTTGTTGTCCCTGAAGTCAATCAGTGACTCGGTCATTTCCGCCAGGGCCTCCGGGCTCAGGGCGTTCATGACTTCCGGGCGGTTGATGGTGAAGATTGCGATCCTTCCTTCTTTCTGGTAGTCAATTGGCATTTCCCACAACTCCTATCATCGAAATACGGGACGGGCCCTTCGGGTGAGCAGGTGGTCGAACCGAGCGTGTCGCCAGTATAGCAGCGTACGTGCCGATATCTCGAGATACCACCTCCTTCCGGCTGCCTTCCGGCAGTCGTCAAGATCTCAGACAGGCCGAGTGTACAGACCGACGAGTCTATTTGTAGTCGTAGAAACCCTTTTTCGTTTTTCGCCCGAGCCAGCCGGCGGCGACCATCTTTCTGAGGATGACCGGGGCAGCATATTGCGGGTCCTTGAATTCCTCGTACTGGGCATCGGCAAACAGCAGGAAGGTGTCGATACCAATGAGATCGACCAGGGTTAGCGGACCCATGGGGTGATTCAATCCGAGGTTGATGGCGGTGTCGATATCCTCCCTGCTGGCAACGCCGCTATCGAGCATACGCACGGCATTCAGAATGAACGGCGTCATCAGCCGGTTCACGATGAATCCGGGGGCATCCTTGGCAATGACCACGGTCTTCCCGACGGATTCGCAGAACTTCTTGCTGGTGGCCACCACCTCGTCGCTGGTACTGATGGTCCTGACTACTTCGACCAACTTCATGACCGGCACTGGATTGAAGAAATGGATACCGAGGACCTTGTCCGGGCGCTTGGTGGCCATGGCCAAATCAATGATGGACAGGCACGACGTGTTGCTGGCCAGGATGGCGTCCTTGCGGCATATCTTGTCCAGTTCGACCAGTATGCCCTTCTTCAACCCCATTTCCTCGACGGCCGCTTCGATGACGATGTCACAGTCGGCGAAATCACTCATATTGGTGGTGCCTTTGATTCGGCTGACCGTGGCGTCTTTGTCAGCCTGGGACATTCTCTGCCGTTCCACAGCCCGGGCAAGCTGGGAATTGATGGATGCCAACGCTTTGTTGATATTGTCCTGGCTACGGGACGAACCGAGGACCTGATAACCTGCCTGGGCACACGTCTGTGCGATCCCTGTACCCATGATTCCGGTCATCGCCACGATGCCGATCTTCTTGACTTCCATAGTCCTCCTTTCCGATGCTGCAAATCTTTCCTACGCTCGCTTCCGCCGTGCATTTTAGCAAAGGGCCCTCCCAGCGTCAACACAATGTAATCGTTCAAATCACTAGTGATGCGCCCGCCCACCTGAGCGGCCGTTACGGCCCCTCGTGCCCGCGTGTCCCCTGCCGGAGTTGACCGCCCGGCGGAGCGGCCGGTTAATGAGCTTGACACCTCGTCAGGCAAAATCATAGAATGCAAGACACCTCTGAAAATGCCCCCGGTCAGGAGTGAGATTGCCGTCCGAAGAGCTTAGCGCTTTCATCGGTCAGCCCGTCGACACCAGCGTGTTCGAAGTCGAAAAGGAACCGATCAGGAGATTCGCCGACGCGGTCGGTGACTTGAACCCGTTGTACTGGGACGAGGAGTATGCCCGGGAGTCAAGGTTCGGGGCGATCATCGCCCCGCCGGGGTTCGTGTCTTCCCTGTGGTTCTCGGGCCGTTCGACGAAGTGGGGGCCAAAGGAACGTCCTTCTGAGGCGCTCGGTCCGCCTGCTCTAATGGATGCCCTGGTCCGGGCGGGATATGGCCGGATACTGGACACCGGCATTGACTATGAATTCTATGGACCGGTCAAGGCCGGGGATACAATAAGCCTGGTGTGCGTGGTCAAGGATATTATGGAGCGCGGGGCCAAGGACGCCAGGGTAGCCTTCCTGGTTACCGAGACCACCTATACGAATCAGGACGGTAAGCCGGTGGCCCGGGCAAAATCGACTACGGTCCACCAGTAGTCCACCGACTCCGAGGAGACTTTCGACGGCAACACAGATGTACTGGGACATGGTTAACCCGGGTGACGAATTGGCGCCGCTGACCAAAGTCGCCACGACTCAGACGCTGGTGAAGTGGGCGGGTGCGTCAGGGGACTTGAACCCGCTCCACTACGATGCCGTATTCACGAAATCGCTGGGCAGCGCCGGGACCGGAACCCCGATCATTCACGGCGCTCTGAAACGCCAGTGGCTGATTCAGCTTGTCACCGCCTGGATGGGTGATGGCGGCGAGTTGCGCAAGTTCTCGTGCCGCTACCGGGCCGTTGACTATCCTCGGGCCATGAAGACCACCAGCGAGCCGGAGGACGGCGAGACCTGGACGTGCAGGGGAAAGATCACCAAGAAATATGTCCAGGACGGTCAGCACTGCATCGACTGCGACATTCGGGTCGAGAACGGAAAGGGCGAAATATCGACCTCCGGCAAGGCGACTGTCATACTGCCGGCGCATGGTTCGGCAGGTTCAGAACCGCCGGATGCGGGACGTCACGTTAACGATACAAACAGGAGAGAGGATCATGGCTAACAGGCTTAAAGGGAGAGTGGCGGTGGTGACGGGCTCCGGGCGCGGCATTGGCCGGTGCGAAGCCCTGGCGCTTGCCTCCGAGGGCGCCCGGGTAATAATCAACGATCTGGGTGGATCGACCGACGGCTCGGGCACGTCGCAATCACCCGCTGACCAGGTTGTCGATGAAATCAGGAAGATGGGTGGTGAGGCAGCGGCGAACTATGATTCGGTAACCACCTGGTCGGGGGCGGAGAACATTGTGAAAACGGCGGTTGACACCTTCGGGCGGCTGGACATATTGGTCAACAACGCCGGAATATTGCGCGACCGGATGGTCTTCAACATGACCGAGGAAGAGTGGGACCTGGTCATCAAAGTCCACCTCTATGGCCACTTCTATCTAATTCGTCATGCCTGCAACGTTTTCCGCCGGCAGCGGTACGGGCGCATCATCAACACTTCGTCGGTGGCCGGCCTGGGCATGACTCTGGGCCAGGCAAACTACGCCGCCGCCAAGGAAGGGATCGTCGGTCTGACCAGGGTGGTGGCCAGGGACATGGGGCGGCTCGGGGTTACCTGCAACGCCATCCGGCCCAACGCCGGGACCAGACTTACCCTGAGCGACGAACTGAAGGCGGCGTGGACGAAGTCCGGCATGGAACAGGCAATCCAGCACCTGGAGCAACTGAAGCCGGAAGACATCGGTCCGATTGTTGTCTGGCTGGCCTCGGACGAAGCAGCTAATGTCAACGGACGCGTCTTCCAGGTCCAGACGGGCAAGATCGCCCTCTATGCCGAGCCGGTGGAAGAGAAGACCGTTACCAAGACCGGTTCGTGGACAATCGATGACGTTTTTAGAGAATTGCCGGGGATTACCTCACACCTCGTGAATCCGACCGAGCGCCGCCCTAAGGGGGCTACGCTCTAGGGAAGAAGCCATCGTGCCCTGATAAACGACGCGAACCGGGCCACGGTCCAAGTCGAGATCGCGTGCTTAGACTGAGATATGGAGGCGTAACATGACCCTCAGACTCGCGGGCAGAGTAGCCATCGTCACCGGTTCGGGACAGGGCATCGGCAAAGCCATCGCGCTGGAGCTAGCCAGGGAAGGGGCGATGGTCGTCACCAACAGTCGAAAACCCGGGACGAAGGGAGGAGACGCCGAAAGCACGGCCTACGAGATCATGGACGCGCGCGGTCAGGCGGTCGCCTTCTTCGGCAGCGTCGCTGAATTCCAGACGGCCGGCAAGCTTGTTCAGACCGCGGTCGACCGCTTTGGCCGGCTCGACATTCTGATCAACAACGCCGGGTCGGATGCCCCCCACATGATCTGGAACATGACCGAGGAAGAATGGGACCTTTCAATCGACTCGTATCTGAAAGGAACATTCAACACCTGCCGCCATGCCAGCGCACTGATGCGGGAACAGAAGTGGGGCCGCATTATTAATACCACTTCCACGGCTTGGCTGGGAACGGTCGGACACTGCAACTACGGCGCGGCCAAGGCCGGGGTCGTTGGCTTGACGCGGTCGGTAGCCCGCGAGATGGGGCGCTACGGGGTCACCTGCAACGCCTACGCTCCCACCGCCTCGACCAGGTTCAGCGCCAGCGAGGACATCCAGGCCGGTTTCAAGAAACGGTTCGAAGCTGGTCTCATGACGAAGGAACGGTATGACGAGCTGACCAATCTTCCCAGTCCAGAGACAGTCGCTCCGTTCCTGGTCTATCTCTGCACGGATGCCGCGGCCGACATCAACGGGCAGGTGTTCGACGTCACCGGGGGAAACATCGCCCTGTACTCGGAACCGGTCAAGAAGAAGACGCTCTCCAAAGCCAACGGGACATGGTCGGTGGATGAACTGACGGAGCAAGTCCCCAAGGTGCTGTTGGAGGGCTACAAGAATCCCGCCCCTGCCGGACAGTAGACTAAGCCCGCGGTCCGTTCCAGTGCTTCGGGAACGACGGCGGGAGTGTGGCTAGACCGCCTCGCCGCCCAGTTGTCTGGCCTTCCGGTAGGCGGCCGCAACGGCTTTGGCTACAAGATCGCTGAGATGGCCTTCCTCAAAGACCCGCACCGCCTCGGCGGTGGTGCCTCCGGGCGAGGTTACCATGCGACGGAGTTCAGCGGGGTCGGTGCCCGATTTCTCAATTAGCTGACCCGATCCCCGCATGGTCTGAAGTACCATCACCTTTGCCATGTCCCTGGGGAGACCCAGGCTGACGGCGGCATCGACCAGCACCTCGAGAAACAGGAAGAAGTAGGCTGGACCGCTACCGCTAACCGCGGTCGCCACGTCGACCGTCCTTTCGTCATCGACCGGGATCTCTTTGCCCATCACGGCCAGAATCGAACGGGCCCATTTCCGCTGCCGCCCGGTCACCTCCGGCGTGGCCGTCCACACCGTCATGCCTTCTCCGATCTGGGCAGGCGTGTTGGGCATGGAGCGGACGATGCGTTTGTGGCGCAAGCCGTCGCTCAGTGTGGCAATCCTGGCCCCGGCGACGATCGACAGGACAAGCTGCCCCGACGCGATCTGCCCGGCGAGGTCTGCGATCACCGCGGGCAGGTTCTGCGGCTTGACCGCCAGAACGACCACGTCCGCCCCGCGGGTGGCCTCACCGTTGTCGCCGGTCACGCTAACGCCGTGCATCTCAAACAGATGCTGGCGCCGGCCCTCGCTGGCATCGCTCACGGTGAGATTGCCGGGGGTGGTCACCCGCTTACTGAGCAAAGCGGTGACGATGGCCTCCCCCATATTCCCGCCGCCGATAATAGCGATTCTCATCTCGTAGTCTCCCGGCGCGAAACGTTATTGGATTCCTTCGACGGAATTACCCGGCAGTCACGCAAGCCGCATACCTGCAGATCCGGACTGGCGGGCTACTTAACTACGATATTCACGAGCCGGCCGGGCACGTAGACCACCGCAGCCACGTTCTTGCCGGCGAGGTGGACCGTAATCTTGCCACTCGAAAGTGCCCTTTCCCTGGCCTCGGTTTCGGTGATCGAGGCCGGCGCCACGATCCGGTCGCGCACTTTGCCGTTGACCTGTACCACCAACGTGATTTCCTCTTCCTTCGCCAGCGCCTCGTCCCACGTGGGCCAAGCCTGGCTATGGACGCTGTAGGGCCGTCCCATCCGCGACCACACCTCTTCGGCGAAGTGAGGCGCCGTCGGCGCCAGCAGCAGTATCAGGGTTGACACCGCTTCGTCCCACGTCGCCATGGTGACGGCGCCCTTTTGTCTTACTTCGGACAAGGCGTTGCTGAACTCCATCAATGCTGCCAGCATGGTGTTGAACCGCATTCGGTCCATGTCGGACGTGGTCCGTTGAATGGTCTGATGGGTCAGTCGCCGCAACGCCTTCTCGGCATCCGGGTCCGTGCTGCCGGGCTTGTACTCTTCGAGCGTAAGGTTCCAGACCCGGTGGAGCCAGCGGCTGATGCCGCTGATGCCCGTGTCCGACCACTCCCCACCCTGTTCCCAAGGTCCGATGAACATCATATAAGCGCGTACCGCGTCGGTCCCCAGATCGCTGATGATCTCGTCCGGATTGATCTGTTTGCCCCGGGACTTACTCATCTTCTGGCCTTCGGACAGGATTACGCCCTGGTTGAAGAGCCTCTTGAAAGGCTCGCCGAAATCAATCAGTCCCATGTCCCGGGTGGCCTTGGTGAAGAATCGCGAGTACATCAGGTGGCCAACGGCATGCTCGGCGCCGCCGGTATACATGTCAACCGGCATCCAGTACTTGATTGACGCCGGATCGAAGGGCCCGTCATGGTAGTCCGGACTGCAGTAGCGGAAGTAATACCATGAGTTGTCCATGAAGCCATCGATGGTATCGGTCTCGCGCTCGGCCGGGCCGCCGCATTTCGGGCAGGTCGTGTTCACCCAACTCTCGTTGTATTTCAGTGGCGATTCTCCGGCATGGCTGAAATCCGCTTCTGCGGGTAACAGCACCGGTAGATCTTCCTCGGGCACCGCTACCACTCCGCAAACGGGGCAGTGGACCATGGGTATCGGGGCACCCCAATAGCGCTGGCGTGATATGACCCAGTCGCGGATGCGGTAGCTGACCGTACCTTTGCCCCACCCCTTGTCCTCCAGAAACCGGGTGATCGCCTTCCGCCCTTCTTCGGCCGGGGTCCCGTCAAAGCTCCCCGAGTTTACCATTGGGCCTGGCTCGACGTACGCCTGGGTCAGTTCACCCCCGGTCCATTCTGGCGGGGCGATGACTACCCGGACCGGGATGCCGTACTTCCGGGCGAATGCGAAATCGCGCTCATCGTGGGCGGGAACGGCCATTACCGCCCCCGTTCCGTAGCTCGCCAGAACGTAGTCGGCGATCCAGACCGGGACTTTTTCGCCGTTAAGCCGGTTGATGACGTAGGCGCCGGTGAAGACGCCGTCCTTTTCCTTGTCTGTCGACAGCCGCTCGATCTCCGTCAGTCGTCTCGACCGCTCGACATAAGCGTGGACCTCGGCCTGCCGGTCAGGGGTGGTCAGTCGGGCCACCAGGGGGTGCTCAGGGGCCAGTACGAAGAAGGTCACACCGTAAACCGTGTCCGGACGGGTCGTGAAGATCCGGATCTCCTGTTCGGCGATGCCCGGGTAGTCAAGACCGAAGGAGATTTCAGTCCCATAGCTCCTGCCAATCCAGTTGCGCTGCATCGTCTTGATGCGCTCGGGCCAGTCAATGCCCTCGTGCTGCATCAGTTCGTCGGCGTATTTCGTGATGCGGAAAAGCCATTGCTCCAGGTCACGGCGGACCACCTCGGTGTCACAACGCCAGCACAAACCGCCGACGACTTGCTCGTTGGCGAGGACCACTTTGCAGGTCGGGCACCAGTTGACCGGCGCCTTGCCCCGGTAGGCAAGATCATGCTTGAACAGCTTGACAAAGAACCACTGCGTCCATTTGCAGTAGTCGTCAGAGCAGGTGATGACCTCACGGCTCCAATCATAGATTGCGCCCATGGTCTTGAGCTGCCGGCGCATGTTCTCGATGTTCTGCATGGTCCAGGTACGGGGGTGAATACCGCGCTTGATGGCGGCGTTCTCGGCGGGCAGCCCGAAGGCGTCGAAGCCCATGGGGTGGAGCACGTTGTAGCCCTGCATCCGCTTGAAGCGCGGCATGAACGTCAGAGGGAGCCATCGCGTACCAATGGCCAATGTGGAGGTCACCGGAGGTGTAGGGGAACATGGTAAGGGCGTACCACTTGGGCTTCTGAGCGTCATCCTTGACTTTGTAGAGACCGTCGCCAGCCCACCTGGCCTGCCATTTTTTCTCGATGTCAGCCGGATTGTAGATGTCAGCCATATCACAAATACCCCTGGATGCTCATAACGACCCGCCGCCGCGGTCTCCGGGCGAGATAACGCAATTCTAACAACTATGAATTCCGGGCGCAAACGAATCACGTCACCGTAAGATGAAATCGATCGAGGTTATCAGACCCGCGGCCAATCAGTCTATGGTCCAGAGCTTCAACTTGGGGTCTCTTGCCACTGATACGGAAGAAGGGTTCTCAACGATAGGGTGCGGGCGCTGGTAATGGCCACTCTCGTGTCCAGGTTGGCGTTGTCGCGTTGTCACCGCACAATCTCGCTCACCTCGCCCACCGGCTTTCGGCCGCGAGTTTCCGGTTTCTCGTCGGGGTATCCCACGGGGATGAAGGCGACCAGGTCCAGTCCGGCCGGGACTTTGAGGATCTTCTCAATCTCCTCCTTCGCCTGTATGGGACCAGTCATCCAGACGGCGCCCAGCCCCATCTGGTGCAGAATCAAGAGCAGATGGGCGATCGCCGAAGCCACCGACTGGATGCGGCTGTCGGCGATGTTTCGCCACTGCCGCATCTGGGCGGCGCGTGGGTCGGTTTCCTCCCGTGCCTCCATGGCCAGGTCGACGGCGGACTGGTAGCGCGCCGCGGCCACGGCGATGGCGGCCGGCGCCGTTTCAAAAAAGCCGGCCTTGCCGCGCCGGTCCGGGCATGACGGGAGCGGTTTTGGATTCCGGCCAGGAGGCAGTAAGGTCCGCCGAGGCCTGAACGGCGTCGGCAATCGCCTTGATCCTGGCCGGACTCACGATGATGTAGAAGCGCCAGTTCTGCTGGTTGCCGCCGCTTGGCGCCCAGGTTGCCAGTTCGACGGCCCGGGTCAGCAGTTCCGCCGCCACCGGTCGGTATTGCCAGCGTCGAACTGAGCGCCGGGTCTTGATAAGGTTCTCCAGATCCGACAGTTCCATTTCGTATCCCTCCTGTTGTGCCGGTATTGTAGCAACCACTCCCTGCCCTGCACAACCCGACGGTCCCCGTTGTTGATGCGAGGTGCACAGCGACGAAGCGATCTCAGTCGGTTATCATCACGCGGCCGCTTTCCTTGACCGTGGCAGGTCTAGTAGAATGGGCGCATGAAGGAAGATGTCACGCCTATCCGGCGACAGTACCTGAGGGTCAAGCACGAATATCCCCAGGCGCTGGTCCTCTTCCGGCTTGGAGATTTCTACGAGACATTCGACGAGGATGCCCGGATTCTGGCCCGGGACCTTGAGATCGTGCTTACGTCGCGGGAAATGGGCAAAGGGCATCGCGTGCCGATGGCGGGTATTCCATTCCGCGCCCTCGACGGCTATCTTGCCCGGCTGGTGAATCTCGGGCATAAGGTGGCCATCTGTGAGCAGATGACCACCCCCGGCGCCACCAAGGGAATCGTAGACCGCGAGGTCACCCGGGTGGTGACGCCCGGTACGGTGGTTGAGCCCGCCCTGTTGGACAGCCGTCAGAACAACTATCTGGTCAGTCTGGTCCTTGAAGACGGCGAAGCCGGGATTGCACATGTCGACATAACCACCGGGGAATTCGCCACCACCCAACTACCCCTCGCCAGGGCTCAACTCGAGACGAACCGACTTCGTCCGTCCGAGATCATCTGCCCGGAGGGGATGGACCTGGAGGGGTGGAGCCCGGCCGCACAGGTCGGCGTCACGCGCTGCGAGGCGTTCGCATTCGATATCGAGACCGCTACCAAAGAGCTGCTCGAGCACTTCAGGGCCGCGTCGCTCGAAGGATTCGGCTGCGCTTCCCTTCCCCTGGCCACCAGAGCAGCGGGCGCGATTGTACAGTATGTGGGGCGCACTCAAAAGGCGGCGCTCGCACAAGTGGCCACGTTATCGACCTACTCCACCGAGTCGTTCATGGTGCTGGACGAGCAGACCTTGCACAACCTCGAGATTGTGCGTAACGGGCGGACGGCCGCCACCGAAGGCTCGCTGTTGGCGGCGATCGACCTGACGCGGACGCCGATGGGTAGCCGGCTGCTGCGCCGATGGCTGAGCCAGCCACTACTTGATCTTCGCGACCTGATGCAACGGCAGGACGCCGTTGGCTGGTGTTACCTGGACACCATGGTTCGGGCCGAGACCGTTGCCCTGCTGGCCAGGATGGGCGATCTGGAACGCCTGACCAACCGGGTGGCCGCTGGGGTGGCGCTGCCCAGGGAACTGGTGGCGCTGCGCCGGAGCCTTGAAATGATTCCCGCCTTGACGAAGCTCCTCGGCGGGGAAACGGTCCCGGCCTGGCTTCGGGAAGGGATGGTTGCTTTCCCGGAAATCGTGGCGCTCATCGAGCACGCTATCGCCGACGAACCATCGGCAACTCCGGGCGACGGTAACGTCATCAGGGAGGGACATTCTGAAGAACTTGACGGCCTTCGCCGGGCTTCGAAGGATGCGACCCAGTTCCTGGCCGACCTTGAGCGGAAGGAACAGGACCGGACGGGCATAAAGTCGCTCCGAGTGGGTTACAACCGGGTCTTCGGATACTACATCGAAATCTCGAATGCCAACCGGGCTCAGGCGCCGCCTGATTACATCCGCAAGCAGACCCTGGTGGGCGGAGAAAGGTTCATCACCCCGGAGCTCAAGGATTACGAATCGATGATTCTGAACGCCCGGGAGAGGATCGAGGAACTTGAAGCCGGGCTTTACAGGCAGGTTTGCCGCCAGATCGCCAGTGACAACGGGCGTATCGTGTTGCTGGCCGGAGCACTCGCCCGGCTCGATGTTATTGCCGGTCTGGCCGAGGTGGCGACGCGCCGCAACTACATCCGCCCCGGGCTGAGCAGCGGCGACCAGATTGAAATCAAAGACGGCCGTCACCCGGTGGTGGAACAGGGCCTGGTGGGGAATACCTTCGTTCCTAATGATGTGCAACTGGATAGCCGTGGCGCCCAGATCGTTATACTCACCGGTCCCAACATGGCTGGAAAATCGACCTACCTGAAGCAGGTGGCACTGATTGTGCTTCTCGCCCAGATCGGCAGTTTTGTACCGGCGGCCGAGGCCAGCATCGGCCTGGTAGACCGGATCTTCACCAGAATCGGCGCCCGGGAGGACCTGGCGGCCGGCCAATCGACTTTCATGGTAGAGATGATTGAGACGGCGAACATACTGAACAACGCGACGCGGCGGTCGCTACTGGTCCTCGACGAGATTGGGCGCGGCACCAGCACCTACGATGGTCTCTCCATCGCGGTGGCGGTGGTCGAGTATATCCACAACAGCACCCGGCTCGGGGCGAAGACGCTGTTCGCCACTCACTACCACGAATTGACGGAGCTCGCTGAGTATCTGCCGCGGGTGAGAAATTTCAATGTGGCGGTGGCTGAGAACAAGGGAGACGTGGTCTTTTTGCGAAAGATCGTGCCGGGAGGGGCCGACCGAAGCTACGGTATCCACGTGGCCCAACTGGCAGGTCTGCCCGGGGCGGTGGTGCACCGGGCGCATGAAGTGCTCCAGGACCTTGAACGAGAAGGCCGCCCCCGTCCCGGCCGCGGACGCTCCCCCCTTGCTCTCCCCTCGCTGCAGATCTCGCTGTTTGGCGAAAAGTCGCCGGTCACTGAGGAGCTCGAGAAGCTCGACATCGACTCCCTGACGCCGCTTGAGGCTTTGACCAAACTCTATCAACTGAAGAAGCTGGCCAAGGGAGAGTAGCGCCGTCCCCGGCCGGCGCGTCTGGGGGACAGCCCCTTGGCAGCCGCCGCTGTCGATGGTATAATGTGCTTCCAGATAAGATACAAGTCCGAGAACTTGCCTTTAAGTTGGTCCAGAGAGGCTAGCAAGGGGGTGAGGACGAGCCTTCAGGTGAAGGGCCAGCCTCTTGCCAGCCGGCAAGGGGTTTTTTGATGTCTGCAAAGGTGGTCATGGGACAGGAAGACATGCGGCGCAGTCTCGCCCGCATCGCCCATGAAATCATAGAGCGGAACCGTACCATGGAGAACTTGGTGCTCATCGGCATGCGCACCCGCGGGGTGCCGCTGGCCCGGCGCCTGTCGGCCAATCTTGCCAAGTTTGAGGACATCACGATTCCGGTGGGCGCCCTCGACATCAGTTTCTACCGCGATGATATGCCAATCGAAGACCGTCTGCAGGGCGAAGTGTCAGGACGCCGGCATCCGGTCATCAACGGCACGGACATGCCGGTCGATGTCGAGGGGAAATCGGTGGTCCTGGTCGATGATGTGCTCTACACCGGGCGCAGCACCCGGGCCGCTCTCGACGCCTTGATCGACCTTGGCCGTCCGGAGTCCATCCAATTGGCAGTGTTGATCGATCGCGGACACCGCGAATTGCCCATCCGCCCTGATTATGTCGGGAAGAACATTCCGACCTCCCGGGACGAAGAGATCCAGGTGCATGTCACCGAGACCGATGGCGTCGACGAGGTGGTCATCGTCAAGAATGGCAGCCTCGAGGTTTCCGTGGTGTCTCGGCGCGACAGCGAGGCCGGTCGCGGTCCCCAGGACCGGCCCGGAGGAGGCAGCCCATGAGTCTACAAGGCCGAAGCCTGGTGACGACTGACGACTTCTCTACTGCCGAGATGGAAGGACTTTTTTCGATCGCCGATGAAATGGCGGCGGCGAAGGACAAACAGTATGGGCTTTGCCAGGGGAAGGTGATGGCCAGTCTGTTCTTTGAGCCGAGCACGCGGACGCGGCTCTCGTTCGAATCGGCTATGAACCGCCTCGGCGGCCGGGTCATCAGCGTCACGGACCCGCAGGCAACGTCGCTGGCTAAGGGCGAAAGCCTGGCCGATATGGCCAGGATAGTGGGCAGCTACGCCGACATCATTGTCATCCGTCACCCCTGGGAAGGGGCGGCCCGGGTGATGGCCGATTATGCCGGCGTGCCCGTGATCAATGGCGGCGACGGGGGACATCAACATCCCACGCAGACCCTGTGCGACCTGTACACGCTGCAGAAGGAACGGGGCAGTATCAACGGACTGAGGATCGCCCTCTGGGGAGACCTCAAGTACGGCCGCACCATCCATTCGCTGGTCTTTGCCCTTGCTAAGTTTGGCGCAGATATTCTCTTCTGCCCCAGCCCTGGTCTGGAAGTGCCGGCGCATGTTATCAAGAAACTGGTGACCGAGTATGGCGGCGAGGTCAAGAGACCACTGGCCGGCCCTGGTGAACCGGAGTCCGCCAATGCCGAAGCTATGCCGCTTGACGCAGTCTACATCACACCAACCAGCCCTCACCAGTTGGCGATGATGCCCGGGATCGATGTTGAGGTTGAGTTGAGATCGGGCGTTGACGCCCTTTACGTGACGCGTCCGCAGAAAGAGCGCTTTTCGGCGGCGGAGACGGAGGCGCACGCCGGCAAGAAGTACCCCGTCGTGGACAAGGAGCTCCTGAAAGACCGGGCGTTCCGGAAATCCATGGTCATGCATCCACTGCCGAGGATTGATGAGCTGGCCTATGAGCTCGACGCCGACCCGCGCAGCCGCTATTTCGAACAGGCGCAACGTGGCGTGCCGGTACGAATGGCTTTGATATCGCTGCTGCTCGGAGCAAGAGAGATCAAACAGGGCCGGGTAACCGCGGGCCCCCCGGTGATTGATTTCCCGCTCTACGGTTTTGACTCCGAGACAAAATGTCAGAATCTCCGGTGCGTGACCAGGCAGGCCACGGAGGCCAACTACATCAAGCCCCGGTTCAAGATTGTGGATACTTCACCGGTCACGTTGCGGTGCTTATACTGCGAGCATGGCTACGAGCCGACGTATATTGCCAGTTCGGAATGGCACCAGGGCATGGTTGAGAGCAAGCGATACCACCGGGCGGACAGCCATCTGGCCAGACACATAAAGCCGGCGAACCTGATCGTTTTTGACACCGCCGAACAGGCCCAGGCCCAAGGGTTCAAGCCCGGGCATTTCGCCTGAAGAGAACGAGCGAAGCAGTGATGAAATCTCTGTTGATCGAAAACGGCCGCCTTATCGATCCGGGACTGGGGATTGACCATACCGGTAACCTGTTGGTTAGCGACGGGACAATTTCCTGGTTGGGCAAGGCAGAAGCGTCGCCGACAGGGCGTGAATTTGACGTGATCGACGCAGCGGGTATGGTGGTTTGCCCCGGCTTTATAGACCTGCATTGTCACCTGCGGGAGCCCGGTTTCGAGTCCAAGGAGACCATCGCTACCGGCACCATGGCGGCAGCCAAAGGGGGCTTCACGACCGTCTGCTGCATGCCCAATACGAACCCCGCGATCGATAGTCCGGCCATGGTCCAGTACCTTAGGGAGAAGGTGAAGACGGAGGGCGTGGTCCGGGTGGTGTCTGTTGCCTGCGTGACGAAGGGGCGTCGCGGCAACGAACTGGTGGATATTGAGGCCCTCGCCGCGGCCGGCGTCGCCGGCTTCAGTGACGACGGCGATCCGGTAAGAGATGCCGGCCTGATGAGACGGGCGCTAATGATGGGCCAGAAGGTGGGTCTCCCGGTAATCGACCATTGCGAGGACCCGGTGGGCGGCCCCGCTGCGGGAGAGATCAAAATGGTGGCCCGCGATGTCGGGTTGTCGGAAGAAACGGGGGGCTGGATTCACATTGCTCATGTCAGCACCGCCGGGTCGGTTGATCTGATCAAGGCTGCCCGAAACCGGGGCGTCCGCGTCACCGCGGAGGCGACCCCGCACCACCTCACCCTCACCAATTCACAGGGTAGATCGTGGGGCGCCCTGGCGAAGGTCAACCCGCCTTTGCGTACGGAAGACGATTGCCTGGCCTTGGCAAATGCCGTCAAGACAGGGGTGATCGATGCTATTGCTACTGACCATGCCCCCCACACCATCGGCGACAAGCGGCAGGAGATGTCCCTGGCTGCCGCCGGTATCAGCGGTTTTGAGACTGCCTTTGGAAGCGTGATGCGGCTGGTAAGCGGCGGGCAGATGACGCTGGCCGAGATAATATACCGTCTCACGGCCAGGCCGGCGGAGATGCTGGGAGGAAGATACGGGCGGCTGGGTTCGCTGGCCACGGGCTTCGCCGCAGACATCTGTATTCTCGATCCGGACGGCGAGTGGACCGTTGACCCGGGTTGTTTTGTCTCCAAGGGCCGGAACACCCCGCTTGGCGGTCAGGTCTTGAGAAGCAGGATTGTGGCCACCATAGCCGGGGGCAGGGTAGTGTTCAGAGACTCTTCGGTTGAGTTGGTGCGGGGATCATGATACGGACGACGAAGAAGACGTTCCTGGTACTGGCAGACGGCTCTGTATATCAAGGCTGGTCTTTTGGTGCCGAGGTTGATGGGTATGGAGAGGTAGTCTTCAATACGAGCATGACCGGCTACCAGGAAATGTTGACCGACCCTTCGTATGCTGGGCAGATCGTGGTCCCTACCTATCCGTTGATCGGGAACTACGGCATCAACGAGGAAGACTCGGAGTCGAGCCGCATACAGGTCCGGGGATTCGTTGTCAGGGAGGATTGTCTCGAGCCGAGCCACTACCGGAGCACCGGGACGATAAACCGGTACCTGCGGGATGGCGGTACGCCCGGGTTGTTCGGAGTTGATACGCGGGCCATCACGCGAAAGTTGCGCGCCCACGGGGTGATGATGGGCTACCTGTCGTCGGAGAAGACGCCCGAGCAGGCCCTCGAGGCCTTGAGCCGGGTGCCAAGATACGGCACGACCGATCTCGCCCGCGAGGTAAGCTGCACCAAGCCGTACGTGTGGCCGCTTCCCGGCGCCCCTGAATTCAACGTGACAGTGCTGGACTGTGGCACCAAGTTCAACATTTTGAGGCTTCTGAGCAGACGGGCCTGCCGCGTGACCGTATTGCCCTGCACTTCATCAATTGACGACATCATGGGCACCAAGCCGGACGGAGTCGTCCTCTCCCCCGGGCCGGGCGATCCGGAACTGCTCGATTACGCGGTGAAGACCGTTCGCGATCTGGTCGGCAAGAAACCGGTGATGGGTATTTGCCTGGGTAACCAACTGATCGCGCGGGCCTTTGGCGGCCGTACCTTCAAGCTGAAGTTCGGTCACCGCGGTGGGAACCATCCGGTCAAAGAGCTCGCCACCGGCCGAGTGCACATCACTGCCCAGAACCACGGGTACGCGGTCGACCCCGATTCACTCGGGGATGACCTCGAGATAAGCCACGTCAACTTGAATGACGGCACGATCGAAGGCCTGGCGCATAAGGCGTTGCCCATCTTCAGCATCCAGTATCATTCTGAGGCCTCTCCGGGGCCGTTGGACAACACCTATCTTTTTGACCGATTTGTTGAGATGATGAGATCTGGCGGCTGAAGGCTGCCGGGCATTGGCATACTTGGAAAGGGGAACCGAATTGGACAAGACCGAGCAAACCGATTTGATAAAACTGGCAATCGATGGCGTGAACTTCCTGAGAACACTGCATTTCGCAAACGGGGAGTTTCCTGCCTGGAGGAATCGGGTGACGCAGCTGCTGCGGCAGGCCTATGGCGAGAACTCGACCGAGTACAGGAGGTTCATCAATGCCCCCGGCAAGGCGTTCATCGTGCGGACAGAAACTGGCCAGGCCGAAGAGTATTTCCGCAAGCTGGATTGCTATGAGTCAGCGCTCAAGTCGTTGGTTGGACTGGCTGACTGATGATTAGGTCGATAGTTCTTCGTCCCGGTTAGCGCACGTGGAGGTCAGCGGTGAGTGAAGGAACGCATGGCAGCTAAACCGGCCAAGGTCCTGATTATTGGCTCCGGACCGATTATCATCGGCCAGGCGGCGGAGTTTGACTACGCCGGTACCCAGGCTTGCAAGGCGATGCGCGAAGAGGGCGTCACGTCGGTACTGGTCAACTCAAACCCGGCCACTATCATGACCGATGAAGATGTGGCCGACGTGGTCTACATTGAGCCGCTGACCGTCGAGATGCTTACCCGCATCATCGAACGGGAGCGGCCGGACGGCTTGCTTCCGACGCTTGGGGGGCAGACCGGTCTTAACCTGGCGGTGGACCTGGCCGATGCCGGTGTTCTCGACAAGTACGGCGTGAGGGTACTGGGCACACCCATCCAGACGATACGCACGGCCGAGGATCGCGAGCTTTTCAAGCAGCTGCTCATATCCATTGGCGAGCCGGTGCCCCGGAGCGTCACGGTGACCACCCTCGACGAGGCGGTTGCGTTTGTCCGCCAAATCGGCCTGCCGGTGATCATTCGACCTTCGTTCACCCTGGGCGGTACCGGTGGGGGCATGGCCAATACCTGGGAAGAGCTTGAAGCCGTCGTGACCGGGGGGCTGAGTGCCAGTCCCACCCATCAGGTGCTCGTAGAGCAGTCGGTGGCCGGCTGGAAGGAGATCGAGTACGAAGTGATACGCGACGGCGCCGACAACTGCATAACGGTGTGCAACATGGAGAACTTGGATCCCATGGGCGTGCACACGGGAGACAGTATTGTCGTGGCTCCAAGCCAGACCCTCACCAACAAGGACTACCAGATGTTGCGGACGGCCAGCCTGAAGATCATCCGCGCCCTGGGTATCGAGGGCGGCTGTAACGTGCAATACGCGCTGGACCCGAAGAGCGATGACTACTACGTCATTGAGGTTAATCCGCGGGTCAGCCGCAGTTCGGCGCTCGCCAGCAAGGCAACCGGGTATCCTATTGCCCGCGTCTCGTCCAAGATAGCCGTGGGTAAGCGTCTCGACGAGATTCCCAACGCGGTCACCGGCAAGACAATGGCATCATTCGAGCCGGCACTGGACTACGTGGTGGTGAAGATTCCACGTTGGCCCTTCGACAAGTTTGCCACCGGGGACCGTATCATCGGCACTCAGATGAAGGCTACCGGGGAGGTGATGGCCATTGACCGAACCTTCGAGGCGGCCCTGCAGAAAGCGGTACGTTCACTGGAATTCGGTCATAAGTCGTTGCTGTGGGAAGACAGACAATGGAGACTGGACCATGATATCAACTCCTACCCACTGGAACCGACCGACGTTCGTCTTTGGGCGATTATGGCCGCCCTGCGGCGGCGGATAACGCCGCAAGCGGTCGCCGAACGGACCCGAATCGACCCCTGGTTCCTGGGTAAATTCCAGAACATCATCGATATGGAAAAGCGGCTGCTCGGTCAGCCACTGACCTCCGACTTGCTGCGCGAGGCCAAACGCGCCGGCTTCTCCGATGAACAGATCGGTACCCTGGCCGACCGACTGACCGAGCAGGTGCGTCAGTTGCGCCACCAATGGGGTATTCGTCCGGTTTATAAGATGGTCGATACCTGCGCTGCCGAATTCGATGCCGCCACTCCCTACTTCTACAGTACCTATGAGGAGGAGAACGAAGCTGTCTCGATCAAGGCGAACAAGGCCGTAGTAATTGGAAGCGGTCCCATAAGGATCGGGCAGGGCATCGAGTTCGATTATTGTAGCGTGCACTCGGCCTGGGCGCTGCAGCAGGCCGGCTACAAGAGCATCATGGTAAACTCAAATCCGGAAACAGTCTCGACCGATTTTGACACAAGCGACCGGCTCTACTTCGAGGCGCTCGATGAAGAGAGTCTCCGGGACATTCTGGAAAACGAGGGAATGTCGGACAACAACGGTCACCCGGGATCGGTCGTCCAATTCGGTGGCCAGACTGCGATCAACCTGTCGCAGCCGCTATCGCGCCTGGGCATGCCGATTCTCGGTTCAAGCGCCGATGCCATAGATCTGGCGAGCGACCGCGGCCGGTTTGAGACCTTCGCCAGTGGGCTGGGAATCCCCCAACCCCCCGGAGCTGGCATTGCCTCGGTCGAGGAGGCGCTGAACGTTGCCCGGCTCATCGGATACCCGGTCCTGATACGCCCCAGCTACGTACTCGGTGGCCGGGCGATGGAGATCGTCCACGACCCGACGGAGCTTGTCCGGTACATGAGCCTGGCTATTGAACTCGATACAAAGCATCCCGTGCTGATCGACAAGTACCTCGAGGGCAAAGAATGTGAACTGGATGCCGTTTGCGACGGCGTCGATGTATTCGTTCCAGGTATTATGGAACACATCGAACGGGCCGGCGTCCACAGCGGCGATTCAATGGCAGTCTATCCGGGTCTGAACCTCACCGATCGGGAAGTGGACACGCTGGTGGACTACGCCGTGCGGATTGGCCTGGGTCTCCAGATCAAGGGCCTGATGAACGTACAATTCGTCATCATGCCGGGCAATGGCGGCCATGAATCCTCAGTCTACGTTCTCGAGGTGAACCCGCGGGCCAGCCGTACCGTCCCGTTTATTTCCAAGGTCACCGGCGTGCCCCTGGTGAAAGTGGCCACTCGGGTGATGCTCGGCATTAGTCTCAAAGAACAAGGGTACCGTACGGGTCTCCACAAGAAGCAACCGTTGGTCGCTGTAAAGGCCCCCGTGTTTTCAATGTCGAAGCTTGTCGGCGTTGACACCTACCTGGGACCCGAAATGAAATCGACCGGTGAAGTAATGGGGATTGACTACAATTTCAACTCGGCCCTCGCCAAGGCGCTGCTGGCAGCCGGGCTGATGTTGCCGGCGAAGGGCTCAATCCTGTTGAGTATCGCCGACCGCGACAAACCCGAGGCGGCCCCCATCATCCGGATGTTCGCTGATATCGGCTGCCGATTATATGCCACCGAAGGTACGGCGGCGATGATCGCGGCGATGGGATTGCCGGTGACCACGATCACCAAGAAGCTGAGCGAAGGCCATCCCAACGTGGTCGACGTTGTTAACAACGGCACCGTCCAGGGAGTGGTAAACACGATTACCGGGGGCAGGGTGCCTCTGAAAGACGGCTTCAATATCCGCCGGGCCGCCGTCGAGAGACGTATCCCTTGCTTTACGTCCCTGGACACCGCTCGAGCCGTGGCCGAGGCGCTGACGGCCGGAATACACACGTACAGCGCGCAACCGTTACCGGAATATCGAACCCCCAGTTCACCAGATGAATTGACCGGCGAATAGCCGGGATCCGGGTTCGCGTGACCAGGAGTGGTGATAGAGCTGTGAAGCAGGTCCAAGCGTCGGTAGTGAGCAATGTCAGCTTCTTCCCGGAGGCTCTTCAGACCTTGGACCGGCGTATCAGCGATGTCCGCCTCATGTGGCTCGAATGCCCTGATGTCGCTGCGGAAACCCGGCCCGGGCAGTTTGTCATGGTGCGCTGTGGAGACCTTCCGCTGCCCCGGCCCCTGAGCGTCCATCAGGTGAAGAACGACAGCATCGCTCTCTTTTTCGCCGTCCTCGCTGATGGGAAAGGAACACAGTGGCTTGGTAAACGCCGGCCCGACGACGCAGTGCAGGTACTGGGGCCGCTGGGTGGTGGGTTCAATATCGTCCCGTCAGCCCGGAGGCTCGGTTTGATCGCCGGAGGAATGGGGATAGCCCCGCTCTATCTTCTTGCCCAGCATGCCCTTTCCCGGGGGTTGAGAGTCACCCTTCTCATGGGCGCTCGCTCGGGGAAACTGCTTTATCCGCGACATCTTTTGCCGGCGGGCATCGACGTCTTCCATGCCACCGACGATGGTTCGAGCGGGCATCACGGGATGGTCACATCTTTGATAGGCGGTCATCTCGAAGGCTGCGATGATGTGTTCGCTTGTGGGCCCTTGGCGATGTACCGGCAACTGGCCCGGGACCGGCAGGTCCCTGGTTTGGCCGGCAAGCCGGTCCAGGTGTCACTGGAGGCGGTCATGGGTTGCGGCCACGGTGTGTGTTATGGCTGTACCATCAAGACCCGGCAGGGTCTCCGGCAAGTCTGTAAGGAGGGGCCGGTGTTTGAACTCGACGATGTTGTCTGGGATTGGGTTGGGATCTGAAACGGCGCCCTGCTCGTAGGCAGCCAAAAACGGGGCGCTCAGCCTTGACGGAAATCTCAATCCTGCCTATAATATAGGCCGTTTACAGTGAGAGTAGCATCGCTAGTTTTGACAAGGCGGTATTGAACAAATGGCGAACCAAATCGGCAAACGGTACGTCTGCGCCAAATGTGGCGCCGAATTGATCGTGACTAAAGGCGGAGCCGGCGCGTCTGCAACACTGTGGTCAGCCCATGGAGCTCAAGAAATAGTGAACCTGAAGACAGGAGGAGGCCAGAGCTGTGACCAGTGAGCTAGGAAAGCGATATCGCTGTAAGGTATGCGGCACAGAAGCCCTGTGTGTCAAAGCCGGGGACGGTACCACCAGTTGCGACGGTCAGGAAATGGAAGTGGTGCAACCGCGCCCCGTGCCCTCATCTGACTGAACCAACCCCGTACCTGTTAGCCATCGGCTGTTGCGTTCTTTCGGCTGGCTGTTGTCTATCTATTGTGTCCCAGTAACGAGAAGAACTCGCTCCGTGTCTTGGAGCGGCTGCGGAAGAGACCTCGTACTGCCGAGGTGAGCACCTTGCTTCCTGGCTTCTTGATGCCCCGCATGGTCATGCACAGGTGCTCGGCTTCGATTACCACCCCGACCCCGTCCGGTTTGACCCCCTGAACCATCGCGTCGGCAATCTGGGTCGTCATCCGCTCCTGTATCTGCGGTCGGCGGGCGATGATTTCCACCACCCTGGCCACTTTACTGGCGCCGACGACACGGCCGGTGGCGTTCGGGATGTACCCGACGTGGGCCAGGCCGTAGAATGGCAGCAGGTGATGCTCGCACATGGAATAGAAAGGGATGTCTTTGAGGACGACCATCTCCCGGTGGCCCTCTTCGAAACCGACCGTCAACTCTTCGCAGGGGTCAACTCCGAGGCCGCTGAAGAGCTCGGCGTACATCTCAGCAACCCGGTTGGGAGTACCGAGGAGCCCTTCCCTTCCCGGGTCCTCCCCAATTGCCTTGATAATCGAGGACAACGCCTCTCTGATCGCGTCCTGGTCAATCACGAGCCCTCCTTGAAGCGGCATGGCGTCCCGTCACGCCCAACCCAAACCACGTTCAATCGCCGACCTGTCTGCCGGTAGATCCAGAAAACTCTGCTTGTTCTTGAGGACAACATCGGAGTCTTTAAGCCCGTTCCCGGTGACCACGCAGACGATGCGCTGCCCGGAGAAGTCCTTGCCCGCCGCGGCGAGCTTCAACAGACCGGCGAGGGGAGCGGCCGAGGCTGGCTCGCCAAAGACCCCCGCCTTGCTGGCCATGAGCCGCTGGGCGCTGAGGATCTCGTCGTCGCTGACGGTGCCGATGGTGCCCCCCGATTCATCCCTGGCGGCCACTGCTTTCTGCCAGCTGGCCGGATTGCCGATCTTGATGGCCGTGGCCACGGTATGGGGATCCGGGACCGGCCGGCCGAGGACGATCGGGGCCGCCCCCTCGGCCTGGAAGCCAGTCATTCGGGGCAGAGTCCTGGAGCGCCCCATTTTATGGTACTCGACGAATCCCATCCAGTAGGCACTGATGTTCCCGGCGTTGCCGACCGGAATGGCGAGATAGTCGGGAGCATCGCCCAGGAGGTCGACGATCTCGAAGGCCGCCGTCTTCTGCCCCTGGAGCCGGTAGGGATTCAACGAGTTCACCAGCGTCACCGGGTACTTGCCGGTCAGCGCCAGAACGATTTCAAGCGCCTGGTCGAAATTGCCGTCAATGGTGACGATCTTGGCTCCATAGACGATCGCCTGCGCCAGTTTTCCCAGCGCGATGTTCCCCTTGGGTACCATGATTATGGATTCCAGTCCACAGTACGCGGCATAAGCCGCGGCCGAGGCGCTGGTGTTGCCGGTGGAGGCGCACATTACCGAGCGGCTACCCCCTTCCATCGCTTTGGCGATCGCCACCACCATCCCGCGATCCTTGAACGAGCCCGTCGGGTTACAGCCTTCGAGTTTGAAATAAAGCTCGCGGCACCCGATCTGGCCTTCCAGCCGGGGGGCACGAACCAACGGAGTGCCACCTTCGCCCAGCGAAAACAACGGGGTGGACGGAGTCAACGGAAGGAGGTCTTTGTACCGGAAAAGAACGCCAGTATTCATGAAGTCACCTAGCTTCCCCCTGGCTTGACCAGCGGTTTCCCTCCAAGGCACAGCGGGCAATTGTCCGGTTTGTAGGTCAACTCGTTGGTCTTGTGACAGCTGAACAGGGGCAAACCGAACTCGTTCTTGTTCTCAGAGCGATCGACCAGTATGCCGATTCCGACGATGTGACCGCCGAGTTTGTTGACGGCGTCGATGGTCTCATTGATTGACCCGCCGGTGGTCATGATGTCATCGACGATGAGGACGCGTTCACCTCTGCCGATCGTGAAGCCGCGCCGGAAGGCGCGTCCTCCGGTCGTTCCTTTCTCCGCGAATATCCCTCTGGTCCCCAGTTGCCGCGCCGTTTCGTAGGCAATAATGATGCCACCCGTGGTAGGCCCGGCCACCACTTCGACGCGCTGGTCGCGGTAATGGGTCGCGATCATGCGGCAGAGTTCCTCGGTGTATTTGGGGTACTGGAGAACCTGGAACTTCTCCCAGTAGATCGGGGAATGCAGGCCTGAAGCCAGCAGAAAATGACCGTGTCTGATCACCCCTGACTTCCGCAATATCTCTTCAGCGTTGGACATTGTTCACCTTTCCGGTCGCAAACTCACAGGCTGACGCCCTCACCGTACGTCGCGAACTCCGGGGCAATCACGAACCGGGCTGCTCAACGGGATGCCTGTTTGCCGCCAAACCCCAATCGGCCGGCGGCCAGGTTGATAGCCACGCCTTGCCGATGATATCTTCTTTCGGTACCAGCCACCCGAAACGGGAGTCGTCGGCCACTCGCCGGTTGTCGCCCAGCACGAACAAAGACCCTTCCGGGATCGTGCCGCCGACGAATGGACGAGTATCCGGGCTCGGGATGTATGGCTCCACCAGGGCGACTACCTGACCGTCCGCTTTGTGCACATACACGGTCCCGTTCTTCAGTTCCACCGATTCTCCGGGCAGGCCGATGACGCGCTTGATCAGGTTGCTGCCGCGGCCGTGAGGAGATATGAAAATAACCACGTCGCCCCGTCGCGGCGGATGGAACCGGTAGACGAGCTTGTTGACGAGCACCCACTGGCCCGTCTCGAAATTGGGCTGCATGCTGGGCCCTTCCACTCTGAAGCTCTGGACGGCTGTTCGCAGCCCCAGGTACACCACGACCGCTATCAGGAGCGTGACCAGGATATCGCGGACCACAATTCTCATTTCTTGGCTAGGAACCTCAAATCAAAACTCATTATACTGCACGTGTCCCCCTCGATTCCAATGACTTCCTCGTGCCTTGCCGGGTGACGCGGCCGTGTGTGGTGATTGCTCCTGAGCCGCCTGACACGGGGTCAGGACCGGGTGATTGCCTGGCTCACCAGGGTGACGAGGTCATCGACACTCAGGCGCTCCCTGGTCTTGGCCAGGAATCCGCTCTTGTGAACGAAAGCGATCTCGGGGCGGCCCGAAATCAAGGTAAAATCAACTGGCGCCCCGTCGTAACGGAAAAGGCGCCAGGCGTCGTCCCGTCGGTCCAGCGAAATGACGATGTCGGGAGGGTTTCTGTCCAGGCGGCGGAATTCCTCCAGCCCGATGGATTCCCGCGTCTCCCCGATAGCTGCCGCCACGCCCGCAATGGTCAGTCTGCGGCTGCTTTTCCAGAAATCGATCTGCCTCTTGAGCGTGCCTGCTGTCTCAATAAGATCTCGCGCCAAACGCCTTCAGCATTGGAAGAGCTGTCTCCGGGCCGGCCGCAAAGCTGTCCGTCAGCCAAGTCTCTACGGGATTACGGTTGATGAGCTCATCTCCGGCGCCGTATTTGGCCGAGCTCTTACCCGGCCCGAAGCGGTCGACCTCGTCCTTGAAATGCCACCACGGCATGACCGACATCGTCTCCTCAAGCCCGAGGTATGTAGCCACCAGCACGAACGAGGCCGGGCATGCCAGCGACTGGTGGTGATCGAAATTACGCTTCTTCGGCTCGTGGCGGTTGCCGGTGTCGACCACCCATACCTCGGGATCGTCCAGATCGGCCGGCGCCGGTTCCCGCCGTTCGACCGCGAACACGGTGTCCGCGCGCCGCGCCAGGATGAGGCTCAGGGCGGTCACCTCATCGAAATGGGCGCTTCCGGCATGGGTTATGATCAGTTGCGCTGCCACGGCTAAGCTCCTGACGGGCGCCGCGTTCTGGCCCACTCCGCCATCGCGCGAGTTGCGTTCTCGGCAAACATTTCCTTGCTTCTTGGCGTGACCGCGATGCTCAGCCCGCGCTTCTTTACTATTCGGACGTAGCTCCTGGTCACCGTGGTGGCGAAATTGACGGTCAGGGCGTTCCTGGTGGTAACCTCGACCGCCTTTATCTGGTCAAACCCGATCTGAACCCCAAACGGCCCGCCCAGGGCAATGCGCAAACGGTCTTCATAGACCTCGTATCTCCGTGGGAATATCACCCAGAAGATGAAGCTGATGAACAGAGTCTCGCCCAGCAGGGCCAGGCCCCCGGAGCTCTCGCCAATCGACCAAAGATAGACGCCGGCGGCAAGCAGGAGGCCCGGCATCAGTACAATGATCAGCTTTAGCGGCGCACCGTAGGTGGGCTGATCCTGGTAAAGCAGAAGACTGTTCAAACGTCTCATGGGCTGTCCGAATTGTAGCACAGACCCGGCCGTCCAATCTCGACGGTGACGCAGCAGAGTGCCCTTTCTCTGTGATCGCCCCGGGCGGGAAAGAAAGAGTGAGCGGAATCATACGATGACGCTCTCGGGGAGGAATAGGCTAGCCGGTGGAGTCCGAAGAGGGGCGGGGCGCGACCGATCCGGCTATCACTTTCTCGGCCACCTTGCGGAAATGCAGGCCGAAGACTGCCAGATTGAACGAAATCGGCAGCAGGCGGGGACGGCGGAAAGTAGTATTGAGGAAAAGCTGCCAGAAATGGGCCCGGCCCTTGTCCATGATTCCCAGTACCCAGACGGTCCGGAAAAAAGCGGCGATGTGGTAGAACTTGAACGCCTTGCCGAATCTGAGCTTGGGCGGGTGGTATTGCTTGAGGAAGGTGGTGATGCGCGGATAGTACTGTTTGGGGGCGTATATCGTGCTCAGTATGTGCTTGTAGCCGTCAATCAGTGTCTCGCGATTCATCTTGGGAACGAAATTGAGCGAGCAATCGGTATTATCGCCGGTCATGTCAGAGACCAGTCGGTTCTCTTTCTTCAGGCGCTGGTAAAGCCTGGTACCCCGGGGGGCGTTGAGCAGGCCGACCATGGCGGTGACGATGCCCGTCTTCTCAATGAAATTTATCTGGCTCCGGAAAATTGAAAGCGGGTCGCTATCGAAGCCCACGATGAAACCACCCTGCACCTCAAAACCGTGGTTCTGTATCTTCCTGACCGAGTCTGCCAGATCTCGCCCCCGGTTCTGTGACTTGTTGCATTCGCTCAGACTGTCCTCGTTGGGTGTCTCAATCCCGATGAAGACGCGATTGAAACCGGCGGCGGCCATGAGGTCCATGAGTTCCTCATCATCAGCCAGGTTGATCGAGGCTTCGGTATAGAAGGAAAACGGGAATCCCTTGTCCTTTGACCACGCGGCAATGGTGGGAAGGATCTCCGCCTTTAGCTTCTTCTTGTTGCCGATAAAATTGTCGTCCACGATGAACACGCTGCCGTGCCAGCCGAGGGCGTAGAGCGCGTCAAGCTCCCTGTTCAACTGCTGGCTGGACTTGGTGCGCGGTTGGTGGCCATTCAGGAACGCGATGTCGCAGAATTCGCAGTCGAACGGACAGCCTCGCGAATACTGAATATTCATCGTGGCGTAGTGCCGGATGTCGATCAGCGACCACAGGGGGAGGGGCGTCTCATCCAGGTCCGGGCGTTCCCCGCATTCGTAAACCGGTTTGGCACAACCGTCGGCGAGGTCTTTCAGAAACAGCGGAAGAGTCACCTCGGCTTCGCCCAGGACAAAATGGGAGACGCCGGGAAGTCGCTCCTCGGCCATGGTGAAGAGCGGCCCCCCGGCCACTACTTTCGTGCCCAACCGATTGCACCGCGCCACCACTTCCTCCGCAGAACGATTCTGCACTACCATGGCGCTGACAAATACGTAGTCCGCCCATCTGATGTCTTCGTCCCGTAGCGCGGTGACGTTCATGTCGACCACTTTCTTCTCCCACGCCGTTGGGAGCATGGCGGCAACCGTCAGCAAGCCGAGCGGCGGGAAGCAGGCTTTCTTGGAAATGAAACGGAGGGCGTGACGGAAGCTCCAGAATGTGTCGGGGTATGACGGATAGACCAGCAGAATTCTCATCTGACCCTCGCTTGAGGCGTCCAGCGTCCCGGTCTGGACAAGATGTTATGTTCTATGCTACTCTTCAAGTGGCTTGGTGTCAATCCGCGGTGTCCCGACGGATGCTTGACACCAGTCTCCCCAGACTGGTACAATTCTCTTTTCGGAGGTCCGGTTATTTACGCGATAGTTGAGAGTGGTGGCAAGCAGTACCGGGTCACGCCGGGCCAGGTCATCGAGGTTGATCTCCTGGATGCGATTGAGGGAACCACGGTCGAGCTTGACCGGGTGCTGTTGTTGGGTGACGGCGACAAAGTCACGCCCGGCAAACCTGTCGTCGAAGGCGCCAAAGTAGTGGCGACTTCAAAGGGTGACGTCAGGGGAGAAAAGACGACCTCGTACAAGTACAAGAACAAGACGCGATACCATCGTAAGATAGGGCATCACCAGGCATATACGCGGCTGACTATAGAAAGTATTGTCACCCCCGGTGCTGACGAGGCGCCGCCTGCGAAGCGGGTGCGGCGAACCAAGAAAGAGGTAGCTGAGAATGGCGCATAAAAAAGGGGCCGGGCGGACCCACAACGGCCGAGACAGCAAGTCGAAGCGTTTGGGCGTCAAGAAGTTTGCGGGCGAGATCGTGAGCGCTGGTTCTATCATCGTCCGGCAGCGTGGTTCGGTCATTCGTCCCGGGATCAATGTAGGGGTAGGCCGAGACTATACTCTGTTCGCTCTTATCGACGGGGCCGTGAAGTTCGAACCGGCCAGCAAGACCAGGAGGAAGGTTAGCGTCTACGCTAGCTAGGCAGATGAAAGAGAAGATTCATCCCCAATATTTTCCTGATGCTCAGATAATTTGTGCCTGCGGCAGTACTTTTACGACCGGATCCACCAGGAAGGTCATCAAAGTCGAACTGTGCAGTAAATGCCATCCTTTCATGACCGGGGAACGCAGGGTAATGGATACGGCCGGTAGGGTGGAACGCTTCAGACGACGCTACGAAAAGAAAGCGCCGCCTAAAGAGGAAGCCAAGTAGCCAAGAGGCCAACTTGAGTTGTGACACAAGTGGAGCGGCCCGTAACAGGCCGCTCCCTTTTGTTTCTGAAGGGGCCATCCGGCCAACCAGCGGCGCCGGACTAGCGGAGTCATGATGGCACAGAAGCATTACTACGGTGGACAGGCGGTGATCGACGGCGTCATGATGCGCGGGCAGAAGACGCTGGTGACGGCGGTGCGCCATCCGCGGGGGGATGTCGTCACTGACACCCAACTCCTATCCCCTCTCTACTCGGGCAGGGCCCGGCGCATGCCGTTCGTCAGGGGAGTCATCGTGCTGATTGAGTCGTTGTCGCTCGGCATCAAATCACTGATGTATTCGGCCAACGTCTCCATGGAAGAGGACGAAGAGAAGATCTCGGGGGGCATGATCTGGCTGATTCTGGTGGTGGCTTTGGGCCTGGTGGTGACGCTGTTCTTCATCGTCCCCCTGCTGCTCACAAAACTTCTTCACATATCCTCGCCGATACTGTTCAACCTGGTGGATGGCGTGATCCGAATTGTCATATTTGTCGTCTATCTCAGGCTGATGGGACTGATGGGAGATCTGCGGAGGGTGTTCGCCTATCACGGCGCCGAGCATAAGACGGTGAATGCCTATGAACACGGGGCTTCCCTCGAAATTGAAGCGGTCCGGCCCTACAGCACCGCCCATGTCCGGTGCGGCACCAGTTTCCTTTTTGCGGTGGTGATCATTTCAGTCCTCGTCTTTGCCATGGTCGGTATCCGGGCCACGTGGCTGATGGTCCTCTCGCGGATCGTGCTTGTGCCGGTAATCTCCGGCATCAGCTACGAGCTTATCTATCTGGCCGGCCGGCACACTGAGAATCCCGTTGCCCGGATATTGTCGCGGCCCGGGCTGTGGCTTCAGTCGTTGACAACGAGAGAACCAGACGACAGTCAGATCGAGGTTGCCATCGTGGCTCTCCGAACGGTGGTAGAGGCCGAACAACCCAGATCCAACCCTCGGTGGTGCCGACCCTGTGGTGACTGCCTGACGCCGTCGGTTGGACGGACCGGAGGGCAGTTCAAATACCGCCGCTGAACCTGCAGCCGCAATAGGTCTGACGATGGATCCCCCATGTTCTGGCCAACTCGGTGGCGCGCCCGAAACCATTCCTCTTCTTGAAGTCCCGGGCCAGGAACCGTTCGCCGGCGACCTCGGCCCCGATGCGGTTGATTACGGTAGCTTTCTTCTGCGGCCCAACGGTCAGGGTGGTGGCCATGGCGTCCCATCCCAACTGTCCCAGAAACCGGGCGGTCCGCGTGAGCCTCAGCCGGAAGCAGATCTCGCATCTTGCCCCGCCCTCCGGCTCCCCGCCCCGTTGCCCCGCGACCTCATCCCACTCGTCCGGTTCGTAGGCCGGGACCTCGATCGGAAACTCAAGCGCCCGTCCGATCACCCGGGCGGCCTCCAGTCTTCTCTCGTACTCGGCGCGTGGGTGGATATTCGGGTTGTAGAAGAACCCCGTGAGATCGTGCCCCTCCAACTTCAATCGTTCGGCTGCGCCCCCGGCGCAAACGCCGCAGCAAATGTGAAGAACTATTCTCATGGTCACCCGGGCAGCGAATCAAGCGATCTGGTTATTTCGTAGAAATCATCGAATGGCGTCCGGGCCAGGCCGGCCTCGTCGCAGCGCTGGAGCAGCGTACCGGTGGCGAAAATGTAGTGACACTTCCGTGCCGGCAGGAGGTCGGAGGAACCGTTACCCACATAGACCACCCGGTGGTTCTGAGCCAAGTACTGCCCCACGTACGCCTCTTTGAAGGCGTCATCCACCGCCCTGCCGTCCGGGCCAATGTACTGGACGGACAGTCGGTCGCCCTGAAATACGGTGCGCGCGGCATGGACCTCCGTTTCGGGCAGGCCCAAGTTCCTCAGGATGTCCGTGATGTAGAAATCCAGCCCGTTACTGACAATCGCCAGATGGTATCCCCGGCGCCGGCACTCGGCCGCGAACTCGGGGAACCCCGGGCGGATGTGGACCTTGCCCTTGATGGCGTCGAGCAGCATCTCCCGGGTCGCTCTGACCATGCCGAACGCAACCTCATTGAAACGCCCGACAGTGATTCGGCCGGCTTCGTACTCGCGGTTGACCTCCCGCCAATCGCCCCGGGCAAACGTATCCAGCATGACAAAACTGGCGTCTTCGATGGTCACCGTGCCGTCGAAATCGCACTGTACGACGGTCCCGGCCGGGGTGCTGTCTGAGTGGCCGCCTGATCTTGGATTCATGGTCTGGCGATGGACGCTGGGGTTTGGGCGAAGCGGGGTATCCCTGATCAGTGGCGCTCGCTCGATGGCGCCACCCCGGCGTCCTGTTCCTTCATTTTCGAACGCATCATTGTGATGTCTTCAAGCCAGAGCCGGGCTTCGGCCTCCGAGGGCATTCGCCAATCCCCGCGGGGTGATAGACTGACGGTGCCGATCTTGGGACCCTCGGGAAGACAAGTCCGCTTGAACTGGTTGGCAAAGAACCGGCGGACGAAACTCTTCAGCCATTGTTCAATGTCGTCCAGAGAGTAACGTCCCTCGAACAGCCCCTGTTTGGCGGCTTCGTTGCCCAGGAAAAGGATCCTGCCGGGCTGCATCCCAAACCGGATGAACGGGTAAAGGAAGAAGTCGGCGAGTTCCACGGGACCGATGACATCTTCGCTCTTCTGCGCAATGGCCCCGTTCTGAGGCCGCTGTAGTTCCGGTGAGATCGGCGTGTCCAGGACATCGCCCAGTATCCGGCGGGCCGGAGATCCGGCCAGTTCCTCCTCCGCTACCCAGTTGACGAGGTACCGCACCAGCGTCTTGGGGACCGAGGCGTTGACATGATAGTGTGACATGTGATCGCCGGAGAAGGTCGACCAGCCGAGGGCTATTTCGGTCAGGTCCCCGGTCCCCAGCAGAATCGCATCAATTTGGTTGGCTTTATTGAACAGGAAGTCGGTCCGGTAGCGTGCCTGGACGTTCTCGAAGACAATATCCCCGTCGCCGGCATGTTCCAGGTCCTTGAGATGGGCGCTGCTGCTTCTCGTTATACTCACCCGTTCCAGAGTCACCGCCAGCGCTTTGGCCAGGGCGATGGCGTTGCGCTTGGTCCGTTTGGTCGTTCCAAATCCCGGGAGGGTAAAAGCGTGCACATTCTGGCGTGACAGACCCAGGAAGTCCATCGTCTTCGCGGCCACCAGCAATGCCAGGGTGGAGTCCAGTCCCCCCGATATTCCGATTACCAGTCTCTGCTTGTGGGCACCCCGCAGCTTCTGACCGAGGGCGGCCACCTGCATGGCGAAAATATCGCGGCAGCGATCCGCCCGGGTGGCGGGGTCGGCGGGGACAAACGGATGAGCGTCAAGCCTTCGCATTAGTCTGGCGGGATACGGGTCGGCGACTTCGGTGTCGACGATCCGGTACCCTGTTACTTGCGATGACACATCGCGGAAGCTGCTCTTGAGACGCCGGTCATGGGCCAGCCGCTCGCAGTCCACGTCGGCGATTATGAGTTGCGGTTCCACGGCCAGCGTCTTTGACTCCTCAAGCACCGTGCCGTTTTCCGCAATCAGGGCATGCCCGCTGTAGACGATGTCGTTGGATGATTCGCCCATTCCGGAGGAAGTGTAGCAGTAGGCCGCCGCACACCGGCCGGATTCGGACGATACCATGATCCTCCGCCAATCCGCCTTGCCCAGGATTTCGTTGCTGGCGGAAATGTTCATCAGGACGGTGGCGCCGGCGAGTGCCTGGTACTCGTGCGGCGCGAGCGGCGTCCATAGGTCCTCGCAGATCTCCACCCCGATGACTCCGTCACTCCCATTCAACCTGAAAAGCACGTCGGCGCCGAAGGGGACCAGTTGCCCGGCGAGATCGACGGTGGTTGACTGCGCCTCCGCCGACGAAGACCACCAACGGTCCTCATAGAACTCTTTGTAAGTGGGGAGAGCGGTCTTGGGTATGACACCGAGGATTCTCCCTGCGTTGATGACCACCGCACAGTTGAAAATCCGCTGCTCGACAACCAGCGGCATGCCGGCGATAACAAGCATGGGCCGCCCGCCGGCCGTTTGCTTCAGCAGGTCTTCAAGGCCGCGGACCGCGGCTGAGAGCAGGACCTGGTGCTGGACCAGGTCACCGAGCGTATAGCTGGTGACCGACATCTCGGGAAAGGCAAGGACCTGCACGCCCGATCCGTTGGCTTGCCGGATAATGTCGACCATCGCGGCCACGTTGAAATCGACGTCGGCAACACGCAATGCGGGCACCGCCATTGCGACGCGCACGAACCCGAGAGTACCGGTCAACCCAATGCTTTCGTTCGCCATGGCATCTCCACGTCCCCGGGAAAACCGGCCCCTGTCCCCACGCCCCCTCTCAGGATGCGAAACCCGAGCGGCATGCCATCAGTCTGGCTCCAAGACCGCCTCGAGGGACGCCTACAGTATCGGCAAGTACCTTTCTAGTTCGTAACCAGTGACCAGGACGCGATAGCGGTCCCATTCGACCTTCTTGTTCGTCACGAAGGCATTGAAGACATGGTCTCCCAGAGCTTCGCGCATCAGGTCGCTCTTTTCAAAGAGCGCGATGGCCTCTTGCAGACTCCCTGGTAACTGGCCGATGCCGCGCCTCGTCCGTTCGGCTTCCGTCATGTGATAGACGTTTTCCTCCACCGGAGGCGGCAATTTCAGCCCTTCCTGAATGCCTGCCAGACCGGCCGCCAGCAACACGCTGAAGCACAAGTAGGGGTTGGCCGCCGGGTCGGGCGAACGAATCTCGAACCGCGTCTCTTTTTCTTTGCCCGTCTTGTAAACCGGCAGGCGAATGAGGTCGGAGCGGTTGCGCTGTGCCCAGGAGATGTAGACCGGGGCCTCATAGCCCGGGACCAGTCGCTTGTAGGAGTTGACCCACTGGCTGGTCACGGCGGTGAACACCGGCGCGTACTTCATCAGTCCGGCCAGGAAACTACCGCCGACCTTGGACAGATAATACTCCGCCTTCGGATCGAAGAAAGCATTGGCATCTCCCTTGAAGAGCGATTGGTGAACGTGCATGCCGCTGCCATTGATGCCGAATACGGGCTTTGGCATGAAGGTGGCGTACACACCGTGCTTCAGGGCGATTTGCTTTACCACCAGGCGATAAGTCATTACGTTGTCAGCCATGGTCAGGGCATCATCGTAGCGCATGTCGATCTCATGCTGGCTGATGGCGACCTCGTGGTGCGACTTATCCACGGCGATACCAAGGTCTTCGAGAGCTAGGACGGTATCCCTTCGTAGATCATTGGCCGCGTCATGGGGGTCCATGTCGAAATAACCGCCCACGTCAAGCGGCTCGGTTCCCTTACTGTCCCGGAAATAGAAGTATTCGAGTTCGGGCCCCACGTAGAATATGTAGCCCATGTCAGCGACTTTCTTCAGGTTGCGTTTCAGGACGTAGCGGGGGTCACCTTCGAAGGGCTTCTTCTCGGGAGTGTAGATGTCGCAAAACATCCTGGCGACCGCGGCATGTTCTCTCGGTTCCCAGGGGAGGATCTGGAAGGTATCCGGGTCGGGCATGGCGATCATGTCGCTCTCGTCGATGCGCACGAATCCCTGGATTGACGAGCCGTCGAAGCCGACCCCATCCTCCAGGGCGGTTTCCAGTTCCTCCACCGGCAAGGCGAAACTCTTGAGGAAACCCAGAATATCGGTGAACCAGAGCCGGATGAACTTTACGTCCTGCTCTTTGGCGGTCTTGAGTACGTAGTTCCTGGCCTCGGCTGCACTTCTCTTTGGGAGAGTCATTGCTCCTCCTTCGGATATGCTAGTCTGACCAGATTATATCACAACTCAAACCGTCTTCTTGTGCCTGATCCATCGGCCGGACGGCTACTCGCTCAGCCCGTCGTCTTTGGCCGCGGCCCCTGTCTTCTTCGGCCTGATCTTTCGGTAGACGTCTTTGGGTTCCCTTTTCTTGCCGTCAACCGTCAGCAGTCGGTCGATGGCGATATCGAACAGTCTCTCATTCTCCTCGAGATACGGCTGCATCAATTGCCAATCCTTGTCCGTGATCCTGGCGAACTCGCCGCCGTTCAGCTGCTCATCAACCAGTTTGCGGTGCGGGTCGCGCACATAGATCGCGCCGCCCGAGGCCAGGGAAAAGATGTTGGATCCGGGATAAGGCGATTCATACTCCCGGATCGATCCATCATTGTCATCGAATCCGATCCCGTTCAGGATGACAAATCCGCCGCCGTTCAGCGGATCGCCAGCCATGAAAGATTCGGCCAGGTAGTCCAGGGCGGTGCCGTTGATGACCACGCGCGGCTTGCCGACGGCGTTGATCAGGGGGCGTCCGGCAGCATTGCCCATGATATAGGCCGTGCCTCCCTTGGCACCATACATGAACGTCTGCCCGACATCGCCGAAGACCACCAGCTTGCCGTCTTTCATGATCTGGCAGAGTTGGTCCTGGGCGTTGCCGTGCACGTAAATCTCCATGCCGTCGATACCCGAGGCCAGGTAGTCGCCGGATGAACCGTAGACGTCGATCCGCACGCCGCTGGTGGCCGGACCGCAGCCGCAGCCGGTAAACCGCTGGCCGCGATATTTGTAGACGATGAAGCGTCGCCAGCCGAGTTTGAAGGCCTTGACGATCATCACCGCATCGCAGTTGTCGCCTTCCGGCTCAAAATGCTCCGCATCGATGACGAGCACCTGATCGCCTTGATGCGGGGCCCGCAGGGCGTCACGGGTGGCAAAATCGATCTGACGGTAACTGCGAGCCCGCCTTTTCGGTAATCATGGGTGTCGCGGCCAGGATCTCATCCAGATTGATTTTCAGCACATGCTGCACCGAACTGCGCTTGATCTTGCCCGGTATCGTAGCGCCGGTCGTTCAACAGGGTGAGGGCGGTGATGGCCGTTTGCTTGAAGTTGTCATTCTTCATGGCCTGATCTTTCATGGTCTCAATCGCGAACCTGAAGCCCGTCAGCATCAAATCCCGGCATGGCGTCCCGGACATAGGCGAAGATCTTGTCCGCCGCGGCGTCCCCGTCGGCCTGACGAAAAGACCGCGGATCTGTCTTCGATAGCCTTGCCTTCGCTGGCTGGTGCTTTCAACTTCGCCGCGACATCGCAGATGATCTTGTCGCCGGCCGTTTCGATCACCTTGCCGAACTTGTCCGTGCAGACGAGATGCTTCTCGCCCGAGCCGTTGCCGGTGTCCTTCAGGCTGAAGATGAATGCCCCGCCATCGGTATGACTGCCGCCGCGGGCGTTCCAGTATTTGTCGGCGATCGGCCTGAAGCGCGGCGTCTTCCCGCTGCCAGCGAGATCGAGCGTCGCATCGATGGCCTGTTTTTCCGAGCAGATCAGGCCGATCTGCACCTCGCCCTCCTGCAGGGCGAATACCTGCGGCCTGAGCATGGCCGTATCCGTGATGCCGATCAGCTGGAACTGGTCGTTCTGGACGTCATTGCGGGCAATAATGAAGAACCACGGCCCGTCGGGCGAGGCATGGACATGATGAGTCTGAATGGCCTTGTACAGCGCCTGCTTTTGCGGCGGCAGCATGTCGAAGTCCATCTCCGAAGTCGGTGCCATGGCTTCGATCAGGTATTCCAGAGGATATTTGTAGACCCTGCTCCACAGATCGAGCAGGAGCGCCGCCTCCTCCGTATCGGTCAGAAACAGGGGGTGGTAGTTGCGCTGTTTCAGATATTCGTAAACGGACTGGTAGTTGGCAAAGTCGCCGTTATGCACGAGCGCCTCGTTGAGCGCGCTGAAGGGATGGCAGCCGCCGGGATGCCAGACCCGGCCGCGGGTCGGATAGCGCTGGTGAGCCAGCCAGGCATGGGCCTTGAAATCATCCAGTTTATAATAGCGGACAACGTTCTCGGCATAGCCGACGATCTTCAGGATCATCATGTTCCGGCCGTGGGACATGACAAAGGCCTTCTTTTCGCCGAGGGAGGCATAATATTGCTTGTTGATCCTGAAGCTGTTCTGATAGACAAACTCGTCCTCGGCATCGCGCCGGTCCAGGGAGGCGAAATGGTTCTCCGCGATGAATTTGTCCAGGACGTCGTCCTTGACACGGACGAAATAGCGCATAATATCCGGGGGCCTGACATCGAGACCGATGCTGCGATGGTCATCGAGCGTGGCGAGCTTCTCGGACTTGTCGATTTTGAAGAACGGCTTGATAAAGGTGTTTTCAATCTCATCGGCCACGCCGGCATCCAGAAGGGCGATGTGGAACATGTAGTCCTCATCCAGGACCTGCCTTGAAACACCGAGGGCTTCGGGGATAAATCCGACGGCGCCAATGCCGCCGCCTTTCCCGTTGCCCCGGTTGTGCATCTGCACGGAAGGCTCGAAGATGTTTTTTCCGGTCACGGGGATGGAACAGATAAATCCGGTGACGCCGCAGCCGCCTTCCTCTTCGGTGTTGGGGGCCGGAAGCGGCATCTGCCGGCACAGTTCGGTGCGTGAAGACAATATTTTTTCGGCATTATCCATGATGAGTCAGACTCCGTTTCATGACTGTAATCTATATGCTCCAGCAGGTCCGTTCGTCCGACCAGTTCCTTGACGCTACGCATGCCGAACCTCTGGAGGATTTCGACCAGCTGGACATTCCAGGCATGGTACATATTGGTCAGGCGCTGTGTCGCCCAGTCCTCGTCAAACAGGTCGGCCAGCTCAGAGTCCGTTGAGGCGATGCCCCGGGCGCAGCCGCGTCCGGATTCACAGTTGCCGCAGCGGACGCACTCCAGGGCGACCAGCTCCGCCGTGCCGATAACCGCCCCATCGGCGCCCAGGCAGATGGCCTTGGCCAGGTCATGGGCGGTCCGGATGCCGCCGGAGGCGATGAGCGTCATGGCATCGCGGGCGCCCTCGTCCTTCAGGAAGTTGTGGACCTTGGTGATGGCATACTCGATGGGCATGGCGATGTTCTTCTTGGCGATATCGGGCGCCGCGCCGGTGCCGCCGTAGCCGCCGTCGATATGGATGATATGCGCGCCGGCATAGTAGGAGCCCACGGCCACCATGTCCACGTCGTTGGGGGTTGAAACCTTGACGGATACCAGGGCGCTGGGGTTCATCTCCTTGATCCAGTCGATGTGCTTTTTGTGGTCTTCGATGGAATACACCGAGTGGAACGGGAAAGGGGAAAACAGCGAGGAACCCTTGACGGCCTCACGCATTTTGGCCACGCTTTCGGTGATTCTTTTCGCCGAGAAGGTGCCCGCCGAGACCGGGCTTGGCGCCCTGGGCATATTTGAACTCGATGATCTTCACCCGCTGGATAGTCTCTTCGCGCACTCCGAACAGACCGGTGGCAATCTGGGTGATCACGTGGTCATCATACGGCTGGAGCATCTCGGGGTAGCCGCCCTCGCCGGTGCAGGTGAAGGTATTCCAGATAGTCGCATTGCGCGCCTTGGAAACCATCGTGGGAAGACTGACCGACCCGAAGGACATACCGCCGCCGTAAACGGGGGTGGAAATGACAACGTTCGCCCGCCCGTCGTTTCTTCGGTTCAGCGGGATAGCAGTGGAAATCTCAGACTTATCCACCTGGGGTGGATGTGCCGGGAACTTGAACCGCAGCTTGTCGAAGCCGCCGCCGGAATTGCCCAGATTATATTCGAGATCGGTACGCTGCGGCGGATAGCCGGTCTCGGCCATGATCCAGGTCCCGGTGATCATGTCCGCCGTCCAGCGGAGATCGCCCAGCGTCGCATACATGGGGTTCAACGACAGGCTCAAGGCCTTGCGCGGGCATTTGGCGACGCAGTAGAAATCTTTGTCCTGGCATTCGAAGCCGATGCATTTGTAGTCGATGGGCGGCTTCACCTTGTTGTGCCCTTCGACCCTTTCATGCACGCCGTAAGGGCAGGTCTTGGCGCACGTGCCGCAGTTGATGCAGGCATCTGACCGGGTGACCTTGTACTTCGGCACCTGGTGCTTGAACCTGGAAGGCATCTTTTTGATTTGTACGGTTGATGGTTTCATATGCTCACTGCTTCTCATTTTTTAAATAGACTTCCCAAAGGTATCCTTGTCGATTTCTTCAAAGAATATGGCCCGGCCGGTTTCTCCCCGCAGACGACGGGCCTCGCGAATACCCATGGCACCCATCATCTCCAGTATCTGCGAATGCCAGGCCCCCATGAGGTTAACGATCCGCTGGGTGACAGTTGCGGAGCGGAATCTTGGCCGAGCCCTTCCGGGAAAATCAGCAATTTCTCCGGCTCCTCATAGATCCTGGCGCCCAGGGCAATCATGAGCGGTATGTCGATGGCCGTCAGGTCGGCGCCGCAGAGCATGGCCTTGGGCACATGCTCCGCCATGGCGATACCGCCTGAGGCGATAAGGGTGATCTCATCGCGGATACGGTCTTCCACCAGCCTCAGGTGGACGGCCCGGATAATGTCCTTGAGCAGACGCCCGTCCGTTTCCCGTCGAACCGTTGAGACTCCCGGCCGCAGTAATCGGCCACGATGTGGATAATCTCCGCGCCGCTGTGAGCCAGCCTGGCAACGATCTCTTCCACGTCCTTCACGGCCGGGATGCGCACAATGGTCAGGGCATGGCTGAGTTTTTTGATTTTTTCCTTCAGGCCCGGAAAATCGTTCAGCACCGTATCGCTATATTCGATAGCCACGAGGCGCGCCTTTTTGATTATGGCCTCATACGTGTCGATTTCTGCGGGCTCAAGGCAGGGGATGATGTTGTCGACGATATTGCTCCACGTTCGGGTGTGATCTCGGCCGCCGGCATGATGATGCAGGTGTTGATCTCTGCGCCGCCTTTACCAGGGCTTCCTTGACATTCGAGCTCAGGTTATCCGCCGGCATATCGAAGAGAATTGGGATGGGAAGATCGACAGTATCCGGGACTTTCGAAGCCAATTGCCCGTCGGCATCAAAGGTCAGATGATTGAGTTTGCGGCCCAGGTCAACGGAGGTGCTGATATATTCCCGGCCGTGGATCCCGTCCCGGGTCGGGCGCACGATCTCGGACATATCGGTCCACATGCTGTCAAAACCCGTCCCGGTAAACGGCCCGCGGTAACCGGCGCCGGAAACCGGGACATTCCCGTCCTCGGCCTGCTTCCAGAGGCTGATCAGCATATCAGGTTTCCAGTATGCACCACCGATATTGGAAAAATCCTTGTCCAGAGATTTTTCCAGGGCGCCCCGCGCGGACACTCCTGAATGCACCGGAAACAGTTCCGGCACACCACTGTGTTCGGATCCGCCATCTTGCGCGGATCGTCTTTGCGGCGTTTGTGCGCCTCATAGATGCACACCTTGGTGCACTTGCCGCAATTGATGCAGTTTTCCCCCCGCACGATCTTGAATTTGAATACATAGTCCAAATCCAGGGGCGTTGCCTTGGGGTGAATGTGATATTTCTTTGGCATAGTCTTTATCCGTCTTTCTTAAATTTTGTTATCATGCAGGCGTCACGCTATTCCGCTCTACCATATCCCAGTACTCCGTGCTGGCATCGACCTTTTTCAGAAATTCGGCTATCTGAGCCTCCGGCCGGCCGAATTGACCTTCGAGCCTTTTTTCCAGGGCGTCCCAGAGCATCATCAACTCGAGGTTGGTCTGGCATATCTCCTCGCAGGCCTTGCAGTGCATGCACAGGAAGGCTGCAGCCGCTTCCTCCTGCGTCACGTGTCTGGCCGGACAGGAGTTTCTTGGCCAGAGCGATCTTCCCTTTGGCCGTCACGGCTTCATTCCTGGTGACAAGATAGGCCGGACATACCGCCATGCAGTTTCCGCATTTGGCGCAGGCATGAATGCTGAGTTCGTAGTCCAGACTATCGACCTTCTTATCCTTTCCCAGGAACGATGGTGGCAGCTTTGCCGATCACCGGCGCCGTCAGCGCCATGAGCTGCATGGAAGGGCCGAAAACGGCCGGATGAAAGATCAGGGTGGAGATCCCTTTTGAGCCGGAAGCAAAAGAATTTGCCCGGATTCAGAATATTGTTAGGGTCCACCCGGGCCTTATAGGCCTTCAGCTCGCGCTGTTCGGCCCGCGTCGTACAGGTCATGGATAAAAGCAGCATTCCAGAGGCCCGAGTCCGTAGGGTTCCGCTCCCAGCGCCACCGCGGTCTTGGTGAGTATCGACAACCAGGGGCAGGTTGATATAATATTTCTTGGTCCTGGAATCGCACAGGAAGGTGGTCATGATAAGCGCCTTATCGGAATCGATGATGTAGGAGTCGATACAGATCTCCACACCGAAATGGCCGCCTATCTTCTTGGCCTTTTCGATAAAGGCCGCGGCCGATGTTAATCGGGATTATGACTTCACTGGCCAGGATGGTTGGCCCCAGGCGCTTGGTCTTCATGCCGAACAGGCGCTCGTTCCAGAGGTAACTGGCCACGTAGCGGGGCGCTTCTTCAATCCCGTTGTCTTGGGCCATGAATTGCACGAAATGCTCCTCATCCCCGGCGCTGCCAAACTCCACCAGGACAGCGGCGCTCTTCTTGAATATGTCCGGCCCGCATGATCTCGTTGATATCGGCGAGATGATTTTCATCCAGAAACCGGATAGCATTGGGGTTGAGCTGTTGCGGAGTCCAGATTCTCTCAGAAACTGGCCGATGAAGGCAAAGGCGTCCCTGTCGCTGGGGAAATAAAGGAGATGGGGATATGATCCCTGAGGGACATCCCGCAGCTTGAGAGTTACCTCGACTACGATGCCGAATTCTCCCTCGGTGGAAACGAAATACTTGAAATCACGGTCTGTTGGGGAGAGCTTCTTGACCTCCCCGGCCGCCGGTAACGACCGTCATGGATACGATCTGTTTCGACAGGTGGCCGTACTTGAAGCTGTTGATGCCGTATCCGCCGGTTGAAATCCAGCCGCCCACCGTGGAAAACTTGCTGGAGGGGTATGTCATCAGACACAAGCCCTCCTTCTTGGCCATGATGTCGATATCGCTCCAGCGGGCGCCCGCTTCCACGGTAACGGTCTTCTTGGCGGTATCGATCGCCACGATCTTTCGGAAAGGGGACAGGTCGATAACGATCCCGGCGTTGGTCGGGATGACGCCGCCGAAGCCCCACGAGGCGGCGCCCCTGGGTACCACGGGGATTTTCTGATCGTTGGCAAAAGTCAGCACCTTTTTTATCTCATCCACGTTCTTGGGCTGGACGACGAAATCGGGTAAAGTCTTGAAAAGAGCCTTGGTCATGATCGGCGGCACGTCACCGATGTCATGACTGTACATCTCTCGGTCTGCCGGCTTGTCGAGAATTTTTATGTCGCCCGCGACTTTCTTGAACTCATCTGTCTTCATAGTCTGTTAGTTCTCTGCGCTCTCGTTGACTGTAAGGATTTCGATTCCATTTTGGGGCAGAAGGCATACGGCAACCTATTGCCATATTGATTCTACGACCAAACTGCGGCCATGTCAATTGAACGCGGCCAACCCGGGAAACAAGCGCCACTCCAGGCGGCCTTGGAGTAATCTCAAGATTTTGGAAGCGGCAAGATGGACACGGCGTGGGTCAGGTGAAAACCCAGGTATTACCGGGTGAGACTGCTGAGCCCGTGCGATCGAGCTTGGCAGTCTCACCTCGCATCTACTGGTGCCGTTCGGCTCTAGACCAGAGTGATGCTGGCCTAGATGTCGTAGTACAGGTAGAACTCGTAAGGGTGGGGCCGGAGGGCCACGGCTTCGTATTCGTTCTTCTTCTTGTAGCTGATCCAGGTGTCCAGCAGGTCCTCGGTGAAGACCTCACCCTGAAGCAGAAAGTCGTGGTCCTTCTTGAGTGCCTCGAGCACCTCGAGCAGGGTGCCGGGCGTGGACTTGATGTTGGTCTTATCCTCGGGTGCCAGCTCGTAGATGTCCTTGTCGACAGGCTCGCCGGGATCGATCTGGTTCTTGATGCCGTCGAGACCGGCCAACAGCATGGCGGCGAAGGCCAGGTAGGGATTGCAGCTTGAGTCGGGGCAGCGGTATTCGATCCGCTTGCTCTTGGCGCTGGTGGAATACTGGGGGATGCGGATGCTGGCGCTGCGGTTGCTCTGGGAGTAGACCAGGTTGATCGGGGCTTCGTAGCCGGGGACGAGCCGCCGATAGGAGTTGGTGGTAGGGGCACACAGGGCGAGCAGGGCGGGGCTGTGGGCCAGGAGGCCGCCGATGTAGTACTTGGCCATCTTGCTCAGCCGGGCGTAGCCTTTGGCATCGTAGAATCGGTTGGTGCCATTGTCCCATAGGCTCTGGTGGACATGCATGCCCGAGCCGTTATCCTGGAACAGGGGCTTGGGCATGAAAGTGACGGTGTAGCCGTTCTGGATGGCGACATTCTTGGCGACGTACTTGTAGAGCATGACGTTATCCGCCATCTTGGTCAGGGTGTTAAAACGGAGGCCGAATTCGACCTGGCCGCCGGTGGCCACCTCATGATGATGCTTCTCGACCTCGAGGCCGGCCTCCATCATCTTGAGGGCCATCTTGGTACGGATACCATGGATCTGGTCGGTCGGCGGTACCGGGAAATAGCCTTCCTTGTGGCGGGGCCGGTAGCCGAGGTTGTCGCCCTCGCCGTTGGCCGAGTTCCAGATACCTTCCCGGGAGTCGATCTCATAGTAGCCGACGTGGCTGTTCTGCTCGAAACGCACGCTGTTGAAGATGAAGAACTCCAGCTCCGGTCCCCAGTAGCTGGTGGTGGCGAGCCCCGTAGTCTTCAGAAACTCCTCCGCCCGCCTGGCCACATAGCGCGGATCGCGGGAGTAGCTTGTCACCGGTGATCGGGTCCTTGACGTCACAAATGAGACTCAGGGTGGCCGGTTCCAGGATGGGGTCGACCACGGCGGTGGTGGGGTCGGGGAACAGCAGCATATCGCTCTCGTGGATGTGACGGAACCCTCTGATCGATGAACCGTCAAAACCATTGCCCTCTTCGAAAAGGGACTTGTTGAGCTCGCTGATAGGTAGAGTATAGTGTTGCCAGACCCCGGGCAGGTCAATGAACTTCAGGTCGACGAACTGGCAGCCTTTCTTCTTGGCGAGGCTAATAGCTTCATCCACTGCGCTTGTCTTTGTCTGAACCATCTCTCTCGTTCTCCTGTTGTCTGGATTGACGTGTCTCAGTGACTGGCCACCTTCTGAGCGCCATTTCGGGTTAGTGAGTCCTCGCCCCGCTCCCCGGTCCTGACGCGGCACACCTGCAGTACCTCGGTGACGAATATCATGCCGTCGCCAATGTCGCCGGTGCGGGCGGCATCGCATATGATATCCAGCACCTTCGATGCGTCCCAGTCGTGAACGACGACCTCGACCTTGATCTTGGGCAGGAGGTCCACCCGGTATTCACCCACCCGCCACTGCAGCGAAAGGCCTTTCTGCTGTCCTCTTCCCCTGACATCCGTGACCGTGAGGCCGATGAACCCCTTTTCCTCGAGGGCGGATTTCACTGCCTCCAGCTTCTCTTCCCTGATGATCGCTTCTACTTTCTTCATTTACGGTAGCCCTCCATAAGCTCTTTCGCCGTGCTGGGATATGTCCAGCCCAACTCTTTCCTCGACCTCGTTGACTCTGAGCCCCATTGCCGCCTTGACGGCGTGGGCAAGTATCCAGGTGGCGCCGAAGGAATAGCCCCACACCACCGCCACCGTCAGGAACTGCTTGCCCAGCAGCACCGACATTGCCCCGATCAGACCGTTGGCGCCGGCCGGATTGACCGCCGCCACGGCGAAAATACCGGTGGCGATGGCTCCCCAGGTTCCGCCGATCCCGTGACATGCCCAGACGTCAAGTGACTCGTCAATGCCCATCTTCCGGGCGCGGAACGACATGACGTAGTACGAGAGCATGGCGGCGATGGCGCCGATCGGTATGCCCGCCCATGGTTGCACGAATCCGGCCGCCGGAGTGATGGCCACCAGCCCCACTACCGCACCCGTGACCGTGCCCAACAGTGAAGGCCGCCGGTGGAACCAGCTCAACAGCATCCAGGTAAAGGCCGCTGCGGCCGCCGCGGTGTTCGTGGTCACGAAGGCGTTGGCGGCCAGTCCCCCGGCGGTCAGCGCACTGCCCCCGTTGAAACCGAACCAGCCGAACCATAGCAGTGCGGCGCCGAGCACGACCATACCGATGTTGTTCGGTTCCATTGATTCCTTCTCGCGAAAGCCCTTTCTTGGCCCTAAGACCATGGCCAGGGCCAGCGCCGAGACGCCCGCGTTGATGTGCACCACGGTGCCCCCGGCGAAATCCAGGGCGCCCATCTTAAACAACCATCCTCCGGAACCCCAGACCCAATGGGCAACCGGAGCATAGACCAGGGTCAACCATAGGACGGCGAAGACCATCAACGCACTGAACTTCATCCGCTCGACGACGGCGCCGGTGAACAGCGCCACAGTGATGATGGCGAACATCGCCTGATAGATCATGAATGCCAGATGCGGAACGGTGGTGGCGTAGATCGCCGAAGGCTCTTGTCCGACGTTCATGAGCCCAAACCAGTCCAGCCCGCCGATGATCCCGCTCCGGTCCGGGCCGAAGCTGAGACTGTAGCCGTATACCACCCAGAGGATGCCGACCAGTCCCAGGATGGCGAAGCTCATCATAATGGTGGACAGGGCATTCTTCCTTCTGACCATCCCGCCGTAGAACAGTGCCAGACCGGGAGTCATGAGCATAACCAGCGCTGAGGACATCAGTATCCAGGCAGTATCGCCTGAGTTGATACCCAATTTTCTCCTCCTTCTTCCTTGAATACTCTAACTCTAACGCTGGTTTGTTTCCGGTACATTTCGGTCACGTTAAGGAAGCGTTACACCCGGCTGTTACGGCACGCCCCGGTAGATGTTTTCGCCATGCTGCGAAATATCGAGGCCGACCCGTTCCTCTACTTCGTTGACCCTGAAGCCCATCACGACCTTCAGGACGGTGGCCAGTATCCAGGTCATTCCAAAGGAGAACACTGACACCACGAGCACCCCGATCAGTTGCCGGCCGAGAAGCGAGACGCTGCCGGACACAAGACCGTTGGCCCCGGCGGGATTGACGGCGGTCGAGGCAAACAAGCCAACCGCGATCACCCCCCAGGCCCCCCCCACACCGTGACACGCCCACACGTCCAGTGATTCGTCGACTCCCATCTTCTTGGCTCGGAACAGCATCACGTGATAGGAAATCGCGGCCGCGACCGCCCCTATGAGCAAAGCTGCCCATGGCTCAACGTAACCGGCGGCCGGAGTAACCGCGGCCAGGCCGACCACGGCTCCCGTTACCGCCCCGAGCAGCGATGGACGGCGGTGAAACCATGAAAGAAGCATCCAGGTGAAGCCGGCGGCGGCTCCGGCGCTGTTAGTTGCCACAAAGGCGCTGGAAGCCAGCCCCCCGGCAGTCAGGGCGCTGCCGGCGTTGAAACCGAACCAGCCGAACCACAGCAAAGCCGCGCCGAGTACGACCATGGCGATATTGCTCGGTTCCATCGGCTCCTTTTCGCGGAAGCCCTTCCTCGGTCCCAGGACCCAGGCCAGGGCCAGCGCCGATACGCCTGCATTCACATGGACAACCAGGCCGCCCGCGAAGTCGAGAGTCCCAAACCGTCCAAGCCACCCTCCGGAACCCCATACCCAATGGGCGATGGGCGCGTAGACCAGCGTCAGCCACAGGACCGCAAAAACCATCAGGGCGCTGAACTTCACGCGTTCCACGACGGCGCCCGTGAACAGGGCAACCGTGATGACGGCAAACATTGACTGGTAGATCATGAAGGCAAGGTGGGGCACCGTAGTGGCGTAAGTTGAGGAAGGGGCTTGGCCCACGCCTGCCAGGCCAAACCAGTCAAGGCCGCCGATGATGCCGGCCCGGTCCGGACCGAAGCTGATACTGTAACCGTACAGCACCCACAGGATACCCACCAGTAGGAGAATGGCGAAGCTCATCATGATGGTCGAGAGCACATTCTTGCGCCTCACCATCCCACCGTAGAAGAATGCCAGCCCCGGGGTCATCAGCATAACCAGCGCTGACGACACCAGTATCCAGGCAGTATCACCGGCGTTTATGCCCATGCCGCGAAACCTCCGTAACATAATGGCGACCGGGAATCCGCCCCCGGTCAAAGTCCAGAATATTACCGAAATGTTACAGATATGTTTCGGACAGGTTAACCAGCAGGTCAACTGAGAAGGGGATACCCAACCCGGAATGCCCCTCAAGGAAGTGCAGCAGCGTGCGGCCTCGCCGGTGCTCAGACCCGCAAACGGTAGCCGATATTCCTGACCGTCTCGATGAAGGTGTGACTGGCATCTTCGATCTTGCTTCGGAGCCTTCGGACGTGTACGTCAACCGTCCGGTCTCCGCCGTAGTAGTCGTGTCCCCACACCTTGTCCAGGAGTCCGTCGCGGGTGCAGACCCGTCCCTGATTGCTCACCAGGAACTTGAGCAGTTCGTACTCCTTGAATGTGAGGACGACTTCACGCCCGGCGACGGTTACCTCGCACTTGGCCAGGTCTATCTTGAGTTCGCCGCAATTCATCTCTTCACCGTTTCCGGCCGCGGTCCGGCCCAGGAGACGCATTATTCTGACGTGGAGTTCGTCGGCGGGGAACGGGCTAGCTACGAAATCGTCGACGCCGTTCAGGTGGTCGTTCACGCGGCCGAGCGAGGCGGCCCGCACCAGGGCCACGATCGGAACGTCATTAATTTCCCTGATTTCCTGTGCCAGTTCAGCGATCCGGTAGGTACTGTCGCTTTCCACCAGCACGATGTCAGGAGACTGTCCGGCAAGAATGCCCGCCGATATGTCGTTCTCATCGGCGATGGAACAGGTATGACCCTTTTGCGTCAAGTTGCGGGCGATGGCTTCGATGCCGGGCCGGTCTCGTCCTACGATCGATACACGAAATGGCATGATCTGTCCCTAGAGGCGAATCGGGATGCCTTTCCCCAGCAGATAGTCTTTTGCATCGCGGATGGAGTATGTTCCGTAGTGAAAAATGCTGGCCGCCAGGACGGCGTCGGCTTTGCCGTCCACTACCGCCCGGTACATGTCTTCGGGAGTTCCGGCGCCGCCGCTGGCCACGACGGGAACAGCCACGCTCTCCGAGATGCTCCGCAGCAGTTCAAGATCGTAACCGGCACGCGTTCCGTCGGCATCGATGCTGTTGACCACGATCTCGCCGGCGCCGAGGTCCACCGCCTTCCCCGCCCAGGCGACGGCATCGAGCCCGGTGCCCTGCCCGCCATCCGCTCCGGTGTAAATGAAGACCTCCCAGCGTGTGGGGTGCGACCCGGGAATTCGTCGGGCATCCATCCCGAGTACGATGCACTGGCTGCCGAAGCGCCGGGCGCCTTCCGTGATCAAGCCGGGTGAGCGGACGGCGGCCGTATTTATCGATATCTTGTCCGCCCCCGCTTCGAGCATGCGCCGCATGTCGTCCGTCGTGCGCAGGCCGCCGCCGACCGTGAGCGGAATGAATATCTCCCGGGCGGTGCGTTCCACCACGTCCACCATAATGGGGCGGTCATCACTGGAAGCGGTGATATCGTAGAACACCAGTTCATCCGCACCCTCAGCGTAGTAATGGCCCGCGAGTACCACCGGGTCGCCGGCGTCGCGGTGGTCTCGGAACTTGACCCCTTTGACCACCCGTCCGCCCTTCACGTCGAGACAGGGAATAATCCTCTTTGTAAGCACCTTATGCTGTCCTGCTGATTCCGGCTTCCCTCGCTCAGGTTAGCAAAGCCTGCCTGATGAAATTATCGTACATCCGCAGCCCCGGCGGCCCGCTCTTTTCGGGATGGAATTGCGTGGCGACGAGATTCCCCACAGCGATCGCGCTGCACATGCGAACACCGTAGTCGGTCTCGCCGAGGATGACCGACCTGTCATCGGGGATGGCGTAGTAACTGTGCACAAAATAGAAATTGGTTTCGTCGGCGACACCTTCGAACACCGGGTGCTTGCGCACTTGCTTAACTTGATTCCAGCCCATGTGCGGTGTCTTCAGGGCTGGCGGCAGTCGCGTCACGCGACCGGGAAGGATCCCCAGGCAATCATGGCCGCCGCCCTCTTCAGTACTCGAAAGTAAGATCTGGAGGCCGAGGCAGACTCCGAAGAATGGTCGCCCCCCGCCAATGTAGTCGCGGATGGCATCGATCATGCCAAGCCTTCGCAGATTGCCCATCGTCTCGGCGGCCGCCCCAACCCCGGGCAGGATGACCGCCCGGGCATCCTGCAGGTCCTTGGCAGAACTGGTGATCCTGGGCGCGTATCCCAGCTTGACAATGGCGTTGGCAACGCTTCGCAGGTTTCCTGCACCATAGTCAAGAACCAGAACTGAGCCCACTCCGGGCACGGTCACGATAGCCTCGCCATGGACCAAACCTCGCCGCCGCTCTGGGGACACGGTCGGTCATTTCATTATCAGGTGACAGGACACATTGTAGTATTTTCCGCGGTTCGTGTCTCGTTCAGGCCGCCGGCGCCCATAGAAAGGTCGGGCCCTGCCGTGGCAGGGCCCGACCTTAATGGCTTCGCGGCGTGTCGCACCCTTTCAAATGGTTGGCACTGGCCGGGAACACTGTTGCCGGCTGTGAATAGCTCGTACTAGCTATTCAGGATGGCGATCGCCTCTTCGCGGTAGGCATCCATGAGATAAGGGATAGCCGTAACCTTGGCGCACTCCTCGGTGAGCGACATCAGCTCGCGGCGGCTGATCGCCGGCACGCTGAAGCAGCGCGCCCCGGCCATCAGCTGCTGCAATCCGACCCTCATCTTTTCCGAGTAGCTGTAGATGCCGACTGCGCCCAGCGGGATGTTCTTCATTTCCTTGGCGCCGACGATGTTCTTGACGTCTTCCCAGTTGACGAAGATCTCTTCCGGAGTGGAGCCGAACTGGGTCACCGTCTGAGGTAATTTGCCGTCGTCCATCCATTTCTTGATGTTCTTGCCGACCATGCCGGGAATCATTAGAGCCCGGCCCATGCAGACCGCCTTGACGAACGGTGCGCCCAGGGCCAGCGCCTTGAAGATGCCGTCTTCGCTGCTGAAGCCGCCGGCAAACGCCAGGTCGGGGACTCGTTCTCCCCTGTCCGCCAGCTTCTTCGCAAAATCCTAGGCCGCGGAATGGAGGTACAGGCTGGGAATGCCCCACTCCTCCATCATGCGCCAGGGGCTCATGCCGGTGCCGCCGGAAGAACCGTCGATCGTCAGCAGGTCGATCTTGGCCGTGGACCCCCACTTGTATAGCCATTGCCAGCTCGCGCAGGCTGTAGGCGCCGGTCTTCAGGGTGATGCGCTTGAAGCCGAGTTTCCTCAGGCGCTCGACTTCCTTGTAGAAGCCTTCTTCGTCGATGAAGCCGAGGCGGCTGTGGCGCTCGAACTCCTTGATAGCGCCGTCCTTGAAGGCCGCCTGGTTGATCGGGTTGGACGGGTCGGGGGTGACGATGTAGCCGCGCTTCTGGAGTTCCAGGGCCCGCTCCAGACTGTTGACCTTGATTTCGCCGCCGATGCACTTGGCGCCCTGTCCCCATTTCAGTTCGATGGTATCCAGGCCGTGCTTCTTGACGACGTACTCGGCCACGCCCAGCCGGGTGTCCTCGACGTTCATCTGGACCAGGATTTCGCCGTAGCCCTGGTGGTAGCGCCGGTAGATCTCGATGCGGCGGTCCATATCGGGCGAACTGGTGACCTTGCCTTTGGCATTCACGCTCCAGCTTGGGGTCGATGCCGCAGACGTTCTCGCCGCAGACCAGGGTGACCCCGCTAAGTGCCGCCCCGACGGCGAAATGTTCCCAGTTCTTGCGGGCGATTTCGGTGGAGCCGAGAGCGCCGGTGAAGATCGGGACCTTCATCTTGACCTTCTTGTCCCAGCCGTACTCGGTCTCGGTATTGACGCCGGGGAAGGTAGCCGTATCGGGGTCGCCTTTGACGCCTGCGGGCAAGCCGCTGGCTCCCAGGGCATACCCCTGGATGTTGAGATGGGAGTAATCGATCGGGTAGTCCTTGTCGCCGCCGGCGGTGATCTCACCGAAAGGTCCGGGGTAGATCAGTTCGCGGCCGCGGAAGGTGGCCTTGAATACCTCGCAGTTGCCGGTGCAGCCGTCGAGGCAGCGGGTACAAATGCCGCTGCTCGGTGACACGCTTCTCGACCGGTTGGCCGTTCTGGTTGCTTCGTTCGAATTTGGACGCTGTAGGTTCATGTTTTCTCCTGCCGTTATTTACTACTTTACGCCGTGACGGTCTGTCCGACGGCGGACATGCTTCGGATATGGCCGGATACGCTGCGTTGTCGTGAGTCTCGGGTCCGTTTGTGAGACAACAACGTGTCAGGAATGACCCTTGGCTCTTTCGTCAAACAAGTCGCCGAACTTGATGAGGTCCTGGTAGCCGACCACCGTGGACATGCTGTGGATCTCGGCTTCGACCCCAACTTCCTGGGCAGCGGCCACGGGATTGAGCCCCCCGATGAGGACGAGGCCCACCTTGTTGGGCTCGACAGCGGTTTCACAAACCGACTCACTGGGGTGCCCGCGATCGATAATGCCATCGATCCCGGCCTCAAGGAGTCCGGCCACCACGGTGTCCACCAGGGGCAGACACAATGCAGGGGTCTCTCGAAAATTGGCCAGTATTTCACCACCCCCGGTGGTGATGGTCTCGGTGACCGATGTCATCCTGGCCTTGATGAATATCTCGCTCGGATCGACCGACGTGCCGTCGTAGCGAATGATCTCGGTAAAACGCATCGGCTTGCGGCCGTGCATTTGCAGGGTACCGCTGAATCGCGAGTCCATGGGAACCCCCGCCTTCAGCAAAGCTCCGTTGATGACGATGCTGCATACCGTGCCGAACCCTACCTGGTCGTCAGGCACCTCGAGGTCGCCGATCAACTGCCCCCCCTCGGCCACCGCCACCAGTTGGCTGACGCAGAATCCGCTGTCGAAGGCGGGCTTCATGGCCAGTAACGCCCGATCGAAATCCGACCTGGCAAAAAAAGACACATTGAGAGGGATATCACCGTGCCGCGTGCGGTAATCGAACGTGGTCCGGAAGGCGAGCAGCTCGATCTTGGTGATGGCGAAGCCGACTTTGTCCTTGACCAGGGCGTTCTTGATCTCGGTTAATCCCTTTTCGGTAATGGTGCGGCCATCTTGGTTCCCCATGAGCTCGGTCAGTCCGCGCTCGTCCATCAGTTTAAGATGATAGCGCACGGCTCTTTCGCTCAGCGTAACCCCGAGGTCTTTCAGTTGCTGCCCGATCAGTCGTCCCCCGATCGGACCCTTCTGCTTCTGCAGGACCTTCAGTATCGACAGTATCTTTCGGTCGACGTCCCGCCGCTCAAAGCTCAAAGTGCCCTCCCCTTGCGGCAAACGGTGTCCGCTTCGTTACATACTCTACAGGAGGCCCGGGATTGTGTCAATGCGCCATTCCGTGGCTGGCAGCGGTCGATTTGACGAAGGCAAGGCGCTGTCGTGGCCTCAAGTAGGCAGGCGGCATACGGTGGCCGATTGAGTCCCAACCGGGGCGGTTGACAGATGGTTGGGCGATTGTTCTTCGTCTGCTCGAGTCAATGTGAACCTTGGGCGCCAGGTTCGGCTATATAATATGATAACGGGATGGAAGACTGGCAGACTGGTGACACGGCCGCATTCGAGGCCTTCTTTCGCGACTACGAAAAGGCCGTCTTCAAGAATGCCTATTTGATTACAGGTAGCCGCGAGGACGCCGATGATGTCCTTCAGGCGGTCTTCACCGCCGTGTGGAAGTTCCGGAATACCTTCGACTCAACGAAGGGTAGGCCCGCCACGTGGCTTCACCGCATTACGGTTAATGAATGCCTGAGAAAGCGGCGCAAGGACCGACCGGCCGTGTTGCGCGTCGATCCCGAAGATATCGACGCCCCGGGCGCGGACGCCGACGCCAGATCAGATCTCCCCGACAGTGGTGAATTGGGGGAGGCATTGGACGCCCTTGACGCCAAGCACCGCGCGGTGCTGGTGCTAAGGTATTTCAATGATCTGTCGTACGAGGAGATCGCGGGCGTTCTCGGTGTACCGTTGGGGACCGTGAAGTCGAGGATCAATCACGCCTTGATGAAGTTGCGCTCCAGGCTCAGCGATGATGGGGGAATGCGCGCGTGATCCGGAGGGCGCATACCGTAGATACACGAATAGAAAACGCGAATAGTGGGAAACGAGCATGGACTGTAAACACGTAACGGACCTTCTGGTGCCATATCTGGACGGCGAGGTGGGCGCTGCAGAACGATCGGAAATCGAGGCACATCTGGCCGGTTGTGAGAAGTGCCGGCGGGAACTGGAATCGGTGCGGAGGACGCAACGGGTGCTGCGGGCTTCGTTCAGCTCGAAGGCCGGAAACGCGGAACCGCCCGCCCGGGCCTGGGAGGACCTCCAGCCAGGGCTCGATATCTATCGGCCATCGCTTCTCTTCTTGTTCCGAAGGCGGAGTTGGCGGATTGCGGCCACTGTTATTCTCGTCGCATTGACTGTTGCTGCCTTGCTTTGGGCGTCCGGAATCTGGACGCGCCATCCCTAGAGGCACGACGCTGTCCGGAGTCACCGGCCCGGTACTGATGCGGTGGTGCGGACGGGGTGAGCGGACTCAGGGACAACCGCATTCGGCGAAGGCCCGGGCCTGACCTTTGGTCCCTCGAGAAAGGGTGTTTCCCCTGCAGTTTTCTTGACACTATCTGGGCTCGATGCTATCATTTCGGTGACTGTTGGAAGCCTACGATGGGCATCGTGAAAGTGAGGTTACTTTGAGCGAACAGAAAGAAACCACGATGGAGCAGACTGCCAAGGGAAGGACTATCGGCGCTCTCAGATGCATGAACTGCTACGAACGGCTGGTGCCGCCGCCCGGTGCCAAGATACTCAAGTGCCCCCACTGCAGCTTCGAATGGCGGATCTGGTGGATATCACCTGAGTTTCCGCGGATTCGAGGTCCGGTCTGGGAGGTAAACCGCCAACTGACCGACAAAATGTTGAAGGAACAGCAAGGGGGAAAGAACTAAGATGTCTCTGGACGGCAAGCTGGCAGTCATCGATCTGACTACGGGCAAGATCGAAATCAAGCACATCCCGCTGAAGATGCGTCAGCAGTACGTTGGCGGCCGGGGTCTGGATGCCTATCTGGTCTACAACTATGTGAAGCCGGGCTGCGATCCCCTGGGGCCGGACAACGTGGTCGCCGTAAGCGGCGGCCTCCTTAGCGGGATGCTGGCTTCAGCAACCGCGCGGTACCACGTTGCAGGCAAGTCGCCGCTGACCAATTACTACGGCAGCTGCAATGGTGGTGGCTTCTTCACTCCCGAGCTGGCGAACGCGGGATTCAACCACCTGGTGTTTCTGGGCAAGTCGCCCAAGCCAGTCTACGTTTTCGTCCACAACGGCGAAATCGAGATCAAGGACGCCAAGAATATCTGGGGACTCAATGTGCACGATGCCCAGAAAGCCATTCGGGAAGAGCTGGGGGACAGAGACGTAAAAGCGTTGACCATCGGTGTCGGTGGTGAGAAGATGGTCCGGTTTGCCAGCGTCATGACCGGGGTCAAGAATGCCGGTGGCCGCACCGGAATGGGCGCCGTAATGGGATCGAAGAACCTGAAGGCAATTGCCGCTCGCGGCACGATGGACATCAAGATCGCTTTCCCCCAGGAGGCGCTCGACTACAACAAGCGTTTTATTGGACAGATAACTTCAGCCAAAGTTAACGAAACCCAGGGTCGCCTTGGCACCCCATTCCTGTTCGGGGCGACCAATACCCAGGGTCTGGTCAGGGTCCAGAACTTCCGTCTCAACCAGCTTGAAAACTCTGACGCCATCGAGGCCGAGGCGCTGGACGAGTTCGTCACCGGTATGGCCGGCTGCTACGGCTGCCAGGTGCACTGCCGGGCGAAGTACGTCATTCCCACCGGACCTTACGCGGGCACTTACGGGGAAGGTCCGGAGTACACCCATCAATGCGCCTTCTCCGCTGAGCCCGGCTGCACGGATCCGATCACCATCCTTGAGGGCACTCACCTGTCGAACATCTACGGAATCGATTGCCTCGAGGCCGGCAGCATGATCGCCTGGGCAATGGAACTCTACGAGAACGGCATCCTCACCGATAAGGACACCGGAGGTCTGGAACTCCGGTTCGGGAATACCGAGGCGGTGATCGAGCTGATGCACCAGATCACTTACCGGAAGGGTCTTGGTGACATTCTGGCTGAGGGTCCGCTGCGGGCCGCCAAGAAGATCGGCAAGGGTTCGGAAAAGTACCTGGTTCAGGTCAAGGGCATGAGCAATCTCAACTCGGATGAGCGGGCGACGCCGTCTCTGGCGCTCAATATTGCCACCGCGTCTCGTGGGTCCGACCATCTGCGCAGCCGCCCGGCCATCGATCTGTATCACCTGCCCGAAAAGGTTCTGCGGCAGATATACAGCCAGCCCGTAAAATACGATGGGCCGCTGACGTCCGATTTCCGCGAATACGAAGGCAAGGCCTGGCAGGTGTTCTGGCATGAGCAGACCTACATGGGTGTGGACTCGGTGGGCATCTGCAAGTATCACACCACCTTCCTGGGGGCGACACTGCCGAACTGGGAAGAATGGTCCAAGGCCATCTATTACAATACCGGCCTTCAGATGTCTCCGCTTGATCTTTGGACGGCCGCCGATCGTGCTAATAACCTGGAGCGCATGTTCAATCTGCGCGAAGGTCTGACCCGGAAGGACGACTGGCTGGTCGACCGGTACTTCGATGAGCCGACGCCGTTGGGAACGCCCAATATCCGTGGCCGCGCCATCGACCGTGAAAAGCTTAAGAAGGCGGTCGATGAGTTCTACGGGCACCATGGTTGGGATGAGAACGGCATACCTAAACCCGAAACACTGAAGCGTCTCGGTATCGACAAGGAACCGTCCCACGCTCTCTAAGGTCGACTAAATCAAGCGGAAGGGAGACTGTAAATTGGGCAAAGTATTGATGCTGGACTACGCAAAATGCACTGGCTGCCGCACTTGCGAGCTGGTCTGTTCGGTCAAACACGAAGGGGCTGCCAATCCCTCCAAGAGCCGGATCAAGATCGTGAAGTGGGAATGGGAAGGCCTCTATGTCCCGATGAGCTGTCAACAGTGCGTCGATGCCCCCTGCATGGAAGTCTGCCCGGTGAAGGCGATTTCTCGAGATGAGAGTCTGAGTGTGGTGCAGGTGAATCAGGAGACCTGCATTGGCTGCCGGATGTGCGTGGCGGCCTGCCCATTTGGAGCGATGGGGTTCAATGTCGATTCTAAGAAAGTCTACAAGTGCGACTTCTGCGACGGCGATCCCCAGTGCTCCCGTTTTTGCGAGACGAAGGCCGTCGACTACGTTGAGGCTTCGCAGGTCAGCGGAGTCAAGCAACTGGCCGCCGCTGAGAAGCTTACCGCCGCGGTCAAACAGGGCGCCGCGCTGCTTGCCAGGGAATAGTCTTACCGGACCTGAGCGTTGGTTCGCCCGCCCGGGCGGACCAACGTTTGTGAATCGGGTGATCCCGGGTGTGAAGAGTCCACCGGCATTGATATGACTGATTTGCCAATCTGGATAATCGAACCCGAGCAAACCGACAAGCGTGAACTCGCGGCCCTCAGACTGTCCCGGGGCGGACAGAAGGCAGCTCATATCCCTCCTGCCATCGGCGTCGCCGAGATCAAGCAGAAGATCCGTCTCCTTCGGGAAAGTGCCCGGGCAAACATCGATTCGCTGACACCGGCTTTGGAGGCTTCTTTCAAAGACCGGTATCCCGGGTCCAAAGTGGTCGTTTCTTCCGATGCCGGGGCCGCGGTGGACTACGTGTCGCTCTGCGCCGGGGCCGTAAAGACGATTTCCACCAACAACTCGGCCGCGGTCCAGGAACTTAGGCCGGGGCTTGTCCGCAATGGTTTCACCGTGATCAACTCGTACCACAGTGAATTTGATGTCAAAGAAAAGAAGGTTCTCGACTACTGGGACTTGCCCCGCATGCTTGACAAGGGACTGGAGGGTACTTTCGATGTGGCCGTCAAACTGGACGGTCTTCCCCGGGTCAAGAGCCGGGACTATGTCGCCGTACTCGGTGTCAACGCGGCATCTGCCGACGACGGCACCGTGGTTTTTCTCGAACACTTCTCCAACATAAAACGGGACCTCGAACAAGCTGCCCGGGTAGTCCTGGTGATCGGGCTGGACAAGGTGGTCGCGACACGGGCCGAGGCCACATTCCAGGCACAGTGCATGGGCATATTCGGCATGGAGAACATCCTGCTCGGCATCGAGCCTCGTCCGGCCCGGTCCATGTCAATCGATGATCTGCCGTTGCCTGTTGACGACCGGAAGCGCGAGCTTCACATCATAATTCTGGACAACGGCCGCCGGAAGATGATTGACAGCAAGTTCGGTGATCTTTTCCTGTGCATCGGCTGCCGCGCCTGCAACAAACACTGTCCCATTCGTCACGCTTTTAAGGATGCCGGTGACATCTGGACGCCGAAGATCTATCTCACCAGTTTTCTGCGCGGCGATACGAAGTCGGTCGACGTCTGTCTGCATTGTGAGGGTTGCCGTATGGAGTGCCCGGTCGATATTGACCTGCCTTACCTTATGTGGCAGGCGAAACTGGACTACGTTGCCCGGCACGGTACCTCATTCAGCCACAAGGTACTGGGCCGGCCGGAGTTGCTGGCGAGACTGGGCACCGGCGTGGCTCCCCTGGCGAACTGGGCGATGCGCCGCAAACTGGTGAGGGTGCCCATGGAGGGTATCACCGGCATCGACCGGAGGACCACCTTGCCGCACTTCTTCGGCAGGACATTCCAGAAAAGGTCGGGGAAAGACGGTTCGGCGGGCGGCTCCGGGAATGGCTGATTTGACGGCCACCGGGAAAGTGGCCTATTACAGCGGATGCTTCGCGAACTATTACTATCCTCAGGTCGGCGAAGCCACCCTTGCTATTCTCAAGAAGAACGGCGTCGAGGTTAAAGTACCGCGGCAGGTGTGCTGCGGTCTGCCGATGATGGCCAAGGGCAATGTTAAGGACGCTGTGTCCAACATGCGGCGCAACGCCGGCGTTCTCAGCAAGCTGGTTTCGGACGGTTACGCGGTGGTGGTGAGCTGTTCCAGTTGCGGCCTCTTTCTGAAACGCGACTCTCCCCATCTGCTGCAGACGGACGCGGCCCGGCTGGTGTCGGAGAACCTGTATCACATCACGGAATACCTGCTCAAACTGAATGAGGCCGGCCATCTCAATAAGGAATTCCGCCGGGTGGAGCAGACCATCTTCTACCACACCCCATGCCACATGCGGGCACAGCAAATCGGCCGGCCCACCGTGGAACTACTGCAGCTGATCCCGGGGACGGTGGTAAAAAAGGTGAGCGAGACGTGCTGCGGCCAGAGCGGCGCTTACGGCTACGAGAAGAAGAACTACGAGCTGTCAAAAGAGATCGCTGCCAAGCTTTACAGGGAGCTGACCGAGAATCCCACCGATCGCGCGGTCACCGACTGCGGCGGCTGTCGGCTTCAGATCCAGGCGGGGACCGACCGTCCGGTGGATCATCCCACCATCGTTCTCAGAGAAGCCTACGGGGTGTAGGCCCCATCGGTCATACGATCCCCCAGTCCCGGTAACCCTGTTGGATAACCGCCAGGTATTCGCGAGAAGGCTTCGTCTCTTCGGCCTGGCCGGTCTTGATATAGGCGACCGCCTGCAGCGCATCTCCCTCCTCGGTGAAGACGGTGACGTTGATGCGGTTAGATTCTCTCGGGTAGCCTTCGAGGTTGTCGAGCCGGCGCAGGTCTTTGTCCGAGATCTCGTAAACGCCGCCGGCGACCTTGGCGCCGTGGGTACCCCGGAGAGTGGCGATGCCTCCCTTCCACTGCCGGGACCAGCCTAGGAAGACGAGCCGGAAATTGGGTAGCGTGGCCGTAACCCTGGGCCGGCTCTCCGGGGCGCGCTCCTTCATCAGCTTCCGGTCGAGATCGTGGGCGTAAGCGAAGTAGAGAACCGGTGAAGGTTTGGTCATCATCTTGATTCCTCCGTGCGAACACCCCCGGGTCCTCGACCCCGGGGGACAGCGCCGGTTATCGGGCGCTCAACGACCTGACGGACGACGGCGCCTGCCAGAATCAGTCTTCCCGCCGCCGGCTGACGCCTGAAGGCTGACCGCCGGCAGAGGGGAACAGTATCTCTGCCACCAGTGCCAGCCTGTCCAGTCCCTTTATCTCCAGTGGGAAGAGGGGGACTTCGACTATTTCAAGCGAGGCGCATTTCTGACGTACCGCCTCGAGGTATCGTTTCTGCTGTGCGGCTTTGACGCGGAGGAACTCCGAACTCTCGTCCTTGACCAGATTGTTGATGACTATCCGCTGCGTTTCGATGCAGCCGTCGCTCAATTCGCCCAGAATGCCGTCGAGTTGCTCGACGGCCAGCGCTTCGGCGATAGTCACCAGGGTTACTTTGACATGGTGACGCAGGAACTCCATGTTCTCTGCCGACAGCTTCTCCCAGCGCCTGAGAATGTTGAGTACCGGTTCCCTGCTGGTGGCGCCCACTTTCAACCGGGAATAGATTCGGGGCGCCATGCGGAGATGGTTGGCCAGAAGAGACGGGGTCCTGAGCAGGGCGAGGGTCTGGCCCATGGGGGCCGTGTCCCAGATAATAGTGTCGTATTGCCCTGCCAGCCACAGCTCGCGGGTGAAGTCGACGATGAATTCGTCGCCCAGGCCGGGCAGTACCGAGGTCATAAACTCGGTAAAGGCCTCGTAGTTGATGGACACGAAGGAGGAGAACACCTCGTGCATTTCACGGCCGAACTTGCGGTCCCACATCTCCTTGACCTCGGCCTGGCCCAGTTCGCTGAAGAAGAGCCCATCTTCGACCATGGTGACCCGGTTCTTGCCGTTGGTCTCGAAGATGTGCGAAAGCGAGGGGGTGGCATCAGTGGAGATCACCAGCGTACGGTGCCCCTGGCGCGCATAGTGCAGGGCCGTGGCCGCAGTGCAAGTCGTCTTGCCGACCCCACCCTTACCTCCGAACATCAAGACCCTTCCGCTGCCCGGTGGTCTCAAAATACGATCGTCATTCATGATGTCTCTTCACAGTCAACTTCGCGGCGGCTTGGACGCGACGTGGATCGTCGGGCCGAAACGCCCGCGTCTCAATCGGCATTCAGAATTGCCTTCACCTTCGCGGCATAGTCTGCGCTCGCCGGGTCGCCGGTTACCAGTTCAATCTCGGCCGCCGACTTGACTCCGAGCCCGAGTTCTGCCGCCCGGGCAATCTGGTCCTGTTTGAAAACGGGCCCGCGGCTGACCTCCGGGGTCGTGCCCAGCAGGCGCAGGATGGAAACGCCGACGGCGTCAATAGCCACCCGGTCGGTGCCCGCCAGCATTACCCCGGCCTCAACGCTGGTCCCGCGGGCCGGGCCGCCATTCACGAACGCATCGACCCCGTCGAGCACGATGAGGTTGGGAGCATAGGCCGTGTTGATCTCGGCGATCAGTTGCCGCTGGTGGGGCGAGCCGTGCAACTCCTTCATGTACGGCTGGTCGACCCTCGGTACAAGACCGACAGCCAGTTTGAGGGACAGAGTGAAATGGCCGCCGAATGAATGCGTCTTGAGGCAACAGGTGGATACGACACACTCGGCCTCGTTGTAGATGCGGGGGAACATGAACCCATTCGACCAGTGGCTGTCCTTCGGAACGTAATGCATCCAGCCGTGCGGGGCCATCTCTTCAAGGTTCACGATGGCAAACCCCAGCTCTTTTGCCAGGCTGAAGATCCCCTTCTTCTCCATGACCGAACGAGTGGGTTCGCCCGGACCGCTGCGCTCGGCCAACGTAATGGAGCGGGCACCCATTTCTCTTAGCGAGACGATGAGCGCTCGCAGGGTGTCGATATGCGTCGAGCCCGGGGCCAGATCGGCGCTGTTGAAGTTCGGCTTGAGCACCACGTTCTTACCGCTGACCGGGTTGGCCTCCAACAGGCCGATGGTCTTGGTCACCCCTTCTTCGCGGTGCTTGGTCAGGCACAGGCTCACTCTTGTAGGCAACGACGCAACCTCCGGCGACGTCTAAGGTTCGTCTCCTATTATAACGCAGAATTGTGGGGCGTACCTAGGGTATGTTCATCCAACGATTCGTTATCTTTCTTAGCATCCGGCGTCACCATCAGCGCTGCCCGAAGTTGGTCCGAAGGTGGTTGTCCATCCCCGCAGGTGGTCGTCTTCCTTACTCCGGAGACCATTCTTACGGAAACCAGATCCTGCCTGTCCACTCCGGTCATGGTGAGCCTGCCCATCCATGGTGACTTTTTCCCTTAATGCTCAGCCGGTGACATAATCGTACAACGTCAACACGCCGCTTATCGGCAGTTGACAGCATCATTTAGCTGTGGTAGTATTCAGTTTTGGCGCCAGTTATTCAACTCACAGGTTAGTTACAGGTCTCACCGGTTGCACAAGGGGCCTGTCGCCGTGTTGAATGGATGAGCCTGAGCTCATCCATTTCGATTCTGAGAGATAGGAGAAAGCACTTGCCGACCATTAATCAGCTCGTGCGCAAAGGGCGGAGCCGCCCGGGTAAGAAGAGTAAGACCCCGGCCCTTCGGTTCGTGTACAACGCGCTCGAAGAACCGGACCAAGCGGGGCAACGGTTCGCCTCAGAAGCGAGGCGTGTGTCTCCAGGTTAAGACTACGACTCCGAAGAAACCAAACTCGGCTTTGCGTAAGGTCGCCAAGGTGAGACTTACCAACGGCATCGAAGTGACGGCGTATATCCCGGGTGAGGGACACGAATTGCAGGAGCACTCGGTGGTGCTTATTCGTGGCGGGCGCGTGCCCGACCTACCGGGGGTACGATATCACATTATTCGTGGGGCGCTTGACGCGACCGGGGTCGCCAACCGTAAGCGGGGTCGAAGCTTGTACGGCGCCAAACGGGCCAAAGCTACTTCCGCGACTTAAGGAGACAGAATGCCAAGGCGAAAGCGAAAACTTCAGAGAGAAGCCGGACCTGATCCTCAGTATCAGAGCGTGACGGTGTCGAAACTGGTAAACCGTATCATGAAGAAGGGTAAGAAGAGCACCGCCGAGCGGATCGTCTACGGCGCGCTGGTAAGCATCGAGGCCTCGGAGTCGAAGCCGGCGATCACTGTCCTGGACCAGGCTGTGAAGAACGCGACCCCGCAATTAGAAGTTAAACCGCGCCGGGTTGGTGGCGCCACATATCAGGTCCCTGTTGAAGTACCGCCGGGCCGGGCATTGACGCTGGCGATGCGGTGGTTGATCGCCGCCGCCGTGGCGCGACCGGGTAAATCGATGATTGAGAGACTGGCCGGCGAGTTGAGCGATGCCGCTAAGGGACAGGGGGCCACGATCAAGAAGCGTGATGATACGCACAAGATGGCAGAGGCCAACAGGGCTTTTGCCCATTACAGATGGTAAGGACATGAGCAACATATCATGGTAAGACCCGCAACTAAGACTGATGCCAGGGAGAAACCGAACGGCGAGCGTTACCCGCTGGCCTCAATTCGGAATATGGCTTTTATCGCCCACATCGACGCGGGGAAGACCACCGTTACCGAAAAGATACTGTACTACACAGGGCAGACTTACAAGGTCGGCGCCGTCGACGACGGCACCGCGGTGATGGACTGGATGGACCAGGAGCGAGAGCGGGGCATCACCATCACGGCTGCTGCGACGACCTCCTACTGGCGGGAACACCGAATCAACATTATCGACACTCCCGGGCACGTTGACTTCACGGCTGAAGTCGAGCGCAGTCTGCGTGTGCTCGACGGAGGCGTGGTTGTTTTTGATGCGGTTGCCGGCGTTGAAGCGCAGTCTGAGACCGTGTGGCGGCAGGCGAACAAGTACCGGGTCGCCCGGGTGTGCTTCATCAACAAAATGGATAGGGTGGGGGCGAATTTCGTCCGCACGGTCGGCATGATCGAAGACCGTCTCAAGGCCAAGCCGCTCCCGATTCATTTGCCGCTGGGTACCGAGGCGGCCTTCCATGGTATGGTCGATCTGGTGGACAACAAAGCCTGGCACTTTGATGGCGAACCGGGCAGCCCTCCGGTAGCCATAGAGATTCCGGAAGCCGAGAAAGTCAGGAGCCAGGAAGCCCGGCATGCGCTTATCGAGAAAGTGGCGGAGTTGGATGACGAGCTGCTGACTGCATACTTGGACGGCAAGGAAATCGGCGCCGACGCCCTGAGGGGCGCCCTGCGCCGCGTTACCGTCGCCAGCAAGGGCGTGCCCGTGTTGTGCGGGAGCGCCTTGCGCAACAAGGGCGTGCAGCTTTTGCTTGATGCTATCGTCGATTACCTTCCATCTCCTCTCGATATGCCTCCGGTGCGGGCCATGACCGCCAACACCGAGGAGCAGATCACCCGTAAACCTGATGATGATGAACCGTTTACCGCCCTCGCTTTTAAAGTGATGACGGATCCATTTGTGGGTCGTCTGGTATATCTGCGGGTCTACTCGGGTAAGGTGGAGACCGGGGATCAGGTGCACAACACCACTGCCGGCAAGAGGGAGCGCATCGGGCGCCTTATTCTTATGCACGCCAACCGGCGCGTTGAGATTACGCGGGCCGATACCGGGGGCATCGTGGCCGCCCTTGGGTTGAAGACAACTTTCACCGGGGATACGCTGTGCGACGCCGCCGTGCCGGTGTTGCTGGAAGCCATCCGCTTTCCGGAACCCGTACTGTCGGTTGCCATCGAGCCGAGGACGAAGGTGGATCAGGACCGGATGGGCGAGGCGCTGCAGAAGTTGGTCGAGGAAGACCCGACGTTCAAGGTTGCCTTTAACCAGGAGACCGGGCAGACCCTTATCTCCGGCATGGGTGAGCTTCACCTGGAGGTTTTGGTGCGGCGGCTCCTCAGCGAATTTAACGTAAGTGCCAACGTCGGGCGGCCTCGGGTGGCCTACAAGGAGACCATCACCAGGGCGGCGTCGGCCGAAGGCAGATTCGTGCGGCAGTCCGGCGGTCACGGTCAGTACGGCCATGTTGAAATTGAGTTCGAGCCGGGGGAACCCGGTAGCGGTCTGGTGTTCGTGGACAAGATCCGCGGCACGTCCATCCCCAAGAACTTCATTCCGGCCGTTCACGCTGGTTTGAGGGACGCCATGGAGAGCGGTACTTTGGCGGGCTACCCGGTCGTCGACATCAAGGCGACGTTGCACGACGGCAGTTACCATGAAGTCGACTCCTCGGAAATCGCCTTCAAGATTGCAGCGTCGATGGCGTTTAAGGACGGAATGGCGAAAGGAAAGCCGATTTTACTCGAACCGATAATGAAGGTCGAAGTTGTCACTCCCGAGGAGTTCATGGGAGACATTCTGAGCGATCTGCACTCGCGGCGCGGTCAGATAGAATCGGCGGAAACCTACGCTGAGATGACAACGGTTCATGGGCTGGTGCCCTTGGCCGAGACCTTTGGGTATGCCACCAGCATACGCTCGAAGACCCAGGGCAGGGCTACCCATTCGATGGAGTTTGGCCGTTATCAGCAGTTGCCGAGTGAGCTCGCTGCCAAAATCACTGAAAAAGCAGGATAGTAAGAACATGCCAAAACAGAAGATCCGGATTAGGTTGAAGAGTTTCGACCATAAGCTTATCGATCAGGCGGCGGAGCAGATCGTGGAGACGGTCGAGCGGACGGGCGCGGTCGTTTCGGGGCCGGTACCGCTTCCGACTCACATCCAGAAGTTCAGTGTCATACGCTCTCCTTTTATCGACAAGCGGTCGCAGGAGCAGTTTGAGATTCGGACTCACAAGCGCCTTATCGACATCATCGAAACGAGTTCGAAGACGATCGATTCGCTTACTGGGCTGAGTCTGCCCGCCGGTGTTGAAATCAGCATCAAGTTGTGAGAGATATGTTTCAAGGAATTATCGGTCGCAAGCTGGGGATGACCCAGGTCTATCGAGACAATGGTAGAAATGAGGCGGTAACCGCCATCGAAGCCGGGCCGTGCGCGGTGACGCTGATCAAGACGGTGGCGCGAGATGGTTACGATGCCGTCCAGGTCGGTTTTGACAGTGACAAGCGCCTGAACTCGCCCGAGAAGGGGCATCTGAAAGGGCTGGCTCCGTACAAGCATCTGCGTGAGTTCAGGGTTGAAGGCGCCGGCGACGTGAAAGTCGGCGACCAGATCGATGTCAGCGCATTCAAGTCGGGCGATATGGTGGACGTGGTGGGGATTTCCAAAGGCAAGGGATTCGCGGGCGTCGTCAAAAGGCATCATTTCAAAGGCGGGCCGAAGACCCACGGGCAGTCCGATCGGCATCGGCATCCAGGGGCAATCGGTTCGACGACTACCCCGGGGCACGTTAAGAAAGGTCTGCGCATGGGCGGTCACATGGGGGATGCCCAGGTGACGGCGATGAATCTTGAGATACTTAAGATCGATCCTGCCCGTAATCTGTTGCTCGTGAAAGGGGCCGTACCGGGTTTCGAGAGCGGGCTTGTGTTGGTAAAGAAGTCGCATTAGAGGAAGTTAGACAAGTGCAGGTTCCGGTTCGCAGCACCGCAGGTGAAATAATCAGGCAGATCGAGATCAGCGACTATGTGTTCGGCGTGGCGCCGAACAAGGCCGTGGCTCATCAGGCGTTGTTAGCTCAGCTTGCCAACGGGCGTCAGGGTACTGCCAGTGCCAAGACGCGATCCGAGGTGGCGGGCAGCAGCAAGAAGCTATATGCCCAGAAGCACACCGGCCGGGCGCGGCCCGGGAGCATCAAGTCGCCGCTGAGGCGCGGCGGCGGCATCATATTCCCGCCAAAGCCACGGGATTATCATCAGGCGTTACCAAAGAAGATGCGGCGCCTCGCACTGCGGACCGTGCTGTCAAGCAAGGTTGCAGACAACGAACTGATCATCGTGGATGGCTTCGCGTTTGCCGAGCCGAAGACCAAGGAGATGGCCGGTATTCTGAGCGCTTTGGGAGTGGAGTCGACGGCGCTCATCGCGATTCGGGAACCGGATGGGCAGCTGATCAAATCAGCGCGCAACATTCCCGGGGTGACCACGATTCCGGCAAACTTGCTGAATGTGGCAGTCATCATGTCCCACAAGAATCTGTTGATGACGGTGGATGCAGTCCGCCGGGCGGAGGAGTTGTGGGGCGAGAGCACTTCAGAAGGAGACAACAGTGCACCTGTACGAAGTACTTAGACGCCCGCTGATTACTGAAAAGTCTACAGCGCTTCAGGCCGAGGGGAAATACGCCTTCGAAGTTGCGCGCACCGCGAACAAGACGCAGGTCAAAGACGCCGTGGAGAAGGTATTCAACGTCACCGTGACCGGTCTGAATTTGATGAACGTGGCCGGAAAGCCGCGCAGACTCGGCAAACGTGAGTTGCCGGCAAAACCTTGGAAGAAGGCTATAGTGACTCTTAAGCCGGGCGACAAAATAGAGCTGTTTGAGACAGCTTCTTAGAGCAATGGAGAGAATAGAGTGGCCGTAAAGCAGTATCGTCCAACGTCTCCCGGGCGCCGGGGTATGACTGGCGCCACCTTTGAGGAGATAACAAAAAGCAAACCTGAAAGGTCGCTTATCGTTGCCCTCAGGAAGCGGGCCGGGCGGAATAACCAGGGAAGGATTACCGTTCGGCATCAGGGTGGCGGTTCCAAGAGGAACCTGCGCCTGATCGACTTCAAGCGCGACAAGGCCGGAGTCCCGGGGCGGGTGGCGGCAATCGAGTACGATCCGAACCGGACTGCCCGGATCGCCCTTATCTTCTATGCCGATGGCGAGAAGAGGTACATACTGGCGCCCGTCGGCCTGAATGTGGATGACTCGATCCTGTCGGGGCCTCAGGCTGAAGTGAGGCCCGGAAACAGCCTGCCCATCAAGTTGATGCCAAGCGGGACTTTGATCCACAGCGTAGAAGTCCAGTTGGGGAAGGGCGCTCAGCTTGTTCGCAGCGCCGGGGCCGCAGCTCAGCTTATGGCCAAAGAGGGCGAGCGTGCTCTGATCAGGCTGCCTTCAGGCGAGATGAGGTACGTACCCGGGGACTGCACGGCGACGGTGGGCCAGGTCGGTAACATCGATCATCAGGCCGTGAAGCTTGGCAAAGCGGGACGAAGCCGATGGCTCGGACGGAGACCGTCGGTCAGGGGTACCGCTATGACCCCGCGTGATCATCCCCACGGGGGTGGTGAGGGGCGGAGTCCGATCGGGTTGCCGGGGCCGAAGTCCCCGTGGGGCAAGCCGACGCTGGGATACAAGACGCGTAAGAAGAGTAAACCGTCAAGCCGCATGATTATCAAGCGGCGCGGCAAATAATTCCTGAGGTAGACCAAGCATGTCAAGGTCAGCAAAAAAGGGCCCTGCGGTCGACGAGAAGTTGATGAAGAAAATCGGGGTGGTCAATCGCTCCGGTCAGAAGACGGTCATCAAGACATGGTCGCGGTGGTCAACTGTGGTTCCGGAGATGATTGCCCTTACCATAGGGGTGCATGACGGGCGGCGTCACGTGCCCATCTTTATCACGGAGAATATGGTTGGTCACCGGCTGGGCGAGTTTGCGCCCACGAGGACATTCCGTGGTCATACAGCCAGGGCGGAAAAGGAAGCAAAGGCAGCGGCCGCAGCCCCGGCTGCCGGGGCAGCGCCGGCGACTCCCGCCAGTTAGCGATACGGGCCAGGATTTGATGTAGATGGATGTACGAGCTGTTGCCAAGAACGTGAGGATAGCGCCGTCCAAGGTGCGCCTGGTGGCGGACATGGTGCGCGGCAAGAAGGTGGAGGTCGCGCTGAACATGCTGCTCTTCACCACGACTCCGACCGCCAAAGCTGTTGCCAAGGTGATTAAGTCGGCCGCGGCCAACGCTGAGAACGGTTTTCAAATGTCACCGGAGACGCTGAAGATATCGAGCATCTTCGTTGACCCGGGTCTGACCATGAAGCGGTACCGTTCGGCTGCCCGGGGGCGAGTCAGCCCGGTGCTAAAGAGGTCCAGTCATATTACGGTAATAGTTGCCGAACAGGAGAGCCATGGGACATAAAGTTAACCCCACTGGTTTTAGGATCGGAGTCATCAAAGGCTGGCAGGGCAAGTGGTATGCCGACCGGCATTATGCCAACTATCTGGAAGAGGACCTGAAGATTCGGAAGGCCATCGAGACCAAGTATCCCGAGGCGGCGATTTCCAGCGTTGATATCGAGCGTCAGGCCAACCAGGTCGTGGCGACCATAAACACCGCCCGTCCCGGCATTGTGATCGGGCGTGGCGGTCAGCGCGTGGACGAAGCTCGGGTTTATCTCGAAAAGATGATCGGCAAGAGAATACAGCTCAATATCAAAGAGGTTCAGCAGCCCGAGCTCGACGCCCGGTTGGTGGCCAGGTCAATCGCTGACCAGCTCGAACGGCGCATAGCTTACCGCCGGGCTATGAAGCAGGCGATGGCTCGTACCATGCAGGCTGGCGGCAAAGGTATAAAGGTCGCTGTCGCTGGCCGGTTGGGAGGAGCTGAAATCGCTCGGGGCCTGAATATGCACGAAGGACGTGTGCCTCTTCACACCCTGCGGGCCGATATTGATTACGGATTCGTCGAAGCCAAGACTGTGATGGGCCGCATCGGCGTGAAGGCCTGGATATACAAGGGCGAGATTCTGCCCGAGATGAAGACCGAAGAGCCCGAAGCGCCACCGGTTGAGGCCGTGGCGGTTGTCGAGGTTGCCCGTCCCGTGGTGGCGCCTGAGGCGAAGCCTGCTGCGGCCGCGGCGCCTGTTGAGCCTAAAGTCGAGGTGGTGGCTCCTCCGCCGGTTGAAGCGGTTGCTGCTCCGGCTGCTGAGACACCAGTTGCAGCCGGCGAGAAGGCCCCTGCTAAGCCCCGGCGGCGCACCACGACGCGGAAGGTAGCCCCGAAGGGAGAGGGCGGCGAGCAGGCGGCCGTGGAGACGCCGGCGGAATCAGGAGAGGACCATGCTGCAACCTAAGCGAGTTAAGTTCCGTAAAGTTCAACGCGGCCGGATGAAAGGGAAGGCCCACTCCGGTAACGTGGTGAGTTTTGGTGACTATGGCTTGCAGGCCCTGGAGGCTGCCTGGATTACGGCTCGTCAGATCGAAGCTGCCAGAAGGGCCATCACCCATCATGTCAACCGCGGCGGAAGTATATGGGTTCGGATCTTCCCTGACAAGCCCATTACCAAGAAACCGGCGGAAACTCGTATGGGTTCGGGCAAAGGCGCCCCCGACCATTGGGTCGCGGTCGTGAAGCCGGGCCGGATCATGTTTGAGATGTCGGGTGTGGATGAGGGTATTGCCAAAGAGGCAATGCGGCTGGCTTCTCACAAACTACCGATCGACGCCAAGTTCGTGGTCAAAGCGAGCGCACCTGGGGCCGAAGAAGAAGTAGGAGCTAGTGCCACGTGAAGATAGCTGAAGTGCGGGCGCTCAACGGGGAAGAGTTGACCAAGCATCTGGAGACGGCTCATAAAGAGTTACTCGACCTACGGTTCCAGTTGTCCACCAAGCAACTGGTGAACCATCGTCGGGTCATGCTGGCGCGCAGGAAGATCGCGCAAATCAATACTATTATTCGGGAAAGAGAACTGAGCCTGAGATAGTCCGGACTTCGTCGACTGACTCAGTGCAAACCAAGGCAGGTTGAGATGGCTACGATTGAGAAGACCAGAATTGGTCGTGTGATCAGCAACAAGATGGATAAGACCGTTGTGGTTGGCGTGGAAACAGTGCGGAAGCATCGGTTGTATCAGAAGAGTGTAAAAAGACTGGCCAGGTACAAGGCGCATGATGCGGCCAACGCTTGCGCTGAAGGCGATACCGTGCGTATAGTGTCGACCCGTCCTCTGTCAAAGGAAAAGCACTGGCGGGTGGCAGAGATTGTTATTAAGAAAGCGAAGGTCGAGGTTCCACCTAAGGAGATAACCTAGACCGTGGGTGATGCGAGATGATTCAACCTTACAGTAGACTTAAAGTAGCGGACAACACGGGCGCCCGGCAGATAATGTGCATTGGCTTGCTGGGTGGTACCGGACGGAAGTACGCCAGGATCGGGGATGTCGTGGTCGCCTCTGTCAAGCGGGCGATTCCCGGGGGGACCGTCAAGAAAGGCGATGTCGTTCGGGCCGTGATCGTACGCAGTACTCATCCTTACCGGCGGAGTGATGGCTCCTATATCAGGTTCGATGAGAATGCGGCGGTGATCATAAGTGACAAGAACAATCCGAAGGGGACCCGGATCTTTGGTCCCGTGGCCAGGGAACTCAGGGAGAAGGAATTTACCAAGATTATCTCTCTCGCCCCCGAGGTTTTGTAGATGAAGATCAGGAAAGACGATAACGTGCTGGTGGTCCTCGGCAAGGATAGGGGAAAGAAGGGAAAGGTGCGCATTGCGTTTCCCGCCGACCAGCGGGTTATCATCGAGGGCGTCAATCTCATTAAGAAGCATGCCAAGGCGATTCGTGACGTGCGGCAGGCGGGCATCATTGAACGCGAGGCGCCGGTCAATATTTCGAATGTGATGCTGTTGTGCGACAAGTGCAACCATCCTACCCGGGTCGGCTATCGGCTGCTCGAGGATGGAAGCAAGGTTCGAGTGTGTCGGGTATGTCATGAGGTGATTGGCTAGATGTCACAACTTAAGGAAAAGTACCTGAAGGATGTGATCCCTGCCCTCAAAGAGCGGTATGGATACAAGAACGTGATGCAGGTGCCGCATGTCGAGAAGGTGGTGCTTAACATCGGTCTCGGCGAGGCGATCACCAACGCCAAGGCGCTTGAGGCGGCGGAAAAGGACTTGACTGCGATCGCCGGGCAGCACCCGATCATCACCCGTTCAAAGCGTTCAATCGCGGCCTTTAGACTGCGGACCGGAATGCCGATCGGGATGAAGGTGACTCTGCGCGGGAAACGGATGTACGAGTTTCTGGATCGGCTGCTGAACGCCGTGGTGTTCCGCATCCGCGAGTTCCAGGGCGTGCCCCGGAATTCTTTTGATGGGCGGGGTAGCTACACGATTGCGTTCCGGGAACAGACGGTGTTTCCCGAAATTGAGTATGACAAGGTTGACAAGCTCCGTGGGCTTGAGGTCTCGATAGTGACCACTGCGAAGACTGACGAGGAAGGAAGGAGTCTCCTGGAACTGCTGGGGATGCCTTTCTCTCGGGAATAGACTGGAGTAGTTATGGCCAAGAAATCGTCGATCGCCAAATGGATGCGCCCTCCGAAGTTCAAGGTACAGCGGCATAACCGGTGCCGCAAATGCGGACGGCCGCGGGCTTTTATCAGGCACTTTGGACTGTGTCGTATTTGTTTTCGTGAGCTTGCACTTGTCGGGCAGACCCCCGGCGTAAGAAAGTCGAGCTGGTAATTGACCCTGGGGGAAGAAGAGTGACTATCTCAGATCCGATCGCTGATATGTTAACCCGGATACGGAATGCCGTTATGGTGCGGCACGACTCGGTGCTGGTTCCGGCGTCCAAGATGAAGCTTTCCATTGCCAAGATACTGAAAGAGGAAGGCTTTATCGGGGACTTCGAACTGGTGAAGGGAAAGCCAAGCCGCGTCATCAAGATTCATCTCCGTTACACGGAGAAGAATTCCCCTGCGGTGGCGACGCTGGAGCGTGTGAGCAAGCCTGGTTTGAGGGTCTACGTGGAGCGGGGAGAGATTCCCCGGCTGGCCGGTGGACTGGGGATAGCCATCCTCTCGACTTCGAAAGGAGTCATGAGCGGGCAGCGGGCGCGACGCCAGGGTGTTGGTGGCGAATTCCTGTGCCGCGTCATGTAGTAGTTGGAGTACTAGAATGTCAAGAATAGGGAAAGCACCCGTCACCGTACCTCCGGGGGTGGCGGTCAAGATTCAGAGTGGCGAGGTTAGCGTAAAGGGACCGAAGGGCGAACTGAAGCGAACGTTCCATCCCGAGATGTCGATTGTGCTCGAGGACGGTGCGATCAAGGTCAGCCGGCCGAGCGAAGACCGTATGTACCGGTCGCTGCATGGTCTGACGCGGACCCTCATAGCTAACATGGTTGAGGGTGTGACCAAGGGGTACGAAAGGGGTTTGGAAATATCCGGGGTCGGCTATCGAGCCGAGAAGTCGGGCAACAATTTGCTGGTCCGGGTGGGCTTTACCAAGCCGGTTGAGGTTGTTCCCATGCCCGGGATCTCTTTTGCCCTCGACGGGGTTACCAAGATCAAGGTCATGGGGAACGACAAGGAAGTCGTCGGCGAGATGGCGGCCCGAATAAGGGGTATCCGTCCGCCTGATGTGTACCGGGGGAAGGGCATCAGGTACGCCGGCGAGGTCGTGCGCCACAAGGCCGGCAAGGCCGCCAAGGCGATAGGGGGTAAGGCATAGATGAGCAAGATTACTCCCCGTGAAGGCCGTTTGCGAAGGCATCGCCGCAGTAGAGTCGGGCTGAGTGGGAGCGCCGAGCGGCCGCGGTTGTGCGTTTTCCGTAGCCTAACCCACATTTATGCGCAGGTGATCGACGATGTTGCGGGGGCCACGCTCGCTTCCGCCTCAACCGTCGTGGAAGAGTTGAAGACCAAGACTGACGGGAAGAACAAGACGGACCAGGCCAAGCTGGTCGGCTCGCTGGTAGCCAGGGAAGCGCTGGGGAAGGGTATTACCCAGGTGGTGTTTGACCGGGGTGGTTACCGGTACCACGGTCGCGTCAAGGCCCTTGCCGACGCGGCGCGCGAGGCCGGGCTGAAGTTCTAGGGCAGACGCGGACCTTTTGTGAGCTAAGGGGGCAAGTTGATAAGCAACGTGAAGATTGAGCCAGGTGAGTTATCCCTTAATGACAAGCTGATTTCCATCAACCGGGTGGCAAAGGTGCTGAAGGGCGGCAAGCATCTCCGTTTCAGCGCCCTTGTGGTGACCGGCGATGGGCACGGGCATGTGGGCGTGGGCCTGGGAAAGGCCAACGAAGTCCCTATCGCCATCAGCAAGGCGAGCGCAACGGCCAAGAAGAATCTGATAACGGTGCCGCTGGTTGGCTCGACTATTCCTTACCAGATAAGGGTTAAGTTCGGGGCTGCTGATGTCCTGCTCAAACCGGCCGCCCCCGGTACCGGGATTATCGCCGGTGGTAGCGTGAGGGCGGTGCTCGAGGCCGCCGGCGTCCGCGATGTCCTGTCGAAATCGCTTGGTAGCGCCAACCGGATTAACGTGGCCAAAGCGACCATACTGGCCCTTACGCAACTGAAGAATCCTGAAGAGGAGCTGGCCAGGCGCACCCGGTTTGTGGCGGCGGAAGGAGCGGCTGTCAGTGGCTAAGATATCGGTCACATTGGTCAAGAGTGGCATTGGCTATAAGGAAGACCAGAAGAGGACGCTCAAAGCCCTCGGTCTGCGGAGAATGAACCACAGTGTGGTTCACAATGATTCGGCGGTGGTCAGGGGAATGATCAACAAGGTCAGGCATCTGGTTACCGTGGAGGCGCAAGGTGAAGCAGAATGAGCTAGCGCCGGCTCCCGGCTCCAGGAAGGACCGCAAGCGGGTGGGGCGGGGTGACGGTAGCGGACATGGTAGTTATTCGGGGCGGGGCCAAAAAGGACAGAAGGCGCGCGCCGGCGGTAAGATGCGGCCCGGATTCGAGGGCGGGCAGCTGCCTCTGATCAAGCGATTGCCCAAGAAGCGGGGCTTTCACAAGCTATTTCGCGTGGAGTACAGCGTGGTCAACGTGTCGGAGCTGAACTGCTTTGCCGCGGGTACCGAAGTAACGGTGCTCAGTCTCAAGGACGCTGACATCGTGAAATCCGTGGTGAAGCCGTTGAAAATCCTCGCCGGTGGCGAATTGGACCGGGCACTGACCGTAAAGGCCGAGAAGTTCTCGGTTGCGGCCAGAGCCAAGATTGAGGCAGCCGGAGGTAAGGTGCAGGAGGTCGGTAATGTCACAACCGAGGTCAACTAGACCCCGGCTGATCCAGGCAATGATGGACGCCTTCCGCCTGCCCGATCTCAGGCGTCGGATTCTCATCACGCTGGGCATCATCGTGGTATTCAGGTTCGTTGCCCACGTGCCGCTACCGGGTGTGAACGTGGCGGCATTGCGCGAATTGTTTTCGAGCAATGCCCTGTTGGGCATGCTCGACATGTTCAGCGGTGGGGCGATGCGGAACTTCAGCGTGGCCGCCATGGGGGTGTACCCGTACATTACGGCCTCGATCATTATGACACTGATGGTCCCGGTGATACCGCGGTTACAGGCGCTTAGCCAGGAAGGCGAAGCCGGGCGCGATAAGATGAACCGGATCACGCACTGGCTGACCATTCCGATGGCCGGCCTGTCCGGGTTTGGCCAGTTGACCATCTTGCGTAACGCTGGTGTTATTGGCGCCGGCAGCACCATGCAGACAGTGGCCATGGTGGTTGCCCTTATCGCCGGGACGGTATTCCTGGTGTGGCTTGGAGAGCTTATCACCGAGCACGGTATCGGCAATGGTATTTCGATCATCATATTCGCCGGTATCGTGGCCGGGTATCCCCAGCTTGTCGGGACGGGCCTGCTGGGTCAGGGCCAGACCGCGGGGCTGATTGTGTACGCCTTGATAAGTCTTGCCACCATAGCCGCCATCGTGGTGTTCACCGAGGCTCATCGGCGGATAGGGGTGCAGTACGCTAAGACGACTTTCCGCGGGGGGCGGATGTACCGTCAGTCAGGGGCGACTCACATCCCGCTGCGGGTTAATGCGGCCGGAATGATACCCTTGATTTTTGCGGTGTCCATTGTGTTGTTTCCGGGCGTGGTCGCTTCCTACTTCATGAAGCCATCGGGCGCGGATCCTAATTTTGCCAACTTCATCTATGACCTGTTCAGTCCGAGCGCGGCGCTGCCGCTGGGACTGTTCTACTGGGTGCTTTATTTCTTGTTGGTAGTCGGCTTTGCCTTCTTCTACACGATGGTCATGTTTCAGCAGCAGGACTTGGCCGGCACGCTGCAGCGTCAGGGTGGCTTCATCCCGGGGATCCGGCCGGGCAAGAATACGGCGGATTACCTGAACCACGTCATTAACCGGATTACCTGGGCGGGTGCCCTGTATCTGGCGATCGTGGCCATCGTGCCTTTCCTGGCAAGACAGGTGACCAATGTACAGGCGATTCAGCTTTCCAGTATGGGTCTGTTGATCGTAGTCGGTGTGGTGCTGGACACGATGAAGCAAATGGAAGCCCAGTTGGTGATGCGTCGATATGAAGGCTTCATCAAGATGTAGCCTGAGGGTCATGAGGAGAAGGTCCGTTTGTTTGTTGTCTTTCTAGGGGCGCCGGGGGCGGGTAAGGGTACGCAGGCAATGAGGGTCGCGGCGGTTTTGAAGCTGGCCCACATCGCCACGGGCGATCTTTTTCGCCAGGCAATTCAGCAAGGGACGGCACAGGGGATCAAGGCCAAGTCGTTTATCGATTCTGGGAAGCTGGTGCCAGACTCCATAACGGTGCAGATGGTACTCGATCGTATCGTGGCGCCGGACTGCCAGGACGGGGTTATTCTGGACGGCTTTCCGAGGAACGTCGCACAAGCCGAAGCGCTCGATAAGGCGCTCGCCGATAAGGGAAAGGTGGTCGACTCGGTACTGTATCTTAAAGTGAGCGAGAAGGTGCTGCTGGAGCGTCTCGGTGGGCGCTGGATCTGCCGCAAGTGCCAGACGCCCTACCACGCTGTTTACTCGCCGCCGAAGGTGGCCGGTAAGTGCGACAAGTGCGGCGGAGAGCTATACCAGAGATCGGATGACACCCCGGAGACCGTCAAGAAGCGCCTGGGGGTTTTCGACTCCGAGACCGCTCCGCTGATTCAGTACTATACGAAGAAAGGGACGCTGGTGGAGGTTGATGGGGAGGGGGCCGAGGACGCTGTCGAGGCGAGGATCGTGGCCACGCTCCGCCGGCTGAAGGCCGGGGCCAAGGGGAGATGAGCGTCGTTCTCAAGTCGGAGCAGGAAGTTGAATTGATGCGGCGAGCCGGACAAATCGTCGCTATTGTTTTGGAGAAGCTGAAATCGGAGGTCAGGGCGGGGGTAACCACACGGGAACTGGATGCGGTAGCGGTGAGGGAGGTCTCCCGGCTGGGGGGAATTTCCTCTTTCAAGGGTTATCGGGGATACCCGGCTACGATTTGCGTGTCCATAAACGAAGAAATTGTTCACGGCATACCTGATGGGCGTGAACTGAAGAATGGCGACCTGGTTTCGATAGATTTCGGAGCCATCCTTAACGGGTTTCACGGGGATGCCGCTCTTACGGTGGGGTTGGGGAAGCTCGACGCCAAGGCGGCGGAGCTATTGACCACGACGCAAGACGCTTTGAAGGCCGGGATCGACGCAGCCCGGGCTGGGGCGAGGTTGGGGGATGTCTCCAACGCCATCCAGCGGTGCGCCGAGTCAAGAGGGTTCACCGTAATCCGGGAATACACCGGCCATGGTATCGGGAGAGAAATGCACGAGGACCCGCAGATACGCAACTTTGGACCTCCCGGGCAGGGACTCCTTCTGAAGAAGGGCATGACCCTGGCCTTGGAGCCTATGCTGTGTGTCGGTGACTGGCAGACAACAGTCGGCGATAATCGATGGACGGTGTCGACCCTGGACGGCAGTCTGGCCGCCCATTTTGAACATACCATCGCCATCACTGATGGCGCGGCCAGGGTGCTGACCGTTGTGTAGGTGGGGCTATGCCTAAGAAAGACGCAATTGAAGTTGAGGGAGTGGTCGCCGAACCGTTGCCTAACGCGATGTTTCGTGTTGAAGTGGCCAACGGACACCGGGTGCTGGCGCACATATCGGGTAAGATTCGGCTTCACTATATAAAGATCCTGCCGGGGGACCGGGTCCTGGTGGAGTTGTCTCCCTATGATTTGAGCCGGGGCAGGATTACGTATCGTTTCAAATAGGCTATTCTGTCAGGTAGAGTAATATGAGAGTAAGAGCTTCGGTTAAACCCAGGTGTGACAAATGTAAAGTTATCCGGCGGCGGGGAGTCGTTCGTGTCCTCTGCTCCAATCCGAAACACAAGCAGAGGCAAGGGTAAGGCAGGAGGAAGACAATGGCACGTATTGCTGGGGTGGATCTGCCCAGAAACAAGCATATCGGCGTCGCGCTCAGATATATCTATGGCATTGGCCCAACCAATAGCCTGCAGATACTGACCCAGGCCGGTATCGATCCCGACGCCAATAGTGACGGATTGAGTGAAGCAGAGGTGAATCGCATTCGCGAGATCATCGACAAGGGTTTCAGAGTTGAAGGGGAGCTACGGCGTGAGATTAACCAGGATATCAAACGCCTGATCGAAATCGGCTCCTATCGGGGATTGCGGCATCGACGTAATCTGCCGTCAAGAGGGCAGCGGACCCGGACCAATGCCAGGACTCAACGCGGAGCCAAGAAGACCGTGGCCGGACGCGGCAGAAAGCGCGGTGCGTCGAAGAAGTAATCCGAGGTCCGCCTCAGGCGGACTCGACAGGAGAAGATAGTGCCAGAAAGAGAGAAGAAGAAGCCCAGGGCCAAGAAGCAGGAAAAGAAGGGGATTACTACGGGTAGAGCCTATATCCAGTCTACCTTCAACAACACGATGGTGACTCTCACTGACCCGCGGGGCAACGTGCTTTCGTGGGGTAGCTGCGGGACGGCCGGATTCAAGGGTTCCCGAAAGGGGACGCCTTATGCCGCTCAGCTGGCGGCCCGGGAAGCAGCTCGCAAGGCGATGGAATTCGGCCTGCGGCAGATCGAGATCTTCGTGAAGGGCCCGGGCAGCGGGCGCGAGGCAGCTATTCGCTCTCTCCAGAATTCGGGGCTGTACATCACGAGCATAACCGATGTCACTCCGATCCCGCACAACGGTTGCCGTCCGCCAAAGAGAAGGAGAGTATAGGGGAGAGATATGGCCAGATATACAGGCGCTGTCTGCCGGTTGTGCCGCCGGAGTGGTGACAAGCTTTTTCTCAAGGGCATGAAGTGCTTTTCCAAGTGCACCATCGACAGACGGCCGAGGCCGCCCGGGCAGCACAGTCACCGGCGGACGAAGGTCTCTGACCGTGGTCTGCAGTTGCGGGAGAAGCAGAAGGCGCGTTGGGTTTATGGGGTGCTTGAGCGTCAGTTCCGGCGTGTCTTCGCGGAGGCCGAGAGGCAGCCAGGAGTGACCGGCGACGCGTTGCAGGTGCTTCTTGAAAGGCGTCTTGACAACACGGTGTATCGACTTGGATTCGCCGATTCGCGTGCCCAGGCGCGCCAGCTGGTAATGCATGGGCACTTTCTATTGAACGCGCATCTGACGGACGTGCCGTCGTACATAATCAAGCCGGGGGATACCATTAGCTGGAAGCCCAGCAAAGAGAAGACCGAATACCACAAGCAGTTGATCGAGAGTATCAAGGGCAAGTCGGTACCGGGATGGTTGACGCTTGACAGGCAGACACTGGTAGCCAAGGTAGTTTCGCTGCCCACCGCGCAGGACGCCGAGGCAAAGTTCGAAGCTAAAGCGATCATTGAGTACTATTCCCGGTAAGGAGGGAGCGATCTTGTCTGATCTAGTAGTCTCCAAGGTTGAGACTGTCGAATCAAAGGAAAACTACGGAAGATTCTCGGTCGAGCCGATAGAGAAGGGATTCAGCGTGACCCTGGGCAACTCCATGCGCCGCGTGCTTCTTGGGTTTCTGCAAGGGGCAGCGGTGACTCGGGTCCGAATCGAAGGAATTCATCATGAGTTCTCGGTGATTCCTCACGTTAAGGAGGATACTACTGAGCTTCTGCTTAATGTTAAGGCGTTGCGTCTGAAGCCGATCAGCGGACAGCCCGGTAAGCTGCTGCTCGACGTTGACGGCGAGCGGCGGGTAACGGCGGCCGATATCAGGCCGTCGGCCGATTTTGAGATCGCCAATCCCGATCTTTACTTGGCGTACCTCGATTCAGAGGAAGCGAGGCTGAACATCGAATTCGATGTGGAGCTATCGAAAGGGTACCGGGAAGCCGAATCCAGCGGAGCGTTGGCGGTGGGGGTGATTCCGGTCGATGCGATATTCACGCCCGTGCGTAAGGTCAACTTTACCGTTGAGCCGATTCACGTGGGCCAGGAGACCACTCACGAGCGACTGTGGCTCGAAGTATGGACCGACGGGACGGTAACCCCGTCCGAGGCAGTGTCACGGGCGGCGGCAACCCTGATCGACCAGTTGTCACCAATAGCCAATCTCAGCCGCGTCGCGCCGCCCGCGGGTGAGAAGGAAGCCGTTCGGCCGTCGATCGCGCCCGACCTGGCGAGCATGCCGGTGGAGCAGTTGAATCTGTCGGTACGTACGCTGAACTGTCTCAGGCGGGGCAATATCAATACCGTCGGGGAATTGATGTCCAAGTCAGAGAAAGAACTAATGTCATTGCGTAACTTCGGAATAAAATCTAAACAGGAGCTGGAAGAACGCCTCGAGTCGTTGGGGCTATCCATGCCTTCCTAGGGTAAAGGACTACTATGGGCCGCAGAACAGACCAGAGGAAAAAGGGGCAGACCTCGAGTTACAAGCGGGCGCTGTATCGCAATCTCGTCACAGATCTGCTGGGCTACGAGAAGATCAAGACGACCGAGACCCGGGCGAAGATCGTCCGCGGCCTGGCCGAGGAAATGATAACCCTGGGCAAGAAGGGTACCCTCCACCATCGCCGGCAGGCTCTGGCGTACATCTTCGATAAGGATGTGACCGAGAAGGTATTTGAGGACCTGGCCAAGCGCTATGCCGACCGGCCGGGCGGTTACGTCAGTATCGCCAAGATCGGTAATCGGGCCGGCGATGCCGCGCCCCTCGTCCAGCTCGAACTGGTGAAATGATGCTGGCGACGCTTTGTCTTCCGCAGGGGGAAGAGGCCACGCCGCGGCGGGTCATGAGCCGGGTCGGACTGGTGGTCGAGTACGATGGGACTGCCTACGCCGGCTACCAATGGCAGGATGACCGTCGGACCGTCCAGGGGGAGATCGAAGAGGCCATTTTCCGGCTGACGGGGGAACGGATCAGGATCATCGCCGCCAGCCGCACTGATGCCGGTGTTCACGCGCAGGGCCAGGTGGTGTCTTTTCGGACGCTTTCAGCGCTTGCCCCGGGTAGTTTTATCAGCGGGCTGAATCACTTCTTGCCCGCGGACATTGCGGTGAAGTCAGCACATTTGCTGGGGCCGGATATTCATGTTCAGCGCACGGCGAAGAGTCGCCGCTATGAGTATTACATAGTCAGCAGCCACACGCGCTCGCCGCTTCGGGAGCGTTTTGCATTTGTCATGAAGGGCAGTCTGGATATTGCGATGATGAACGAGGCCTGCCGGGCTTTAGTCGGAGAGCATGATTTTAGCTCGTTCACCAGCGGTACGGGGGTAGAACTGAAGAGTCCAGTACGCCGGGTGCTCACTGCCGGGGTCGTGCAGAAGGGCGACAGTACGGTGTTTGCCATCGAGGCCACCTCGTTTCTGACCCACCAGGTACGCAACACGGTGGGCGCGCTGATCCAGGTGGGGCTGGGCAGGATGAGCGTTCCTGAGTTTTGTAGTATAATGGAGCAACGGAAACCGGGTCTGGCCGGCCCCGCGGCCCCCTCGTGCGGTCTGCATCTGGTAAGGGTGAACTACCCTCGCCCCATTGAGGAAGAGTAAATGAAGACATTTAGTACCAAGGCTAGTGATATCAAGCGGGAGTGGCACCTGATTGACGGGTCGGGGCAGGTTCTCGGGGCGGTGGCTACTCAGGCCGCCAAGCTGCTTATGGGTAAGCACAAGGCCATGTTCTGCCGTCACCTCGACGTCGGCGACAATGTGGTGGTGATAAATGCTGCCAGCATTCGTGTGACCGGCGACAAACTGAAACAGAAGATGTATTACCGTCACTCGAACTATCCGGGTGGTCTGAGCGAGGTTAATCTTGACGAGGTGATGCGCCGAGACCCGCGGAAGGCGGTGGAGCACGCGGTGAAAGGGATGTTGCCGCACAACCGTCTGGAAGCGCGGATGATGACCAGGCTCAAGATCTACGCCGGGGATGAGCATCCGCATGGTGGGCAGGTGACCGCCGCCCCGGCGGCAGGTCAAGGCGCCCCGGCACCGAGTGGGAACTAGAAGGAGATTTCTTTGGATAAGCAGGCATACGTCCATGGCACTGGCAGGCGCAAGACGGCGGTGGCTCAGGTCCGGTTAACCCCCGGGGGTAGCGGCATCGTGGTTAACGGTAAACCATACGATGAATTCTTTCCCCGGGTGGTCAATCAACAGGTGCTTCTGAAGCCCCTTGCCCTGGCCGAGAGCCAGGACAAGTACAAGATCACTGTCAAAGTGGCCGGTGGTGGCGTCTGCGGACAGGCCACGGCGGTCGCCCACGGTATTTCCCGGGCGCTGGTGGAAGCGGATATCAATCTCAAGGGGACGTTACGTCAGAACGGCATGCTTACGCGTGATTCCAGGGCCAAAGAGCGCAAGAAGGTGGGCCTGAAGCGGGCGCGCAAGGCGTCCCAGTCGCCAAAGCGCTAAGTCACTTCGTCGTTGATACCCAAGGGGCACGGCTTGCCGTGCCCCTTTTGGTTTTTCTGTGCGCCGGTCAATTAGCCGCGGCGAGTCGATCCGGACTAACGGCCGGGTCGTTAACTAATCGATTGTGCTATCATGTTCCCATCATGTCGGTGAAGCAGGAGTCGGTGGTCTTTCATCCCATCGGTTATGTCAGGAACGGTGTCCTGCAGACCCCCAGGCGGCCGGACTGGCACCTGGAGGCGTTATCGGAACTGGTCATCGACCCGAAATGGGCGGTGGGGCTGGAGGGGATGGATGGATTTTCCCATGTCATCGTGTTGTTCTGGTTCGACCGCATCTTGGAGGAGGCCGTATCGCTCAGGGTGCATCCTATGCACCGCGAGGACCTGCCGCTGACTGGGTTGTTTGCCACCCGGGCCCCCAACCGCCCCAACCGCGTCGGCGTGACCGTGGTGCAGGTGGTCGGGCACGCTGGCAACGTGATCCGGGTGAAGGGACTCGATGCCTTGGACGGGACCCCCCTTCTCGACATCAAACCATATCTCCGGAGCGGGGATCTGGTCAGCGAGGCCACCGAACCGCCGTGGGCAAAAGAAACCCACGACTGAACGGCAGCTCTACCGGCTTGGGCCGTGCAACCGGGTCACTCACCGTGCCGGCGCAGCGGATTCTTCCCGACATGTACCGGCGTCTGCTGGCCGCCTACGGGCCGCAGCACTGGTGGCCCGCCGACGAACCATTTGAGGTAATGGTAGGCGCAGTCCTCACCCAGTCCACTGCCTGGACGAATGTGGCGAAGGCCATCGGTAATATCAAGGCTGCCAAGGCGATGTCGGTTGCCGCCCTGCGGCGACTGAGTGCCGATGAACTCGGGGCTTTGATACGTCCGTCCGGGTACTACCGGGGTAAGACCCGCAAGCTGAAGGCGCTGGTTGCATGGATGGAAGGGTATGGCGACAGCCTGCCCCGGTTGTTTGCCGGACGCACGTCAGAACTCCGCGACGAATTGTTGAAAATCTACGGCATTGGCGAGGAGACGGCCGATTCCATCCTCCTGTACACGGCGGAGAAGGCCGTGTTCGTAATCGACGCCTACACGCGGCGAATCGTGAACAGGGTCGGCGTTACTGCTGGGGGGAGCACTTACCGGGACTATCAGCGTCTTTTCACGGACAATCTGCCATCGGACCGCGTCATGTTCAATGAGTATCATGCTCTCTTGGTCCAGCATGGCAAGCGGACCTGCCGTCCCATTCCCCTGTGTCTTAGGTGTTGCCTGCGGGACATTTGCCGGTTGGGAACGTCCGCTTGATTGACAGGCACGCTCGGATTGTCTATATTAATCATGGGGATTGACTGCCCGGATGGCTGAGTCGCGTCCGCCGGCGTTGGGGGCGCGGCAGTATGGGGTGGTCGGCTCGGACAGAAGTAGCGTCCGGGATCGCCAGTCAGCGGCAGCCAATCATCTGTGAGGCGTGGCGCCGCGCTGCGTTTGGAGGGACACGGGAGATACTCATGGCTGGATCGAAGGTACTCTACGATGTGCGGGACGGTGTCGCCCTGGTGACACTCAATTCGGCGGAAGAGGCCAACGTGATTGATTCGGAACTCGCCCAGGAGCTTCTGGACGTCTGCCGTCGAATCAATGAGAACGATGAAATCCACGTGGTCATTCTCACCGGTGCTGGAGGGACGTTCTCGAGTGGCAGCCGGTTGGAGCAGATGGTGAGCACGGGGACCGCCGTTCGCAAGGCCGTAGGCACACTCGGGGACGACGCGGTCAGATACGAGGTGGCTTCGGCGATCGCCCTGATCGACCGACCAGTTATCGCCGCCATTAACGGAGACGCAATGGGGCAGGGATTGGAACTGGTACTGGCCTGCGACGTTAGAATCGCCGTGGAAGACGCTCGATTTGGCTTTCCCCATGTCGCTTCCGGCCTGATGCCGATGGATGGGGGGACGCAGCGGCTGCCGCGCCTGATTGGGAAGGCGAAGGCGCTCGAATTGATCCTGGGCGGGGAAGCTATTGATGCCCGGGATGCAGTGGCGGCCGGGCTGATCAGCCAGACGGTGGCTCGAGGCGAGTTGACGGCGGCGGCAATGGCGATGGCGCAGGGCATGGCCACCAAGGCGCCGATTGCCCTGCGTTATGTCAAAGAAGCGGTGAACAAGGGCATGGACTTGACTTTGGATCAGGGCGTCCGGCTTGAGGCCGACCTCTATTTCCTGATACACACCACCGAAGACCGGACCGAAGGCATCCGGGCTTTCCAGGAAAAGAGAAAGCCGCAATTCAAGGGAACGTGATCTGGTTGCGGCGGACGGTGATGGGCGCATATGGGTCCTGACGGGGGCCTCCGAGGGGGCCCCCGAGTGGTCCATGGCGGGCGTGCGTTGTTAGCAGCATGAGTGGCTTCGAAACGATAATCTACGAGAAGAAGGACGGTGTGGCGTACATTACGCTGAACCGGCCGCAGTTCTTGAACGCCTACAACATTCAGATGCGCGATGAGTTGTATCAGGTCCTCGGTGCCATGAAAACCGACTCTGAGGTTAGGGTCGGCATCGTCAAGGGGGCCGGGGCAAGGGCGTTCTGCGCGGGAGCGGACCTCAGTGAATTCCTCACCGCCCCGCCCCCCGTATTCGCGCGGCGGGCACGATTCGCGCGCGATATATGGGGCGTCTTCATGAGCGTGCCGCAGCCGCTTATTGCCGCGGTCCACGGCTATATCCTTGGTTCGGGCCTGGAGATAGCCCTTTTCTGTGACATCCGCATCGCCTCTGACGATATCCAGATCAGTGTGCCTGAGATGGGTCTGGGTATCATCACCGCAGCGGGGGCCAGTCAGACCCTGCCCCGGGCTGTGAACCGCGGTCCGGCGATGGAGATGCTCCTCTCCGGCCGCCGCATAAAGGCAGCAGAGGCCCTGCGGATCCGCCTGGTTAACCAGGTGGTGTCCGGAGCAGGACTCTTGCCCGCCGCGCAGCGGCTGGCCGATCGAATCAAGATGCTGGACCAGGCGGCGGTTCGCGGCATCAAGGAAGCTGTGTGCCGGGGGACGGACATGAGTCTGGATGAGGGTTTGGAGCTTGAGGCCCGGGTGGCGGCGAGGCTTCTTGACTCGAATCTGGCACTGTCCCGGAACTAGATGCAGGAGGGAAGATGAACACCGGTGAGTTCCTGACGATTACGAGTGCAATTTGCCCGGATAAGGAAGGCATCGTCTTTGAGAACAAGAGGCTCAACTACGGCCTGATAAATGACCGCGTGAATCGGCTGGGCAATGCCTTGCTCAAGCTCGGTCTGCGGAAGGGCAATCCGGTTGCGCTGATGCAGGTCAACACCAACCAGTGCGTGGAGTCCTACTTCGCCGTCGCCAAGGCGGGCGGAATCTACGTCCCCTTGAATTTCCGGGCGAAGGGCAATGAACTTATCTACATGCTGAATACGGCCGAGGCCACGACCGTTCTGGTAGGCGAACGCTATCTGGATCTCATCGACTCGATCAAGAGTTCGCTGCCAACGGTGAAGAACTACATCTCGCTGGACCGTCCGCATCCGGGCATGTTGTACTACGAGGACCTGATTGCCGGTTCGTCCGCCGACGAGATCTTTACCGAGATCGAGGACGGCGATACCACTATTCTGATGTACACTGCCGGCACAACCGGTTTCCCGAAGGGGGTAATGCTCACCCACAACAGCTTCTCGATCTACGTGCTGGAGAACGTCACCCCGGCCGACCCGGATACCAATGAGAAGAACATCCTGACGGTCCCGTTGTATCACGTCGCGGGGACGCAGGCCATGATGGCGGCCATATTTGGCGGACGTACACTGGTCATGCAGCGTCAGTTCGACCCCAAGCAATGGATGGAACTGGTCGAATCCGAGAAGGTATCCCGCGCCATGATGGTTCCCACCATGCTCAAGCAACTCATGGAGCATCCGGAGTTCAGCAGGCATGATCTCAGCAGTCTGAAAGTCATAACTTACGGCGCCGCGCCGATGCCTCTCGAGATAATCAAAAAAGCGGTGGAAGTGTTTCCCGGCGTCGGTTTCATAAACGCCTTCGGTCAGACCGAGACGGCGTCAACCGTCACCATGCTCAGCCCGGAGGATCATGAAATAACCGGCACGCCGGAAGAGCGGGAGAAGAAGCTGAAGCGGCTGTCGTCAATCGGCAAGCCGATGTCCGATGTCGAAATGAAGGTGATCGATGAAGACGGCAAAGACCTGCCCGTGAACGAAATCGGTGAGATTGTCGCCCGCGGTCCGAGGGTGATGTCCGGGTATTGGAAGGACGAGGAAAAGACCAAGAAGACCATCGACAAGCAGGGCTGGGTGCACACCGGCGACATGGGCTACCGCGACGAGGCCGGCTATTTCTTCCTGTCCGGCCGGACTACGGACATGATCAAACGGGCGGGAGAGCTCATTTCGCCGGAAGAAGTAGAGACATTGCTTCAGTCGCATCCCAAGGTCGATGAGGTGGCGGTGGTTGGCGTTCCGGACGATGAGTGGGGGGAGGTGCCTATCTGCGTGTGCGTCCTGAAGCGAGGCGAAGCGTGCACCGCCGCCGATCTGATGGAATTTTGCCGGTCGAATTTGGCCAGCTACAAGAGGCCCCGAGCCGTCGTTTTCTGTAACGAATTGCCCCGCAATCCGCTGGGCAAAGTACTCAAAAGGGTCCTGCGCGATCAGTACAAGGATGTGAAACCGACCGCCTGACAAGTGGGGCGCCAACGCCCGCCGGGAACCCATGGCGGTTGAAGAGACCGGCAAAGGCCGGTCACGGGCATCGTGTCTCATGCATGCCTGATCCGATTCTGACAGATGGGGATGAGGGTAACCCTGCGGCAGGTCGGGTGCGGTCATACCGAATTAGCGAATCTTCTAAGAGGGACGTATGTTTACTGAAAAGACCTTGCGCCAGGTGCGGGAGGGGCTTGTCAAGTGGCTCAGCGCAACTAAGCCGTCGGGGAATCAGCCGTCACGGCGGTTTTCGACGCTGTCCGATGTCGACGTCGAACCGATATACACTCCGGAACACGTCAAGGACATCGATTTCGCCGGGAAGATAGGCTTTCCGGGTGAGTATCCGTTCACCAGGGGCGTCCAACCCACCGGTTACCGCGGACGGGTGTGGACATTCCGCATGTTTTCCGGTTTCGGGACGCCGGCCGACACCAACAAGAGATGGCGCGATTTGTTGAGCGAAGGTGAGACCGGGCTAAGCGCCGCCTTCGACTTTCCGACGCTCATGGGGTACGACAGTGATTCGCCCCGCTCCCAGGCCGAAGTGGGTAAGTGTGGCGTGGCCATCGACACGCTGGCCGACTTTGAGATACTGACCGACGGCATCCCCCTTGACCAGGTCACCACCTCGATGACCATCAACCCCCCCGCCACCGCCATTTGGGCGATGTACCTTGCGGTCGCCGAGAGAAGGGGTATCCCCTGGGACAGAATTGGCGGCACTATCCAGAATGATATGCTGAAGGAATTTCTTGCCCAGAAGACCTTCATGTGTCCCCCCGAGGCGTCGATCAGGCTCATCAGCGACACCGTCGAATTCGGTACCAGGCACGCTCCGAAATGGAACACCATCAGCATCAGCGGGTACCATATTCGGGAAGCAGGCTCAACCGCCGTCCAGGAACTCGCCTTTACTCTGGCGGATGGTATTGCCTATGTTCAGGATGCCGTCCGGAGAAAGAAGATGGACGTAGACTCCTTTGCCCCCAGATTGTCATTCTTCTTCAATTCTCAAATCGACTTCTTCGAAGAGATCGCCAAGTTCCGGGCGGCGCGTCGGATGTGGGCCAGGATCATGCGCGACCGGTTCCAGGCCAGGAATCCCCGGTCGTTGTGGATGAGGTTCCACGCCCAGACGGCCGGTTGCTCGCTCACCGCCCAGCAGCCCTACAACAACGTGGTGCGGGTCGCTACCGAAGCACTCGCGGCGGTCCTGGGAGGAGCCCAGTCCCTGCACACCAATTCCCTGGACGAAGTGCTCGCCCTGCCCACCGACTTCGCGGTCAAGATCGCTTTGCGGACGCAGCAGATCATCGCTGAGGAGACCGGGGTGGTAAACTCGATCGACCCGTTGGCCGGATCGTACCAGGTGGAGGCGATGACGGACCAGATTGAGGAGAAGGCCTGGGAGTACATTGAGAAGATCGACGCCATGGGTGGTATGCTGGCTGCCATCGACCGGGGCTTCCCGCAGACCGAGATCGCTAACGCCTCTTACAAGTTCCAGCAGCAGATCGATCGCGCCGAGAAGGTGATGGTGGGTGTCAACAAGTACGCGGCCGAAGAGGGGCCCCCAATCGAGACTCTCAAGATCGATGAGAAAGTGACCGCCGAGCAGATCACCAGGCTGAACGAAGTGAAACGCCGCCGGGACGGCCGGGCAGTCATCCGGGCGCTGAATGACCTGCGGGCGGTATGCCGGAAGGTCGATGGCAATGTCATGCCGGTGGTGATCGATGCCGTCAAGGCGTACGCCACGGAACAGGAGATCTGTGACGTGTACCGTGAGGTATTCGGTGAATACCGCGACCCCGCCTTCTATTAGCGCTTCGGGGCCCTCACGATTGCCACAGGCTGGGAGAGAGTGATAGAATTACGACTCCGGTACGACGAGTACTGGACCGTTGGACGGATCTGAAGATGGTGAACACAAAGAGAAGAATCAGGGTACTCATAGCCAAGCCGGGGCTGGACGGACACGACCGCGGGGCGAAGGTTATTGCCCGGTCCTACCGCGACGCCGGTTTCGAGGTCGTCTACCTGGGATTGCACCAGACTCCGGAGCAGATCGTCAACGCTGCCATTCAGGAAGACGTGGATCTGGTTGGCCTGAGCTGCCATTCCGGGGCACACATGTACCTGTTTGGCGAGGTCATGAAGCAGCTGCGGGAGCGGGGTGGTGGGGATATTTCGGTTATCGGCGGCGGCGTCATCCCGCGAGACGACATCGTCGAGTTGAAGAAGGGCGGCGTCAAAGAGATCTTCTTGCCGGGAACGCCGATGGACAAGATCATTGAGTGGACACTCGAAAACGTGAAACCAATCAACCGGGCGGGGGAGAAACGTTGATCCGCGGGCAGTTGCGGTCGGGCCCGAATTCATACCGCTCGGCCAGGTAGCGGAAAGATGGCTATGGATCTCGCCAGTAAAGTGCTGCAGGGTGACGTGTTGTCTGCCGCCAGGCTGATTCGCTGCCTGGAGGACGAGGTGGACGGCGCCGCGGAGGAGCTTGAGGCTCTGTACATCAAGACCGGAAGGGCCCACATTGTAGGCATTACCGGGGCGCCCGGCGTCGGTAAGAGCACTATCCTGGGCTGCCTCATCGGCAGCTTCCGGAAGCGCGGAATGACGGTGGGCGTGGTCGCCGTCGATCCCAGCAGTCCCTTCAGCGGCGGCGCAATCCTGGGCGACCGGGTGCGCATGCAGGCCTACGGGGTCGACAAGGATGTCTTCATTCGAAGCCTGGCAAGCCGGGGGTGGAAGGGAGGCCTTTCCCGGGCGACGGTGAGTACGGTCCAGGTCATGGACGCAATGGGGAAAGACATCATCTTTGTTGAGGCCGTCGGCTCGGGGCAGGCAGATGTCGATATCGCGGTTATTTCGGACACCGTCGTGCTGGTTCTGAATCCAGGCGCCGGAGATGAAGTTCAGATGATGAAGGCCGGTATCCTCGAGACGGCGGACATCTTTGTGGTGAACAAGTCAGACCTCGCCGGCGCCGACCAGTTGAAGCAGGGCCTTGTTTCCATGCTGGCCATGTCGGCCAGGGGTACGTCCGAAACAGGACGGCAGCGCGAGATTGTGATGGCAGAAGCGACCTGTAACAAAGGGACTGAGGAGATTGGGGACGCCATTCTCCGCCAAAGGGAGTTTCTCTCCACCAGCGGGGAGATGCAGAAACGGCGTGAAGCACGGGCCAGGCTGGAGCTTGCGTGGGCCGTTGAAGACTATCTCAGGAAGCACATCGACGGTATGGATCAGCAGCAGCTCGCCCGGATGGTCGTCAACCTGGCGCAGCGAAAGACTAATCCCAGGTCGGTGGTTTCGGAGATTATCGCCCGGATGACGTAGGAGGAAGGGGTGGATTTTTCGCTGACTGAATCTCAAAAAATGCTCAAAGTGATGGTGCGCGAGTTTGCCGATAAAGAACTCGAGCCCATCGCTGCTGAAATCGACGAACAAGCCCGGTTTCCGGGACCGCAATTCACCAGAATGGGGGAGATCGGGCTGACCGGACTGGCTTTCCCTGAGAAGTACGGTGGTGGGGGCGGCGGTAAGATCGAGGAGGTTATCGTCGACGAGGAATTGTCCCGGGTTTCCGCCGCGGTGGGGACGATCCTTTTTGCCAGCAGCGGTTTGGCCGGCTGGCCGGTATTTACCTACAGTACTGAAGAGCAACGGGAGCGCTTCATCAGGCCCCTGGCCGCAGGCACCAAGCTGGCCAGCTTTGCACTGACTGAGCCGGGCGCCGGCAGCGATGCCGCGGCCGTGCAGACGACGGCCCGCCGCGTACCTGGTGGGTACATCCTCGATGGCACCAAGGTGTTCATCAGCAATGGCGCCGAGGCCGGTTTCGTTCTGGTGTTTGCCACTCTGGACAAGAAACTCAAACACAAAGGAATTACCGGCTTCATCGTTGAAAAGGGAACGCCCGGTTTTACGGTTGCCAAGCTCGAGCATAAGCTGGGTATCCGGGCGTCTTCTACCGCCGAGCTCGTGTTTAGCGACTGCTTTGTACCTGAGAAGAACCGTCTCGATGGTGAAGGGGAGGGCTTCAAGATCGCCGTCAACGCCATCGATTCCAGCCGCGTATCGGTCGCCGCCCAGGGCATCGGGATCGCGCGGGGAGCCTTTGACCGGGCCCTTGCCTATGCGACCGAGCGGCAACAATTCGGCCAACCGATCGCTGAGTTCCAGGCCATTCAATGGATGATTGCCGACATGGCCACGCAGATGGATGCCGCCCGGCTGCTCACATACCGCGCCGCCTATCTCCAGGAGCACGGTCAGCCATTTATCAAAGAGGCTTCGATGGCCAAGCTGTTCGCCGCTGAAGCCGCCATGTTTGTGACCACCAAGGCCCTTCAGATTCATGGCGGCTACGGTTACATCAAAGGCTTTCCGCTGGAACGCTATTTCCGGGACGCCCGGATCCTCGAGATCTACGAAGGCACCTCGGAAATGCAGCGCCGCACGATCGCCCGGCAGATTCTAAGGGAAGGGCACTAGCACTTAGTTGCGCTAGTACCAGTAATACCGAAGCTGGTCTACGGGTGACCGACTTCTGGTTTCCATCCTCTCACGGAGACTCCCGCGGTCAGGACGTGGTTGACTTTGCGTTTGCCTTGACAATCTTGATGTGCAGGGCCGAAGGTTCCTGCCGGGGGTCTGGGGGTGTCCCCTTCGAAACGCAGTGGAGAATGGTCGTCCACCTTCTTCAGGAGACCACAGATAGGATTCCCCCTTCCTGGCAGGAAGGGGGACAAAGGGGGATGGTTCCGAACCAGAGCTGGGGCTGACTGACGCGACGTCACGCAGAACGTTGCAGGAAAGTACTAGGGCGGCCTAGCCGCTTTCCCCCGGATCGCCGCGGGGTAGCTCAGGATATCCTCCGGCTCAACCAGGCCTTCCGGTCTCGGATGTCCCGGTCGAAAAGAAGCCGGTTGATGACAAGGACAGGCACCGGCACCGAGCTTGAGAATTCAGTGTGGGGGGCGGTGATGCGGCGGACGACCGCTATCAGCAGTATTGCTATGAAGCCGAGACTCAGCGCTGCCGACCGTTCGATGAAAAAGACCCCGCTGAGAAACCAACTGAGCACGGGCAGCAGGGACAGGGTGATGAGCGTCCCCAAGGCTAACTGCTTGAAAGGAGCCCACGCGAAGTACAATAGCGTCGCTGCCGCGCCGAGCAGCGGCGAGAAGGCCACCACTACTCCCAGCGTGCTCAATATCCCCCGCCCCCCGCTGAAACGTAAGAAGATGGTCCAGTTGTGCCCGCATATCGCCGCAATGCCCACCGCGACTTGTTGGTAGACCGGTACATTGATCGCCCTGGCCACGTACACCGGGGCGGCTCCCTTGAGCAAATCAAACGCTATGACAATCACCGCCGTCCAGCGCGAACCGGAGGCCACTAGATTGGAAGCCCCGATGTTCCCGCTCCCAAAGCGCCTGATATCGATGCCGCGGCGCCACCGGGCGACCAGGTAGGCAGTCGGTACCGACCCGAGCAGGTACGCTCCGGCCAGTAGCAGCCCGAATTGGACCATTTGCGTCATGTCCGTGCTTCCCGAAGGTGGCTGCTGTGGGGCGCGCCGGCCTTTCCCCTCTAGCCTTTGCCCTTCGCTCTTCGCTCGGCCAGGGCGATGAGCGCCCTGGCGGCCTTCATGGGTACCCCGGATTGGCCCAATGGCGTCTCCCGGTTCTCATCCAAACCGTGGAAATCGCTGCCGCCGGTAGCAAGTAGCGAGTATCTCTGCGCAAGGTTCCGGAGTCGGCCGACATCGTCCCGCGAATAACCTCCGTAGTAGACCTCGATGCCGGCCAGGCCATGTTCCTTCAAACTGGCGATCATCTTCTCCGGTTCCGCCAGCGTGAACGGGTGGGCAAGGACGGGCAGTCCGTTTGCCCTGGATATGATCTCGGCAGCCAGGGTTGGGGCTACCTTGGTCCTTTCGACATAGGCCGGCTTGCCAAAGGCGATGAACCGGTCAAAGGCTTCCCTCAGTGAAAGAACATACCCTTTTTCAAGCATTGCCTGGGCGATGTGCGGGCGTCCAATCGCCTCGGTACTCGCGATCTCCATAACGCGCTCCCACGACAGCGGCATGCCCAGAGACTCGAGCTTGGCAAGCATCATCCGGCCTCTTTCGTGCCGCGAAACCCGCAACTCACTCAGCAGTGAGAGAAGTTCGAGCTGGGTATGATCGACGAAATAGCCAAGAACATGGGCTTCGCCGCCGGAAACATCGGTGTTGATCTCCACGCCCGGGATGAGTTTGAGGGTTGGGAAGGACCGGGCGGCCTTCAAAGCCGGGTCAATGCCGCTGACCGTATCGTGATCGGTGATGGCCAGCACCGACACTCCGGCCTCAATCGCTCTCATGACGATCTCGGCTGGTGAGAACCTGCCATCGGAGGCGTTAGTATGAACGTGCAGGTCCACCCCGGGCACGGTCAGTCTGCCTCTCGGTAGATGCGTTCTATGCTGGATGCCCGACCGGTGTTCTCGTCGACCGTCACCAGCATCGCGTTCAGCATTGTCTGGCCCTTGCCGACCGATATGCGGTGCGGCAGCCCGGTCAAAAAATGATGGAGGACTGAGTCGACGTCATCACCGATGATGGAGTCGATTGGACCGACCATGCCGATGTCGGTAACGTAGGCAGTACCTCTTGGCAGAATCACGCTGTCAACCGTGCCGACGTGGGTGTGAGTCCCCAGAACGGCCGTGACCCGGCCGTCAAGATACCTGCCCATGGCGACTTTCTCTGATGTGGCCTCAGCGTGGAAATCCACAATTACCACCGGCACCCGGAGGTCGGGCAGCAGCCTGTCCATCGCTCTGAAGGGACAGTCCACGAAGTTGCCCATAAAGGTGCGCCCGATGAGGTTGACCACTGCGACCCCGTTCTTCACGAGATAGCCGTGGCCGGGTGCCGCGGCCGGGTAGTTAAGGGGACGCAAGATCGGAGTCTGGCTGTCAAGATAGGGAAGGATGTCCTTTTGCGCCCAGATGTGATTCCCCGAAGTGAGTACGTCGATTCCGGAGTCGAGCATTTCCTGCGCCGTCTCGGGGGTAATCCCCCGGCCGCCGGCCGCATTTTCACCATTGGCGATCACCAGATCCAGCGCCAGTTCTTCCTTCATCGGAGTCACCAATTGGCTGGCCGCCCGCCGGCCCGGCTTCCCGACTATGTCCCCGATGTGCAGGATCAGCAAAACATACCTCTGTCCGTTCTCAATCCGCTGCGCTACTTCGCGTAGTCAACCGCCCTGGTTTCCCGGAGTACGGTTACTTTTATCTGCCCCGGATACTCGAGGCCCTCTTCGATCTTCTTGACGATGTCTCTGGCCAATCGCATTGCCGCCAGGTCGTCAACTTCTTCCGGCTTCACCAGTATCCGTATTTCGCGGCCGGCCTGGATGGCGTATGACTTTTCCACGCCCTTGAATCCGTCGGCTATGTCCTCAAGCGCCCTGAGGCGTTTCAGGTAACTCTCCAACGACTCGCGGCGGGCGCCGGGGCGCGCGCTCGAGATGGCATCGGCCGCCGAAACCACAAAGCCCCAAAAACTGGTGGTCCCGGTCTCAAAATGGTGCTCGGCAATGCCCTGGATCACTTCCGGGGACTTGTCCCACTGCTTTACCAGATCGGCACCGATTGCCGCGTGCGTGCCTTCAACCTCCCGGTCGACCGCCTTGCCGATATCATGCAGCAAACCGGCCCGCTTGGCGAGGGCGACGTTGGCGCCTAGTTCTGAGGCCATCATCCCTGCCAGAGAGGCGACTTCGACACTGTGGGCCAGGGCGTTTTGACCATAGCTCGTCCGAAACTTGAGACGGCCAAGCAGTCTTACGATCTCGGGGCGCAGACCCTGTACCCCCACCTGGTAGGCCGCCTGTTCCCCGGCAGTGAACAGTGAGGCTTCGACCTCTTCCTTGGTCTTGGCCACTACCTCCTCGATGCGGGTGGGGTGGATGCGGCCATTAAGAATGAGCTTGTTCAAGGCCAGGCGGGCGATTTCGCGGCGCACGCCGTCGAAGCTGGATAACGTCACCGCTTCGGGCGTATCGTCCACGATGAGATCTACTCCGGTCGCCTGTTCCAGGGCTCGAATATTACGGCCCTCGCGTCCGATGAGCCTGCCCTTCATCTCATCGCTCGGCAGGGGTACGGTGACCACCGTCGACTCTGAGGTTATCTCCGAGGCCGAACGCTGGATTGCCTGCACCAGGATCTCCTGGGCTCGCTTGTCCGCTTCTTCCCGAAGCCGCTTCTCCCACTCTCGCAGCCGCCTCGAACTCTCGTCGCGGAGTTCTCCCTCGACTTTCTCCATCAATACTTGCCTTGCGTCGTCGATGGACATGCTTGAGACTATCTCAAGTTGTCTCAATTGCTTGTCCTTGATCTCCGCCAGTTCGGCGCGAACTGTCTCGATGCCTTTTTCCTTGGTGTTCAGATTCCGTTCGCGCTGGTCCACTGCCTCGAGTTTCCGGTCGAGATTCTCGGACTTGGATGAGAGGCGGTTCTCCTGTCGTTGCGCCTCCGCCCTCCGCTGGCGTGCATCGTTTTCAGCCGCGGCCCGCGTCTTGTCGATTTCTACCTTGGCCTCACGGATGATCTCTTTGGCTTCGTCCTGGGCTTCGGCAACCGTCCGCGATGCTTTGCGTTGCGCCACGCGCAACTGGCGGTTGATTACCATGCGCCGTACGAAGAAGACCACTGCCCCACCGGCGATAAGGCCGATAAAGAAGATTGCGGCCAGTGCTACGTAGTAAATCAGGTCACCTTTCAGGGCTGTCTCCAATGTTCTACCTCCCCTCCTTCAGGTCGGCTGTTAAGAGTCCATCTTCAGTACCCTCGGTACGAGAACTCGTTTCGGCTTGGATGTCATCCCAGAGTCTATTGAGGGTAGACTCGACTACCCCGTATTCAAACCCGCGTCGTTGTAGATAGCCTCCGAGGCGGCTTCGGAACTGGTCGCGATCGGACCAGCGTACACTTCTGAGGTGGGACTGCGCCGCCCGGAAAGCACTCGCCTCATCATCGATGGCCGTGATGGCTTGATCGATGACTTCGCTGGCCACGCCTTTCCGTTGAAGCTCGATCCGCGTGAGTCGCCGGCTGCGGGGGCTGAATGATTCGCGGTTCTCTGTCCAAAACTGGGCAAATGCGGTGTCATCCAGCAGACCGTTTTGTTGGAGCACGGCCAGCACCGGGTCCTGAGTGGCACTGTCAAAGCCCCGCCGTTGCAGCATGATTTTCAGCTCGGAACTGCTCCGTGGGCGGTGGCTGAGGAGGCCGGTGGCTGCCGTCAGGCAGCGTTGGTGGCGGTCTGACTTTGACAGCGAGTCGACCTGTTCGGGCGTCACAACCTGGTCAGTCTTCAGTCCTTCCCTGGTTGCCACCGCGGCCGAGAGGCTAAATGCGTATCTCCCGTCGAGAAACACTCTAACGCGCTGCCGCCCCTTGTTTTCCCTCAGGGCGGTTATCTTGGCCATTCGATCTTCCTTAATAACGAACAAAAGCTGAGACTTCAAGCCTCAGCTTTTCGCGTGCTCTCCCCAAATAGCGGGGCCATCTTTAAGAGAAGGACTAGTCGCTCGCCGATGTAGTTTGAGGGATCGCTGAGGCTCTAATCCGCTGCTCCATTTCCTGCGCAATTTCCGGATGCTCCCGCAAGAATTGTCGGGCATTTTCCCTGCCCTGTCCCAGGCGAACATCCCCATAAGAAAAGAAGGCCCCGGATTTAGTCACCAGCCCCAGCTCAACACCGAGGTCAATGATACCCCCCTCTACGCTGATGCCGTGGTCGAACATGATATCGAACTCGGCAGTCCTGAAGGGAGGCGCCACCTTGTTTTTCACTACCTTGGCCTTGACACGGTTACCGATTGCTTCATCGCCCTGTTTTATCGTCTCGCTACGTCTCAGCTCGATTCTCACCGAACTATAGAACTTGAGCGCCCTTCCGCCCGGCGTTACCTCTGGGTTACCAAAGACAATGCCAACCTTCTCCCGCAACTGGTTGATGAAAATTACGGCCGTGCCCGATCGTCCGATTGCCGCCGCCAGTTTTCTCAACGCCTGAGACATGAGACGGGCTTGCAGCGCAACATGGGTATCCCCGATCTGGCCTTCGAGTTCGGCCTGAGGTACCAGCGCCGCAACGCTGTCGACAATCACAATATCGATCGCTGCGCTTCTCACCAGTGCCTCGACTATCTCCAGCGCCTGTTCCCCGGTATCCGGCTGGGAAATCAGCATATCATCCACCTTGACGCCGATACGGGCGGCATATGACGGATCGAGCGCATGCTCGACATCAATGTAGGCGACCGTGCCGCCTTTCTTCTGCGCCTCAGCGATGGTATGCAGAGCGAGGGTAGTCTTGCCTGAAGACTCCGGGCCAAAAACCTCCGTGATCCGCCCCCGGGGGATACCCCCGATACCCAGGGCGATGTCCAAGGACAGTGAACCGCTGGGAATCGATGCGGTCGGCGTCATCGCGGCCGACTCTCCCAGCTTCATGATCGCGCCTTTGCCAAACCGCTTCTCGATCTGGCTGATGGCTAAGTCTAGCGCCTTACCTTTTTCAGTGGTCATATTCACCGAACATAATGATAACATAACAGGTGGTCATGCGCAACGAATTTGACCTGGAAAGATTGACAGTTGGATTGTCATAATGTACGCTGGTGTCTGATATCTGTCTGGGGAGGGCCGATGACGGAGACAAGAGGGACGTCCACGGGCTTGCAGGAGAACGTGGCTGGCATGCTCAGCTATGTGGGTTGGTGGATCACCGGTATTATCTTTTTGCTTCTCGAACCGGATAACAAATTCGTGCGCTTTCATGCCGTTCAGTCTATTTTGGTCCTGGGGTTCATCAACCTCGTGGGGTGGGTGCTCCGATTCGTGCCCGTGGTGGGCGGCTGGCTCGGCAACGCCGTCTGGCTGGTGGGGATTGCCCTTTGGGTCGTCCTGATGGTGAAGGCGTATCAGGGAGTCAAGTACAAGATCTTGATTGCCGGCGATCTGGCCGAAAAGTGGGCGGAAACTCAGCCGTCACCACCCCGGCCACCCGACTCCAAATGACCAGCTGGCGGTTTGCCGCCGCGTCCGGTCACCCCCAATCCTGAAGGCAGGACCCATGGAACGGCTGCCCGGCCGTCGCAGGATATCCTAGTACTAGGGTAGAGCTAAGTTGCGTCAGTGAGCGTTACACGCGAGCCGCTCATGGTGAGCTTGCCTGCCCAGAGCGCAGCGTGGGGTCGAACCATCGGCTCGCTCTTCGACGGGCTCAGGGTCATGAGGTCGCATAATACGCTGATTTGTCCAGCCTGGCCCTACAGTCGCTGCACCCAGTCCACGGCATTCCGGAAGACCGGGAAACCGTCGCCTTCAGGTTGCGCCCCCAGCCTGGTCCAGCGGGGGTGTTGCGTGCCCAGTATGTGCCGTTCTGGATGAGGCATGAGGCCGAAGATACGCCCCGAACTGTCGGAAATTCCCGCAATATCGTTGGTTGAGCCGTTAGGGTTGTCGGGGTATCCGGCGCCCGTGTTTCCTTCCTCGTCAGTGTAGACCAGGGCCACGTTAAGCCCACGCAGACTGTCTGTTTCAGCCACGAACTTGCCTTCCCCGTGGGCCACCGGCAGGTAGACCCGGTCCATTCCCCTGGTGAAGACGCAGTTGCTTTTGCGGTTGGCCCGCATGTACACCCAGCGGCACTCGAATTTGCCGGAGTCGTTGTTAGTCAGCGTCACCCGCGGCACGCCGCCATCGAATGGTTGCGGCAGAAAACCTGCCTTCACCAGTACCTGAAAACCGTTGCAGATGCCCAGCATCAACCCACCCTTCTCGATGAAGCGGAGTATGTCGCTGCCCAGCTTCGCTCGCAGTTCGTTGGCCAGCACCTTCCCCGCGCCCAGGTCGTCGCCGTAGGTGAATCCTCCCGGGATGACCATTATCTGGTAGTCACTCAGCCTTGTGTCCCCATCGATCAGCCGGTTGATGTGTGCCAGGGACACGTCCGCCCCCGCCTTCTGAAAAGCGAATGCGGTCTCGCCGTCGCAATTGGTCCCTGGGGCGCGCACAACCAACGTTCGTACTTTGCTCATGTCAAGACTACCATCTCAGAGGCTTCTGCCAGGCTTCCTTGAATTCGCTCACCGGAGCGCTGATGATTCTTTGTCCCGTCAACCCGGACACCTCCAGTCGCCCCGATTCGTTGACCTCTCCGATCCTGGCGCATACCGCCCCTTTCATCGTCTTTTCAAATGAACTGCGTTTGTCGCCGCTGACTTCCACCACGAACCGGCTGTTTGACTCCGAGAAGAGGAGAAAGTCGTCGCGCTCAACGGCCTCCCCAACCGGCACGTCGCCGAGGGAGACCGACGCTCCCAGCCCTCCGGCGAGCGCCATTTCGGCGACCGCTACGCCCAGGCCGCCATCGCTGCAGTCATGGCAGGAGCGCACTAGTCCGGCCGCGGTGGCTTGGCTCAGGAGCTCCATGGTGTGCCTGGCCTTGGCGGCGTCGACCCGGGGCACCCGGTTGCCAGTGAACCCTTTGAGTCTGAAGTACTCGGAACCACCGAGTTCGGCGAAGGAATTACCGACGACGTAGATTGCGTTTCCGCTTTCTTTGAAGTCCATGGATACCGTCGTCTTGACGTTGGGCATGACCCCCATCGCCGATATGAGCAGCGTGTGGGGAATGGCAATCGGTCGACCGTCGACCTCGAATTCGTTGTTGAGACTGTCCTTCCCCGACACGAAGGGCGTCCCATATGCGATCGACATGTCGTAGCAGGCCTCGGCTGCTCGCACCAGCGCCCCGAGCATCTCCGGCCGGTCGGCCCTTCCCCAGCAGAAGTTGTCCAGGATCGCCACTTTGTCCAGGTTACCGCCGACGGCGATGATCTGGCGCAATGCTTCATCGATTGCCGAAGCCGCCATCCAGTAGGGGTCAATGTCCCCGTAGGACGGGCATATTCCACACGAAACGATGACGCCCATGTTCGAATCCAACAGGGGCCGGACGATGGCCGCATCGCCCGGGCCATCGTTTCTTGTGCCTACCATGGGTTTCAGGACACTGCCACCCTGGACCTCGTGATCGTACTGCCGGACTACCCATTCTTTGCTGCACACATTCCACGATCCGAGGACAGCTTTGAGGTCGGCCGCGAGGTCCTGCGGACATGCGAATCCGGGTTCCCGGTGCTGCCGCGGCTGCCATTCTGCCTGGAGATTGTACTGGGGGTGACCGTGGTGTAGAAACGCCATCGATATGTCGGCGACTTGCTTGCCTTGATAGGAGAGCCCCAGCCGTCCGTCGCCAGTGAACTCGCCGATCACCGCGGCTTCAACGTTCTCATCGCCGAAAAGCTTCAGTATCTCGTCCACGTGCTGTGGAGGCACCGCCAGGACCATTCTCTCCTGGGCCTCCGATATCCAGATCTCCGTGTACGACAGTCCGGCGTACTTGAGCGGGACCCGGTCAAGATCGACCCGGACTCCGGTAGATTCGCCCATCTCGCCAACCGCCGATGAAAGCCCCCCCCCGCCGCAGTCGGTGATGCGCCGGTACAAGCCGCGGTCCCGTGCCTGGAACAAGACGTCCATCAGTTTCTTTTCCACGATTGGGTTGCCGATCTGGACCGACGTAAAGGAAACTGCGCCCGACTCGTCGGTGAGCTTTTCCGAGGCGAACGTCACCCCGTGAATTCCATCACGGCCCGTGCGTCCGCCGATCAGCACTACCCGGTCGCCCGGATGCTGCTTGCCCAGCCGGCTCATTTCTTTGGGTATCAAGCCCAGGGTGCCGCAGTATACCAGCGGGTTACCCACATACCGGTCATCAAACAGCACCGCACCATTGAGTGTAGGTATTCCCATGCGGTTCCCGTAGTCGGCCACGCCCGCCCGTACCCCTTTGAACATGCGCCGGGGGTGGATCACCCCTTTGGGCAGCTTATCGTACGCGGTGTCCGGCGGCGCAAAACAAAACACGTCGGTATTCAGTATCGGCTTTGCCCCCAGGCCGGTTCCCAGCGGATCGCGAATGACGCCGCCGATACCGGTCGAAGCGCCGCCGTAGGGTTCGACCGCCGAGGGATGATTGTGGGTTTCGACCTTGAAACACAACGCCCATTTTCCGTCAAAGTCGATGACGCCGGCGTTGTCTTCAAAGACCGAAAGACACCAGGGTTTGTTGAGTTCGTTGGTCGCCTTGGCGATCGTGCTCTTAAGCAGGTTGTCTATTACCTTGCCTTCGTAGGCTATCTTCGCCTTGAAGGTCTTGTGCCCGCAGTGTTCCGACCATGTCTGGGAGATCGTTTCGATCTCAACATCGGTTGGCTCCCGGTCCTGCGAACTGAAGTATGCGGCCACGGCGTCGAATTCTTCTTCGGTAAACCCGTACTGTCTGCGCGTTGCCGACCTGCGTGCCGGCGTAACTCCGGACAGGGCGACGTGGCCCAGTTCGAAGCGGTAGCGGGGGTTTTCCGGAAAAGCGAAATGACCCGGTGCCACCACGTGCTGGATTATTGGGTTAACCAGCAGCCTCTGGCTGATGACGGATAGTTCGTCTGCCGTCGGCCTGCCCTCCAGCAGGTACAGTTTGGCGGTCTTGACCGCGGTGACTCCGGCCACCCCCAGGTCCCGAATCGCCTTCATGCCCGTCTCTTCGACCGGGTCCGTCACGCCCGGATTGTAAGCTACTTCAATTGTCTGGACCACGCCGCCGGGGCCGGATCTCACGGGATCACCCGACGAATGACTGTATTCCTGGGTCACCGGGTCAGCCAGCAAGCCTCCGCACACCAGTTCGAGTTCGGATGGGGCTAGTTCTGCGTTCAAGAAGTAGACGTCGACGACGGTCGCAGCCGACACCGAAGTAATACCGAGGTCCTGGATGTCCCTGACCAGCCCCTGGCCGCGGGCGTCGGCAAGCCCCACTTTCAGTTTCACTTCAATGCGATGCATAGCTTGACCTCGGGTCCTACGAATGCCAAGAGGGGCATTCCGCCCCTCTCAATGACCTGGTTCTGACTACGAGCGGGTAATCCAACTCGTCGGTGGGCCCCGGCTATTTGAGTAGCTCCGTCACGACCTCATTGATCTCCCGCCCTTCGGCCCGTCCCCTTAGCTGAGCGACCACCCTGGGCATCACTTTGCCTTTGTCCCGGGCCCCCTGGGCGCCCACCTCGGCAATTACCTGCCTGGCCACCGCCACGATATCGTCGCGCCCCGCCGGCTGTGGCAGATAGCCCCGGAGGACGGCGAGTTCGGCTTCTTCCTGGACTACCAGGTCAGGACGGTTGCCGGCCTTGTACGCCGCGATACTTTCCTCGCGCTGTTTTGCCTCTTTGGCGATCACCCCGAGGATGTTGGAGTTGTCCAGCAGAGACTGCCGGTTGATCTCAGCCGTATCGAGCGCCGCCATGACCGCCTTCCCCACGTAGAAGTCCCGGCTCTTGCCCGGCTCCTCTTGGGCGTAGCGCTCGGCCTCACGTACGATGGCTGCGTTGCTCGCGGCCGCGGCGATTCCACGGCTGGTGGCGTCGTCGACGAGTTTCTTCTGGCGGTCGGACTCGGCCTTGCTCACCGCCGCCAGGACCGCCCGGATAACGGCCAGCTTCACCTTGTCCCCAGCGCGCAGGGCCTGCTTGAGGTCGCCGTTGAGTTGGCCCTTCAGGTCCACGTCCATTCTAAGGTCCGAACTCCTTCGTTGACATCGCGTCAGCCTCGGTATCACGATATATTCTAGGTACTTGCCGGCCGCCTGTCAACCTCGTTGGGACGTCGCGCGAAGCTGGTAGCGGGGTCATGGGTAACCGCCGGCGGCAAGTGTTGACAAGGACACAGGCGAGCCCTATCATAACAGGCGTCCTTCCGCCGAACAGGCTCAGCGCGTAATTTGGAGCGACCGAATGGCAGAACCATTTGTTGTAGTCAAGAACCTGGTCAAGAGTTTCAACCAGCATAAAGCCGTCGATGACGTGTCATTCTCCATTTCGAAGGGCGAAATATTCGGGCTCCTCGGGCCAAATGGAGCGGGCAAGACTACCACCATCCGCATCTTGTCGACGGTCCTTGACGCTGACCGGGGGGACGTAGCCGTGGGTGGGCATTCGATGAGTAAGGATCCTGCCGCGGTGCGGGCGCTTATCGGTGTTTGCCCCCAGGAATTGGCTTTCTATCCTGACCTTTCCGCATTGGATAACCTCGTTTTCTTCGGGCGTATGGTTGGTTTGGATGGCAAGGACGCCCGGACCCAGGCTCTCACCCATTTGGATAAAATGGGCCTGCTGGAGCGTGCCCGGGGGAAGGTGGACAAGTACTCCGGAGGTATGAAACGCCGCGTCAACCTGGCGATCGCGCTGATGGGACATCCGCAATTGCTGTTTCTTGATGAGCCGACGGTCGGTATTGACCCGCAGTCACGCAACAACATTTTCCAGACGATCGTTGGTTTGAAGAATAATGGAATGACCGTCCTGTACACGACCCACTACATGGAGGAAGCCGACCGTCTCTGCGACCGGATCGCTGTCATGGATGGCGGACGGATTGTGGCCATGGACACGCCGCGCAATCTGAAGAGCGCCATCGGGCCTCCGGATAAAGTGACACTCGAAGACGTCTTCCTGAAACTCACCGGTCGCACGTTACGAGACTGATGACAAGAGCCATAATCGTCGCCCTCAGGGAAGTCCGGAGCTATCTCCAGGACAAGGCTGACCTTTCATTCAGTCTGCTGTTGCCGGTGGCTATCTTCGCTCTGATGTACGGGGCGTTCGGCGGATCGGGTCAGTTCCACGGCACTGCCAGCGTCGTCAATGAAGATCAGGGCGTGTACGCCGATCGGTTTCTGGAACGCCTTCAGGCGATAGATAGTCTGGATGTGCAGTTGCTCTCTGCGGGTGCGGCCGAGAACAAGCTGCAGAGATCTGATCTCCTGCTGGTGACGTACATCCCGGCTGGCTTCTCCAACAGTATCGCCGCCGGTCAACCCGCGCAACTCGTGTTTAGACAAAGGGGGAACGGCGGAACCGACGGCCAGATTGTTTCGAGCATGGTGCGCGGCGTTGCTGAGCAGATCAATCGGGAGTTTCAGGTGGCCGACCGGGTTGAACAACTGATCGCCGGTATGAATACCTCCGCCACAGAAATCGAGGTCACGGTACAACGGTTCATTGATCGGGAACACGCGTCTCCACTGGTGCGGGTTACGGAGACGATGGAAGGCAGCAGCCCGGACCCGGTGAACCAATTTCTGCCCGGCATCATCACCATGTTCGTGCTGTTTGCTATTTCGCTGAGCGCCCAGGTCATCGTCGATGAGCGGCGGAAAGGGACCCTGGAGCGTATGCTCACCACGCGACTCACCCGCGGCGAGTTGTTCGCCGGCAAGTTCTTTTCGGGGTTGCTTCGCGGATTCGTGCAGACGCTGATTCTGCTTGCCCTGAGCTATGCCGTCTTCCGGCTGTTTACGCCGTTGTCCTTTTTGCAGGTCATCGTCGTGGCCTTTGTCTTTTCCGCCGCTGCCAGTGCGTTGGGCCTGCTTATCGCCGCCATCTCCCGGACCCCCGACCAGGCCACTTGGATGTCGGTCGTGTTCACCAACGTATCGGTGATTCTGGGGGGCACGTTCTTTACTATTCCCGGGTCGGGCGTTTTTGCCATCCTCAGCAAGTTCTCCATCAACAAATATGTCAACGAAGCCCTGGTGGGCATCATCAACGGGGGTAAGTCCCTCGCTGGCGTTGGCGGGGACCTGGCGATTATTCTCGGCGTGGCCGTCGCGGCGCTGCTATTGAGCCGGTTCTTCTTCCGGCCGGTGCCCGGAGGTGGCCGTTGATGAGACAATTGAGGCACGTCTGGTTCATTGCGGCCAAAGACCTGAGGATTTTCGCGACTGACCGCCTTGCTCTGTTCTTCTTCATTCTCTTCCCTTTCATCTTCGTCTTCATCTTCAGCGCCATGTTCCGGGGGGTTGGCAGCGAAGATGAGCGGTTGAAGCTCCACGTCGTCAGCCGGGAGGGCGAGGGGAGCATCAGCTACCAGATTATCGGTGCCATGGAAACCGGAGATCCCGGCCAACTCCCGCCCGGGCAGCCCCAGATCGTCTGGGACAGGGATTACAGTCAGGCGCTTCAAGACGTCAAAGACCATAAGCTGGGCGGGTTTCTGGCGTTCCCCGAGGATTTTACCAAGGGAGTGATGCTCGGCTACGGCACCCGCCTTGAGGTCGTCGTTGATCCGTCAGCCAGCACGACCCGCGGAGCCTTGAACGGTCTTGCCGCCAACATCGCCGCGCGGGTGGGCTCGGAACAACTCGCCACCAATACGGCCGTTAGTCTAATCGTCGAGCAGGCGCTGATTTCGGGCAACGTTTCCGGCCTGGGTACCGAGATCCAGCGGGTACTTGTCTCCCCCGCAAGCCCCTCCCCGGCGCTCGTCACCTTTGACACTCAGCGGGTGGGTGACGTCGAGGCCGGGAACCCCGCCAACTGGGTGATCCCGGGCTATCTGGTGATGTTCACTTTCTTCGCCGCCGCACAGTCCGCCTCGATAATTGTCCGGGAACGGCAGACCAACACCTTGGAGCGGCTGCTTGCCGGCTCTGCCCGGCGCTCGGCCATACTCGGCGGCATGTTCGCCGGGACCGTGGTTAAGGGATTGATCCAGGTGGTCATCTTCTGGACCGCCGGCGTTCTGGTGTTTGGCATGGACATGGGCCTGTCGCCCATCGGCGTTATTGTGCTTTCGGTCGCGATGGTGTTGGTGTCTACTTCGTTTTCCATCATGCTTGCTACGCTGGCCCGGACCGAGAAGAGCGCCGGGGCGTTGGGTGTGCTCGTTTCACTCGTCCTCGCACCACTCGGTGGCTGTTGGTGGCCGCTCTTTATTACTCCGAAATGGATGCAGTCTATCGCCCGCCTGACACCGCACGGCTGGGCCAATTCCGGATTCAACAGTCTCCTGGTGTTTGGCGGGGATTTCAATTCCGTCGTTCCCGACATACTGATGCTGGCCGCATTTGCGGCTGTCTTCGCCATCATCGCGATAAGGCGTTTTCGCACTGACGCCGTTTGAGGCCCTCTGTTTCGGGCGCTACCCGGAATGTATTGTACCCGGGCGATTTGGCGCATTACGGGTGAAGACGATATGCCTGGCCCTTTAAGCGGAATTAAGGTCCTCGACCTGTCTCAACTCCTCCTGGGTCCTTTCGCCACCATGCTGTTGAGCGATCTCGGCGCCGAGGTGATCAAGGTGGAGCGGCCCGGCGTGGGGGATGTCGCCCGCGGCAGCGGTCCGGTGGTGCGTGGCGTCAGCACCTACTTTCTCAGTCTTAATCGGGGGAAGAAGAGCCTCACCCTCGATCTTAGCAGCCCCCGGGGAGCGGCGGTCTTCCTTGGCCTGGTCAAGAAGGCCGATATCCTGGTGGAAAATTTCTCGCCGGGAACGATGGATCGACTTGGCGTGGGCTACGAAGCTATTAAACAGCACAACCCCGCCATCATCTATGCGGCGGGATCGGGATTCGGGCAGACCGGGCCTGACGCCGCCAAGCCGGCGTTTGACGTTACTATTCAGGCCATGGGCGGTATCATGAGCGTCACCGGCGACGAGGGCGGCCCACCGGTGAGACCGGGGGTATCCTACGGCGACATCGCCGCCGGGCAATTCCTGTGTACCGCCATCCTGGCTGCCCTGCACGAACGCCATACCAGCGGCCAGGGGCAGTACATCGATATAGGCATGCTCGACTGCCAGATTACGGTTCAGGAAAACGCTTTCGTCCGGTATCTGAACACCGGGGAAGAGCCCCGAGCGCTCGGTACCCGGCACCCCGTGTTCACCCCGTTTCAGACCTTCGCCACCCGGGATGGATATGTTGCACTTGCTCTCAAAGGCGGGCTGGACGACCAGTGGCCGCTTTTCTGCGCCTTGATCGGGCGCGTGGACATCATCGATGACCCCCGCTTCGCCGACGGCTGGCTGCGGACCCAGAACTATGGCGATCTGGCGCCCATCATGGCGCCGGCGTTCAAAGCCAAGACCACCCGGGAGTGGATGGCGGATCTCGAAGCGGCCGGCATCGCTTGCAGTCCGGTGAACAGCATTGCCGGGGCTGCCGCCCATCCCCAGGTGGCGGCCCGGGGAATGATCGTCAAGGTCGAGCAGGCCGGCGCGGGTACATTCGAGGTGGTGAATTCGCCGTTCAAGTTCTCGCGCACCCCGGGGCGGGTGGAGGGAGGAGCCCCCGGACTCGGCGAGCACACCGCGGCGGTGCTTCAGGATCTCTTGGGAATGAGCGCCGACGCGGTCGCTCAACTAAGGCAGGATCACGTCATTTGAACCGACTGTTTGATGATGGCCAGCATCGAACCGAGTTCGGCCTCTGCAGTGGTCAGCGGCGGCCACAAGTAGACCGCCCGCCCTCTCGGCCGTAGGAACAGTCCCAGCTCGTAGGCCTTCTTCACCACTGCCGCCGCCCGTGTCGCCCCGCCGGCGGCGTCACTGATTTCTACCACCCCCATCATCCCCAGTGCCCGCATCTTCGAACCGGGCATGAGGGCCGCAATCTCAGTCATGCCTCGGGCGAGCTGGCCGATGCGGGGCTGGCATTGCTCAACTATGTGCTCGTCGGCGTAGACATCAATGGCGGCCAGGGCCAGCGCCGCAATGATCGGATTCCCGCCAAAAGTGTGGCTGTGCCACAGCGTGTTGTCCCGGCCTTGATTCCGGTTGCGGAACGAATCGTAGATCCGGTCGTTGGCTACCGCCGCGCTCATCGGCATGTAGCCGCCGGTGAGGCCTTTGCCTACCGTCATGATGTCGGGGACGATTCCCGCCCGCTGGCAGGCGAACATGCTGCCGGTGCGGCCGAAGCCGATCGCAATCTCGTCGGCGATCAGTATCAATCCGTGCTCATCGCACACCTTTCGCAGCCTTCGCAGATACTCTTCGGGGTAGATCCGGATACCGGCCGCTGCCTGGCATAGCGGCTCCACGATGACGGCCGCGATGCTCTCGTGATGCTGCCGCAGCAGGTTCTCCATTGAATCGAAACACTCAGTTGCGCACGATTCCGGTTGTCTGCCGCGCGGGCACTGGGTGCAGTGCGGTGACAAGGCGTGATATGCCGGGCGGACCACCTCGCGGTAGTCGTGGTGGAATGCCTCAACGTACCCCACTCCCATCGCCCCCAGGGTGTCGCCATGATAGCCTTCTTCCAGACCCACAAACCACGTCCTGCCCTTCTCGCCGATGTTAGCCCAGTACTGGACTGCTATCTTGAGGGCGGCTTCGACGGCGGAAGCTCCATCGCTGCAAAAGAACGAATGCTCGAGGTTTCCCGGGGTGATTTGAGCTAGGCGCTGGGCCAGCAGGATCGCGCCCGGGTGCGACATGCCGCCCAATATGGCGTGCTGCAGTCGGGCCGCCTGTTGCTGAATCGCCGCGATCAGCTTCGGGTGGCCATGCCCCAGGTTCACGCACCACCATGACGAAATGCCGTCGAGCAACGGCCGGCCTCCTGCCTCGTACAGGTATACGCCTTTGGCGCGTTCCACTATCGGGATCGGCGCCGCCTCGAATCCGTTGATGTCGGTGCAGGGGTGCCACAGGTACTTGATGTCGAGCTGTCTCAGGTCTTCGCCCATTAGCCGCCCTCCAGTGTCTGCCGGATAAGTTGAAGTCCGGGCACAGACTGGTCGAAACGGTGCCAAATTTCGTTGGCCGGCGCTCCCATGTCGCAGTAGTCAATTTTGCCCAGGACCGTCACTCCGCCGAGCCGGGCTATGGTTCTGGGATTGTCCTCTTCAATGAACCGGTCTTCGGGCGACGGCGCGGCTGGCTGGTTGAATATCACTCCGAGCAGTTCCAGCCGTGCTGCGCGTAATGCCTGTATCGACAGCAATGCGTGGTTGATGCCGCCGAGCCCCACCCTCGATACCAGGACCACCGGAAACCCCATGGTCCTCATCAAGTCGAGCATGGTGTCGGTTTCGTTCAGAGGCGCCATGATGCCGCCGGCACCCTCCACCACCGCCGTCTGGTGCCTTGCCAGGAGGGCGCCCAGGCACTCCGTGATCTTCGCCGTTTCCGGGTACCGCCCGGCGAGCCTGCCGGCGAGATGCGGGCTGCAGGCGGGTTCATACAGGTATGGCGACATCAGGCGGAGTTCGTCCGGGCTGGGCTGCATGCCTGAAGCGGCCAGACAGAATGCCAGGTCGGGGGCGGCCAACTCACCGCCGCGTTTTTCGGCCCCGGTCTGCACCGGTTTCATCGGGACGGTGTCGATTCCCTTCCTTCTCAGCCATCGCACAATACCGGCGGTCACCACCGTCTTGCCGACACCGGTGTCCGTGCCTGTGATGAAGATGCCGCGGCTCATGGCAGAAGCCCCGTTTCCCGCGCCGCGGCGGCCATTGTCCCGGCGGCCCGGGTAAGGTCCTTGTCGTTCATGGACAGGGTGATCGAGAGACGGACCCGCGCCGTTCCGGCGGGTACGGTGGGGGGCCGGATTGCTCTGACCAGCAATCCTTGCCGCGTGAGCAGGTCGGCAAAACGTAACGCCCCGTCGTTAGCGCCAATCACGATGCGCAGGATATGAGACTCGAATTCACCTGTATTGAGGCCCTTTCCGGCCAGCAGGCCGTGGAACCGGCGGGCTTTGTCCAGGAGTTGCCCGCCCTTTTCGGGGTGGGCGGTCACGATCGCGACCGCCTCGCGGGCGCTCCCGAAGCACGAAGGAGGTAGTCCCGTGGAGTAGATGAACGTGCGTGCCTTGTTTATGAGGAAGCTGCGGACCGTCCGGGAACAGGCAGCGAAGCCGCCGTACCCTCCGAGCGCTTTGCTCAACGTGCCGACGACCACGTCCGGACGGACGTTGCTGGCCGGCAGCCGGCAAAGGCCTGCTCCGCCCTTCCCCATCACGCCGATGGCGTGAGCCTCGTCGATGACAAGCAGGGCGTCATGACGGTCGGCGAGTTCCGCCAGTCCCTTGACCGGGGCGACGTCCCCGTCCATGCTGAACACGGACTCGCTCACTATGACCTTCTTGCCCGTGGCGCCGCATTTCTTGAGCAATGACTCGAGATGATCGAGGTCCTTGTGCCGGTAGCGGGAACAATGGGCGTGGCTCAACCTGATGCCGTCAATTATGCTGGCGTGATTCAACTGGTCGGAAAACACCTCGTCGCCCTTCTCGCCAATGGCCGAGAGCACGCCAAGGTTGGTCAGGAACCCGCTGCCGAACACCAGGGCTGCCTCTGTCCCCATCATGCGGGCCAGGTCGGTCTCCAACTCCTCAGCGATCGGCAGGTGACCGGCAAGAAGCCGCGAGGCCGTCGCTCCCGCGCCGTACCTGTCTATGGCGGCGGTGGCTGCCTCTTTGAGCCTCGGATCTGTCGCCAGACCAAGGTAGTCGTTTGATGAGAAATTCAGGACTGTCGCGTCGTCTCCCGTCTTGTGTCGGGTTGTCCCAGGTAAGATGACGAGATCGCGAAGCAGCCCCTGTTCCTCAAGTGAGGCAAGTTGTTGGGAGAAGTACTGTTGGTTGTTCAGCCGCCCGTGTCCTCGATCGTTGATTCAAAACCCAGGTCTGCAATCATGTCGCAGACTTCGCGGACCGACGTTCCGCCCGTCGTGAGGTAGCCGGTTACGAAAATGGAGTCGGCGGCATAGAGCGCCAGTGCCTTCAGCGATCGCATGTGGTATTCCCAGCCGCCCGCCGCCCGCACCTCGCTCCTCGGATTGAGCATCCGGGTGAGGCAGAGTATTCTGAGGCACTTGCGCGGATTCAGCCCGGTATCCAGGCCGCCGAACGGCGTACCCTCGATCGGCACCAGGAAGTTTATTGGCACCGCCTCCGGTCTGATCTCCCGTAGCGCCCGGAACATGTCGATGATATCGTCGTCGGTCTCTCCCTGCCCGACGATGCCCCCGGAGCAGATCTCCAGCCCCGCTGTCCGGCATCGGGCCACTGTGTCGGTCCGGTCCTGGTAAGTGTGGGTGGTACATATCTGGGGGTAGTAGCGGCGGCTGGCATTCAGGTTGTGGTTCACCCGGTCCAGGCCGGCGGCCTTGAGTCTCCGAGCCTGATCACCGGTGACCAGCCCCACCGACGCGCACAGGGGGAGTTGCGTCTCCTGCTTGATCGCCGCGATGGTGTCGCAGAGCTGGTCGATCTCACGATCGTTGGGCCGTGCGCCGCTGGTTGCCAGGCAGAAGCGCGTCGCTTTGATCTGTAACGCCTTGCGGGCCTCGGCCAGCAGGGTCTCTTTTGAAACCAGGGCGTACTTTTCGATGTCGGCTTCAGAAACACGGGACTGGGCGCAATAATGGCAGTCCTCGGTGCACAGGCCGCTCTTGGCGTTTCTTAAAACCTGGACGTGGACTCGGTTCCCGAAGTACGCCTTCCGCACCCGGTACGTTTCTCGCAGTAACGAAATCAGGTCGTCGTCTGGGCATTCGAGTACCTGACGGCACTGCTTGGCTGTGAGGTCCTGGCCGTCCAGGGCGCGATCCGCCAAACGCGTCAGGGCTTCCACTATTTATCCCTTGGCCTTCTGGCTCTGCCGGAAGGCACGGATGTATTTCAGGGCGTGGTTGTCGCGGCCCAGGATAAGGTCGGCCGCCAGGATGTGGGCACGCGTACCGGCCACGTCCACAATGGGGCAGGTGACGCCGGCCGCTATGGCCAACGCCAGGAACGTTCCGGTGAGCAGATGCCGGTCCGGCATATAAAAGGATACGTTGGAGGCGCCCAGCGTCTGGTTTACTCCCAGTTCGACCCGCACGCGCCGGATGGCTTCCAGGACGGCCGGGCCGGACTGGCTTTCCGCCGCCAGCGTCCTGGCGAGACAATCGATAACCACATCCTGTCTCGGGATGCCCATTTTCTCGGCCCGCTCGACGATCTTGTGCGCAATGGCCACCCGCCGGTCGGCATCGGCCGGTATTCCCTTTTCATCCATGGTCAAGCCGACTACGGCAGCTCCGTAATGCTTGATTATGGGCAGGACCGTCTTGAGTGATTCCTCCTCGCCCTGGACAGAATTGACCAACGCCTTGCCCTGATATACTTTGAGCGCCGCTTCCAGCGCCGCCGGGTTGGTACTGTCCACGCACAGCGGCACATTGACTATGGCCATGATGGCCTTGACTGCGGCGGGCAGCAGCGCAAGCTCATCGACGCCCAGCGCAGCTACGTTGACGTCAAGGACATCAGCGCCCGCCTGCACCTGTGCCAGCGCTTCCTGGCAGGCCACCTCCAGGCTTCCCGCTTGCAGTGAGGCCGAGAGTTTCTTCTTCCCGCTGGGGTTCACACGCTCGCCCACCAACACCGTGGAGCGGTCGTAGCTGATAATCACTTCCTTGGATGAACTGGAAAGCATGGTTTCCATTAGTCGGCCTCCTCTCTCTTACCTTCGTGTAGCCCGTATCGCCCTAACTGGACAGCCTGAATGAAGTTCTGGTTGAAGCTGGGACTGCCTGCCAGCTCAATATATCGGGCCGTGGCCGCTATAGTGATGGCTTCGGCGCGCTGCTCGGTGGAGATCAGGGCCCGCTTCGCCCCCATCCCCGCGGCGTTGCCAACCTGGCGAAAACGCTCAAGCGGTATCGCCGGGAACATCCCGATATCCACCGCGCTGGAGACATCCAGATAGCTGCCGAACGCCCCGGCAATGATAATCTCCGTGATCTGTCCTTCGGCGAGGCCGTTTGCGGCCAGCAGCGTGGCGATACCTGCCCGGATGGCCGCCTTGCCGAGTTGCAGCTCCCGTACGTCGTGCTGGGTGAAGACGACCGCGGGTAACCCGCCGCGTTCTTCCTCACTGGCAAGCACAAACTCGATCTGTCCGTCGTGTTCTCTAACGCGCGGGTGTCCCGGCCTCATGCGGCCGCCCCCGTCGGCGACACCGGCCAGGTGCAGCTGGGCAACCGTGTCAATGATCCCCGAGCCGCAAATGCCCACCGGGGGCGCATTGTCGATGGTCGCGAAGTCGACGCTTTCTCTGGTAATGCGTACACGTTCGATCGCGCCAGTTCCGGCCCTCATCCCATCCTTTATGTGGCCGCCTTCGAAAGCCGGTCCGGAGGCGCACGAAATGCTGTTGATCTTGCCTTGGTGTACCAGCGATACCTCGGTGTTCGTTCCGATGTCAAGCGCCACCACCACGCCACTGGCCGCCCTGGCGTCGGTGCCCAGAAGCATCGAGACGTGGTCGGCGCCGACAAACCCGGCGATATTGGGCAGGAGGTGGACGTAGGCTCCGGGAGCGAAAGGGATTCCGAGATCACGGGCCTTCACGTCGAGATCGCTGCTGACCGCCGCTACAAAAGGGGCCAGCGCGAGCTGGCGTACCGGCAGGCCGAGGAAAAGGTGATGCATCGCCGTGTTGCCCACCACGACTGCTTCAGTGATATCCTCCGCCACTGCCCCCACCGATCTTGCCAGTGAGGTGCCCAGATCGCCGACGGCACCGGTGGCCAGCTTCTGCAGGCGCTCCCTGCCTTCGGGGGACGAAATCGCCAGGTTGCATCGGGCGATGATGTCCTCACCGTAGCTGATCTGGGGATTCATGATGCCCTTCGCGGCCAGCGTCTTTCCGTTGCTCATGTCTATCAGATAGCCTGCGAGTTTGGTGGTGCCGAAGTCGACTGCCAGTCCCAGATGACGGCTTGTCTCAGGCAGAATGGCTACCACCTCGCCGTGGCGTACCACGGCTTTGCAGCGCCACGACCAGTCACGCACTCTGGACGATAACGTCCGCAGCAGACTGGTGTCCACCGAGGTGCAGCGCACTCGTTGTTCCCTGAGCGTCCGCTGAAGTCTGTCCGCATCTCCCAGCGTGTCAGAAAGCGATGGCGGCGGCATCTCGATGGCTCTGGCTGCCACCGGTGATCGGAGCCGGACCGGAATGTCGAGCCCCTCCAGTTGGGTGCGCTGGGGGGTGGTCATGGACTCCACCGGAACATAGACCACACAATCACCGGTAGGGAAACACTGGCAGGCCAGCCGCCACCCTGATGCCAGCTGAGGCGGCGAGAATGCCTTGATCTCGCCGTCACCGCGGCGCCGAGGACGCGCCGCTCACCAGTTGCACCCGGCACTTGCCGCACGTCCCCTTGCCCCCACACACACTGCTGATGCCGATTCCCAGGGCACGGCCACAGTCCAGTACTGACTGCCCGGACTGAAACTGACCCCGGCGTCCCACCGGCTGAAACTCGATGCTGAATTCGGACACGTCCAGTGTTTAGCCTTCGGGTTTGATGCCTTGAGGTTTGATACCTTCAGGCATTGTAGTCGGCGGGTGAAATGCCTGTCAACCCGCCTTGACTCATTTGCGACCGATTGGATATACTGGTGGGTGAATTACGGACCGCATAAGCCCCTGAATACGACTTTCCTGAATAAAGGAGACCGCGCACCATGACTCAGAAGATAGTGAAGACCGACTGTATACTGTGTATCAATAGCTGCGGCATTAACGCCTACGTCGAAAACGGCAAGATGGTCAAAGTCGAAGGCATGCCTGAACACGGGGTGAGCGAGGGCTTCATCTGCCCGCGGGGCGAGGCGCTCGTGGACTACGTCTATTCCCCCGAACGGCTGAAGCATCCCATGAAGAAAAAGGCCGACGGGACCTGGCAGCGCATCACCTGGGATGAAGCCTTGGACACGATCGTCGCCAAGTTGAAGGAAATCAAGCAGAAGTATGGCGCGCAGGCGCTGGCCGTCTACAGCGGCTCCATCGGCACCGAGAACATCGAGCTCGCCGGCTTTGCCCAGCGGTTCCGCGGGGTATACGGGACGCCGAACCTTCTGTCGGTTGAGGGTAACTGCTTCCGCTCCCGTATCATGGCCCGCCAGATGACCTTTGGAACGTACCCCATTGAAGAACCGTGGAATGCAAAGTGTCTCATCGTCTGGGGCCAGAACATGGACGCCTCGCGCATGACGATTGCCAACAAGATTTACAAGGCCATGGACGCCGGGACCTTGAAGCACCTTATCGTCATCGATCCGAAACGGACCTCGATTGCCGCGAAAGGCATGCACATTCAGCTCAGGCCCGGGACGGACACGGCTCTGGCGCTCGGTATGCTCAACGTCATCATCACCGAGGGCCTCCAGGACAAGAAGTTCCTCGACGAGTTCACCAGCGGTTTCGACAAGCTGGTCGAGCATGTCAAGCAGTACCCGCCGGAGAAAGTGTCTCAGATTACGTGGGTCCCGGCCGATGACATCAGGAAGATTGCCCGGTTGTTCGCCACCGTGAAACCGGCCTGCATTAACCCTGGCACCTGCTCCATCGACCAGCACATAAACGGATTCCAGACCAACCGCGCTTTGGCGCTGCTGCAGATCGTGACCGGCAATATTGACGTTAAGGGCGGCTGGACCACTATTCCCTTTATCCGGCTGGGTGACCTGCGGGTACCTGAGGTCGGCGAGCCGATTGGGGCCGAATCGCATCCGCTGTTCCGCCGTTTCTGGGGCCGCACTTCTCCCTACGGACAGCAAATGCTGTTCGCCGATGCTGTTCTCGATGGGAAGCCATACCCCCTCAAGGCGATGATCGTTCAGGGAGGTAATCCCGCCCTGACTCTGCCCGACGCGAAGCGTATCCATCAGGCGATGCGCAAACTCGAATTGCTGGTCACTGTTGATCTGTTCATGACCGAAACCGCCAAGTTGTCCGACATCGTTCTCCCGGCCTGTACTCACATGGAGAAGGGTGGGGTGGGCTACGTCTATGGCGTGAATACCTGTATCCCTTACGCCCTCCTGCGTAAGAAGGTGGTCGAGCCGGTTGGCGAGAGTTGGCCGGACTGGAAGATCTGGACCGAGCTGGGCCGGAGAATGGGTTACCAGGAGCAATTCCCCTGGAACACTGAGGAGGAGGTCATCGACTTCTTCCTGAAGCCCAGCGGCCTGACCCGGGAACAACTCGAGAAGGATCATCCCGAGGGCATCTTCTATACCGAGAAGAAATACGCTCAGGGTGGCTACCGGACGCCGTCAGGGAAGATTGAAATCTATTCCCAGACGCTGGCCGATGCCGGGTATGATCCTCTTCCACATCATGTCGAGCCGAGCCAGAGTCCCGTGCGCACCCCGGAGCTTGCCGAGAAGTTCCCGGTGATATTAACGACTGGTGCCCGGCTTACCCAGTACACGCACACCCAATTCCGGAACATCCCGGTCTTGCGTAAGGACGCCGTGGAACCCATCGCCGAGGTCCATCCCGAGACTGCCGCCAAGTATGGCATTAAGCACGGCGACCGGATCCTTATCGAGACCATCAAAGGTAGGCTGACGATGAAAGCCAATACCAATCCGGCTTTGCATCCTGGCATTGTGAGCATTCCTCACGGCTGGGCCGAGGCCAACTCGAACGAACTGACCCAGCTCGAACCTCGCGACCCGGTTACCGGCTACACCGAGATGAAGGCTCTTCTCTGCCGGATACAGAAGGTCCCGAGGAGCAAGCCCGCTGCAGTCCGCCGGCCGGCCGCCAGGGCGAAAGCCGCTGCCAAATAGCCTGGTAGAGGGACATTTGAGTACGGTGAATCCTGAGGCAGGGTCGTTCTTGAACGACCCTGCCGTGTTTGTCGAGCGGGCTATCTGCAGATACGTGCGGGAGAGCCCTTCCAATGTCCTGCGCGATCTCGGTGGCGGACCTATTTTCGACGAACCGCTGGTCGGGTTCGCTGATGGCGACGATCCCCTCTTCGCCGAGTACAAGACAATAATCGGCGCTCATCACCTGACTCCCCGGGAGGCTCTCGACTTGCACCGGCCGGGCGGCCCTTCTTCCCGTGTTTCGGTGGTGTCGTTTATCATGCCGATCAGCCGGCAAACTCGACTCAGGCAGCGGCAGGAGACGGCCATCCCATCGCTTCAGTGGAACCGGACGCGCTGGCAAGGGCAGGATTTCATCTACGAGTTGTCGCGCCGCGTGGCGTCGCTGTTGGAGGGATTCGGACATCGGGCGGTGGCTCCGGAAACCGCCGCCTTTCACAAGGTCGACGTGAGAGCCTTCACGTCGAATTGGTCTCAGCGTCACATCGCCTACGCCGCCGGACTCGGGACATTCGGCCTTACCGACGGATTTCTCACTCCGAAGGGGCTCGCCATGCGCTGCGGCAGCCTGGTCACCGATGCCGTCTTCAAGGCGACCCCACGACCGTACCGGGACCACTATGCGGCCTGTCTCTTCTTTCAGGGCAAGGAATGCGGGCGCTGTATCCAGCGCTGCCCTGCCGGGGCGATCACCGGGAAGGGGCACGACAAACAGAAGTGCATTGATTACCTCAACGTCCGGCAGAAAGAAATGGTCAAGGAACTCGGGCGAGAGGCGGAATTCATCGGCCGCTATCCCGGCTGCGGCCTGTGTCAGACTAAGGTACCCTGTGAGGCAGGAATCCCCGTGTCGGCCTCATTGACCGAGAACGCGCCGTAGCAGCAGCTGCGTTCTCCAGTCTCGTCTGGAATCTAAGGAGGCAATCATGCCGGAAACCAACGTCCCCGGATACAACGCCAGAGTTCTGAGGGTAGACCTCTCCGCCGGTAAGATTTCTACCGAGACGCTCGACGCGGCGTTTTGCCGCAAATATCTGGGTGGGGCCGGCTTCATCACCTACTATCTCTGGAAAGAGATGGCCGGCGGTGTCGATCCGCTGGGACCCGGCAACAAGCTGATATTCGCCACCGGGCCCCTTACCGGGACCGCCCTTCCCGGGAGTGGCCGGAACTGCGTTGGGGCCAAATCGCCGCTGACGGGCGGTATCGCCAAGGCGGAGGCGGGCGAATTCTGGGGCGCCGAGTTGCGGCGGGCGGGATATGACGCTGTTATCGTTGAGGGTAAAGCCTCCCGTCCGGTCTATCTGTGGGTGCATGATGGCGAAGCCAGTATCCAGGATGCAGCCGGGATATGGGGGAAGAACACCAAAGAGGCCCAGGAGACCATCCGGGCCAGCCTCGCCGACAAGAATGTGCGCGTGGCCGGTATCGGTCCCGGCGGGGAAGCGCTGGTGCGCTATGCTTGCGTAATGAACGGACTTTATGACGCCGCTGGGAGGGGTGGACTGGGGGCGGTCATGGGGTCGAAGAATCTCAAGGCGGTTGCTGTCCGGGGGCGTGCCCTGCCTCCTCTGGCCCAACCCGAGAAGGTGCGGGCGCTGCGCGAATGGGTCCTTGCCAATCCGCAACTGACCCGGGACTTTACCGAGTTCGGCACTGGCGGGGCGATGGCCGGCTTCGAAACCAGCGGAAACCTGCCGGTACGCAACTTTCGGGACGGTCTGTTCCCCACGGTGCGCCAGATTGACGCCCGGACCCTCAAGGATACGATCCGCGTCGGCATGGACGCCTGCTTCGGCTGCCCGGTCCGTTGTAAGAAGATGGTTGAGGTGAAGGAGCCGTATTCAGTTGACCGGGATTACGGTGGCCCCGAATATGAGACGCTCGCGTCTTTGGGCTCGAACTGCGGCGTGGACGATCTCAAGGCCATCTCCAAGGGGAACGAACTCTGCGGCGCTTACTCCCTGGATACCATCTCTACCGGGGCGGTCATCTCGTTTGCTATGGAATGCTTCGAGAACGGCCTCCTTACCCGGGCGGATACCGGTGGCATGGACCTGAGATTCGGCAACGCCGGGGCAATGCTCAAAACGATCGATTTGATTGCCCGGCGCGAAGGAATCGGCGACCTGCTGGCCGAAGGTGTGGCGCGGGCCGCGAAACAGATCGGGGGTGGGGCGGCCGCGTTTGCCATGCATGTGAAGGGACTGGAGCCGGGGATGCACGAACCCCGGGTGAAGCCGGGTCTGGGGCTCGGTTTCATGGTCAACCCGCACGGCGCCGACCACTGCTGCAACTTGCACGATCAGGGCTTTGCCGTGGAAGGTCAACTGGGCGAGATGAAGTCCCTGGGTATCACCGAGCCGGTGCCTGCGGACGACATCGGTCCGCGTAAAGTCGCCTTGTTCCGTCTTCAGCAATTGAAGCGAATTCTCAACGATTCGACCTCGATCTGTCTTTTTCTGCCCTACACTATTCAGCAAATGACCGATGCCGTCACCGGCGCTACCGGCTGGGACACCGGCGTGGTCGAACAGCTCAAGATTGCCGAGCGAATCCTCACCATGGCCCGTCTGTTCAACATTCGAGAGGGTTTTACCGCCGGCGATGATACGATGCCCGACCGGTTCTTTCAGCCCAAGACCGATGGTGTGCTGTCCGGTAAGTCCTTCGACCGGGCTAAGTTCGACCGGGCCAAGCGCTACTACTATACCCTGATGGGATGGGACTCGGAGACCGGGGTGCCGCTGCCGGAGAGGCTGGAGGACCTTGGCATCGCCTGATCCCTACCACAGGAGAGGTTCGGCTTCGGCCAGTACGCCCACGATTTCGTCGGCTACCTTCTCCGCGTCGGCCCCGAACTCCTGGAGCAGGCTCTCTTTTGCCCAGATCGAAAACAGGTAGCGCAGGCACCGGCGGTCTTCCCGCTGTGACAGCAGGAACTCAGCGTGTTCGCGGTTGATGCAGATCACGCTTTCGGATGGGTCGTACCAGCTGCGGTATGCCGATCGGTCCTGCGGCGGCGCCTTCAGCCTGATGTAGGGGGCGCGCGTGGCGCGTAGCGGGCGGGGCGTCTTTGCCTCGCCGGCCGGAGGCCGGGTAGGCTCCACCGGGGGACGGTACTCGCCGCCGTTCTTCGCCTGGGCGGTGGGGACTGGCAGCGTCATCAGTATGCCCTTCTCACGGTACCGGATGAAGCGGTCGATCAGTCTCCCTGTCCTGGTCATAATGATATTGAAACGCTTTTCGAGCGACTCGGCGCTGGCTTCGAGGATGAGCTTCTGCACTTGCGGTTCAAGTTGTTTCAGCTCGGTCACCAGGGACCGGTAGACCTCATCCTGGACGACCGCCGTCTTGTCCGCCGTCCGCTTGAGCCGGTCGCACTGTACGAAACCCTCAAGACGCTGGTCGGTCCACGGTGCGTGCTTGAAGTCGCCCAGTTCGGTCATCGGGCAGATGCGCGTCCCTTTGCGGCCGTAGAGTTCTAGACCGGCGTCCGCCATCTCCCACGGCAGAACATATAGCTCCACAAAGGCCGTTGCTCCCTTGTTGCCCGGCGCCAGCGTCGCGGACATCACCTTCACTCCCCTGAAGCGCTGGGAGTGTATATGCTCCATCTCGCCGCCATCTGAAATTACCAGGGTGTAGATACCGGCTTTGAGATCGCTGGCAAATTGCTGACCCAGATACGCCTTTGTCCGTTCCTTGGAGAGTTGCTGGGCGATCTCGGGCAGAATACCGGAGAGGTAGGCCGTCGTCCCCCGGGCGGCATGCTTGTGATGGGGACACCGCTCAACTATCTCCGCGTATCCGCTCTTCAACCATTTCCGTTTCAAGACCAGGCAGGCTGACGGGCTGCCGTCCATAGTTGAGGACGCAAGGTGCAACTCATCGGCGATCAGTGAGAAGGCGAGTAACCCGATGCCCTGTTCTCCCCGCAGAGCGAGATCGAGTTTTTCCGAGTCACCGATGCGCTGGAGCACCTCCCGCATCTTCGCCACGTCCATTCCCACCCCGTTGTCCGTGACGGTGATCTGCTGAAGCGCTGCCAGGTTGCCGCCGTCGGACCGTGGCGCATATTCGAGTCTTATCTCGATATGGCCCTCCTCGGTTACTGGCCGGTCGACCGCATCAGCGGCGTTCTCGACGAACTGCTTGAGGGCTTCCTGGGGGTTGCGGCACACTCTGGCGAGGACTTCGAACACGCCGGGACCGGTGCAAAGTGACACTCTGGCCATGGGTCACCTCCTGAGCTCGACAGCGTTCTCTTAAAGAAGGGTTGGGTTCACCAACTCCTTCAGAGCTTTCTGACACGCCGTGTCCCATGTGAATCCCTGCCTGCGGAACTTGATCGCCAGTTGGACTTTCTTCGCGTCCGAGTCCTCGTACGCCCGCACCATGCGGCGGACCAGACGGACGCGCTTCGGCTCGATGAAGTGCTTCGCCTCCAGATACCGTACTTCGTCCACCGACGCTCCGGTTAGTCTCGCCAGTTCAGTAATTCGCGTCATTCAAGAAATCATTGACGTAATAGTAAATGTAATATTTCATGAAATGTTACCTGAGTATAGAGGAAACGTGCGTGATTGTCAATACAGTAAGGTCCGGCGGGAAGGGTCTTACCGCGGCGTTGGGTGAATCCGCCCGCAGTGCGGACAGCGGACCGTCGGCGCCCGGTGTCCCGGTGACACCCTGAGACGGGTACCGCAATCGCAGTCGATGGTGCGGTAGTTATTCATCTTCCAGAGCATGTCCGATGTCTCGCGCGTCCGGTCAATGCGGTCGGGCAGGCTCTCTACCGGTCCGGACTCCGCCGATGCCGCCCGGAGTCCGACGGCGGGGGTGGCGACCGCTGAGGCCGGCACGATTCCCACCCCGCCTTTGGACGAGCGGTAAGCTTGATCATACGCCGCGTAAGACGCCCCGCCCATCGCCCTGAGGATGCGTACCCGCTCGGAGATGGCGGGATGGGTGCTCGTCAGGCCTTCCGCCGAGAGCGATTTCTTTTCCAGCGGGTTGACGATGTACATCGGCGCCGTCGCCTTGTTCGCCTTCTGCACCCGCGTGTTGGAGGCGCCCAGCTTCTCAAGCGCCGAGGCGAGTCCCTCCGGATAGCGGGTGTACAACGCCGAAGAAGCGTCGGCCAGGTATTCCCGTTTTCGGGAAACGGCGAAGTAGATCAACTGCGCCGCGATCGGGGCCAGAATCATCAGAACGATGCCCACCACCAGAATGATGATCCCGCCGCTTCCCCCTCCACTTGAGCTTCGCCTCCGGCCGCCCCCCCCACCCGTCAGGAACAGGGCCCTGGTCGCATACCACGAGATGATCACGATGCTGCCCAGGAGCACGCTCAGCATCACCATGAGCTGCACATCCCGGTTGCGGATGTGGCCGATCTCGTGGGCGATGACTCCCTGCAGTTCATCGCGGTTCAGCTTCTGCAGTAGGCCAGAGGTGATGGCCACCGCCGTATGTTGCGCGTTGCGTCCGGTGGCAAAGGCATTCAACGAGGGGTCGTCAATGATATAGATGTCCGGCAGCCTCTCCAGCCCGGAGGCGATCTTCATCTCCTCGACAACGTTGAAGAGCGTCGGATGGTCGTCCCGGCTGATCTTGCGGGCGCCGGCGATTGCCAGGACGATACTGTCGCCCTGAGTGACGGCCACCAGGCTCATGATGCCCCACACGATCAGGGCAATGATCAGTCCGGCGACCCAGTTACCGATCAATACTTCACCGACGAAATAGCCGAGGATGAGCAACAGCGCGCCCATCACTACGACCAGCACCGTCGAGCGTATCTGGTTAGAGCGTATCTGCTCCCAAATCATAGGTGGTCGTTATCCGCTAGGAGAAGCTGACCTTGGGTGCCTGCCGCTCGGCTTCCGCAGTCACCTGGAAGAACTCGCTGCCCTTGAAACCGAACATCCCGGCGATGATGTTGGAGGGAAATACCTGGGTCTGGTTGTTATATCTCAGCACCGAGTCGTTGTAATACTGCCGTGAGAAGCTGATCTTGTTCTCCGTTGAGGTCAGCTCTTCCTGGAGTGCCAGGAAATTCTGGTTCGCCTTCAAGTCGGGGTATTGCTCAACCACCACCATCAGTCTGGCCAGGGCGCCGCTGAGTTCGCCTTCGGCTTTGCCCCGCTCCGCCGCCCCTGCCCCAGCCGAGGACGCTTGCATGGCGATGTTGCGGGCTTTGGTCACTGCCTCAAGCGTTTCGCGCTCAAAGTCCTTGTAACCCTTGACCGTTTCCACCAGGTTCGGAATCAGGTCATACCGTCTCTTCAGCTGGACGTCAATTTGTGCCCACGCATTCTTGACCTCGTTGCGCAGCTTGACCAGTCCATTGTACATGCCCGCCAGGACTGCGCCGAAGATCACTATGACCAGGATGACAATGCCGAGAATGACGAATCCGATCATGCGACAGCCTCCTCAGGTTATTCGTTATCGCCTGGTACCTTCTTTACCCGGAACGCTTCGTGCCCGGAGCATGTCTCCCAGGAAATCCGATATCTTCCGGTCGCATTCCGGTCCAACCATGGGCTTTCCCGTCAGCTGGGTCAGAAAAGCGTCGAGTTCACCGCCGTCGAACCATAGCCCATCGCCCCGCCGGCATGCGTCGACCAGGACTCGTGGCTGTTCCCCCATGTTCGCCTTGCGCATCTTCTGGGAACACACCGGGCAGCGGCGGCTCTTTTCAGCCGTCTTCACCTCCGCGTTTCCCAGTAGATCGCCCAGGAAAGCGCTGCAGTCGGTCACACCGAAGCCGGCCAGCAGGAGTTCAATCTCGCCGGAATCGAACCAGCTGCCGCCGCACGCGCCGCAGTGGTCCAACTCGATATGGTTGCGCTCGACCACGATCATGTCGCTTCTGCAGACCGGGCAAATCATACGGCCTTCCTCTATTTCAATTGCCACTAGTGTAGATGCCTCTCCCACTTGTGTCAAGACGTATCTTGTTAGGCGCTATTTGGCCTATCATTGCATATGCTTGATGTTTATCTCCTTGATGTAGAAGGTCCCCTCCCCACCCGCATCCTCAGCGTCTCCGGCATGCCGATCATCAATGGGATCCTGACAATAAGATCAAGGACGACAAAGGCCAGGAACACGTATTGGGGCCCGAATCTGTCCCAAATGGCACCGCAAGCGAGGGCCATCAGGGCGGCGAGAGGCATGCGGAAGAAACGAGCGATGCCGAGCCATCTGCCCATCTGCTCGGCAGGCACCAGTTCCCTTTCCATCGCCGCCGATATCGGCCCACCCACGTAGTAGAAGCCTTGCAGGATTCCGGCCGCGACCAGGACCCCAGTATTGGGCGACCATACGAGCAGGAGATTGGACAGCCAGAAAAGCGGAATGGTCGCGTAAAGTATCTTCTTACGTCCTATTCTGTCTGCCAACCTGCCCAACGGGATGGCGAACACGATCGACGTCAGCGCTGAGCCGGTCACCATTACCCCAAGGACCAAAGGCGTCGCTTCCCTGATCTCATGGGCAAACAACTGGGAAAAAGGAAAGACCATTGCCATCGGCAACTGCGATATCGCCGCAATGACAAGCCACCTCTTCAAGTGGTGGCCTTCCTTCAGCACCTGATGGAGGTCCCCGATCATGTTGGGTTTGGCCGCGCTCGCAACTCTCCACCTCGCATTGGAAAGCTGAGTCAGCACGATAATGAACGTTCCCGCGGTGACAACCAAACAAAAAAGGAATACTGGTCTGATGCCGCTGGCATTTGCTCCGCCAAAGCTTGTTACCAGCCACGCTCCGAGCAGCGGGCCTGCCATGCCGAGCAACCCGGCCGCGGCCGTCTCGCAGATCATCATGCCCGTGGCTCTGTCCTCATTGGCGAGACAGTTGCCGCACACGGTCGCGCAACTATGGATGCTCACGGAGAACCCAATCCAGTAGGCGGCCATGGCGATCAGGGCTATCAGCCAATTTTGGGCTATCCCGTAGGTCAAGTATGAGACCGCGAGCATACCTATGCCGAACAGGTATATCTTCTTGGGACCGGTCCTGTCAATGAGCCAACCGCTCAGCGGGGCAACGACGCCCGCGATGATCATGCCGATACTGTTGAGGAGACCGAGTTGTGTCGCAGTTGCCCCCAGCGCGATGATATAGATCGACAAATAGGGAAATATCGCCTGGTAGGCGAGTCTATCGAGCGACGTTCTGAAGACAGTTATTTTCCAATCACGCGGCTGACGCGTGATGAAGGGCGTTGCTCTCGAGAAGAACCGGGTGATCAGCTTCGTGTTACCTTCCCGTCCTGATTCAATCTAACACCAAACCGGCGACAATCCGACTCTTGCCACGGGGAGCATCAACCCGGATGTAGAATCTGGGGTCGCAGCTATCTTAGCATCTTGGAAGAGTTGCTGTCTCGCACGTGGCCACCTCAGATGAGGCTGTGGTTAACGATCTCGCCGAATCGTCGATCAGTATCGTAGTCAGGTTAGTTATCGGCAGAAGAGCACTCTTCATGCGTTCCTCATTTTGCCGGCGCCTCCCGTTTCGGACCTCCATCAAGGACTTCGAAATGCCGGTTTCTTAACCGCACCAGCAGATTCCTGACGTACTCGAACGAAGCAGTACTGCCATTCTACGTTCTGCACCAAACGGTCATCATTTCCGTCGGCTACTATGTCATTCCGTGGAGCGTAGGCGTTGCAGTCAAGTACCTTGTCATCAGCGCTACCTCGTTTGTGGCGAGAATGGCGATATACGAGCTGGTGAAGCGCATCAGTGTGCTGCGTTTCCTCTTCGGAATGAGGGTGATGCGACCCCAGCAGCGGGAGGCGGCCGCCTCGGCCTCATCGGAGGCGCAGACGTAAACACACCTTGGTCAAGCGCAGCTGCCGCATTCAGTCCGGCCGGGCGGCCTAAGCGGTGGGTAACTACAAGCGTAATTGTGGCGCGGAGACTGGCAATAAGAACAACCATCGGGTGACTCGACACCGAGGTGGCTCACGGATGAATGCAACGAGGTGCTATACTACGCCAGGCAACGATTTCCGGTCATCACTCGAGGAGAACACGCTGACCCCGAGATGTGGCAGAGGCAATAAGCTCAATGTTTGAGAGCGCACGTAACGGCTGGGACCTGGTAAAGGGATCCACTAGGTTCTTCAAGAAGTACCCTGTGTTTCTGATCCCATTGCTGGCGGCCTGGCTGGTATATGCCCCAGTCGTTGTCTACGTAACCTGGTTCTTCCCTTGGGAGGGTCTGTCATTCCCCTTTGTGCTACTGAGCGTGTTTCTGGTTATCTTCGTCGTTACACTTTTGCTGACTTTTTCGTGTTCGGTATTGCTGGAGATGGTCCAGCAACTGGAAAACGGAAATAGACTCAGTATCGTGGGGGCTTTGCGAGAATCTGCAGGCAGAGACCTGTCGAGGATTGTTGGACTCGCCCTGGTCTGGGCGGTGGTGTGGTTCGGCCTCACGGTACTTGAAGCCTTCTTTAGTAGAAAGGAGAAGAAGGTAAAGCAAGAGCTAACTGCGGAGAATGTTGCCGAAGCACTGGCGGGATACGGGAGTCTGTCATGGTGGCGTCTTTCTTATGACCTGCTAAACAAGGGGATCAGAATGATAGTGTTCCTGATCATGCCTGCATTCGCCTGGGAAGACAGGGGACTCTTCGCGTCGGTCAGGAAAGGGCTCGGCGTCCTACGGGCGCATCTGATGGAATTCGCTTCGGGTTTCACATTGACCTACCTCGCGGCGGCGATTGTCTTCGTGCCGGCGGGACTGATGTTCTATGTGGCGGATGAGTTCGATGTCGTTCTACCGCAACTCGTCTGGCTGGTCACCATCATCTACATGGCCTTTGCCTGGAGCTATTCGATGTATCTGGAGCAAATGTTCGCCGCCGATCTTTATCTGTGGCACTTGAAGTGGGAGAAGGCGTGTACCGAAGCAGAACGGAACGGATGGCAATTGCCGCGCCTGGCCGACATCTCGAGACCCTCCCTTCTTGACGAGGTAGCCGAACTGAGAAGGGGCTAGACAGACCCGGCAGACCTGAGTTCCGTCGTTGACCTCACCGAGCCGGAATTCCTCTTACTGCAAGAGTATTTGCCCGTTGAACCTCCCTCGCCCGCCTGTCAACAGACACAAGGGCAGTGAGTCAATCAGGCATCATGTTCGAAGAATGAAGCGGCCCGTCCAACCGGGCTCCCCGATTCGCCAGTCGCCGGTCGGTTGTTTCAACTCGGTGAACGAAACCCGCAACCGTTCGCAGACACTGGTATCGTTCAGAGACAGAACAACTCGCATGCCTTAAGATAGAGGGCGGGACGGCATGTAAACCCGTTGAGTCCAATCGAACAGTGCAACTCGAATCAAGAACCCATAGGTCCTTTACTGTACACTGCGATTGGAAGGGGGATGCGACAGGTGTTTGAGTGGCACATGAGCGTGCAGGATATGGTCGACTGTGTGGAAGAGAGCCTCACCGAACCGCTGACACTCGAGATGCTGGCCGGCAGACTGAACTACTCGCCTTACTACTGCACCCGCCAGTTTCACAAGTACGCAGGGATATCACTGCGCAACTACATCCGTCTGCGCAAGGTCAGCTCGGCCGTCATCGACCTGCGGGATACCTGTGACCGCATTATCGACATAGCGGTCAAGTACGGCTTTTCCTCGCAGGAGGCGTTTACGCGCTCATTTAAGAAGGCATACGGCATGACGCCCGCCGAATACAGGAAGATGCCGAAGCCTTTGCCGCTTCTCATCAAACGCAATGTCTTCAACCCTTACTATCTAGGATTGGGGGAAGCGTATATGAATAAGAACGTATCAAAGGACGTCACGGTCAGCATTCAGGTGGTCCCGGCGCACAAGTTCATCGGCGTCCGCAACATGGATGCCAATGGCTACTGGGACTTCTGGAAGCTGGACGAGGCAGAGTACGGGAAAGACCGCTGTGAGGAAGTTGACGGCATTCTGGCAAGCATCAAGAGCTTCAATGGGCCGCGCGGCGCCCGGTTCTACCGGGACGGCAAGAAACGCGGCTATATGTACGGCATAGACGTGCCGGCCAATTATGCCGGGGAAGTACCGAAAGGGATGGAAATGCTGAATATCAACGAAACGTCTTTTGCAGTGTTTCACCATCCGCCTTACGATTACTTAACGTTGGACAAGGCCGTGTTCGAGGCGCTCGACAAGGCTCTGGAACAGTGGAATCCCTCGGAGCACGGTTACGAGTGGAACGATGACCTGCCGACCTATCAACGCCACGAATCCGACAAGTGGGGGCAGGCCTTCATGAGGCCGTTGAGGAAATCCCGATAGCGCAAGGGCGAGATCGTTGAGCTGAGGTGTTCGCCGCACTTTCTTTCCTCCGGCCGTGAGATCGGTCCTGCGAGGTCAGAAAGGCAGTGACAAAGCCTGGCATCCGTTGTGGGCAACTGGCATTCCCAATCACTCTGATCGTTAAGTCCGAAAAAGGGCGGCGCCAGAATTCCCAAGAGCGTGGTACCGTACGCCCAAGATATTGACTATCGCGCCTCCCGCTGGTGTAATTTCGGGAGGTACTTACGGTTAACCTTGCAGACGTAGGTATACGTGGGGTTGACAAACTGAGTACAACGCGCCTCCAGTACCTGCCCGAGCAATAGATAGGCTTCTCCCCGCGACATCCCGTACTCTTCTTCCAGCCACAGAATCATATTGACCAGGGCGAGGCGAAAAGCATCTTCGGCTGGCTTGGCCTGAGCCGTGGCTATGATGTGGGTCTCGTTGGTGATGCGGGGCCACGGCATGTGTTGTGGTTTAGGAGCCAGATCGCACCACACCCTGACCTTCCCGCCGGCTTCGATACCCCCCGCCCCACAAATCTCCCCGTCACCTTGAATCGCGTGCATGTCTCCGATGTGCAGAAGCGCACCTGGGACGGAGACTGGCAGTTGGACTGAGGCCCCTGTGGTGACTTCCTGAATATCCATATTCCCGCCCCACGGCCCAGCCCACTGATTAGGCCACCTGCCGTGCTCCATTGCCACGCCAACGACGCCCAGCATAGGGGCGACCGGAATCTTCAATTCGTCGCTCCATATGACGTTTTCGTCCCTGATCTCCACGACCTTTTGCTGTTCTCCGATGCCGCTCGGTCCGAACCAGCCGGGCATAGCCCCCGTATTGCCCCAGTACCTGGTAAATCCGACAGGGTCCAACTCGATGTCGCCAATGTGCACTATGAGCATCTGGCCAGGCTCTGCTCCATCAACATAGATGCAACCGCTGGCGGGATTGGCGCCCCGGAGTTTTGTTTCGATGGCTTCCCTATCGGGATGCCTGTCAAGCCACGGCCCACGATTGATCTGGGTTTCGACCTCGAAAACCTCGCCGGGCCCAACGTGATGGGTGGGCTCATTGTCCGGCCCTATCTCGAAATACAGAATGTCCTTTGTTATATTTTTCATGAGCTTCCTTCGTTCTACTAGTTTCCCGTTTTCAGTCAGCGCCTGGAGCAAGCCAGTGTCAAAGACCACATTGCCGTCGGAGACGGTCATCAGGACCCGTAAGTCAACGATCCTGTGAGGGGTCGATCGTGAGGACGTCGCCGTCGATAATGCAGAAATCGGCCACCTTGCCTCCTCGGAGAAGGAATGCTTGCCGCCTACGGGGAGGGACGCTTGAAATGTACTATTGGCGGCACCAGAAATCAACACCACCGGCCGCGGCTTCTCCGTCACTAACTAGCGAAATGTAGAATCTGAGGACGCGAAGTTCCTGATCGGTGCCGTTCGCATATCGATTTTCGTGTCCGACCCTGATCCACCATCAACCAGGTTAGTGCCTGATGCAAGGGGTGACATGGCAGATCAGTCCCTGGACCCTTCACCCGGGCCGGACTGCTCCGGAAGAGGGTTTTCCTCGCGGCGGATTTGGCCGTTGGCTGGTCGCAGAACTGGCGCGGCTGCTCGGCAAGCTGAGGGCCTACGCGGGACGCGAGACAGGCAAAGAGACGGTCAGTCACTAAACAGTTGGGCGTTTCATGCAAGCAGCCATAGGCCGAGCATTTCCGCAGACCAGTCTGCTTTATTCGGCACCCCAAGTCTCTCAACAGTGCGAGCTAGTCGAAAGCAAGAGGCTTCAGCTTCGAGTTCCGTTCTGCTTCAGATGTTCTCTTGCCTGTAACTGGATGCGTGTAATGGAACGGGAAGACATAGCCGGATACGTAACGCAGGTCATCCTTGTCCAGGGGAACGTCCGGATCAGGAATGAAAGCCCCACTCTCACTGGCGTTGCTGATTATGCGGCGGCTGCGAATCTCCGGCCCTTCACACATTCCGTCAAGCCTGACCACATAGGGGATTATCCAATCGAATGACCGTATCTTCCAGATGCCGTTCTCCTTCACATAGCCCACTTCATAGATGCCACTGGTGAACTCACCTTTTTCTACTTTGCCGTTCACCGAATTGAAAATGGCCCCGAAGCCGTACCATCGGCCTTTGGCCGTCATGCCACCAGGGGCGATCGTTACCAGTCCGCTGGTAGGCATGAGCTGATGGGAAAAACCCACCGGCGTAGGCGAGGCGCTTCCACCGTGAGTGAAGTAGCGCCTGACACCTTCTTTTCCTTTCCACACGCCTTCTATCCAGTTCAGGTAGACACCCGGACCGTCCGAAAAGCAGTCTATTATCTCCTGATACATCCAATGCTCCACGTAGTATCCGTACGCTTTCTGTAGTCGCTTGATGGCCTCGATGTCCTCGATCCGGCCCAGTCTGCTTTCGAGAATCTCGATCTGGCTCTGTTGTCTTTGGGCGAGTTCTTCCAGCTTTTCGATTCTATCCGACATTGAGTTGTCACTCACGCGAACACCTCCCGTATTCTAGAGAAGCCTGTCATGTCGTCTTGTTTCCCTTGTTCCGTTCTTCCTCGCTCGTTTTCTTGCCCGTCACCGGATGCTTGAAGTGGAAAGGCAATATGTTGCCTGATGGGTAGCTGTAGTTGATAGAGTCCGGCCCTCCATCCGGATACCATGACTCAGGGAATCCTCTGCTATTGATCGGAGAAGGTCTGGATTTCGCTCTGCGCTCAGGCCTAACCCATCCCTCTTCAAGTGTCCCACCGTAAACAGGTACCCACTTGATCTTGAGGATTTTCCACACACCCTCTTCACGGATATACTCCATTTCATAGATCCCACAGCCTATTGACTGAGTGACCCCTTCTCCTCCGGGTACTTCCATAGACCCGGCAGGGATGGCCATGGCACCGAAACCCCACCACCTTCCCTTCGCAGTGTTCCCATCCGGGCCAATGTCAACGATACCTGATATCTGCATCATCTGGTGCATGAACTCCGGATCTCTTTTCGTATTGATGTTGCCGAAGAAACGGCGAGGCCCGTCAGGTCCAGTGAACGTACCCTGTGGCCACTCAAGGGTGGTACGTGGGCTGGTAGAAAAGCAGGCGATCAGTTCTTCATGCAGCCAGTTCATCAAGTAGTATCCGTAAGCTTTCTGGAGTTTCTTGATATCTTCAATATCCTGCAAGCGCTGCAATGACTCTATTCTCTTCTCGAGCTCTTTCATTCTGGCTTCCAGTTCTTCGGTATTCACGGCCATCCTCCATTTCGCACTTAATACGAGTCAAACATAACTCGCAGAGAGCCTGTGTCCGATTATACAGCACTTGACCTGTCTCCAGAGGACGCAGCCGGTCTTCGCGCTTGTTTCTCTCACTGGTAACAATCGTCCAAATTGTTGGGGCGCCAAGGCGATGAATTACGATTTCACCGACTTTGCCACCGGGAAGCTGTTGAATCCCCGCGACCGCGGTGGTATCATCCTCGGCGAGTACCAGAACGGGACAACGGGATGATCCAACAGCTCAAGTCAGAAGACGAACGCATAGTGTATGAGATCGTCAACAAGGCGGCGCGGGCTTACCACGGGGTCATCCCAGACGACTGCTATCACGACCCGTATATGTCCAGGGGCGAACTGCACGGCGAGATGACCAAGATGATCTTCTTTGGCTGGGACGAGGGTCACCGGATAGTTGGCGTTATGGGTTTCCAGCCGGTCCAGGGAGTTACGCTTCTCAGGCATGCCTACGTGTTACCGGATTGGCAGAGAAAAGGAATCGGAGCCCGGTTGATTGACCATGTGAAACAGGAAACAAAGACAAAGCGCCTGCTCGTGGGGACCTGGGCCGATGCCAGGTGGGCAATTGAGTTCTACCGAAAGCATGGCTTTGAGCTTATGCCTGACAAAGATGAGTTGTTGAAGAAGTATTGGGGTGTTCCCCAGCGTCAGATCGAGACCTCCGTGGTGTTACGCTTCGAAACGTAACAAACTGAACCTGTAATTAAGGTTGGGCGGAAACGAGGGCGAATGTGCTCGCCAATAGATGGCGGTTACTAGCGATCATCCCCTGAGCAGGTGAGGACAATATCAATGTGAATTGCATTTGCCCGGGGACCGTGTACACGCCACTTTTCGTAAGAGGTCCCTATGCTCGTTTACAGGCTGACCCGCAGACCGCAGGTATGGAATCGAGGGAGACGTTTGAAGGACTCATGGCGCCTCTCGTGCCACTCAGAAGGGCCCAGACGCCGGAAGATATGGGACGAGCGGTGGTGTTTTTCGTCTCGGAAGATGCAAAGAACATCACCGGACAGTCCCTGAACATAGACGGGGGGATGCGGCCTAACTAGCCAATTGGATGTATCCAAATCGCCTATAGCGGGAGGAGGAATGAACTTGGAACAATACGAAGGGGCTGAGGCTTTCGTCGAGGTGCTAAATGCCAGCGGAGTGCAGCAGATCTTCTTCAACCCAGGAGCCGATACTGCGCCTATTCAGGCCATGGTGACCAAGATGAGGGCCGTGGGAAAACGTACGCCGGGATTGGTGATGTGCCTCGACGAATCTGTGGCAATGACTGCGGCCCATGGCCATTACATGATTTCAGGCAGGCCGCAGGTGGTTATGGTCCATGCTGAGTTGGGCACTCTACAGGTCGGAGGCGCCATGCACAATGTGCAGTGGGGCCGAGTGCCAGTGATTCTATGGGCGGGAGTGATGCCCGGCGATCGCTCTAACTGGAAAGGCGAGAGATTCGAACAAGGCTCCATCATGCGTGGGTGCGTCAAATGGGACCACCAGGTGGTACCCGGGGAGGACATACACGACGTACTTCAGCACGCTTTCGACGTGGCGTTCTCGGAGCCGTGCGGCCCGGTCTATCTGACCTATCCCCTCGGAATTCTGAACGAGAAAGTAGAACGTCGAGAAATTCCTACAAGGCCACACCAACCAGGTCACATGGCCGAGTCGATTGATACAGACAAACTGGCCAAAGCTGCTGACCTTCTTCTTGATGCGAGGAATCCGCTCATAGTCGCGGGAGCAACCGGAAGATACTCTGAATCTATCACGTCGCTGGAGGGCCTGGCGGAGGCAGTCTCTGCCCCAGTACTCAATGGGGCTACAAGGGTGAATTTTCCGACCACCCATCCCCTCTGCGTTGGAATCGAACAGGCGGGGGCGAGCAGGCAGCCGAATGCGGGATACGGCGACGCAGATGTTGTCCTGGCCATCGACTATGACATGCCCTATGCCCCGATGGGCGGAATGCCAAAGCCAACGGCGACTGTCTTGCAGATTGCCGGAGATCCGACCACTCAAGGCAGGCCACTCTGGATGCGCGGAGCCAACCTCTACATCAAAGGAGATTCGAGAGATGCGATTCCCGCGCTCACAGCTCTGGTCCGCCAGAAGACCTCCGAGGCAAAGAAGAGAGAGCTGACACTCCGCCTCGACAGAATCACCACGCAGAACACCGCCATGCGTAACAAGAGAAGGACTTCAGTCTCGAGCAGGGCAAAAGAAGAACCCATTTCTTCCGATTGGCTGTGCCACTGCCTTTCCAATGTTATCGACGAGGACACGATCCTGGTGAACCACACGATTCGGGATTGGGCGTCTGTCACGGATCAGATTGATCGCGTCAAGCCAGACACGATGATCAGTTGCGCTGGTGGTTCGATCCAGTGGGCGCCTGCCGCTGCGTTTGGCGCCAAGATGGCGGCACCGGATAAGCTGGTAATAAGTCTCGTATCTGATGGGGGTTTCGTCTGGGGATGCCCCGTGGCGACTCTATGGGCGGCATACACTTATCATGCTCCTTTCCTGACCGTGATCTTCAATAACCAGTCGTACGGAGTGATCAGAGGCATTGTCCAGCGGATCTACGGCGACACGAGAATCTCAGATGAGATCGGATTGGCAGCCGGCGTCGACATTTCTCCCTGCCCGGACTACTCGACGGTTGCCCAAGCCTGTGGCGGATATGGGCGAAGACTTGAAAGACCCGCTGACGGGTGCCGGCGCTCAGAGAGGCTGTAGCTGCGGTCAGAACGGGCAGGACGGCCATCCTGGACGTCAGGCTACAGAAAGGATAGGCGAAATCAGTCAATCAAGTGTAATCCCATGGTGCCGAAGGAAGAACCTTGTGAGGAGGAAGACATTGCCAGGCAATATTCCGGCTACCGAGTCCTGGAAACTGTCCCACGAGTGCGGCGAACGTCTCGACGCTGCTGTCGAAGGTCTCCCGGGTGACGATGGCCGGGCAGGCATTATCCACTCCTATGGTCGGAAGCCCGAGTTTGGAGTCATGGCCCCAGACCAGGGTACCCGTGTAGATCTCGTTGGCAAGTATGAAGCGAAGGCCCGTCTTGCTCCGGCCCTTGCCGGTTGGACCGGCCACGTCTCTGGAGTTCAACTCCTTAACAATCTCAGTAAGTCCCTCGCCGCCCAGCACCCCATCGAAATTGGCAGCGACCACGCGGGACTGATATACCGTTCGCCTGGGGTAAACAGGGAGGTCTCGAATTGACGTATTGTGGCGCCGATCCGGGTTGATTTGGCACTCTCCGAACCTGTTGTCTCTTGCCCTCAGAGCCAAGAAGGATCTCCAACAGCTCTGTTGGGGGCAGGTCTTCCCGGGAGATGGTATTCATCTGAGAAAGATGCCTTGGTGGGCGATCGTTCGGCACGGTCAGATAGTAGACGGTGGAGTTACCGTCGACCGTGGTGGGGGCGTGAGCTATGACCGTCCTCAGACAACGGACTCAGGCTCAACGGGCTCTTGCAGTCACCGAGCGGCAACAATTTGGACAATTGTTCAGCTGTTCTCGTCTACCAGCCAGGGTCACTGTGAAATGTGCGCACTAGTTCTCGTTTCTCGGTTTCTGTTAGCCAGGATGACTCAATACCCTGGAGGATTATCTTCCGTATCTCCTCTCGGCGAAAGCCTAACTCTGTTTCAAGTGCCCTGTATTCTTCGGCCAACGAATTGCCGAACATTTTCGGATCGTCGGTGTTGATCGAAATGAGCACCCCTCGCTCAAAATAGCGCCGCACCGGGTGTGTCCCAATTGACTCGACTACCTTGGTCTTCACGTTGGATATCAGGCATATCTCGACAGGAATTCGGTGTTCGGCGAGGTAATCGACCAGGGATTCATCTTCCTGGGCCCGCGTTCCATGCCCGATTCTGTCTACCTTGAGACTGTTGATGACTCCCCAGATGCTCGCCGGTCCCGCGGCTTCGCCGGCATGGGCGCTGGTTCGAAACCCCAGGCGCCTGGCTTCTGCATAAGCTCCCGCGAACGGCTCGGGAGGATAGGTCTGCTCGGAGCCCCCGATGGTTATGCCGATCACCCCCAGGTCCTTTACCTCGTTGACCTCACGAAGGACCCTGTCTGCATTCTTGGGACCGTAATTGCGGCACATGTCGGCGACTAGCGCCATCTCGATGGCGGGCACGCGCGAAAGACCGGTACGGATTGCCTCTGTCAGCCTTTGGGTGCTGAGCCCCTTCCGGAAGAAGTCCGACGGCGTGTAGAAGACTTCGGCGTAACGGATGTTCTGGCGCACCAGGTCGCGGGCCACGGCCTCAGCGATGAAGGCGAAGTCCTCATATTCCCGTAAGAACTGGTTCTTCCAGCCCCACGTTTCAATGAAATGCGCGAAATCGCGGAACTGGAACCTTTCCTTGAGGGCTTGAAGACTTGCTATGGATCGCTCTCCGCCGTATTTCCGGACCAACTCCCAAAGCGCGTCGTCCGGGATCGCCCCTTCAAGATGCACGTGCAGCTCGACTTTCGGGACTCGTTCAAACCACGAACGGGTTGCAGTTTCAGTCATGCAACACCTCCTCGGCCTGGCGTCGTCGGCTCACCGGGAGCCAGGACGTACATCGCCCATCCCAAGTACTGCCGTTGAAACTGGGCGTAGTCGTCCTGAGTAGTGCGCAAGCGCTGGTACACCTGGCCTCGGTCTGGATGGTCCGGATTCTCTTCCAGCCACCGCACCAGGCTATACCAGTTGTCCGACAAATAGCGGTCCCAGTCGTCATGGCTCGCCCTGATCACATACTCGAGTTCGAACCCTTCCTTGCGAGTCATTTGCAGGAGTTCCCGCTCGGTATGGCACGTCGTCTCCTTCTGGGCGTATTCCGGCGGGACGGTGTCGCTGAGCCAGTGGACCTCGCCTATTCCCAGTCGTCCACGGGGACCAATGGCGCGTCTCATCGCCTGGATTGTCTGCCGATAGCCGCCAAAAACGAACGTCGCCCCGATGCAGGTGGCAACATCGAAAGTCCCCTGCTCAAATGCATAGTCGGTACCCCGGCAGCAGACGATTTGGATCCGGTCCGATAGTCCTCTGGCCGCCAGCTTCCCAACGGCCCGCTCACAGAAGCCTTTGGAAATGTCGATGCCGACGCCGCTGATGCCGAACTCTTCGGCCCAGAGCGCCAGCGGTTCAGCGCAACCGGAACCAAAGTCGACCATGCGACTGCCCTCCTTCATGCCCAGCATCTTTCCCATTCTGATGATCTTGTCCGGAGTGGAGGGGTTGAGGATTTCCATGTACCGGTGCGAGATGCTCATCAGATCAAGGAAGTCCATACTATTTGCCTCCGTTTTGCCCTTTCTTTACCACGAATACCATCTCATCCGGCAGCTTATAGTCATGGAACTCCGATGAGAGTCGATCGTATAGTTCAGGCATCATTGTCTCATTCCGATCTTGGGTCACGGTCTTTCCTCCTTGAAGGCTTTTTGTGACTTCGCGATCTTCTTCCACCGCAGCTTCTCCTCAAGCCGCACGCTCCCCGCCTCTCTCGCCTCGTGGTAGCGGACCTCCTTTTGGAGTCGCCTGCAGCTGTCGAACCTCTTTCGGTCGAGGTCTCCCCGTTCGATGGCTGCCTTGACCGCACAACCCGGCTCAGATTCGTGCCGGCAGTCCTTGAACCGGCATTGGCGGGCCAGACCGTCGATATCTTCAAATGTATTGACCAGGTCATCCTCGCCTGCCCACATCTGGATCTCCCTCATGCCGGGAGTGTCGATAACCATGGCGCCTCCGGGCATGAGAATCAGTTCACGGGTCGTGGTGGTGTGTCTGCCGGTGTGGTCGCGTTCGCGGACTTCGCCGACCTTCAGTCTCTCCTCCCCCAGCAAGGCGTTGATAAGGGCGGACTTCCCTGCTCCGGACGAGCCCAAGAACGCGATCGTTTTCCCCGGTTGCAGATAGCTCTTCAGCGCCTCCAGCCCGGTCTTCTCTTTGGCACTGACGGCGTGTACGTACAAACCCGCGGCGACCGACTCCACACTCCGCATGAAGCCGGCGACGTCGGCGCACAGGTCGGCCTTGTTCAGCAAAATGACGGGGGTCGCGCCGCTGTTCCACGCAAGGGTCAGGTAACGTTCGATCCGGCGGATATTTGCGCTCCTACCGCCGTCCATGGCGCCGACGATGAAGACCGTATCCACATTCGAAGCGACTACCTGTTCCTGTGTCCTGCCGCCCGATAACCGCTGCCGCCCCCCGGAGACCTGCCGGGAGAAACGGCTGCGCTCAGGCAACAGCCCATGGACGATGCCCTTCGGCTCTCCTGGCACGGGACCAATGACCACCCAGTCGCCTACTGCAGGGAAGCGGTCGCCGGCTTCTGCCTGATTTCGGAATTTGCCCGATATCTCGGCCTGAAGCTGGCCCCGGTCGGTCAGCACTTGGTAGGAACCTCTCTGCTCTGAGACCACACGCCCCGGCACTGAACCGTGTAACTCCAGCAGGTCGAAGGCCTGCTGGAACCGGTCGTCCCAGCCGAGATCAACAAGTGAAATCATCGATCCCCTTGGTATGCCTTTGATGGTATTCAGCACCGGTTCTCCTCATCGCGATAACGCGGACAACGCTCTGTCGCACTAATCTGAGTCTGGAAAAAAGAAAAGGCCACGGATGTGTCACACCCGCGGCTTAACCGAAGACAGCCTTTACCTCAGTGGAGATGAGAGGAAAACACAAAGGCCAGTCCCGGGAGGGACGGCCAAGTCACAGCAAACGAACACAAGTGGCTTTAGCCGGCGACCTGCCGGGGTGTGACGATCCTGCTTATGACAATGACCTGCGACATTCACACCCTCCTTCAAGCGGTTACAGTGCGTGATCGAATAATGGTTCGGATGATAGCATCGCAAACTCGGAAAGTCAATAGGACAAATCACCCCATGCTGAACGATTCTGAGTTTCGTGCAGCGACTGAATACGACTGAGGGCGCGTCACGATCGGGTGCATATTCAACAAAGGTATTGCGCCGCGGAACCGCAACTGGCCGGCGAAGCCGGCAACGGGTCACACCAAGACCCCAGACCGGTCTAGGCGGGTCAACACAGAAGGATCTTCTATGAAGCCGGCGCCGGTGTGGGCGGAGGCAATTCGCCCCTATTCTCCCACCAGCGCCTGGTAGACGAGTCTTTGAAAATCCTTGCGCCTGACAGCGATCTCAGTGAATGGCGGTACGTTGTCGGATACCTGCGTCAGGAACAGGCCGAAGAGGTCTTCTTTGGGGTCGATGAAGAACGTGGTGGAGTAGGCGCCGTCCCACCCGTACGAACCGAGTGATCCCAGCAAGGGATCCCCCGAGAGGCTCAGCCGGACAGTGAGGCCTAGGCCGTAGCCCCAACCGGGGCCCATGGGGTAGAGATGTAAATCGCCAGTGTGGTTGGTGGTCATCAGCTCGATCGTCTTGCGACCAAGGATGCGGGCGCCGTCCAGGCTGCCGCCGCTCAGCATCATCTGGGCGAAGCGGGCGTAATCCGCGGCAGTGGACAGCAGGCCGCCACCGGCCGAGAGGAAAGTCTTCGGCCCGACCACTTTCGCACTGGTCGCCGGGCTGTCGACGAGGCCGATGTCGCCCCATTCGTTCTGGTTCACGGTGTAGGCGGCGGCGAAGCGCCCGACCTTCTCTTTCGGCAGATAGAAATGGGTATCCGCCATCTTCAGCGGGTCGAAGATACGCTCTTGGAGGAACCTGTCCAGCGGCAGGCCAGAAATCTTCTCGATAAGAGCGCCGACCACTTCGTGGCCGGTATGGTACTCCCAGTCCGTTCCGGGATGGAAGTTGAGCGGCAACTTCGAAAGCATCTCAACCGCCTCCTGAAGCGTGCCCCGCTGGCCAGCCTGGTTGATGGTCTTGCCCTGTGTGCCGGGGACGAGGGGCTGTAGCGGCGGCACGGTCGCGCCACGCGAGACGATTCTTCCCCACTCCTGCAAGCTGAAACCGGCGGTCATCGCCAGGCAATCCCTGAAGTCGATCTCGCGGCTGGCCGGCTCGGTCATGCCGCTCTTCGCCCTCACCACCATCTGCTTGAACGAGGGCAGGTAGCGCGAGATAGGCTGATCGAGGAGAAAGGAGCCCTCCTCGTACAAGGTCATCAGGCCGACGCAGGTAATCGGCTTGGTCATGGAAGCAATGCGGAATATCGTGTCTTCATCCATCGGTTTGCCGGCCTCGATATCCATCAGTCCTTGGGACTTGAAATGGACGATGCTCCCATGCCGCGCCACGATCGTTATTACGCCGGGCAACGTGCACGCGTCTATGAGCTTCTGCATTTGAGTCGTGATACGTTCGAGGCGCTCCGGGGAAAACCCCATCTCCTCCGGTCTGGAGGTCGGCAGCCCACCATGTGGGACACCTGTGGACTTTACGGCGCTCATCGTGCACCCTCCTGCTCACTAACGTCTGGTTAGTCGGTCTTGTTCCCCCGCCAGTCGTTGTCTTCGCCGCGCTAATTGTACAAGAACGAATGCTTCCGCGTTTCATCAGCCGCTTAGGGCAGACCGAGACAGGATGTCGCGTCGATATGTGCCAGCAGTAGATCCGGACAAGGTAGCGACCGTACTTGGAGAATTGCCAGCTGAATACGCGAACTCGCCCGAAGAGGTAAGGAAGATCGCCGAGGTGATGGAGGCCGCGGGGCGAAGTTGGACTTTGAGGGTGGGCCGAGCGGCACACGAGCCGCGGCGTACGAGAGAGTTGTTCGGGATTGAGGAACACTATGCACTGAAGTCAGGAGAGTGCACCACCCGAAGTCCGCTAGTACCGGCCGTACCTCTTAGCCGAGTCTATCATCGCCTTCACGTTAGCCGGCTGGGCATCATTCAGGAATCCACCGCTGGTCAGTATGAACCCACCACCCCTTCCGGCGACGCGGAACAGGTTTCGGCAGTACTCCTCAACCTGCGTGGGCGAGCCAATCGAAAGCAACGAGGCCGGCACGTTGCCCATGATGCAGCAGTGACCACCAAGCACTGCCTTTGCCAGTCCCATATCCGTCTCGTCGAAGTGGAGGACAAATTTGCCCCTGGGGAGTTCAAGAAAGTACTCCAGCCTCGAATTGCACGTCCCTTCACAGAATAGGAATGGCACGAAACCGAGATCGATCGTGGATTGCATGGTTCGCTTAAGCCCGGGCCAGTAGAATCTATCAAACTGCGCCTTGGACAGGAAGCCGTCGGATCCCCTCAAGATCGCCCCGCCTGCCCGCTTCGGGTTTCCTCTCCGGCTGGGGTCTGCCGGCGAACTCCGTGCAATGCGCCAATCCATGATTCGCTCACACGCAGCAAGCACTTTGTCGGGACAGCGGTACACGTCCAGCATCGTTCCCCGCATGCCTCTCAGGTAGTCGGAGATCGCATCAAAGGGAGCGCCACCGAAGCTCGCGTGGCTCGCCAACGGGAAGCCGAGTTGTGCCATTTCCTCTTCAAAGCCCGCCAGTGCCCGTCGCCATTTCTCCTGTTCTTGTCCCGCCCGGTGCAGTACTCCCAAGGCAGACCCCATTTCCTCCGTTCCGAACAGGTGTAGGATGCTGGGAAAGGCTGCCGAGTTCTGTACCGGCATGATGGGCGCTAAGCCCGAAAGTGGTCTCAATGATTCGAATACCCGCGGCATATAGTATCTCAGAATGAAGTCCGTGGGGTCGGTAATAAACAAATCGTATTCTTCTGCACGCATGTATTCGGTTTCCACGAACTGGTGTGTCACGTCGGAAGGTAGAGTCCCACCTGGCCAAAGCAGTTGCTTCATCCCCAGTATTTCAAGGGCGGTGCCTGAGGCGGCCAAGGTGCTGGAGCCTCCTCCCATGTCGGGTTCAAGGTCCAGGATAGTCTGTTTCAGCGCAGATCTGAACGCAGCTGGATCATAGTAGGCGGCGGCGAAAGGCAGGCCGGCATACCTGGCGGCAAAGTTCTCTCCGCGGATAATTACGGGGACCCGGTCCGGTTCCTTCAACTCGATGGCATCGCGGACCCTGGTTTCCCTTTCCTGATACAACTGAGCGACGGTTTTTCCAGCCTTTTCTTGCCGCCGACTCACTTCTTTCTCAGTATCATTGTCGAAAGACATCCCCGTTAACTCCCGGTTTCGCCGTCGGTGCACAGCGGATGCTGCACGCAGGTCACAGCATACTCCGGTGATTCGCCCCTTTCAATCGCGCCGCCGTCGATGCGCTGTCCATGCAGCGCCTGTCTACCGCACAGCGCGGACACGTTGCCCAGGACGTGCTTCGGTCACATTCGGCAAGATTGTTGATCTTCACGGCTGTACCGCCTGGTGGTCCGTCAAGGCAACCGCATGGGGAGGTTAACACGGCGGGAATCCGGTCCATCTGTGGAAATTCGGCTCAGATCGTGAGTTCCTGGGACTAACGGAGGAACTCACTTGACCTCTCGACCCAACCTGCTCAACGAAGGTCTTCAGGATCGGGAAAGGCTGGCGCTCGATCGGACGGATTCTGCAGCCGGCAGGACGGCTGACTCTTGGGCCTGGATCGTGACGCCGCCGTCACAGAATGAGCGAGTGTGTGACGCCGTAATTTGGGCATTCCTGGCTACCGTTATGGTAGTGTTCTCGACTCGAAACACTCTCTCGGCCGAAGCGAAGCCGGCTCTCCTGAACATCGCAACTCGGTTGTCGACCGTAGAGGGAGTGTCCAAATGATAGAACTCCCCGCTGGGATGAGACTTGTTGTCCTTCGACGCGGCTTGCCAAGACTGAGTCATTATGCAATACTAAACGCCAGATGGCGGGCCCGGTCGGCCCGCCCTTAGTATTGCTCAGGGAGAACACATGTGAACAGGAGAAGATGGCCTGGCCTGATTGCCGGCCTCTTGCTGGTCTTATTCTTTGGCTTGGCACTGTGGATACGCATCGCGTTGCCCTACAAGAGCGTTTTCACCGCTGACGGTATCGTTTTTACGGGCAATGACGCCTATTACCACATGCGGCTCGTCGAGAGTCTCGTCCACAATTTTCCCCATTTCCCGGGGATCGATCCGTATCTGTCGTTTTCCGGCACTATTACCGGCGTGGTTCCCTCGTTTTTCCAGTGGCTGCTCGGGACCATCATCTGGATTGTCGGGTTGGGTTCCCCCACCGAGCACACTGTCAATCTGGTGGGAGTGTACTTCCCGGCCGTGCTGGGGGCGCTGACCACCGTGCCGGCGTTCTTCATCGGGAAAGAGCTGTGGGGCAAGCACGGCCAGTGGGCCGGCGTCGTTGCCGCCGCCCTGGTGGCCCTGCTGCCGGGCGAATTCCTCGGCCGTTCGATACTTGGGTTCACCGACCAGCATGTGGCCGAGACGCTGCTGAGCACCACTTCCATACTGTTTCTTATCCTCGCTGTGAAGTCGGCCGGACTGAGGGAGCTTACCTGGAGCCATTTCCGGAATCTGCGGTGGGACAAGATCCTGCGCCCCGGTTTGTTCTCGGTCCTCAGCGGGCTCTTTCTGGGTATGTACATCTTCGCCTGGTCGGGAGCCCTCCTGGTTGTATTTGCTATGGCCGTGTTCTTCGTCGTTCAGTTTGTCATCGATCACCTCAAGGGGCGGTCGACCGCATATCTCGCCGCTGTGGGTACGATCATCTTTGTCGTTACCCTCATATTTCTGCCCGTGGCTCCAAGCAGTCTGTATGCGCCTTCGCTCTTGGTCGCGGCCCTTTTCCCCCTGGTGCTCGGGTTTCTTTCTTTCGTAATGGCCAGGCGCAACATCTTCCGCTTGCTCTATCCGGCGGCCTTGCTCGTCCTGGGGCTGGCCGGACTCGGCTTGTTCTACCTGCTCCAACCGGCAATGCTTCGAAGTTTATTGGAGGCTTTCAAAGTCTTTACTCCGTCGGGCACGTTGCTGGCAACCGTTGAGGCGCAGTCCATCTTCATGCCTTTGCGGGCTGGTGGTGGCTTCTTCGACAGTCCCGCCTGGATCAACTTCTACATTGCATTGCCGGTCGCTTTCATTGGCCTGGCCTTGCTGCTGGTCCGGGACGTCATCAAACAGGGCAACGCGCCAAAAACCGCGTTTGTGGTGTGGAGCCTGGTGATGCTTCTGGCCACCATCGGGCAACGCCGCTTCGCCTACTACTTTGCCGTTAATGTGGCCTTGCTCGCCGGCTACGCTTCCATACTCGTTTACTACCTGGTCGCCTGGGGTCTTGCCTATTCTGGCGGCGACCGCTCCCGTACGTGGTCTTGGGGCGTTCTGGATCTGGAAGGTCTCAGGATCAGGTCTACGGTGGCCGCGGCGTCGGCCGCGATCACCAATAAGAGGGCGCGGCGCCGCGAGCGGCAACTTGAGCGCCGCCGTGAACTGGAAAGACGGCGGGCGCATCTGGATCAGACCCGGAGCGTCGCCGTCGTCAGGGACTACGTCAGCGTCGGGCTGGCGGCGTTGCTGATTTTCATGCTGCTCTTCTCGCAATTGATCATGTTTCCCGACCCGGCTCACGGCCTCACCAAGCCTCCTTCTATTGCCACTGCCGGGAGCGCGCCGTATGCTCCCAGTAGCGCCTGGATGAAGGCGCTCATCTGGATGAGAGACAATACCCCCGAACCCCTTGGCTCGGCCGATGCCTACTTGCGGCACTACTCAACGGGCGGGGGTTTCGCCTATCCGTCGTCGGCCTACGGCGTGGCTGCCTGGTGGGACTACGGATACTGGATAACTTACATCGGCCACAGGATCCCAAATGCAAACCCGGGACAGGACCCAACGGCCGTGACCAGGGTGGCCAGCTTCCTCGTTGCCCAGGATGAAACCTCTGCCGAGGCCATCGCAGCCGAAATGAAGTCGGGCTACGTCATCATGGACTATCAGACTGCCGCCAGTAAGTTCTGGGCAGTGGCCACTTGGGCGGGAAAGAGCCAGAACGACTTCTTTGAAATCTACTGGAATCCCCAGAAGAACCAGCAGAGTCTCTACATCTATCCTGAGTACTACCGGTCACTCTCTACTCGCCTGTATTCTTTTGACGGGCAGGCTGTCTCGGGAAATAGTACCCTCGTCGTCTCGTACCTCGTGCGGACAAATCCGGACGGCCAGAGCTATCGGGAAGTGGTCAGCGAGCAGCAATTCGCCACCTACGACGAGGCATCAGCGTATATGGCCGGGCAGACATCAGGAAACTGGGTGATCGCGGGCTCAGACCCGTTGATAAGTCCGGTCCCACTCGAGGCCCTGCAGCACTATCGGCCGGTGTATTCGTCAGACAGCCTGGTCTCGATATCTTCGGCTAACGAGACCGCCGAGATCAAGATATTCGAGCGTATCCCTTAGCATATCCGGCGCGCGGCGGGTGGCTTGAGCGACGGCCCGTTGCCCGGGGCCCCGGGGCGCGGCGAGGCGCGCAGTTGAAGCTGTCGATGTTGTTTGCGGCTGCGAAGGTGTGTTATAATTCGAACATGTATTTTCTGAGGAAAAGGAATGGTATCTGAGAAGGTGGTAACGGAAGCAGCCGAAGGCCTGCGTGATTATGAATTGGTTCTCATCGTCAGTCCCGAGTTGGCGGACGAGGCGTTTGACGCGACGATAGATAAGTATAGCCGTTTGATTACCGGAAAGGGCGGTACCATTGGGGACACCCAGAAATGGGGGAAAAGAAAGTTGGCGTACCCCATCAAGCATTTTGGCGAGGGCAACTATGTTCTGTTTAAGTCCAAAATGAAGCCGGGCGTGAGCCGGGAACTGGAAGCCACCCTCCGTATCGCCGAAGATGTCATGCGGCATTTACTGGTGAGAATGGACGGTTAGCCCAATCTGGACACCTAAACAGAAGGACTTTTGGGGGGAAGATGGTAAGCGTTAACAAGATGATTGTCATCGGCAATCTTGGCAGTGAGCCTGAAATGCGCTTCACCCCCAATGGCCGGCCGGTAACCTCTTTCAGTGTGGCAACGAACTGGCGTTATACCACTGCTGAGGGAGAGCGTAAAGAGGAGACTGAGTGGTTTACCGTCGTCACCTGGGGCAAGCTCGCAGAGCAATGCAACCAGTTCTTGACTAAAGGCCGGCTCGTTTATCTCGAGGGTAGACTTCGGACCCACTCCTGGGACGGTCAGGACGGACAACGGCACACTCGAAATGAGATCGTCGCCAGCCGGGTAAGCTTCTTGGATAGACAGGGGGCAACGGGTGGTGTCGGTGGTGAAAGGTCGCCGGACAGTAATCTGGCGGAGCCCGAGCCTGAAGATATACCTTTTTAAGTTAATTAATACTAGCTAAAGGAAATAGTAGGTGGTTAGACAGGATTCAACCAGACCCAGGCCAAACAGAGGCACCAGGCCGAGATACGCTCCCGTCCGCAAAGTCTGCGCCTTCTGCGCCGGCAAGACGAACACAATCGACTACAAAGACGGGGCAAGGCTGCGGAGTTATATTTCGGACCGGGGCCGGATCGCTTCGCGTCGGCGTACCGGTACCTGTGCTAAACATCAGCGTGTGCTGGCCATCGCCATCAAGAGGGCAAGGCATCTGGCCCTTCTGCCCTTCGCCCCGGAGCATCTGCGGGGTGGTGGGTTTGGTCCGGGTTAGAAAGCTTTTCTGGTGTGAAGATCGAATTCCCTGGTTAAGAGGTTAGAGTGCCCAAGAGGACTTATCAGCCAAAGAAGATACCGCGCAAACGAGAGCACGGGTTTCTTAAGAGAATGAGCAGCCGTGGCGGACGCGATGTTCTGAAGTCCCGCCGGTTGAAAGGCCGTCTGCGTCTCACCGTCGTCTGAGACAGGCTCGGACAGTGGGATTCTCGTCGGGCAGGGAGTGATGAGCGGCGAGCGAATCCTGACCACAAGCGGGCAGTTTCAGGCGGTGTATGGTCAAGGCCGCTCCTGGGGGGCGGGTCCGGTGGTGGTGAGGGCGATGCCCAACGGTCTGGATTGTTCCCGGTATGGCTTTTCGGTGAGCCGTCGCGTCGGAAATGCGGTAACCAGAAATCGTGTCAAGCGGCGTCTCCGTGAAGTACTTAGAGCCAGGCGCCTGCATCCCGGTTGGGATTGCGTGTTCGTCGCCCGGGCATCGTCGGCTGATAGCAGCTATGCGGCTCTGGAGTGTTCGGTGGTTGGAGCGTTGGAGAAGGCTGGCCTGCTCGATTCGGCTTCCGGTAATGTCAGGCCGACCGGCTCGGGATCGGGTGCGGGTTGAGAAGGGGCTCAGAAGGCTGCATTCAGGGTATTGGATCGCCCGTTGCCGTCTCAATGCCAAGCGACGGGCAATTGACAGTCGGGTGAATTATGTCTGCAAGTCCGGTTAGGGGACTGGCCCTGGGGTTGATCAGGCTGTACCAGGTGACCGTTTCCAGGGTCATGCCACCGTCATGCCGCTTCTTGCCTACCTGCTCGGAGTATACTCGCGAGGCGATCGTGCGCTACGGCGTCCCGCGGGGGATCTGGCTCGGAGCGAGACGTATCGGTCGGTGCCACCCGTTTAACCCGGGAGGCTATGATCCGGTACCCTGACGCTGGGCCACGGTTTCCACGAGTTGGTATTGGGGTGATTGGAGCTAATGTTTGATGGACTCGAATAAGCGAATACACGCTTTGACCAGGTGGGTGCCGCTTGCGGCGATGCTGTTGGTCGGGCTTTTCGCCAGCAGTTGTGTCGGCGGTGGACCGATTCAGGGAGGCTGGTCCGGGGGGACCCTCCGTGGCGATATCCTGTACCTTGGTTCACGCGATGGCCGTTTGATTGCCGTCAACGTCGCCCAGGGCAGCCGTGAGTGGGCAACGCCACTCGAAACGGGTACCACCACCACCGGTCTGGGTTGCTCTCGGATCCCGATCGTTGTCACTATCTACGGTACCCCTGCGGTATCTGACAATCTTGTCTACGTCGGGGGGTATAACGGGAAGGTGTATTCCTTCGCCGCCGGAAAAGACAAGCCTCGGGTATTCCCTTCTGCCGCTACCGAAAAGCCAAAGGGTGCTATTGTCGGAGGGGTGGCCGTTGGGGAGGGGCAGATCTTCTTTGGATCCTCAGATGGCACCTTGTACGCTCTGCCCGCGGCTGGAGGGTTTGAAGCGTGGGCCGAGGAATGGAAGACATCATGGACGTTCAAGACCGGCGCTAAGATCTGGTCCACGCCTGCGGTCCATGAGGGGACGGTGTACGTGGGATCGTTCGACCGCAAACTCTACGCCCTGGACGCTGCCACTGGCGCAAAGAGGTGGGAATTCGCGGCCGAAGGCGCCATCGTGACCACGCCGGTAGTTGACGGGGGTACGGTCTATATTGGGTCTTTCGACCGGCACTTGTACGCCATCGATGCCGTTTCCGGACAGGTTAAGTGGCAGTTTGAAGGCAGACATGGTTTCTGGGCCGGACCGGTTGTTTTCGAAGGGCGGATCTACGTGCCGTCGCTTGACGGAAGGGTCTATGTCCTGAATGCCGTGAATGGTGAGAAGATAGTAGAAGTGGACTTGGGGGGGCCGGTGAGTTCATCACCGGTAGTGGTGGGAAATTCGGTGGTGGTGGCCACGGAAGAATCGCGGGGGATCGGCTCCGTGAAAAGCGGGGCAGTTATCTGGACCATTGATACAGTAAGCAATCAGGCTCGGGAATTGGCGAGACTAACCGGGGAGAGGTTGTTCGCTCCGCTAGCCGAGGGACGGGGGAGCGTTTATGCCCATACTGACCGGGATTCGGTGTACGGCATTGACGTAACAACCGCAGCGGTACGGCAGTTCACCATTAAGTAGTCTTTGAGGTAATTGTAGGTTGAACGTCTGGGACCTTTACATAGTATCTCCCCTTGTTAACGTCCTGATTTTGCTGTCGAGCTTCCTCTTCCACAACTTCGGGCTCACCATTATTGTATTCACCGTGCTGGTACGCGCCGCCATGTACCCGCTGACCATTAAGCAGTTGAAGGCCACCAAGGCGATGTCCTCGATCCAGGCCCAGGTGGCTGAACTGCAGAAGAAGTACGGCAAGGACCGTAAGATGCTCGCTCAGGAGCAGCTTAAGCTCTACAAGGAATCCGGCATGAACCCGGCGGGATGTATCCTGCCTATGCTGGTCCAGATGCCGGTGTGGATCGCCCTTTATCAGGCGATCGTGAAGGTGCTCGGGGAATCTCCTGAGGGGTTCCTTTCTTTGTCACGATACCTGTACACCTCCTGGGACGTGGTGTTCAAGTTGGTACCCCTGCAGAGCCAGTTCTTGTGGGTAAACCTGGCTGTGCCCGACACTACGTTCCTGCTCCCGCTGCTTACGGGGGTCACGATGTGGGTACAGCAGAAGATGAGCACCTTGCCCAGTTCTGACCCTAAGCAACAGCAGCAGAGTCAGATGATGCTGTGGATGATGCCAATCATGTTTGTGTTTATGAGCCTGTCGTTTCCCAGCGGACTTGCCCTCTATTGGGTCGCCTCCAATGTCATTGGCATTGTGATGCAATATTTCGTCACCGGGTGGGGCGGGCTTTATACGCCCAAGGGACTGAAGAAGGTCACGGTTGAAAAGAAGACTAGAGAGCCGGCCGGCCAGGCGACGTTGCCCTCTCCCATCATTGAGGCTCAGTCCAAGTCGGTCAGCAAAGAGGTAAGACATGGGGACACTGGAGATGCGCGCCAAGACCGTGGAGGAGGCAACTCTGCGGGCACTGGCACAACTAGGCCTAAGCCGGGACGAGGTGGCGGTCGTCGTCGTAAAGGAAGGTAGGGGCGGTATCCTCGGCCTCGGAGCTGAGGACGCGGTCATCAGGGTTACTCCGGTCAGTCCACCTCCTGAGGCGGAAAAAGCAGCCGTCGTGCAGGGGCAGGGCGATGTCGCACAGGTGGCCCGGGATGTCCTGTCGACGCTTCTGACCCTGCTTGGCGTCTCCGGGACGATCGAATCGCAGCCCGGGGCGGTCGTCGAAGAGCCCGGGGAGACTGGTGTCACGCCAGTGGCCCTCGATATTGCAGGCGAGGACTTGGGTATACTCATCGGGCGCCGGGGGCAGACGCTGGCTGCCTTGCAGTACGTGGTCCGGCTTGTGGTCGGCCGCCGTACCGACAGCTGGGCCCCGATAGTTATTGATGTCGAGGGGTACAAGCAGCGCCGGGCCCGCGCCCTCGAAACCTTCGCCGTCGAAATGGCGGAACGCGTGATGTCCCGAGGGACTCCGTTCACCATGGAGCCGATGCCGCCCTACGAACGCCGCATCGTGCACATGGCGCTTGCCAACCATGCACGCGTGGTCACCGAGAGCGTTGGCCAGGGTGAAGAACGTAAGGTAGTGATCCGGCCCAAGACGTAACCCCCAGCTTGCCCACCGATCGGCTTCTTCCCCTCCGCGAGTCCCTTACCTTCCGGGCCGTGTCCCGTTATCTTTCAGTTGAAATCCGTGGTCCGGAGGGCGAGGTATCGCTGTGAGGAGTCTTGTTTCGGCTGCTATCGTTCTAGCGCTGCTGTCAGGTTGTTCGGCGCAGCAGGAAACCACGACTACACGCGCCACCTACTCGCAGTACCAATTGGAGTACAGGCTGATCTCTCACTTCGGTAATGTCTTCTGGAACGATCCGGACTTCTATCCGGTCTCCCGGGAGGGACAGGAGCAGAGCAACTCTCTCCAGCAGTTTGCCGGCATTGTGGCAAACGACGCAGAATTCATCGCCATCCTTGAATACCTGGGACTGGACAGGAAAGACGCATACACGGTTGAGGAGAAGCTTCTCGTCTACCGCGAACACAAGCTGATTACCTTCGCGGTGCAGATGGCACCTTTGAGCGGCGGGACCTACCGTTTTGTGATCAGGGTCGGAGAAGGCCAGGGAGAACGGATCGAGGGAACGGTCACGGCAGCCGGGAGCATCACGGTGGAGAAGCGGGAGGCGAGCTTTAACACGCATCCGATTTGCCTCGCGAAAGGCACGCTCATCGACACTCCGCTGGGAGAGGTGGCCGTCGAGGTGATTACGGCCGGCATGATGGTGTGGACGGTTGATCCGGAAGGAAATCGAGTGGCGGTCCAGGTGTTGAGAACCAGCATGACGTCGGTCCCGGCTTCATTTCGCGTGATTTCTCTGTCTTTGGATGACGGCCGGACTATCCGGGCATCTCCCGGGCATCCGTCAGCTGAAGGTCGCCCATTGGGCGATTACCGGGTGGGCGACAGGTTGGATCACGGTGTCGTCTCAAGAGCCGAACTAGTGGTCTACCAGGACGCCGAGACCTACGATATCCTGCCTGCCGGGGGTGCCACCCTCTACTGGGCCGACCGGATCCTGCTCAAGAGCACGATAGGCTACTAAAAAGACCACTCGAACTGGGAGTAGGACGGAACGTATTTCTTGACCAGTTCTACGGTGTTGGCGACATTCAGCTTCTGGAACATCATCGAGAACTCGGCTTCAAGCTCGGCGCGTATCGCCGCGAGGTCTTTGGCTGGAATGCTCCATGTCTCTTTCTTGAACGGTCCCCACGCCCGTTTCCGGGTCTTATAGTAGAATTGCTCGTCGGTCTCGCCTGCCTTACGCTCGTCGGCGTGGTTCTTGGCCAGGTGAGCATACATCTTGTCGCGAAGGTCCTTCGGGAAGTGCTTACTGTCCATGGTGATGTTCTGGAAGCCGGTCGCGAGGTGGACCTCGCCTGCCCCGGCCTGGGCGAACATACCGAAAGCCTCCTGTGGCAGAGTCGACGCGCCGTGTTGTACCGCGCCGGCAAGGCCGTACTCCTGTTGGGACATCTTCGAAAGCGTCTCCAGGGTCTTGAAATCGAGTTCGACTCGGGCGATGGAGCCGTCTGGAAGCACGACTCCGCCGTGAGTGGTGCCGGTCTGCACGCTGATCTTGGATATCCCTTTCGTGCCGGCCTTGAGCTTGTTCTTATACCCGGTCATGAACGTCCTCAGGTCCTCGACGGTGCTATTCTTGCCGCCGACCTCGCCTATCTCGCCGCCCACTGATACGGTCACGCCTTTGGGCTGAACGCCGCGAATGAATTCGGTCATGGAGGCCGTGACCGAGCAGTTGTTCTCCTGTTGCTGTTCGAGAGTCGGCTTGTCCAAATCCACGATCGTGGAGGCGTCAATATCGATGTTGAAGAACCCACCATCGATGGCTTCTCTGATATAGTCCCTGATGCCGTTCAGTTCCTGTTGAGCGTCGGTCTTGAATTTGCCCGCGTTAACCTGAGTGTGGTCTGCCTGTATAAACACATGTCCTTCGAAGCCCTCACGGATCGCCGCCGCCAGGACGGAGGTCGTGTATTCCGCCGGTCTCTGATCTGTATATCCGGCTTCAGAACGGGCAATCTCGAAGATGAAGGCCCCAACATTGAGTTTAAGCGCCGATCTGAACACGCAGCGCGCCGTGTCGTAGGTGATGCCCCGGACATTGATGGCCGGCACGGTCTTGTTACGGTATTCGCCCCTGCCGGCCGCATCGTAAAGTCCCTGGATGCTCGCGGGCACAATCCCGCGGGCAAAGGCGGAGGATTTAATGTCGCGGCGGTACCTTTCTCTGTCTTTATCGTCGGGGCTGAATACCGCCTTTCGGACAATATCTTCAATGTCTTTGGCTGTCGCCTGGGAATTCGGTGCGCTGCTCTGCGTCGTCATGTCATCTCCTATCTAGATACCGGCTATTGTCCGCCTCCCGTTATATGCCTCGGAGTCGTACTGGGTCTTCGCGTCCACCAGACTCAGCCGGCCCATCACCCGGTCGAATGGCACCGTGGTGATACGGCCCTGGCGATAGCACACCATCTTGCCGAAATCACCGTTGAGAACCAATCCGACGGCAGCAATGCCGAAATACCGTCCCATTCTCCGGTCGTACGCGCAGGGAGTGCCACCCCTCTGCAGATGGCTGAGCACGACACAACGGGTCTCGAGCCGGGTACCTCTAGCGATCTGGTCGGCCAGCCACTCACCGAGGCCGCCCAGCATCTTGTGACCGAAGCTATCAGTCGCTTCACCCTTGAAGAACTCCACTCCTCCGGTTGGCTTGGCCCCTTCGGACGCAGCAATGATCTGGTACCTCGCCCCGGCCTTCTGCTTCTCGAGGACCAATTGGTTGACGCGTTCCACCGAGAATTCACATTCCGGAATCAGGATCATGTCGGCGCCTGCGGCTTCCCCCCCTTCCAGCGCCAGCCAGCCGGCCGTCCTGCCCATGATCTCGATGACGAAGACGCGGTGGTGCGAGCCGGCCGTCGTCCGCAGCCTGTCTATCTCCTCGACGATCACATTCAGGGCGGTCTCGAATCCGAGCGAATAGTCAGTCTCGGGCAGGTCCTTATCGATGGTCTTGGGGATGCCGACCACGTTGACACCCAGCTTGGAAAGCTTGATGGCCGCGCCGATGGTATCGTCGCCACCGATCGAAATCAGGGCGTCGAGCCCAAGCTTCCGGACATTGGCCACTGCCAATTCGGAGCGGTCGTTCTTGGGGTCAAATGGGTTAGTCCTTGATGTTCCAAGGTACGTGCCGCCATGCCTGTCCCAGGTTCGAACTACGTTGCGGTCGAGTGTCCATATGTTCTCGTCAAACTTGGGCCCGCTGGCTTCGGCGTTCAACAGACCCCGCCAGCCGTCGCGTATACCGAGGACTTCGAATTGGATTCCCTGATCTCTGCCAACCCTGTCGTCAGTAGCGGTCATGACGATCGACTTGACTGCGGAGTTAAGACCAGCGCAGTCACCTCCCGACGTCAAGACACCGATTCGGCTCTTCTTCACTGGGCAAGTCCTCCGTTCCTAAAGATCAGCCAGAAATCCATGTGATTATAGCATCGCCCAGTCACGGCTATCAAGACTGGAACGCTGTTTCCGGTTGACCGTATTCTAGGGGGGGTCAGTCATTGCCGGCGTAGGACGTTCGTCCTATCTTGGCGGGGCGGTAATGGGCGAATGCCATTGACATGGGAGCGGCGGCGAGCGTCTATTCGACTTCGAGGTGCTTCGGCAGGGTGGATTCCATCGTCTGGCAGAACGTCTCAACCATCTCAGGATCGAACTGCGTCCCGGAACACCGTCTCAGTTCATCGATGGCTTCTTGAGGTGTCAACTGGTTGTGGTATGGACGCATCGAGGTGATCGCGTCATATGCGTCGGCGATGGCGAGAACCCGGGCTTCAAATGGTATTTCCTCGCCTTTGAGGCCCCCGGGATAGCCGCTGCCGTCGTAGTGTTCGTGGTGATGGAGAATGCCGGGCAAGCAGCTCACCAGGTCGATGACGTGTTTCAGAATCTCCATACCCAGCTCGGGGTGGGCTTTAATCGGCTCCCATTCCTCGGCGGTAAGCGGACCGGCCTTGTTAAGGACTGAATCGGGCACGGCAATTTTGCCAATGTCATGCAGCAGTCCGGCAGCGCGTATGATGCCTACCCTGTCAGCACCCAGGCCAAGGGCCTCGGCCATGACCACGGCGTACTGACTTACCTTCTTGGAATGGCCGTAGGTGTAATGGTCCTTGGCGTCCACAGTGGCGGCGAGGGCATAGATAATGCTGACTGCCCTTTCCTTGGTGGCCAGTTCTCTCCCGATGACCGATGTTTGTCCCTTCACCACCTCGGTGGATAGAAAGACCCGGTTTCGTCCCGCCTGCTTGGCTTGATAAAGCGCCGAGTCGGCGCGGCCGATGATGTCCTGCTTGGTCATACCGTCGATCGGCCAGGTGGATACGCCGAGGCTGGCCGTAACCGGTATGGTGCCGGTGCTGGCTTTGGCTTCGATGGTATTGCGGATACGTTCGGCCGCTTTGTACGCGTCGCCAAGCTTCGTTCCTGGCAGAATAACCGTGAATTCTTCGCCGCCGTACCGGAAAGCCATGTCGATACTTCGGATCGAGCTCTGGATACACTGGCCGACGCGGCGCAGCACATCATCTCCGGCCAGGTGCCCGTAGTTGTCGTTGAACGTCTTGAAATGATCAAGGTCGAGCATGACCAGCGAAAAGACGGAGCCAAAACGGGAACCTCGGGCAATCTCCTGGTCAAGGCGCTCATGAAAGTGCCGGTGATTGTAGAGTTCGGTCAGACCATCTGTATGGGCCCAGGTGATGGCCTGAGCGTGGACGCGGGCGTTGTCGATGATGATGCCGGCCTGGCTGGACATGCTCTTGATGAGTTCGATGTCTTCGCTCAAATAGAGTCCGTTCGACTTCTTCTTGCCGAGGCCCAGGATCCCGATCAGCCGGCCGCGGCTCTTGATGGGGTGCAGGAACTCCAGTTCGGAGGCGATTATCCGCTCGCGGTCCACCTGCCACAGTCCCTTGAGTTGCGGCAGCGAGTCGAGCTGCTTCAGATCGATGGGGTCATTCTCCTTCTGCAGCCAGGCGACCACCGGGTTGTCCAAGCTGAACGTCAGGGAGTCCTGTTTGTGTTCCTTGGGATAGAAGAACTGGTTCGTGAAGTTGCCGCCCCCGTTCTGCTGGAACATGAGCCTCGCCTGGGTTATCCGCAACGCCTTGATAACCGACGGGAGCATGTCGTCCGCCAGTTGGTCGAGGTCGATTATGTTGCCGGTCCTGGCACTGAAAGCCAGCAACGCCTCACGATAGGAATAGGTCTCGCCGTAGAAAAGCCGGTCCACCGATATTTGGCTGATCCGGATCAACGGCCGGGCCATTATGGCAATGATGAAAATGAGCGCCGGCACAATGATAAGGAGCGTAGTGGTCCTTTCGCCGGGTAAGAACGAGCGTACTAGAAGTATCAGTCCCACGGACAGTCCGAAGAGAACCGCGGCCAGAATCGACAGGGCCAGTCCCCGGCGAATAATGAACCGAACGTCAAGCAGTCGGAGCCGCGTCACCGCATAGGTTATGATGACGGCGTTAAGCAGACTTCCGGCGTGGTCAAGCGGGAGCCCCGACACCGCCGGAATGAAGTTTGTGTAAGTGAGCAGAAACATGATCGTCCATCCGGCCAGCAGGTACAGCGTGCGATTGCGATCCGCAGGATCCCTGGAGGACCGGTATTTTTTGACCAGGTTCACCAGTACCGCGGCGATGAAGACGATGCTGATGGTGCCAAGGAGGTATACACCGACCCCATACTCGTTAGTAAGGACCCCTTTTTCGACGAAGGCGCTCTTTATGACTTCGCCTCTGACGGCAAAGATGGCCAAGATAGCGACCATTGAGTAGCCCAGGATCACCCCGGCGCCTGCTGTTCGATCAGTGTAGGCCCGGATGAAGTGATAGTAGGCTATGAGGGTGGCCGCCAGGGCGATTACCAGCAGGCGGTTCCAGAGCAGTGCCTGGTCCGGAAAGGCATTGAGGTGGAGCATGAACGAGGTGAAGCTCCAGGTGCCAGCCACGCCAAGGAAGAATGCGAAGACGCGATTGGCTCGCCTGCCCGCGGATGGGATTACCGTGATGAGTAAAATGGCGTAGGCGACACTCGTAGCGAGCGGGATTATTGACCAGATGGTCACAGCAGAAAATCCCCTTGGCCGGTGACGTTTGGTCCAGGTTGCATATTATGTATTGTTGGGGTAATTATGGCTTAAGCGTGCGTGGTTGTCAACACACATGGAAGTCGCGCCGGAAGCCGGGGCCCCGTCCAGGAGTTACTGTGAAGTGATTGGCCGGGGCCCCGGCTTTGCCTGCGTGTGGTGCCTACGCTTCTACAGAAACTGCCTCCAGGGCCGCCCGCTGGGCGGAGGAGTCAAGCAGAAAGTCTACAATATCGTCGCAGGGGTTCATGTGGGGAGGTTTCAGTTGTTCCAGTTCGGCCCCGAGCGCCTCCTGGCGCATGCGGTAGGCACGGAAGGCGTCGGTGGGTAGGAGCGTCACTTTGAGTGGTCTCAGACCGGTGAAAGTCTCCAGTTCCGAATAAGGCGTATCGAGCTTCTTCAATTCGCCGTGGAGAGTGTCGGATATCTCCCGCAGGGTCATGTCGCCGCCGTCCTTGATTTCGAGATACAGGTTCAAGGCCGGCTCGTCCGCGACCTCCTTGCGTACCGTCCAGTCGACGTACGGTATGCCCGAATTCTCGATCGCCTGCCAAAGCACCTTCTCAGACAGGCGTGTGAATCCGGCGATATCAATCTGGTCGTCGACGCGGGTAAGGAACACCATCTGCGGAATATCTATGTCCAGACGTTCGTTGCGCAGGGCGGTGATCTTGACCAGGTGGCCCAATCGGTACCGGACAAAAGGCCCACCGTGAAAACTGGTGATGACCAACTCGTAGTTCCCCGGCTTCACCTCATCCAGCAGGTACGTCGCCGGCTTGTACGTCGGGTCCTGCCGTGCCTTCAACCCCTCCGCCTCGGGTATGAACTCGAGGAAGTTGAGGTGGGGGACGAATGTCATCCCTTCGTGGTCCCATGTCTGCATGGCGATCATTACGGCCTCAGTGCAGCCATGGAAGTCCAATGGATACCGGCCCCACATGTCCTTGATCTTCTCGCGGTAGACAGCCCCGTCGATGCCATAGGTGATTAGACCCTTTGGGGACCACAAGTCGCGCGGCATGAGCGGCCGCCCGGCGAGCCGACTGGCGATTAACCCCTTGGCCAGACGGGCCATTGCCTTCGGCCTCCTGAGGAGGGGACGGATGCTGGTTTTACTACCGCGCTGACTGAAGCGGTTGCCGATGGCTACGGCGACGCTGGAGAGAGTGAGGCAAATATCAAGGCCGTCGGTCAGAGCCTCATCAAAGCCTTTTCTTATCCTGTCTTCGAACGGGAGGTTCTCGGCCTCGCCGATCGCGGGGAGAAACCGGAACAGGTCGTTTGGGAAGACGCGGGTCATGGTTCCGGTGGCGTATGGGGGCGGCGCCATTCCGTAAAGGACCCGGTCCGACTCTTTGAAGGCAACCTCCCCCCGGCGTTTACAGGTGGCGAACAGCAGCAAGGCGAAGATCAAGGGCTCAATTTCATCGAGTTGCCGGGCGGTGACCGGGACCCAGCGGTAGGCATATTCCCCTGATTTACCGGAGGTGTACTGCCAGAGGATAGGCCTTCGCGGCAGGCCCGCCGATTTTCGCTTGAGCAGATACGGGGCATAGTCCTCGTAGGAAGTCAGCGGAACGAGTTCGCGGAACTCCTCAATATTCCTGGGGCTGAGTCCCCGCATGACGTTCTGGCCCAACTCGCACTTCTTGAGGGCCTCAATCTGTTCCAGGAGCAACTGCCGCTGGACCCGCATAAACTCATCCAGAGAAAGGTCGATGAAACCACAGCACTTGCGCCACAGTTCATCGTGCCGGCCTTCTCTAAACAGCTGAGCTAGATCTGACATGTGCTTCTTCCTCCTGGGTCGTTGATCGGGACTTTGCCTGTCTCAATGACTCGACAAAGGCTCGGATGCTTCTCGCGTTCGGTATCAACATCGGCGTCTGCCGACGATAGTCATCGTATCCGGGAAACATGCGTCCGAAATAGAATCTGTCCTGCATGGTGACAAGGAGAACGTCGAGCAGCAGGAAAACGGGGGCGGATACCAGCGCCAACCACGATCTTGAGATGAGGATGAACGATACCACCAACAGTACGGCACAGGGGACGCCGGGGTGGCGTACGATGGCATACATGCCCGTCGTAACCAGCCGGTCGCCGACGCCCCTGGTGATGTATGTCTTGCGAAACGGAAGGTTCACGAACAGGGACAGGAATATCAAGACGAACGAGAAGCCGAATAGCATCCAGCCGAGCCATGTTGCCCAAGACGGCAGGCTGAACTTCTCGGGGGACAGCCCCGCCATAACCGAGGAGTAGACGAGCAGACCGATTCCGATCACCCAAACAACAGGCTTAACCAAAGGCAAACGTCTTATTGCCGCCGGATCCGAGAGATGGATGATGGCGAAGCCCAGTATCCCTAGAACTGTGTATAGCATCTGCCGTACCTTCCTTTCTTGCAGGACTCACTATGGCAGATGCCTGAGGGCATTGGAAGGTATTATGTACTAGAACAATGTTCTAGTGCGCTCCCACGAGGGGAAAAAGAGCAAAAAAAACCCCCCGAATCCTCGACAGGATGGGGGGTGACAGAGCAGCCGGTTTAGACTGCTACTTCCACTTGATGGTGGCTTTACCGCCTCTTACCTCAGGGTCGGACGCCATGTCCTTCTGCAAACCCTGCAACTTGGTGGTCAACTCCTCCAAGTCTCCGGCGGATGATTGCTTGCCCATCTCGAGACCGTAGCCGACAAAGAAGTCAAGGAAGCTTCTCAGAAGTTTCTTCATGTCTTCCTGGAAGATCTGGACTTCCTCTTTGGTGGCGTACTTGTGGTCTTTTTCCTTCTCTTTGAATTGGGAGTCGATCAGAAGACCGATGAACTCCGCCTGGCTCACGTCGCCGCGGTTGTCATCTATCTTCTGGACCACTTCGGCAGGCAAGATAAGCATCCTTTTGTCAGACATAATCCCTCTCCAGCTGTACGCAAACTATATTACAGTAATGTCAGTCTTAACAAAGAGCGCTACCATCCAGGGTTGGCGAAGCAGGCTGCGGTAGCGCTATCGGGCTCCTAGAAATACGTTGATATCTTCTTCTAAAGCTCTTCTCTCAGTCCCAGGGTATCGAGTATGTTGTCGATGTTCCTCAGTAATTTGAGCCCATCCGGCGTAATCCGATAGGTGATGCTGGGGTTGCCCATGGTCACTTCAGTGACCAGACCGCGATCGACAAGAAACTTGAGATACTTCTTCAGTTGGAAGTAGCTCATGTTCGCGCTGTACATTATCTCCGTCTTCCCGGCCTCGCCGAGGCGGAGCATGTCAGCGATAACTTCTATACTCGACCTGCGTCCCATCTTAAGGCATGCTTCCCCTAACTTTGTATCAGTTACTATTATACTATGGGGTGTCAAGTTTGAGCGTACCAGCATCGTAGCGCCGCACGAAGGCTACAGCACGCCGTCGTGCCTTGCTGAGGTGCTTGGACGCAACAGTATGTTGACACGGTCACTGCAGGTACAGTATAATCACGCCAATTCAATAGGAAAGGCTGAGAACAGGGCTAGTACGCTTCAAAGCGAGGCCAAGAGAGCCGGGGCAAGGTGTGAGCCCGGCGCCTGCGCAGGGGCCGAATGGACTTGGGAGCCGCGAATCAAAAGTCCTGACTTTTCGGGACGAGTAGAAGTTGCCGCAGGGGAAGCGTAATCTGATCCCGGGTCGTTGACCATTTCGCAGGGACGACGGCCGATTGAGAGGATCCTTCGTGGTGAAGGATTAAGAAGGGTGGCACCGTGGAAGCGAGCCTTCTGCCCCTTCAGGGCAGGAGGCTTTTTCTATTTTAGCAAGGAGTGGCGCGGTGGCAAGAGTAATGTGGTTGTGGCTAAGCCCGCCTCAGGCGGGCCTTCTGGAGAGTCGGTCATAAAGTAGTAGGAAGGAGAAATCATCGTGGACCAGACCAAGTTCCATTTAGACGAAAACGATATGCCTACCTCGTGGTATAACATACTGCCGGACCTGCCGGAACCGCTGCCGCCGCCGTTGCACCCGGGGACGAAGAAACCGGTGACCCCTGACGACATGAAGCCGCTGTTCCCGATGGCGCTTATCATGCAGGAATTCAGCCCGGACCGATTCGTCGAAATCCCGGAGGAGGTGCAACAAGCCTACCGGGTGTGGAGGCCGACTGCCCTTCACCGCGCCCTACGCCTCGAAAAAGCCCTGGATACACCGGCCAAGATCTACTATAAGTACGAGGGGACGAGCCCTGCGGGCAGCCACAAGCCCAACACCGCGATCCCCCAGGCGTACTACAACAAGAAAGAGGGCATTAAGCGGCTGGTCACGGAGACGGGCGCTGGCCAGTGGGGTAGCGCTCTGTCGCTGGGATGCATGCAGTTCGGCATTGAGCTCAAGGTATACATGGTGAACGTGAGCTTTCAGCAGAAGCCGTATCGCCGGATTCTGATGGAGACGTGGGGTGCGAAGTGCGTGGCAAGCCCCAGTAAGGACACGAACGCGGGGCGCCAGGTGCTCGCCAAGGATCCGAATTCTCCCGGTAGCCTGGGCCTTGCCATCAGCGAGGCAATTGAAGATTGTGTCACTCATGAGAATACACGATACTCGCTGGGCAGCGTCCTGAACCATGTCCTGATGCACCAGACGATCATCGGTCAGGAAGCGATGAAGCAGATGGAAATGGCCGGCGACTATCCCGACATTGTTGTGGGCTGCGTCGGCGGCGGCTCGAACTTCGCCGGTATTGCCATGCCGTTCGTCCGCGAGAAGATCAGCGGTAAAAGGCCGAAGACGCGTTTCATCGCGGTGGAGCCTCAGGCGTGTCCCACCCTCACCAAGGGGGTGTGCGCGTATGATTTTGGCGATAACGTGGGTATGACGCCGCTGCTGATGATGTACACTCTGGGCCACACCTTCATGCCGCCGCCAGTCCATGCGGGCGGGCTCCGCTACCACGGGATGGCGCCGATCATCAGCCATCTCTACAAGTTGGGTCTTATCGAAGCACGGGCGGAATTTCAGAAGCCGGTGTTCGAGGCTGGTGTCAAGTTCGCTCGGAACGAAGGTATCCTGCCTGCTCCGGAGTCGAACCACGCCATCAAAGTCGTCATTGATGAGGCGCTCGCGTGCCGTGAGGCCAAGCAGCGAAAGACGATTCTGTTCAACCTGTCCGGTCACGGGCATTTCGACCTGGGCGCCTACGAGGAATACCTCGCCGGGAAGCTGCAGGACTTTGCCTACCCCGCGGAGAAAGTAAAGGAAGCCCTGGCAGAACTCCCAGTAGTACCGAAAGGCTAGACTGCCGCTGATGTGTGACGGGGGCCGGCAACGCCGGCCCCCGTTCGCTTTTTCTCGCGGTTCCGGCGGGCCGTGTCTCTGCTATCTCATCCTGATATAATGCTTTCTATGAAGAGGGCAAGTTATGTTCTGGTTTCACTGGTTCTGGCACTGCTCCTTACAGTGAGTGCCGGATGCCAACTACTACCATTGACGTCGTCGCCGGCGCCGGCGTCGAACCCCAACGTGACGACGACTCCCCTTCAGCCCGGGTTCACTCTCTCGGTGCCGGGTGGGTCGAGTATGGAGCCTCTCCCGAGTATTGCCGACGTGGTTGCCAGAGTCAAACCGTCCGTGGTAGCAATCAACGTTGAAACCACCGGATCTGATATTTTTGGACGTCCGGTCACGAATGAGGGAGCCGGTTCCGGCTGGATCATCGATTCGAACGGCATAATCGTTACCAATAATCACGTGGTGGAGGGCGCCACCCGGATTACCGTCGTTACGGATGATGGGCACTCCTACAATGCTCTGCCGGGCAGCATCGCCACTGATGCTCTGGCGGACCTGGCAGTAATTCGGATCGACGGCGCCGACCTCCCGGTGGCCGTGATCGGTGATTCGGCCAAACTGAGAGTCGGTGATTGGGTCGTCGCCATCGGGAATTCGCTTGGCCAAGGCATCAGGGCCACCGTAGGCATCGTCAGTCAGCAGTCGGTGTCACTGGACATGGGGACGGGCCTGACTCTGACCGGGCTGATTGAGACTGATGCGGCCATAAACCCCGGGAACAGCGGCGGACCGCTGGTCAACATGGCGGGCCAGGTCATCGGCATCAACAGTGTGAAGATATCCCAGGTGGGCGTCGACAGGGTGGGCTATGCTATCGGTACGGAGGAGGCGGCGCCCATAATCCAGCAACTGGTCAGCTCCGGGTACGTGACCCGTCCTTATCTGGGCGTCAGGATGGATTACATCAACCAGGCCTACACTACGCGGTATAGTTTAGCGGTCACCCAGGGGGCCCTCATCGTCGAGGTGGTTGCTGGAGGACCGGCAGAGGCGGCCGGACTCAAACCGGGCGACGTGATCTCCAAGTTCGCGGGGCGCGACGTTGCGAATCCGGACCTCCTGCGCCAAGCCATTCACCAGGGTCGAGTGGGACAGAACGTGGATATCGAATACTGGCGCGGTCAGGTACAGAACACGACCTCCGCCACTTTGGGGGCGAGTCCAAAACAATAGAGTGGGATGCCGCGCCCCCGCGCCGCGTTCAGGACGCCGGGAAGGCCCGAGTATCGATCCCCTCATGAGAGCTCGACCAATGAACGACTCGCCGGGATCGTGCTTCGGTGCTACACCCGGCGCACGCCCAGCTTGACCTCGTGCCCATCTAGTTTGAACCCCTCGCTGAACACGCCCTCGGCTGGGACCCCTTCCACCAGGATGTCGGAGAGCGTTTCCTGCCTGATGTAGTCAGCCAACTCCGGCCGGAGAACCATTTCCCTGAAAGCGGCGTCACCATCATAATGGGTAACGATGCGGTCGGCGATCTCAAATCCAGCTGACCGTCTCATCGTCTGGATGCGATGAACGACCTCTCTGGCCATTCCCTCGCCCTTCAGAGACTCGGGGATTGTTGGATTCACTGCGCAGTTGATGTCCTCCCCGGAGATGACGCACCCTTCTCGTTCAAGGGGCGATATGTTGTCCTTGGTATCCCATTTGACGTCTTTGACGTTGAGTTCGTCCAGGAGTTGCGTCTTTATGCGCTGCAGCGATGCCTGCAGGGAAGGGCCGACGGAGCTAAAGCCGAAATGAACGACGGGCAGCGGCTGCCTGACTTTGATGCCTGTCTGGGATCGTGCCGCTCTGCCCAGGCTGGACAAATCCATGGCCAGGCGGACGTCCTCGGAGAGCTGCAAATCGATCTTGGTCTCATCGTAACCCGGGAAATCAGCAAGATGCACCGACTCCGGAGTCCGCCCGGTGCCGCCTGCTGCCAGGTTTCGGTAGAGCTCTTCAGCCAGGAATGGGGTGAACGGGGCGAGCAGCTTGGACACTGTCACCAGACACTCATACAGGGTGTCGTACGCGGCCAATTTGTCGTTGTCGCTGCCACTCTTCCAGAAACGGCGCCGGCTGCGTCTGACGTACCAGTTGGAGAGGCGGTCAACAAACGTTTCGATCTTTCTTCCGGCCTCGGTCGGGTCGTACTGGTCGAGTCCCGAGTCCACCTCTTTGACGAGTTGGTTCAGTTCGGACAGTATCCAACGGTCAAGCTCGGCCAGTTGTGGTTTTTCGGTCGATACGCCCGGCCGGAACGCGTCGATGTTGGCGTAGGTCACGAAGAACGAATACACATTCCACAGTGTGAGCAGGAACCGGCGCGTAACCTCGAGTACTTGCTTCTCGTCGAACCGCCGGGCGTTGCCGGGCGGCGAAGCAGTGAACAGGTACCAGCGCAAAGGGTCGGCTCCATACTTGCTGATGATCTGCCACGGTGAGACCACATTCCCCCTGGTTTTGCTCATCTTCTCGCCTTTGGCGTCCAGAATAAGTCCCAGGCAGATGACATTTTTGAAGGAATTGCGGTCGAAAAGCATAGTTGATATGGCGTGCAGACTGTAGAACCAGCCACGCGTCTGGTCGACGGCTTCACAAATGAAATCGGCCTGCTTCATTTCCCGGTCGAATGATTCTTTGTTGTCGAACGGGTAGTGGAGTTGTGCGAAGGGCATCGAACCGGAGTCGAACCAGCAGTCCATGACCTCCGGCGTTCGGCGCATCTCGCCGCCGCAACTCGCGCAGGCGAACTTCACCTCATCGAGGAACGGCCGGTGCAGGTCGATAGGGTCATTGAGGCCGGTAAAACCCGGTTTGCCCTTGAGTTCGGCAACGCTGCCCGCGCATTCCACAGCACCGCACGTCCCGCACTTCCAGATCGGCAGCGGGGTGCCCCAGTAGCGTTCTCTTGAAAACGCCCAATCGACGTTGTTTGCCAACCAGTCCCCGAAACGGCCGTACTTGATGTGGTCGGGATACCAGCCTATTGTGCGATTCGCTTCCAGCATCCGATCCTTGACTGCGGTTGTTCTGATGTACCAGCTCTGCTTGGCGTAGTAGACCAGTGGGGTCGCGCAACGCCAGCAGAAAGGGTAGGTGTGGCGGACGGTCTCGCTGCGGTGAAGGAGGCCGCGTTCTTTGAGATTCTCGAGCACCAGAGGGTCGGCGCCTTTCACGAACTTGCCGGCAAAGGGGTAGGAGCCGATGACTTTGCCCTGCAGGTCAACCGTATGCACAAAGTCAAGCTGGTGCCTCTGGCCCGCGTCGTAGTCGGCCTCCCCGTAGGCCGGCGCCACATGCACGATGCCGGTGCCATCCTCCATGGAGACAAAACCCTCGGCAATCACCGGGTAGCCGCTGGTCCGCCGTTTTCTTTCTTTGGGTGGTCGGGTCATTCTGGTAACGGGCACGCCGTAGTCGGCGGGACTGAAAAGCGGCTCGTATCTGAGACCAACGAGATCGCTTCCCTTAAGCCGGGCGGCCACCGGCGAACCTGCGAATCCGGAGGGGCCGAGGCGAGCGCTGGCCAAGATGATGTATCCGTTTTCGGTCTCGACCGCCACGTACTCGGCGTCCGCTGCGACGGCAAGAGCGGTGTTCGCCGGTAAAGTCCATGGAGTCGTTGTCCAAGCCAGCAGGCAGGCTGTCTTGCCCGGTTGATTGATAAGTGCCGCCAGGCTCTGCTGCCCATCGGTTTTCTTCGGGGAAGAGGGGACCACCTTGAATTTGACGTATATCGATGGGTCTTCGACGTCGTCCCGGTAGCCCTGGGCGACCTCGTGAGAGCTGAGCGAAGTGCCGCAGCGGGGGCAGTGGGGGGTGACACGATAGCCCTGGTAAACGTATCCGCGGTCCCACAGTTCCTTCACCGCCCACCACACCGACTCGATGTAGTCGTTACTCATCGTCATGTACGCCTTGTCGAGGTCCACCCAGTAGGCGATGCGTTCGGTCAGGGAATTCCATTCCTTGAGGTAAGTAAAGACGCTTTCCCGGCAGCGACGGTTGAATTCGCCGACGCCGTATTCCTCGATCTGCTTCTTACTGGAAAATCCGAGCTGTTTTTCGATTTCCAGTTCCACGGGCAGGCCATGGGTGTCCCAACCGGCAATGCGCGGTACGTAGTACCCTTTCATCGTCCGGTACCGTACTATGACATCCTTGAATACTCGGGCCAGAACGTGGTGGATGCCCGGATTGCCATTTGCGAAAGGGGGGCCTTCATAGAACACGAACCGTGGCTTGTCCTGGCGCGCCTTTACGCTGCGTTCGAAGATGCCGTTCTCGCGCCACCATTTCAACGTGCGGTCTTCCAGTTCGGTGAAACTGACCTTACTGCTTACCGGTCTGAACATATGAGTTCCTCCATTCGCCAGAAAACAAAAATCCCGTCCGTGCAGGGACGGGATTAACCCGCGGTACCACCCTACTTTCCCGGTCTGCACCGGGACACTCGGCGGGGCACTCGATGATGCCCCCATCAACGTAACAGCTGATGACTCCGGCCAAGTCTACTGGCCCCGATCGGCCCGGGGGGTTCGGTTGGCAGCTCTGGAGGGATTTTCAGAGACCTTCGCGCGTCGGCTCACACCGTACCAGACTCGCTGAGCGTTTCAGCGTCTCTTACTCTTCTCCGTCAACGCTTTTGTACGCGTATTCTACCACGGTGGTCCAGGGTAATCAACGGGGCGCACGCGACGGACCAACGATTCACCGTGGACCCGACGGGTGGGGGTGGGGCAGGTTCACCCCGATCCGGTCGTGCTGATTCGCTTCAGATACGTCAGCTTGTCGTCACCGGGCTCGTAGAAGTCGGCGATACGGCTGATAAGTTCGTACCCCTGCTTGGCGTAGAAGCTCTGCGCCTTTTCGTAGCCGGGCTTTGAGGAGGTCTCGATCAGGATCAGGCGTCCCTGCATCTTCTTGATGTCGGATTCGGCGGCGGAGAGCAAAGCCTTGCCCACGCCGTGTCGCTGCGCTCCCTGGGAGACCGCCATCCAGTAGACGTCCCATGTACCGGTGGTAATGGGCGTGGGACCGTAACAGATATAACCCGCAATCAGCGAATCGACTTCGCCGATGAGATGGACGTAGCCCGAATCGACGCCATCGTCGAGGAAGGCATCGATCAGTTCTTGGGCGACGTCGACTTCAACCGGTTTGAATTCGGGAGTGTCCCGGAGGATCGCCATCACCGCCGACTTGTCTCTTGCGGCCATGGGCCTTACTTCAGGCACCGACGACGCTCCTTTCCATGGCCAGCTGCACTATGCGTTCGATCATACGGGCGTAGGTCATGCCCGCCAGGCGCGACTGGAGAGCGACGCCGTACCCCGGTGACAAGTCGGGATTGGCATTCACTTCGATGATCTGGGGGATCGAGTCGGCGCCCATGCGGAAATCAACCCGCGCATAGCCGGTGCATCCGAGCAACTTGTAGGCGCTCAGCGCCGGCCCCGCGATACGTTGCCGGATGACGTCATCAATATCGGCCGGGCAGACCGGCGCCGATGACTTGAAATACAGACTTTGCGGCTCCCACTTGGCCTCGAAAGTCAATATGCGGGGCATGCCGTCGGGGAGAGTGTAGACAATTTCCGAGACTGGAAGGACCACGGGCTGGTCGTTTCCAATCACGGCCACGTTGAATTCGCGGCCGTCGATGTACTCTTCCACCAACGCCTGCCCGTTGTAGAGGTCGCTGATGTGCTTCACCTGACCCTCCAGACCGGAGCGGTCGGTCACGACGCTGCGTTCAGACAGGCCATGACTGGCATCCTCGGCGGCCGGTTTCACGATGCAGGGAAACCTGAGATCGAACTGCTCGATCGTACCCGGGTCCAGCACCTGGAAAGCCGGGGTAGGGAGACCATTCGAAAGGAGAATCGCCTTGGTCCGTGACTTATCGAGGGTGAGTGACAACGCGGCCGCCGAACACCCGGTGTAGGGTACGCCCAGCCCGGAAAGCATGGCGGCGACGGCGGCTTCCGTTTCCGGGCGGCCGGCAAACCCTTCGAAGAGATTGAACACGGCGTCCACTTTAAGGTTCGATAGGGTTCGGTGCACTGCCTCAAGGGGAGGGGAAACAGGTACCTGTTCCACCGTATATCCGAGCTTCGTCAATCCGGCGTGGACCGCCTTGACCTCGACGAGGACGCCGAGTACCGCCTTTTGCTCTCCCATAGCGGAATAGCGGTCCTGTTCCGGCTGGTTATAGATGATTGCTACTTTGAGACTCACGCCGGTACCTCTGTGAAGCAGCATCAACAATCGCCGATATCAACCTGGAATACGTCCAGCCCATCTTCTTTGCCATAATGACGATGTCACCGCTCCCGGGATTGAGTCCGGGGAGCGGATTGATTTCAAGAAAGTAGGGCGTCCCTTTTGAAACCCGGAAATCCACTCTGGAGACGTCGCGGCATCCGAGGGCGGCGAAAACGGCCAGGGCCGACTCTCTGATCCTCCCGAGGACTTCAGGGGCCAGTTTTGCCGGACATTCATACTCGACCAAGCGTTCCCAATCGCGTTTCACTTCCAGGGAGTAGACGAAGTTGGGGTCAGCATGCTTGGGAACAACCCGCATGATGCCGATGATCTCCGGGGGCGAATTGCCGACGATGCCGGTCGTGATCTCGTCGCCTTGTATAAACTCCTCGACCATCACCGGCTGATGGTAGAGCTCGATCACACTAGTTATGGCTCTGTTGAGTTGTGCCTCGGTATCGATTCTAGACCCCGTTCTGATTCCCTTGCTGGAGCCTTCGTGGAGTGGCTTGATGAAGACGGGGAACGCCATTGCACTCCAGTCCGTCTTCTTAAGCTGGCTCATGCTGCCAACCACTCGCCAGCCCGGGGTCGTGACGCCCGCAATGGTCACCAGACTCTTGGTGACGGCCTTATCCAGGGAGACAGCCATAGCCAGCGGATCCGAACCGGTATAGGGGATGCCCAGCATCTCGAGGACGCCAGGTACCTGAGCTTCGCGGCCGCGGTAGTTGCCGAGACCCTCGGCGATGTTGAAAACGAGATCCACGCTCTCCCGCTGAACGCTGTTCAAGAAATCACGGCCACCACCGAGCGGGATCGCCGAATGTCCCTCCGCTTCGATGGCGGCCGTGATTCCTCTTATCGTTTCGCTGGAGTCGTACTCCTCAAGGGCGTCCTCAGGCTGTCCTTCGGATGAAATCGTCCCCTTGACGGCTTCTTTCAGGTCGAAGGCGAGCCCGATTCTCATTCCCTGGTTACCGCACGACCCCTTCAAGACTGGCAAAGGCAAGTTGAGGACTTTTGTCGACTTTGCTGCCGTTGCGCCGGTTGGGTCTGGGATGCCCTTCAGAAACCCGGGCCGGTATGGGCGCCGCTGCGGCGGTGCCACCCGCCGGGTTGCGGACGTTGAACAGTCGGCCTTCGTAGTTTCGCAGGATCATCTCATCGTCGTTTTGGGACAGCACGTAGTTTGGCTGCAGCGGGACTTTACCGCCGCCGCCGGGAAGGTCGACCACGAACGTGGGGATGGCCAGGCCGGAAGTGAAACCGCGCATGCCCTTAATAATGTCTACCCCGGTCTGAATGGGAGTGTGAAGGTGCTCTGTTCCCTGCACTTCGTCGCACTGGAACAGGTAATAGGGCCGCACCTTTATGCGTAACAGGCCGTGGCACAACTTGAGTTGCGACTCGACGGTGTCATTCACGCCTTTTAGCAGAACCGACTGATTGTTCACGGGCACGCCGGCCCGAACCAACCGGTCGACGGCCGCCGCAGACTCGGGCGTTATTTCGCGGTGGTGGTTGAAGTGCGTGTTGAGCCAAATCGGACTGTATTTGGACAGCATGGCGCAAAGCGCTTCATCGATGCGCTGCGGTAACACCACGGGGAACCTCGAGCCGATACGAATGATCTCGACGTGTTCAATCTGGCGCAGACTGGCGAGAACTCCTTCCAGACGCTGCGTTGATAGGGTCAGCACGTCGCCTCCGGACATGATGACATCTCGCACTTCCTTGTGTTCGCGAATATAGCCGAGCATGGCGTCGATTTCCGCCTGGGTCCGTACCCACGCCCCGCTCTGCCATTCTCTCTTGCGCGTGCAGTGACGGCACAGCATCGGGCACAGGTTGGTCAAGACCATGAGGGCGCGGTCGGGGTACCGATGCACCAATCCGGGCACAACGGAGTGTCGTCGTTCTTCGAGGGGGTCCTCAAAACCCATACCAGCCAGGGCAATTTCCTGAAAACAAGGAATGGCCTGCTTTCTAATAGGGTCGTTGAGATCGTCAGGATCGATAAGAGATAGGTAGTGGGGGGTGATCGAGATGGGGTATTTCTCGGCTACCAGTTTGAGTTGTGTCTGGTCCTTGACGGACAGCGGGACGCGGCTGGCTAGTTCATCAACGGATGTAATGCGGTTGCGGAATTGCCATTTCCAGTCGTTCCATAGTTCGGGCGGAACATGACCATATGAGCGGCGCCTGACAACAGGCGCGGTCGTACTTGGAGGTTCTTCAACCTCGCATTCCGCAACGCTACGTTCGGGGGGTTCGTCCTCCCGGGCCTGGGCAATCAACGTCTCAGTGTTCACTAGGGTAGTGCCTCCTCAAATCCCTTGCACGCTGCTTCCAAACCTGAAAGCGCTTACATGATTTATTTCTTATATTACACTAACGTGTCCCCCTGTCAAGGGGTTAGGAAGCTGCAGGGAAGATTTATTTTTGGCTCCGGGTTGCCAGGCGTCAGTCAGGCACGCCGACCAGGACCGGGCGCGGGCTAGCGCCGCGGCTGGCTGAACAACAAGGTCATGAGCCCAATGCGAGAGACATGACGGACCTCATGGATGCGGCGTATCAGCAGCGCGGCCACGATGGCGCGCAGTAAGCCAGAGATCGCGAAGAGCGTGAGCAAGCTGTAGCCGAAGAGGGCCGGAAGGCGAGTGGCCAGCAATCCGCCGACGAGTGCCCCCAGGCACACCGCCAGGCCATTCATGGCGTTGAATAGCGCTATGTGCCGCGTCCTTTCTTCGGGTGGTGCCGCTTCGTATACGAAGTTGACGTTGGCCAGGTCGAAGCCGGCCCAGGCGAAACTGGCAAAAGCCTGAACCATGACCAGGTACCAGACATGTGAGCCGATCAGCCACAGCAGGGGCACGAGCGGCACGAGGAAACATGCCATCCGGATGATGCGGAGGTTCCCGGCCCGGTCAGCGAGGCGTCCCCAGTACTTGAGGAAGAACAGCGTTGCCAGACTGCCACTGCAGGTGACGATTACAAAGGAGAGGTAGCTGAAATGAAGGTCGCGTAGCATGTAGACGGTGAAGAACGGCGCTGCCAGGTTGGCGCTGAAACTCATTAGGGCAACGAACACGGTGAAGCGTCCCAGATTCGACGAGCCAATGCACCGGATCAAGTCAAGGAGGCGCTCGCCTTCGCCGGGGTGCGCTAAGGCCGGCGCCTCATACATCTTGGCCAGGAAGACGAACGAGACTAGTCGAAAGAGCATTGCGCCGCCAAAGAGCAGGGCGAACCCGAGGAAGACGTTCGGCTGGGCAAGCTGAAGTATGCCGCCGCCGATGAAGGTGAAGATCAGCCCGACCAGGGTCGCCACGCGGCCCCGGCCCGCGAAGTACCTGCCTCTAATGCGCCGGGGGACCAGGTCGGCCATCATGCTGCCCCAGGCCGGGTTGGCAACTGCGCCGAAAACCGTGCTGATGGTGACCAGACTGATCAGCCACCACATCTTCTGACCCGGCATGACATAAGGGATCAGCAATATCGGCAGCCACATCATGGCGTGCAGGAAAACGGCTGGGAGAATGAGGGCTTTGCGGCTTCCGGCCTTGGACACGAGGTGGGGGGCGGCGAGTTGCGAAAATGCCATCATCAAGCTGGGCACGCTGGTCAAGAGACCGATCTGAACGGTCGTAGCCTTCAGAGCCAGGGCGAACGGGGTAATGTAACTCTGCGTCAGCCCTAGCATGGCCGCAAAGGCCGACCCGTCGAGCACACTGTACTTCAGGCTCCTGTTTACCTTCTCGAATCGTCCCTCAGTGATGGTCATCGTTAAACCGGCACGATACACTCAGCCGACGGTCAAAAAAAGCCCCTGACGGACCCTTGGGTCCCGTCAGGGGGCTTGTGGTGCGCTTCGGGTGGGCTGGCAGACCAGCACTGACTCGCCGCGCGGCTGGGCGTTCCGGGATAGCTACTTGCCCAGAGCGGTCTCTTCCTTCTTTCGAATAGCCCGGCCGCCGTGGCCGTGCTTTACTTTCTTGAAAGACTCCTGGTAGGTCTTCCGCTGCATCGCTTTATCTTGTTTTCTGCCCAATGTATACCCCCGCTGAGGTCACTCGATCTCTCCAAGTATAGACCCGGGTCGCTTTGACGCCAACTTCCGGTCTCGCCACGCTGCCTTCCGGCGGATTGAAAAAGGGGGCTGCGATACCCCCTGGCTTAACACTTGAGGCGGCGCATTCCAAGTGTCTCAAGTGATATGTGAAGTATACCCCGCCCCTGATCAGAAGTCAACGCCGCCGTGGTCCATGTTCAATATGAAGCGGCGTGCATGATGTGGGCTCCGTACGGGCGCAGATCGACATAAAGCCCTTTGGCGGTAAGCTCCCCGGTTTCCCGGGTGTATATGGTCCCCGTGAGTGTATCCTCCATGGTGACCTTGCCGATTGGGTTCGATGGAGCGCCCGGGCTTAGCCATGCCTGAGAATAAATCGGGGAGTAGTTCACGGCCACGATCACGCGTCGGGTGCCCAGCCGCCACGTCCAGGCGAGGATATTGCGGTGGCTTTCGTTCCCGTCCCAGGCGCGTCGGACGTCAATCATCTCCCATCGACCGCCGTGAAACACATCGTTGTTACCGGGCTCGAGCAGACGGTGGTAAAACCAGATGATTTCGGGGTCGGGGGGCTCGGTGGGCTCGCTGGCCAGGTGCACCGGGGTGCGCATGCTTCTTCCTTCAAGCTGACCCTCTTGGTAAAAGCGCAATCCGGGGATGGTCCCCGCTATGATTGCGGCGGCCATCGAGCGATCGTGGCCGAACGCGGTAACGGCCCGGGGCTCATCGTGGTTCTCCAGGAAATGCGCTTCCCGCGCCAGTGCCTCGCCCTCACCACCAACATGGGCCATGATCTCGGCCGCACTGTCCCAGCGCAGATGATCGTAAAGTGGTTTGTCATACGTGAAATCGAACCCCATCTGCTGGAGTGTCTTTTCAAGCCCCCAATATACTTCGGCCATGAACACAAAGTCAGGCCGGCCAGCCTTGATGCGTGGGACGGTCAGCTCCCAGAACTCCGTGGCCGGCCGGTGGCTGTCTCGCAACGTCGATCCCCAGACCCACTCGAAAACCCCGTTTAGGGCCAGCATCGCCATGTCGCAACGGACGCCATCGGCGACCTCCGATATCGTGACCAACTCCGATGTCATCGCTTCCCGCAGGTCTTCCGAAAAGAAGTTGACCTGGGCGGTGTCATTCCAGGCCGTGAAATAGGGGTCGCGACCGTGGGCCAGATAAGAATTGGCGATCGACCGGAAGAACCACTCCGGGTGCCTGGCGACGTCGTCCGGATCACCGCGCACGAAACGTTCGGGATTGCTAACCGTCCACGGGTGGTCCATCGCCAGGTGATTGGGTACGAAATCCAGGATGAGGCCCATCCCTAACCGGTTGAGTCTCTCTTTGAGACGGGCCAGATCGTCGGGGGGGCCGAGGGTGGGGTCGAGCCGGTAACGGTAGATGGCGTACGGCGAACCGGTCACTCGATCGGGGGTCCAATGTGGAAGGACCCGGTCGAATTCCTTGTGCAGGTCCGGGTTGGCTACGGCCAGCCTGCGCGCTTCCGGGCTGCGTTGCCAGACGCCCATCATCCAGACGAGGTCAAACCCCAAGCGTGACAATGCCTGCCATTCGCTGTCGGGGATGCTGCCCAAGGTTAGCGGTCGATCATACTTCGCCGAAAGCCGGTTGACAAAAGCCAAGGCGTTGATCTCGTACAGGTGGGGGTGTTGGCGCATGGTCAGTGCATCTCAGCGAGGCCCGTTTACAGCGACGGCGCGATGCCCAGTCCAGCCATGACGGCCAGCAACACCGAGGCTGCCATCACCGAGCCTATTTGGCCACCGGTGTTGGCTCCGATCGCGTGCCATAACAGGAAGCTCCTGGGGTTTGCCCTCTGGCCTTCTTTCTGGACCACTCTGGCAGACATCGGGAATGCCGATGTGCCCGCGGCCCCGATGAGCGGGTTGATCTTACCCCGGGACAGAACACACGCGATCTTGCCCAGCAAAACACCGGTGACCGTGTCCAGACATATGGCGAGCAGGCCCAGTCCAAAAACAAGGATCGTCTGCCATTGCAGGAAGTTTCCTCCCAACATGGCCGCTCCGATGCAGACGCCAAGAAGGAGGGTTACGATGTTCATCAGGGCGCCGGACGAGACGTCTGCAAGACGGCCCACGACACCCGATTCTTTGAGGAGATTGCCCAACATCAGCATGCCCATCAGGGGCGCGCCCATGGGTGCGATAAGCATGGTGATGGTACCGGCCACGATAGGGAAGAGTACCTTGACCCGTCGCGAGACTTTCTTCTCGCCGTATGGCATGACTATGCGGCGCTCTTTCTTTGTCGTCAGGAGCCGCATGATGGGGGGCTGAAGGATCGGAACCAGCGACATGTAGGAGTAGGCAGCAATCGATACTGCCGGTAGAAGATGGCGGGCGTATTTTGAGGTCACGAAGATAGCCGTAGGACCGTCCATGGCGCCGATGATGGCGATCGACGATGACTCGGCGCGCGAGAAACCCAACTGTAGTGCCAGCAGGAGGGTCAGGAATATGCCGAACTGCCCGGCGGCGCCGAAGATAAGAACCTTCGGGTTGGCCAGCATGGGACCGAAGTCAATCATCGCTCCGAGGCCGAGGAAGATGAGAGCCGGAAAGACCTCGGTGAGGATGCCGGCCTTGTAGAGAATATTGACCACTCCCCCTTCGTCGCTCGCGGACATACCGCTGAGCGGCAAGTTGCCCAGTATTACGCCAAAACCGATCGGAATCAGCAGAAGGGGTTCTGTGTTTCGGGCGATCGCCAGATAAAGCAGGGCGGCGCCCAAGACCATGAGAACGGCACTTTGCCAGGTTATGTTCGTAAACCCAGCCCCAAGGCTGGTCAGCACTGTTTCCCACATGGATCACTCACCTCCGGAACGGCTACGTAGCTACTTCTTGCCCGCCTTTTCGTCAGTCTCCGGAAAGACCCGGTTCATCAAGCCGATTACGAGAGTGAGGAGGTAAAGTGTAATCAGCGTTACTCCCATGCCGGTGACCGTCATTATCAGGCCAAACTCGAGGTCTTTCATGGTCTTTACCTCCCTATGCCGCCATTTCCGCGGAGCGCAGCCTCTTCGGTCTCGCCAGGTTGCCGATCAGCTTGGCTATTTCGAAGGCGATGAAGATGGTGGATGCAGCCCCCACCGCGAGTGCCCAGTCCTCGAGCGTGAGCGAGTGCGTGTTGAACGGTTCCTGAAGCGCGGGCACGTAGATGATCAGGCAAAGCAGGATCAGTTCCCACAGGACCGCCAGCAGCAACCACTTGTTACTCCAGATACCGATCTTGAACAGGGAGTGTTCAAAAGAGCGGCAGTTGAATGCGTTGAAGAACTCAACCAGGATCAACGTCACAAAGCACATGCTTTGGGCCTCGCTGAAGGGTCGCCCCGAGTTTACCGACCACACAAACATGCCCAGCGTGACCGCTCCCGTCCAGATTCCGGCAAGGGTCATGTAGGCGAGGACACTCTTGTTGAAGATGGTCGACCCGCGCCGTCGCGGCTTCCCTTTCATGATGTCCTTGTCAGCGGGATCGATCGACAGCGCAATGGCGGGCAGGCCATCGGTGGCCAGGTTGACGTACAATATCTGAATCGCGATCAGCGGGATGACCCCCCCCGAAAGACCGATCATCGGTCCGAAGAGGATGGCCACGGCCATGAGCAGTATCTCACCCAAATTGGCCGAAAGCAGGTATACCAGGTACTTCTTGATGTTGCCGAATATGCCCCTGCCTTCTTCCACCGCGGCGACGATCGAGGCGAAATTGTCGTCGGTGAGGACCATATCGGCGGCTTCCTTGGTCACGTCGGTCCCGGTGATGCCCATGGCTACGCCGATGTCCGCTTTCTTAAGCGCCGGGGCGTCGTTTACGCCGTCACCCGTCATCGCCACGATGTGACCCTTGTGGTGAAGGGCTTCGACCACCCGCAGCTTGTGGGCCGGGGAGACGCGGGCATAAACCTCGACCTTGTCGACGACGGCCTCGAATTCACCGTCGCTCAGCCGGTCAAGCTCTGCCCCGGTGAGGGCCATGCCCCCCTTCATTATATTCAACTCCTTGGCGATGGCGACTGCCGTGAGCTTGTGGTCGCCGGTAATCATCACGGTCTTGATGCCGGCCTGATCGCAGATTCTGACCGCTTCCTTCACCTCTTCTCGCGGCGGGTCAATCATGCCGACCAGCCCCACAAAGACCATGTCCTGTTCGATCTCTGAATTGATCGGAGTGTCGTGGGCGAGCGGTTTGTAGGCCAGGCCGAGCACGCGCAAGGCGTCGGAGGCCATCGACTGTGCTGTCGACAGTATTGCCTCGCGCTGCCGGTCATCAAGTGCGGTCTGCTTGCCGTTGATGAGCACGTGATTGCAGGCGCCGACTATCACCTCGGGAGCGCCCTTGGCATAGGCCAGTTTGCCCTGGGGCGTCTTGTGAACCGTTGTCATGCGCTTCGTTTCGGAAGAGAACGGGATCTCTCCGATGCGCGGTGATTGCGAGTTGAGTTCGTTCTGCGATACTCCGGCCTTGGCGGCGGTCACCACCAGGGCGCCTTCAGTGGGGTCGCCCTTTATCTTCCACGCGCCGTTCTCCTCGCGTAAGGCGGTGTCACTGGCAAGCGTGCCGATGCTGAAGAAGGTCATCAAGGTCGGGTACTTTGACGGGTCGATACTTGTCCCGCCTATTGAGAATTCGCCCTTCGGCTCGTAGCCGACGCCGCTGACCTCGACGATCTTCCCGTCGGCATACATGCGGCGGATGGTCATCTGGTCCTGTGTCAAAGTTCCGGTCTTGTCTGAGCAGATGACGGTCGTCGAACCCAGCGTTTCCACGGAAGGCAGCCTGCGGACGAGGGCATGGCGTTTGACCATCTTCTGCACGCCGAGGGCCAACGAGATGGTTACCACGGCGGGCAAAGCTTCCGGAACCGCGGCCACTGCCAGACTTACTCCCCAGATTAGCATCTCCAGGATTTCATGACCGCGGAATATGCCCAGAACGGCCAGGACGGCCGTCAACCCCAATGCTCCGTAGGCGATCAGTTTGCCCATCTTGTCCAGGTTCTTCTGAAGGGGGGTGTCTTCCTGCGTGACCCCCTGGAGCATGGTGGCGATCTTGCCGAACTCGGTATTCATTCCGGTGGCAGTCACCACCGCCATGGCCCGGCCGTAGACCGCCGCCGTGCCCATGAATGCCATGTTGCGGCGATCGCCGATGGAGGCATCCGGCGCTACCGGTTTGTCGATCTTCTCGACGGGAACCGATTCGCCGGTCAACGGTGCCTCTTCGGTCTTCAGGTTGACCGCCTCGATGATCCGGCAGTCAGCGGGCACCTTGTCCCCCGTTCTCAGAGCCACAATGTCCCCGGGGACGAGTTCCGACGCGGCGATCTCCTCCTCGTTTCCCTCACGGATTACCGAGGCTGTCGGAGCCGCCATCCGCTTTAGTGCTTCCATTGCCTTTTCTGCCCGAAATTCCTGGAGGAAGCCGAGAGTGGTGGCGAACAGGATGATGACGAAGATGACGAGGGCGTCGATCGTCTCTCCGAGAACCGCCGACAGCACTACTGCAATGAGCAGGATGATGATCAGGAAGTCCTTGAATTGCTCCAGCCACAACCTGAAAGGGGATACCTTTCCTTTTTCAACCAGTTCGTTGGGCCCATATTGGAGCAACCGTCTTTCGGCTTCCGCACGGGTCAGGCCGTGGCGCGAGGTGTTAAGGAGTGCCAGAACGTTGGCGGATTCTTCTGAATAGTATTGGGGCGTCGGACTGCTTTGATTCACCACCGTGCTCCTTGGGGCAAGCGTTTAGGCTCGTCAGGCAAGGGATTATAACACCAAAAGCAATATAGCGCAAGAAATCCGCGTGACCAAAAGATTGACATACGAGGCTCCCCCGTGACGAGGCGATACCTATCCTTTAGTCTGCATAATCGTTACCAACTGGTGTTGGCACATGTATGAAAGGGAGGCTACCATGAGACCTAAGGGCAGGATATTGGCAATTATTTCGCTGGGTGCTCTGTTCTTTTCGAGTCTTCCGGCCTGTACCCCGGTGGAGACCGCCGAGAATTATGTTGCCGTTGTGCCCAAGACGATCCGCAGCGGTAGCCCGGCCGTGGTGTCGGTTGCCCTGCTGCGCGGCGATGCGCCGGTCAGCGGTAGGGTCGAGGCAGCGCTGTTCAAGGAGGGCAAGGCCATAGCCCGGACGAAGGCCGAAATCAACGGGCGGGGCATGATCACGCTGGATGTGCCCGACGTCGAAGAAGGAACGTACGACATCCAGGTCAGGGGCAGCGGCTTTGAAGCGTCGGCGCCGCTACAAATAGAAAGGAGTCTCCTTCTCTTTCTGCAGACGGACAAACCGATCTACAAGCCGGGACAGACCATCTATATGAGGGCGATCAGCCTGTATCCTGAGCTGAAGCCGGCCAGCGAACTGGTCGCCGTGGATATCCTTGACGCCAAAGGGATTAAGGTATTTCGTAGCGAAGTGGTCACCGATGAGTTCGGCATGGCCAGTCTGGAATTGCCTCTTTCCAGCGAACCGAACCTCGGCGTCTGGAAGATCAGCGCCGGTACCGGGAAGGCGAAGACGCAGTTGGATGTCCGAGTGGAAAAATACGTCTTGCCCAAGTACGAAATCAAGGCCGACCTGTCGCGGGAGTGGTTCCTGGTGAACGAACCGATCAGCGGTACCATCTCCGCCGAGTACAGTTTCGGTCTGGCGGTGTCCGGCGAACTGGAAATTAAGGCTTCCAGATACGTTGGCAAGTGGCAGGAGTACTCCGTGATAAGCAAGAGCATCGATGGAAGCACGAGTTTTGAGATTCCCGCCGCAGGGTATGTGGCCGGCGTCCCCGCCTCCGGTGGTTCCGGTAACGTGATGCTGGATATCACGGTCCGGGAGAAATCGACCGGGTATGAGGAGAAGACAAGCCGTTTGCTCACCGTGGCCCAATCCGAGGTGAGTCTTCAGGTGATACCGGAGAGTTCGGTGTTTAAGCCTGGTCTGAGCTTCGGTGTCCTGCTGGTGTCTGAAACACCGGCGAAGGCGCCCGTGGATACTTCGGTCAAGGTCACCCTGACCTATCTCGACGGCGGCTATAACGAAATCAAGCATGAAGACCGGTCCGTCAAGACAGTCAAGGGCAAAACGGTGATCGACATGACACCCCCGGAATCCAGTGCGGCGCTGGTTATTGAAGCTTCGACGGGGAACGCTCAGACCTCCAAGATAGTGACCGCCGCCTACTCGCCCTCGGGGAACTTCATCCATCTGGAGCAGACCAGCCCGGGCACTCCGAAGACCGGCGAGACGGTCCGGTTCCGGGTCAATGCGACGCGACAGGCCGCTAATTTCTACTATGAGATTATTTCCCGCGGGAGGGTTGTGTTCAGCTCTTTCACTGCTGGCCGCGATATTGAGGTTGATACCATTCCCATGATGGCTCCTTCCTCTCGGCTTGTCGTGTACCAGATACTGGCGGACAGCGAGTTGGCCGCTGACTACCTTCCCTTCGGTGTCGTGGCGAGTTCCCCTCAGAATGTGAATGTAGAGTTCAGCGAATCACAGGCCCGACCGGGCGACAAGGTCAATATCAATATTCGTACTGAGGGGGAGGCGAAGGTGGGCCTATCCGCGGTCGACCGATCGGTCTTCATTCTGGCCGAAAACAGGCTAAACCTGCAGCAGGTCTTCGACGAATTGGAGCGGATCTACATGACACCCCAGGTGGAGTTGCAGGAAGTGACCATTTACCCCGCCATCGAGACCAAGGGGACGAAGGATATCTTGGACGAGGCGGGCGTGAGCGTGCTCACCAGGAGTAAGGTGCCCGCAGGGAAAGCCTACAAGTACCAGGGGCAGTCGGGGGTCTGGGGCCGAATATTCGGGTTCCTTAACGGGCGAGGCATGATGGAAGACGCGGCAAAGGGAGGAATCGTAGGCCTTGCTCCGTCCGCGCCGGCCGCTCAGTCTGCCGCCACCGACACGACCACCGGTTTGGCCGACGTGCAGAGAGTCCGCCAGTTCTTCCCCGAGACGTGGCTGTGGGACACCCGGATCGTGGGCGCGGACGGCCGCGCTTCCCTTCAGGTGGAAGTCCCCGATACCATTACTACCTGGATGCTGCAGGCAGTCGCTATCTCCAAAGAAAAGGGGTTGGGAATGGCCGAGGACCAGCTCAAGGCTTTCCAGCCCTTCTTCCTTACGGTTGACCTGCCGTACGCAGCGATCCGGGGGGAAGAATTCCCCGTCAACGTGGCGGTGTACAACTATCTCGGCGAATCCCAGAGCGTCCTTGTCCAGGTGGAGGAGGCTCCCTGGTTTGAGTTCCTTGACGCGAGTGAAAAGACGGTTGAAATCAAGGCGAACGACATCGGATCCGCCTCGTTCAGAATTAAACCGGGGAGCCTTGGAGCTAACTCGGTCAAGGTCACGGCCAGGAGCAAACAGGCGGCTGACGCGGTAGTGAAGAACATCATGGTTGATCCGGAAGGGGTTGCCCGGGAAAACGTGGAGAACCTGGTAATTTCGAACGGGACCAGCAAGACCATCGATTCGACGCTGCCTCCGTTGATCGTCGACGGCTCGGGCAGAGCTTACGTCACGCTCACCTCGAGCTATCTTACTCAGACGATAGACGGTCTGGAGAGCCTTATCCAGATGCCCTTCGGCTGCGGCGAACAAAACATGATACTGCTGGCCCCGGACATCTTCATCATCCGGTACCTGGTCGGGAGCGGGCAGCTCAAGCCGGAGATAATGGCCAAGGCGGAGAAACTGATGATCACGGGGTATCAACGGGAGCTGACCTATCGCCGCAGCGACGGCAGCTTCGCCGCGTTCGGAGAGAGCGACAAGGAAGGCAGCCTGTGGCTTACTGCCTTCGTTCTGAAAACATTTGCCCAGGCCAAGACGCTGATGTACGTGGATGATACGGTTCTGGGTAGGGCTTCCGATTGGATTCGGGCCCGCCAGAATCCAGACGGGTCGTTCGATCCGGTCGGCTTCGTGCATCATCAGGAAATGATTGGCGGGGTCTCCGGTAAGGCCGCCCTCACGGCCTACGTGGCCACCGCCCTGATGGAGGCCGGCGAGAAATCCGGCGCGGGCAAAGCGGCATCCTTCCTGGAGACGCAACTAGCCACCGTAGACGATCCATACACCATGGCCATCGTGGCATACGCCCTGGAAATGGCGCACAGCGCCCGCGCCGGAGATGCCCATGACAGGCTGGTGAAGATGGCGAAAGAAGATGAGGATGGTCTTCATTGGGGAAATCCCCTGTCCGTCCTCGAATCTCAAACCAAGGCGCAACTTCAGCTCGGACTCCGGATGCCCGTCGATCGCCGGCCGACCACCGAGATCGAAGCCACTGCCTACGCCACCCTGGCCCTGAGCCTGCACGGGGACGCGCTCAAATCCTCCCGGGCTGCCAGGTGGCTGGTGTCTCGGCGCAACGCCTACGGCGGATACGGTTCGACCCAGGATACCGTGGTCACGTTGCAGGCCTTGACCGAACAGGCGACCGGGGCCCGCGCCGACGTAGATTTGACGGTCACGGTAGAGAGCGGCGATTTCCTGAAGAAGGTCAGAATTACAGGCGAGAACTTCGACGTTCTGCAGGTGGTTGAAGTCGCCCCCGGACGGAAGGTTGAAGTGAGTGCCCAGGGGAAGGGTGATGCAGTCGGTCAGGTAGTGAGCAGGTTCAACGTGCCCGCGGCCACCGAAATCCGGGACCAGATCATGAAGGTGAACGTTGACTACGATGTGACCGAGGTTTCGGTGAACGACCTGGTCAACGTCTTGGTGAACCTTGAGTTCAACCCCCCCGAGCCGATTGAGGCCGGCATGGTTGTGGTCGATGTGTCGGTGCCGACCGGTTTTGTTCCGGTCGCCGCGACCATTGATGAATCTGTGGGAAACGAGAAGCGGCTGAAGCGCTACGATATCGCCGGGCGCAAAATAATCTTCTATGTTGACAGTATGAAGCCGGGGGACAAGATTTCCTTCCGGTTCCAGGTCCAGGCACTGTACCCGGTGAAAGCGAAAGGGGTTGCCTCTCAGGCCTACTCGTACTACAAACCCGAGATTCGGGGTGAGACACTGGGGAGGGACGTGACCGTGCGCTAGGATGAGATCAGAGTCTCGCGTCCCTTCCACCACCGTCCGCCTGCTCCAGGAGGAGCAGGCGGACGGTGGTTTGAGGCGCAGTCGGAACGAGTTTGACTGGACATAACGGACGTAGTAGAATCTTCCTAGTCTCGCTGCGCCGAGAGCACAGAGCCATCTGGAGTAGCTGTGAAAGACGATATTGAACGGTTTCTCACTTATCTCGCGGTTGAGAAAGGATTTGCGAACAACACGTTGTTCGCCTACCGCAACGATTTGCAGAATGACCTTTTCAAGTTCGCGGAGAATGAGATTACCAAGCGCGGTTCTATTCCGTCGTGGGCCAACTTCGGGCGGCAGGATACGCTGGGCTATCTCCTGCATTTGAAGGACCGCGGCTACGCCGCGACCACCCAGGCCCGGAAGATCGCCGCGGCCAAGTCATTCTTCGGTTTTATGGTCAAGGAAGGTCGGCTGAAGACCAGTCCTACTGAGAACATCGGTGCCCCCAACGTCGGGCGTCCGCTTCCCAAGCCCATCACGGCAACTCAGGTCCGCAGGTTGCTTGAGCAGCCGGCGGGGCACGCCACCCCTGAGGCCAGGCGCGATAGCGCCATGCTGGAGTTGTTGTACGCCAGTGGCATGCGGGTTAGTGAGCTCGTGTCCTTGAATCTAGACGATATTCTGAGTGACGGCTACGTGCGCTGCTTCGGAAAGGGCCACAAAGAACGGATCGTCCCGATCCATCAGCGGGCGATTCTGGCGGTTGAGGAATACCTCAATTCCGGCCGTCCCCAGTTTTGCATTAACAGCGACGAGAAGGCTCTGTTTCTGAACCGGCGGGGGGATCGGCTCACGCGTCAGGGTTTCTGGCAGATACTTAAGGCGTATGCCAAACTGGCGGAACTCGGTAGAGACGTCACGCCTCACACTCTTCGTCACAGCTTTGCTACTCACATGTTGAGCGGCGGCGCCGACCTGCGGTCGGTTCAGGAGTTGCTCGGGCACGCCAACATCTCGACGACCCAGGTGTATACTCACCTGACAACGGAACACGTGCGACGCACCTACGACAAGGCACATCCCAGGGCGAAGTAAATACAGGAGTACCCACATGGCCCCGAAATCGCGACGCAAGAAGAAGTACGCCGGGCAGCGAAGTCCCCAGACCATTCCTGCCAGCGTTGCCGTGCCTTCCAAAGCGGCCAGCCGACCGGCGCCTTCCGGACTGCCGGCTGCCCAGACGGTGCGGACCGCCGCCAAGGTTCAGACGCAAATGGCGACAAGCCCGTCGGCGGCCAACGTGGGCCGGGAGCTTAGAACGATCGCTGTGCTGGCCGGGGTATTGCTGGTTGCACTCGTCGTTATTTCCCTGGTGTTAACCTAGAATCGCTTTGCTCAACTCCGCTCCAGGGCGGCGCGCCCGCTGATCACGCGGACGCGGGAGCACAGGGCTTTATGATGACTTTCAGGACATGGCTGGTCGTCGTTGTGTCTCTTTTCGCAGTGGGCATTTTCTGGGGTCTGGCTACACCCTCGGGCAGCCCCGGAGCGTTCTCGGAAGAGGCCACGGCTTTGCAGGGGTTTGTCGACGCCATCGGGAAGTTGCCGGTGGGGGTGATGTTTGTCTTTATACTGCTCAAGAATATCAGCGCCGTTCTCATTAGCTTCGTCATGAGTCCGTTGCTGCTGGTGGTGCCGATCGTCTCGCTGGTGATGAACGGATGGCTCATCGGGGTGGTGGCGAACACGGTGGTCGCCGAGCGGTCCGTAGCCTACCTCCTGGCCGGGCTGCTGCCCCACGGCGTTATTGAGCTGCCGGCGCTATTCATCGGCGAGGCCGCGGCTTTGACCTTCGGTCTCGCCGCAATGCGGGCGGTCTTTGGTAAGTCACGCGGAGAGGCGCTTACGGTCGCCCTCAGGACGAACTTGAAATACGTCGGAATCGCCGCGGTACTGTTCGTACCGGCGGCCCTCATCGAGACCTTCGTAACTCCCTTACTGTTACGCAGATAGCGTTGCGCTTTCCCGTGGCCTCGTTTCGGTTTGGCCCCGTTCGACGGCGAATGCTACAATTACCGTGACCCGTCCGATAAGAGAGTCTCATGCCGTTAGATTCCATTGTCGTCAAAGGTGCGCGCGAGCACAATCTCAAGAACATCGATGTTACCCTACCCCGCGACAAGCTCGTAGTAATCACCGGCGTTTCTGGTTCGGGTAAGAGTTCGCTGGCCTTCGATACCATCTATGCTGAAGGCCAACGGCGATACGTGGAGTCGCTGTCCGCGTACGCCCGGCAGTTTCTGGGCCGCATGGAGAAGCCGGAAGTCGACTACATTGAGGGTTTGAGCCCGGCGATCTCGATCGATCAGAAAGGCCCCAGCAAGAACCCTCGGTCGACTATGGGTACGGTGACCGAGATCTACGACTATCTGCGGCTGCTGTTTGCCCGCGTGGGTCACCCCCACTGCCCCAAGTGCGGACGTGAGATCTCGAGCCAGAGTGTGGAACAGATAGTCGACTCGATAGGCAGACTGCCCGAGGGTAGTCGGATTCTGGTCCTTGCCCCTCTGGTTAAGGACCGTAAGGGTGAATACCAGCAGATATTCGCTGACCTCCGCAAAGGCGGATATGCCCGTGTCCGCGTGGACGGACAGGTTCGGGATCTTTCGGACGACATCGAACTCGACAAGAACCGGAAGCATAGCATCGAGGCGGTCGTTGACCGGCTGGTGGTCGGGCCCGACGCCGGCGGACAGAGCCGCATCGCCGATTCGGTCGAAACGGCGCTGAAATTGGGGTCCGGTGTCATCCTGATCTCCATCATCGATGGCGAGGAACTGCTGTTTTCCGAGCACTTGGCCTGTGTCTATGACGGCGTTAGCCTGGGTGAAATAGCGCCGAGGACCTTTAGCTTCAATAGTCCCCATGGGGCGTGCCCGGGTTGTACCGGTCTGGGGGTCAAGATGGAACTCGACCCCACGCTCGTGATTCCGAACGACGAGCTATCGGTCGCCGAAGGCGCCATCCACCCGGGTTGGTGGTATGCGTGGCATGCCTGGGAGCTTGACGATGTCGCCCGCAGGTTCGGCTTTTCGGTGCGCTCTCCGGTGAAGGATCTGACCCGTGAACAGGTCGAAGTGTTGCTGTATGGGGAAGAGGGACAATTGGCGCGGCACCGTACCAGGTTCGGAAAGGTCCGGGAGCACTTCTCGGGCTACGAGGGTGTGATCCCCAGGCTCGAGCGCATGGCCCGGGACACGGAGTCGGACCGCACGCGAGAGGAAATTGAACGCTTTATGGTCACGACGCCCTGCCCGGCCTGCAACGGAAAGCGGCTCAAGCCTGAAGCACTGGCGGTGACCGTCGATGGCAAGAATATCATGGATGTGACGGCTATGTCGGTCACCGAGGCACTGGAGTGGGTCGGTGGATTGCGGGATGGCGGCGAAGGAATGTCCTTGGCTGGGGCTTCCGGCGATGGCGCGGTGGGCAGGCGGGGAGCGGTCCTGACTAACCGCGAAATGCTGATCGCGCACCAGATTTTGAAGGAGATCGTCTCTCGCCTGGGCTTCCTGCGGGACGTTGGGCTTGGCTATCTCACCATCGACCGGGCCTCGGCGACTCTATCTGGTGGCGAGTCCCAGCGAATCCGTCTGGCCACTCAAATCGGCAGCGGTCTCATGGGTGTCCTGTACATCTGCGACGAGCCTACGGTGGGTCTTCACCCCGCCGATGGGGCCCGCCTGATTGATACGCTGAAACGCCTCCGCGACCTGGGTAATACTCTGATCGTGGTGGAACACGACGAGGCTACTATGAGGGCGGCGGACTACATTGTCGACATGGGACCGGGCGCCGGAGAGCACGGCGGCCGGGTGGTTGCCGCCGGCCCACTCGATGACGTCTTGAACAATGCCGCGTCCATTACCGGTCAATACCTCAGCGGAGTCCGGCAAATACCGCTGCCTGTGAAACGCCGCCCGGGTTCGGGTCAGGCGATCGTCATAAAAGGAGCCCGGCAGAACAATCTCAAGAACATTGACGCGACGATTCCGTTGGGGAAATTTGTCTGTGTCAGCGGCGTGTCTGGAAGCGGCAAGAGCACCCTGATCTCCGATATCTTGTATCGGAGGCTGGCTCAGATTTTTTACCACGCCCGGGGGCGGGGTGGCGAATGTGATTCCATCACCGGGACGGAGTTCATCGACAAGATCGTTGACATCGACCAGTCGCCCATCGGCCGAACCCCGCGCAGTAATCCGGCGACCTATACCGCCGCCTTCACGCCGATTCGTGAACTGTTCGCCGCCCTTCCCGAGGCTCGCATGAAAGGGTACGCTCCGGGAAGGTTTTCCTTCAACGTTAAAGGGGGACGCTGCGAGGCTTGCCGCGGCGAAGGGTACATTCAAATCGAAATGCAGTTCCTGCCCGACGTGACCGTTCCTTGCGAAGTCTGCCAGGGCAGGCGCTATAACCGGGAAGCGCTGGAGATTAAGTTCAAGGGAAAGAGTATCGCTGATGTCCTCGATATGACCGTGGAACAGGCACTTGAGTTCTTCGAGCATTTTCCCAGGGTTAGATCGAAGTTCGAGACACTCAATGATGTCGGCCTCGGCTACATCCACCTGGGACAGCCCGCGCCTACGCTCTCTGGGGGGGAAGCCCAGCGCATCAAGCTGGCGGCCGAACTGTCGCGACGCTCCACCGGGCGCACGCTGTACATTCTGGACGAGCCCACCACTGGTCTTTCTTTCGAAGATGTGGCGGCGTTGCTGCGCGTTCTGCAGCGGCTGGTTGACCTGGGGAACACCGTCGTCGTCATCGAGCACCACCTCGACGTGATGAAGAATGCCGATCATATAATCGATCTGGGACCCGGCGCCGGGGATGAGGGCGGTTACATCGTGGCTGCCGGGACTCCTGAGGAGATTGCCCGCGTACGTAAGTCGGCCACCGGTCGGTTCCTGAAGCAGGTTCTGGCCAGGAACCAGAAGGAGCGAGGACGATGACCAGGGACGAAGCCTTGAGATCGATCAGGGAAAAGGTCAAGAACGAGAATCTGGTAAGGCATATGCTGGCGACGGAAGCGATCATGAGGGCAATGGCCACGCGATTTGGTGGTGACGTTGAGGAGTGGGGTCTGGCTGGCCTGCTCCATGACATCGACGTTGAATTGGTGGGCGGAGACATGCGCGAGCATAGCCGCCTTGGCGCGGAGCTGGCCCGGGAACTGGGCGCCAGCGAGGCGATCGCCCAAGCGATTCTCACTCACAACGAAGCTCACGGCATTCCCACCCAGACCGATCTGGGAAAAGCCCTCTTCTGTGCCGATCCGCTGACCGGACTGATAACTGCGGCTGCCCTGGTGCGCCCGGACCGGAAACTCGAGGGCGTCGAAGGGAAGTCGGTGCGGAAGCGTTTCAAGGAAAAGAGTTTCGCCGCCGGGGCCAACCGCGATAACATCGCCACCTGCAGTAGCCTGGGCCTCAGTCTGGACGATTTTGTCGACCTCGCGCTGAGGGCGATGCAGGGCGTGGCTCCGGAACTGGGGCTGTGAAGGGTGGGCCAGGGCAGATCTGAGTCGTCTTGTGCCGGCTATTGCCACAGCGCCGGCTGGCCCGGCTTGTCTTTGTTGTAGGGGATATTCAGATGCTGGTAGGCCAGCGAGGTCGCCAGCCGGCCGCGCGGCGTTCGCTCAAGGAAGGCCAGTTGCAGCAGGTAGGGCTCATACACGTCCATAATCGTGTCTGATTCCTCGCTTATGGAGGCGGCAAGCGTCTCGAGCCCTACCGGGCCGCCATTGAATTTGTCGATGATGGTGTGCAGAAGCTTATGGTCGATCTCGTCGAGACCGATTGGATCGACTGCCAGCATGGTGAGGGCCTCGTCCACTACCTCCCTGGTGGCCACTCCGTCCGCCTTTACCTGGGCAAAATCCCGCACTCTGCGCAGAAGGCGGTTGGCCACCCGCGGCGTTCCCCGGGCGCGGCGGGCTATCTCCTGGATGGCGCTTGCCTCGGCCTTCACCCCGAGGACCTGAGCCGATCTCTTAAGAATGGCCTCGATCGATGCCTGGTCATAGAAATCAAGCCGGTAGACTGCTCCGAAACGATCGCGCAGGGGCGGGCTCAACAAGGCATACCGGGTGGTAGCGCCGATAAGGGTGAACTTCGGCAGATTCAGGCGCAGGCTTTTTGCCCCCGGTCCCTTGCCGATGACCAGGTCGAGGGCAAAGTCTTCCATGGCGGGGTAGAGGACTTCCTCGACGCTCCGGTTGAGGCGGTGAATCTCATCAATGAACAGAATGTCCTGGGCGCGGAGGTTGGTGAGTATCGCCGCGAGGTCGCCTCCTCGCTCGATAGCCGGTCCCGACGTAATCCTGACGTTGACCCTCATCTCGTTGGCGATGATGTATGCCAGAGTGGTCTTGCCCAGTCCGGGGGGGCCATAGAGCAATACGTGGTCGAGCGGCTCACCACGGCCTTTTGCTGCCGAAATGGCGATGCCCACGTTGTCCTTGATCTTGTCCTGACCAACGAAATCATCCAGCGAGCGGGGTCTCAGGCTGGTATCAAGCGGGGCATCTTCGGGGCTCGGTTTGTTGGAGACTATTCGCGGCATATGTCTTCAGTGCGACTCATTATAACATAACGCGTCTGATCCGGGGTTCTGCCCGTAGAAAGCGAAGGAGCCCCGACACCTGTCGGGGCTCCTTACTGTTAAGTCATGATACCGCTGGCAGCCGTCCCGCTACGGAGTCGATTCCGGGTCCGGCACCATGTCGGGTTCGGGTAATTGGGGCTCGACTTCGGTCAGAATCTCTGTCGGCTCTTCCTTCCGCGCCGTTGCCGCCGCGGCTAATGAAGCCCTCGACCGGGCGGGAATAAGCCGGCCGATGATGACGTTTTCCTTGAGTCCACTTAGTTTGTCCACCGCACCCTTCACCGCAGCTTCGGTCAGCACCTTGGTCGTTTCCTGGAAGGAAGCGGCAGCCAGCCAACTGTTCGTGCTCAGCGATGCCCGGGTCACACCCAGCAGTACGGTGTGCGCGGTGGCCGGCTCCCCGCCCTCGGCCAGTACTTCGGCATTCTTCTCCTCGTACTGGAACCGGTCAATCAGCTCGCCGGGCACCAGTTCGGTGTCCCCGGAGGAGTCGACCCGCACCCTTGCCAGCATCTGGTGAATGATAATCTCGATGTGTTTATCGTTGATGGTAACGCCCTGGGAGCGGTACACGCGCTGCACTTCGTCGGCCAGGTACTGTTGAACCGCATCGCGTCCCAGGATGCTGAGCATCTCCTGCGGGTTGATCGAACCATCGGTCAGTTGCTGGCCTGCCTTGACCTCGTCGCCGCTCTGGACTCGAATGTGGGCCGCCGCAGCCACGCTGTATTCGCGCTCTTCCTTCTCCTCGTAGGCCACCGCTAGACGGTCACCATCGATGGTCAGCTGCCCGGCGACTCCGGCGATCAGCGGTTGCTCGCCGGCAACCGGCAACTGCTCTTTCCCCGCCCCGACCCCGGCGCTGGCGAGCACGGCCCCCACATCGACCCACTGCCCGTTTTCAACCCTGAGTGTCAACGTCGGCGGCATCACATATTCAGTGCGGAATGTCTCAGTGCCGGTGACCCTGATCTTGTCACCGTCTTCGCTGCGTATGATCTCGGCAATGCCATTGATATCGGAGATGACGGCGGGATTTCGGGGCAGCCGGGCTTCGAATAGTTCCTCGACCCGCGGCAAGCCGCTCGTGATGTCAAGTCCGATCACGCCGCCGGTGTGAAACGTCCGCAGTGTAAGCTGCGTGCCGGGTTCGCCGATGCTTTGGGCGGCGATGATCCCGACTGCGGTGTACAGGTCGATGATGTGGCCCCTCGCCAGGTCGCGGCCGTAGCACAACTGGCAGATGCCGCGTCGCGATTGGCAACTCAATGGGGAACGGGCGTAGACGCGATCTATACCGGCGGCGACCATTTCGCTCGCCTTCAACTCGTCTATCTCCTCGTTCCTGTCGACAATCGTCTTCCCGGTAGTTGGATGGACCACCCTGGCCGCCGCGTAGCGGCCGTGGATCCGCTCGGAAAATGACGGTAACAGGCCCTTCTCCTTGGGTTCGGTAATCCAAACGCCCAGGGTCGTATTACAGTCGGCTTCAAGAACGATAATATCGTGCGACGCGTCAATGAGCCGGCGCGTCAAATAGCCGGATTCTGACGTCCTCAGTGCCGTATCGGCCAGGCCTTTTCGCGCGCCGTGCGTTGAGATAAAGTACTCCAGAACGCTAAGGCCCTCGCGGAAGCTCGACTTGATCGGGAAGTCAATGATGCGGCCGGATGGGTTCGTCATCAGCCCTCGCATGCCGGCCATCTGGGTGATCTGCGAAATGTTACCCTTGGCGCCGGACGTCGCCATCATGTAGATGCCGCCGCGCCGGTCCAGGCTGTCCGACACGGCCGCCTTGATCTTGTCTCCGGTGTCCGTCCAGACACGCACCACCGCATCGTACCGTTCGTCCTCACTGATCAGACCCCGCTGATACTGACCTTCGATGGTGGTCGTCCGGGACTCGGCGCTTGATATCAGCCCGGCTTTGGCTGCCGGCACCTGAATGTCACTCATTCCAATAGTAGTGCCGGACTTCGTCGCAAACTGAAAACCCAGTCTCTTGATGTTGTCCAGCAGGTGGGCCATCTCCTCGGCGGGCAGGATCTTGGCACAATCCAGCACGATGCGCTTCAGCCCGGCCTTGTCAATCACCTTGTTCAGGAAACCCAGGCTGGGCGGTAGAATTTCGTTGAGTAAGATGCGGCCGACACTCGTCTTGAGCCGTTCGCCATCTTTCAGGCGGACTTCAACCTCGGCTCCCAGGTCGACGCCACCGAGTTCGTAGATGAATTTGGCATCTTCAAAACCAGAGAAGATCTTGCCTTCCCCTTTGGCTCCGGGCTTCAACGTCGTCATGTAGTAGCAGCCGAGGACCATGTCCAACGTCGGCGTCACAATAGGCTCGCCGCTGCTCGGAATCAGGATATTGCGGATGCTCAGCATCTCCTCCCGGGCCTCTTTAACGGCCGCCTTGGACAGCGGGACGTGTACAGCCATCTGGTCGCCATCGAAGTCCGCGTTGAACGCCGTGCATACCAGGGGATGGAGTTGTATCGCGCTGCCGTCGATCAGTATCGGTTCAAATGCCTGGATGCTCAAGCGGTGCAGGGTGGGGGCCCGGTTCAGCAGCACCGGCCTCTCCTTGACCACTTCTTCGAGCATGTCGTAGACTTCAGGCTTCGCTCGTTCCACAAGGCGCCGCGCGCTGCGGATATTGTGGGCCAGCCCCAGTTGCATCAACCTCCTCATGACGAACGGTTTGAACAACTCCAGGGCCATTCTCTTCGGGAGACCGCACTGGTGAAGCTGTAACTCGGGTCCGACCACGATAACGGAACGGCCGCTGTAGTCCACTCTCTTGCCGAGCAGATTCTGTCGGAACCGGCCCTGTTTGCCACGCAGCATGTCAGACAGGGACTTCAGCTTGTGATTGCCCGCTGCAGGCGTCGTCTGGCCGCGTCGACTGTTGTCAATAAGCGAGTCAACCGCGTCCTGAAGCATGCGCTTCTCGTTGCGGACAATGATCTCCGGCGCACCGATCTCCATCAGGTGGCGCAGCCGGTTGTTCCGGTTGATAACCCTTCGGTAAAGGTCGTTGATGCCGCTGATGGCGAACTTGCCGCCGTCCAGTTGCACCATCGGCCGTAGATCAGGGGGGAGAACCGGAAGAATGGTGAGTATCATCCACTCGGGCTTGCTACCGCTGCGGCGGAAAGCCTCGACTACCTGGAGCTGTTTCGAGGCCTTCTTCCGGCGCTGACCCGAATTGGATTTGGAATCCTGGATGAGTTGATTGCGCATCTCATTCAGGTTCACCTGTTTGACCAGTTTCAGGATGGCTTCGGCGCCCATCCCGGCATCAATGATATGCCCGTATTTCTGGCGGACATCCTGGTACTGCGCCTCGGTGAGGAGCTGGCGCGGCAAGAATTCCCTCAACTGGTTTATTTCACTTGAAATATCTTCAGTAAGCTTAACCTTTCTTGTTTCCCAATCCTGACGCAGCCGATTGACCTCTTCAACTGACGCATCGGTCTTTCCGGCAATCTCTGCCTCAAGCGAGGATTCGTTCTCGGCGATCTCCTGGGCGCTCTTTTCTTCCAGCTCCTTGACGCTCGTGTCGACCCCCTGCTGGTCCACGCTGGTGATGACGTAGCTGGAGAAGTACAGAACGCGTTCTATGTTGCGCGGAGAAAGGTCTATCAGCAGCCCGAGTCGCGACGGTACGCCCCTGGCGTACCACACGTGGCTCACGGGGCACGCAAGCTCGATGTGGCCCATCCGCTCCCGCCTGACGCGGGCCTGGGCGACCTCGACGCCGCATTTGTCACAGATGACGCCCTTGTAGCGAATGCGCTTGTACTTGCCGCAAAAACACTCGTAGTCCTTGGTGGGGCCGAATATTCGTTCGCAGAACAGACCGTCCCGCTCCGGTTTGAGCGTCCGGTAGTTGATCGTCTCGGCCTTGGTTACTTCTCCGTACGACCAGCTCTTGATCTGATCGGCTGAGGCTAAAGAAATCCGGACTGAGTCGAAGTCATTAACTTCAAACATGTTCCTCTTGTGTCCTCCCCTCAGACTGCTCCGCGCCAATGGTGAGCGCCGCACCCGCCCCCGGCGTCAATACCAGTTCCTCGCCCAGGGCCTCCTCTTTCTCTTCCTCGTTTATGACTTCTACAGCCAGACCGAGGCTCTGCAGTTCCTTCACCAGGACTCTGAACGACTCCGGCACGCCGGGCTGAATAATGTCCTCACTTTTCACTATCGCCTCGTAGGCTTTGGCGCGACCGGTGAGGTCATCCGACTTGATCGTCAGAATCTCCTGAAGGTTGTAGGCGGCGCCATATGCCTCGAGTGCCCACACCTCCATTTCGCCGAACCGCTGGCCGCCAAATTGGGCCTTGCCACCCAGAGGCTGCTGGCTGATGAGTGAATATGGCCCCGTCGACCGGGCATGCACCTTGTCTTCGACGAGGTGGTTCAACTTCATCATGTAGATAACCCCGACCGTGACGGGCTGGTCGTAGGTCTCGCCAGTGAATCCGTCACGCATTATCACTTTGCCCACAATCGGAGGCGGTACGTTCTTTTCAAAACCCACTCGGGTCGAGACCTGTTCCAACTCCTTGGCATCGATTTCCCGCCCCGGTTCACCCAGTTCCTCAAGCCAAAGCCGCAGACAGACTTCCTTGGCAGTGCCGGGATGGCCGTCGCCGAACACCTGGTCGGCATCAAACCCTTGGCCGGTGACCCACTCCCTGGCTTCGTCCATGCGGCAGGTATCCTTGTTGCTGTCAGGGTCCAGGTTGACGGCGCCACTTTTCTGCGCCAGCCAGGCCCGAGCCAGACCGTCTTCGATCGACACGTCATCCGCTCCATCAAAAACCGGAGTTATGGCCCGGAAACCCAGGACGCGGGCGACCCACCCCAGGTGCGTCTCAAGCACCTGCCCAATATTCATACGGGACGGGACACCGACCGGATTCAATACTATGTCCACCGGTGTCCCGTCGGGTAGGAACGGCATGTCTTCCGAAGGAGCGATTATCGAAACCACCCCCTTGTTGCCGTGGCGCCCGGCGAGTTTGTCCCCGACGGCTACCCTCCGTTTCTGAGCCACCCAGACCTGCACCGACTGGTTGACTCCGGCGGCTAGTTCGTCGCCGGTGAATTCCCTGACGCTGATAACCTTGCCCCATTCTCCGTGCGGAACGCGGAGCGAGGTGTCCTTCACCTCGCGCGCCTTCTCACCAAAGATGGCCCTGAGCAGTTTTTCCTCGGCCGACAGTTCAGCCTCACCCTTTGGGGTGATCTTACCCACCAGGATATCATCCGGCCCGACTTCGGCGCCGACGCGGATGATGCCATTCTCGTCGAGTTCGCGTAGACTCTCCTCGCCGACATTGGGGATATCCCGGGTTATTTCTTCCGGTCCCAGCTTCGTATCCCTCGCCTCCACCTCATGCTTCTCGATGTGAACCGACGTGAAGGTATCGTCCTTAACCAGGCGGTCGCTGAGGATAATGGCGTCCTCAAAGTTGCACCCCCGCCAGCTCATGAAGGCGCAGACAACGTTCTGCCCCAGCGCGAGCGCTCCGCTCTCGGTGGAAGAACTGTCAACCAGTACTTGACCGTCCTCAACGCGGTCCCCTTTCTGTACTATGGGGTGCTGGTTGACCGATGTTCCCTGATTGGTCCGCACGTAGTTCATCAGCAGATAGACATCCACTTCGCCTTCGTCGGTGGTAACCTCCAATCTGGAGGCGGTCGCCGAGGTGACCGTTCCGGCGCGGCGGGCAAAAAGTACCTGCCCGCTGTGTCTGGCTGCATCGCTCTCCATCCCGGTGGACACCACTGGCGCCCTGGGGACAAGCAAGGGCACCGCCTGCCGCTGCATGTTGGAACCCATCAGGGCGCGGTTGGCATCATCGTGCTCGAGGAACGGGATCAGGGACGTCGCCACGCTGAACAGTTGCTTCGAGGACACGTCCATGAAGTTAAAACTGTCGGGCGCGATGCGCAAGTAACGTTCGCCGTGTCTGCCTTCGACGCGTTCGTCCATGAACTGGCCTTTGTCGTCGAGGCGGGCGTTCGCCTGAGCGATGGCGTACTTGTCCTCTTCGTCGGCCGATAGGTAGACGATTTCATCCGAAACGAATGGCACTACCTTCACTTCGAGGCCGGACAGTTTTTCGAGTTTGCTCAAATGCCGGGTGGTAATAACGGTGCGGGCGCCAAGCACTTTCTCTCCGTTGGTGTCGACGACATTCGCTTTCACCGTCTTGCCCAGGACCCGCTCATAGTCGCTGCTTACCGACGAAATGACTCTGCGGTACGGAGTCTCAATGAAACCGTACCGGTTGATCCTTGCGTAGGTCGCGATGGAACCGATAAGGCCGATGTTCGGTCCTTCCGGGGTCTCGATCGGGCAGATCCGGCCGTAATGAGAGAAATGGACGTCCCGCACTTCAAAACCGGCGCGGTCCCGTGACAGGCCGCGCGGTCCCATTGCTGACAGACGGCGTTTGTGGGTCAGTTCAGCCAGTGGGTTAGTCTGATCCATGAACTGAGACAACTGTGAACTGCCAAAGAACTCGCGAATCGCGGCCACTACGGGGCGGATGTTTACCAGGGCGCTGGGGGTAACGGACTCGACGGGGATGGTACTCATGCGTTCCTTGGCAACCCGCTCAAGTCTTACCAGACCGATGCGGAACTGGTTCTGCACGAGCTCACCGACCGTACGCACACGGCGGTTTCCAAGATGGTCGATGTCGTCCGGCGTATCCTCGCCGTTGTTCACTTTGATGACGTGGCGAATTATTTCGACGATGTCTTCGCGAGTCAATGCCCGCTGCTCTTCGGGGATGTTGAGCCCCAGCCGCTTGTTCAGCTTGTACCGTCCCACCTGCCCGAGGTCGTAATGCAACGGATTGAAGAACATGTTCTCGATCAGGCGTTTGGCGTTGTCCAGGTTCGGGGGGTCACCCGGGCGCAGTTTGCGATAGATGCTGATGAGCGCCTCGGCCGTATCTTTGACCGACGGATCGCGTTCCATAGTGGTCGCGATATACCGATGGTCGGCACCGGTATCTTCCTTCTCGAAGAGCCGGATTATCTCATCGTCATTCGAATATCCAATCGCCCGGAGCAGAGTCGTCGCCTGGATTTTGCGTTTGCCATTGATCTTGACCGATACAACGTCCTGGGCATTGGTTTCAAATTCCAGCCACGCGCCGTGGCTGGGGATAAGCTTCGCCTGGCACAATTTGCGGGCGGTGGCCGGGTCTTCCTCTACCACCAGGTAGACACCGGGTGAGCGTAACAACTGGCTGACGACGACGCGTTCCGCCCCGCCCGTGATGAACGTACCGTTGGTGGTCATCAAGGGTACGTCGCCGAAGAAAAGGTCCTGTTCCTTGATCTCACCCGTCGTCTTGACGAGCAGCCGCGTCTTCACGTAGAGTGGGGCGGCGTAGGTCAAGTCACGCTGGCGGCATTCGAGCTCAGAATAGCGGGGCTCGTGGAATTCGTAGCCGGAGAAACTGATCTCGAGCCGGTTGCCGGTAAAGTCCTTGATCGGTGACAGCTCTTGGAAGAGCTGCCGCAGTCCTTCCTCCTGAAGCCAACGGAAGGAGTCCAGTTGCACTTTGATGAGATTGGGCACGTCCAGAACTTCGGGTAGGCGGGCGTAGGACTTCAAGGGAACGGGAAAGCTCTCCATGCGTGGGGGTGAAGCCATATTCGAACCACTCCTTAATATGTAGGTCGCGAGGTTACCGAAAGGTCAGCTTGAAGTTAAGCCCAAGCGGGCCCTGTGAAGGGTGAGGAGTCCAATTTTGAGTGTATAATAGCGGACGTTATGAGAGGCATGATTGCAAAAGATGATACTAACACTACTGAATGGGTTTGTCAAGCCCAGCTTCAGGCGTCTTTGCGTTATCCTTCCGGCGCGGGGTGGCGCCAGGTGACGACAGTCCGTCGAGCAGCGATTTCCAAAGTCCTTTCACGGTCATCCTGACCGATTCAGGGGTGCCTTCGTTCTGAATGACCGCGTCGGCCTCCCGCGTGCGCTCCTCATTTGAGATCTGGGACCTGATCCGGGCCAGGGTATCGGATTCGCGGAGTTGGCGTTGGCGTTTGAGCCGTTCAACAACGGCGTTTTCCGACGCCACCGTCACCCACACGCGGTCGACCAGCGGCGCCCAGCCCGCTTCGATCAACCCGAACGCCTCAACTACCACCACCGGTGTATCTTGACGGCGAAGAGCCTCAATCTCCAGAGCGATCATCTCCCAGATGCGTGACCACATTATCCGGTTCAAACGTTCGCGGGCCTCCGGTTTGTCGAACACTATCTCACCCAGTCGCTTGCGGTCGATCTCCCCGGTCGGCGCCACTATGCCCCGGCCGAAAGCACCGACGACATCGTGCCATGCCGGAGTCCCCGGTTTGAATGCTTCATGCCCGACCTTGTCAGCGTCGATCACGGCTGCGCCGAGGTCGGCCAGATAGCGAGCGATGGTGCTCTTCCCGCTGCCAATACCCCCGGTCAAGCCGATAACGATGGTCATATCCTGCCTCGAATCTAGATCTCTCTTGCCAGGACCAGTCCCCAGACCGAAGTCGCTCCTGCGTCTTTTAACGCCACGGCGCATGCCTCGAGGGTCGATGCCGAGGTGGCAACATCATCGATAAGCAGTACCCTGCGGCCCTTGAAGTCGTGCCCGGTGCAGGCGAACGCCCCGGAGATATTCGCCCGCCTGTGCTCGACCGATGGCGTCGTGGCCTGGGGTGGGGCATATCGCTGTCGAACCACTCCGCCGTGCACCACCGCCATTGACGTCAGTCTTCCCAGTTCTTCCGCAAGCAGCCGGGATTGATTGTACCCTCTCTCGCGCAGCCTTCTGGGGTGCAGCGGGATGGGGACCAGCATGTCCGACGGCAATGGTGTCTTGACCAGATAGTCCCTCATCAATTCAGCCAGCGGCCGGGCCAGGATTCTCAAGTTCCGGTACTTCAGTTGATGAACCGCCTGACGGGCTACTCCCTCGAAGCGAAATGGGGACCGGATGCCGTCGATGCTGCTGCGCCAGCCGACACACGCCGGACAGAGCACTCCGCTTAACTGAGGGCGACCGCACTTTGGACAGATCGGCGGGAGGAGTCTGACCATAGTGCGCCGGCACTTGTCACAGATGAGATCGCCCTCCTTACCGCAGCCGACGCACGACTTGGGGAAAAACACATCGAGAGCGATCCCTCCCAGCCGCTTCACCTGGAGGAGTACACTCATTGCGGGTGTCCCTATGTGACAGCCTTGGAGATCCTTAGCGGGTGCGGTTGGCGTGAAGGGTTCCGCTCATGATAGGCTCATCGACGTAGACATCGCCGTTCCTGATCTTCAGATTGAAACCACAGTCAGGATTGGTGCACACCCATGCCTTGAACTGGATACTCGCCCCCTGGCTGCCGAAATCAGACAGAGGCACCAGGTCACCGTTCTTGCACTTCTGACATTTGGGAAAGCTAACTTGATCCACGGACGCCACCTCCCAACCAAGACGAAATTCCAAGGTAGTATACACCAAGGCCTATCCCTTGACAAACGCGTCCGGAACGTCTCGCCGTTAGCGGGATTCAATTGAAAAAGCCGTCATGATAACGGCTCCGAATTCACCCCGGGCCGAGTGGGGAAAACGGTACCGCCGCAATCCGGGTGTAGAGCGGCCCCTCTCTTCTCAATTCGCTCCGGATAAGGCTGATGGAGTCGACGGCGAAATCACCACCTTCGAATCTGGTGGCCTGCACCAGATTGCCTGCCGCTTCTCTTTCAGCGGGTGACGCGTCTTCCCGCATCCTCGCCAGGGTGAGGTGCGCGGTGAATGCCCTGGATTCGGCCGCGAAGCCGAGTCCGGCCAGACCGCCGTCGAGCCGTTTCTGCAATTCAACCAGCTTCGTCACGTCTCCGGTGACGCCTGCCCAAACTATCTGCACTCGCTTCTGGTTTGGGAAGACGCCCAGCCCGTGGACGCCGAGCACGAAGGGCGGCGTGTTTTGCCCCGCTTCCCGCATGACCCGGGCGATCGGGGCAACCGCGTCGGGACTGATCGCGCCCAGGAACTTGAGCGTAAGATGTATATTCTGCGGTGCCACCCATCTTGCCCTGGCCCGGTCCGATCTCAGTCGCGTCTGAACCGAGGCCAGTTGCTGTATTGTCGGAGCGGGAAGCTCGACTGCGATGAAAGCCCGGATCCCTTCGGCTAACTCACTACCACCTTGCTGATTCCCGGCGGAGACAGGCCGAGCAGACGGAGCGCGTTGCGGTAAAGGATGCTATCTTCGGCCTTTGCGGGCAGGGCCAGCGACCTGATTTCTTTGAGGAGCCGACCGGGAGTAAGCAAAGGAAAGTCGCTGCCGAAGACGATGGACTGCTCCCCGAGGATCTGGATTACCTCTTTGTATATCTGTGGGTCGTACAGGTAGGGAGAAGCCGCCGTGTCGAAGGCGATTCCGGCCAGCGCCTGCCTCACTTCCGGCATGAGACCGTAGAAGGGCAACCCCCCGCCCCAGTGGGCGCAGACCAACGATAAACCGGGGAACCGGGTGGTCAGTTGATATAGGAAGTCCGGGCCGGTGTCCCCCTTCCCCGCGTACTGGTGACCGACCGGCTCGGAGGAATGCACCAGCAACGTCAGGTTGTTGGCCATCAATGCTTCGGCGAACCGGCCCATCGTCTGCGCGTAGTCTTGTCCCAACAGCCGGCGGTCCAGCCTCATTTCGCCGATGCCTCGCAGTCCTCCCCGGACACACCGTTCCACTTCCCGGATGGCAGCGTCACCGGGTTCCACGAGGCAGACCGTCCCGAATCCTATCAGTCGTCCGGCGTGGCGGGCAACCGACTCCATGAGGTAGTCGTTAGTTGCGGCGCAGAGTACCGCGCTGGACCAGCCGATGTTGAGTACGACCGAGAGATCGATGTCATGCCTGTCCATGCTGGCAACGAGGTCCTCGGCGGTCGCCAGTTTCGCCTTCGGAGAGGAGTAGAGTTCGTTGAAAAGCGGATCGGACAGGTATTCGCCGCGCTTTTCCTTCAGGTGGGGTGAGACGATGTGGGTGTGAAAGTCTATGATCATCGGTTTTCGCGATTATAACAGGGGGCTGGGGGGGCTTCAACCGGTTTGACTCCTCCCATCATGGCACGCGGGGTAGTCGCCGTTGATGCAGACCGGCGGGGCTTCCTGGTCGTCCCGGACATGATCGTGGGATGGGTGTGCTGAGACGTAAGGCGGACTTACAGCGAGATAGTAATAGTCAATAATAGAGAAAACAGGTGCGTGTGGTCAATATATTGATGCTGCCACTCGTAGATGGCATTGTATGACTACCAATTGGATTGCGGCATTCGACGGCCTGCGCTATCATTGTAATTAGCAGTCTAAAGGCAAGACTGCTAAACAGCTCGGTTTGGGCTGTATATTTATTTCAAGGAGGATTTTCATGCCGATGAAGCTTGAGCCATTAGCTGACCGTCTGGTCGTCAAGGCCATCGTGAAGGACGAGGTCACTAAAGGTGGGCTGGTAATTCCCGACACGGCGAAAGAGAAGCCGCAGGAAGGGGAGGTACTGGCGGTGGGGCCGGGCAGGATGACTGATGAGGGGACCCGCATAGTCATGGACGTAAAAGTGGGCGATATCATCATCTACGCCAAGTACGGTGGCACCGAGATCAAACTCGATGGCGAGGAACTCATGATCCTGCGCGAGAGCGACGTCCTGGCGAAGAAAGGAAAGAAAGGCAAATAGGCCTGCCGGTCAGAAGGAGAAAACGAAATGGCAGCAAAACAGATCATATTTGGTGAAGATGTAAGGCGTTCCCTGAAGAAAGGCATTGACACGCTGGTAGATGCCGTCAAAGTGACCCTGGGGCCAAAGGGCCACCCCGTCGCTCTGGATAAGAAATGGGGCGCCCCATCAGTCATTGACGACGGTGTTACCATCGCGAAGGAAATCGAGCTTCCCGATCCATTCGAGAACATGGGCGCGCAACTGGTTAAGGAAGCCGCTTCCAAGACTAATGATGCCTGCGGTGACGGCACCACCACCTCCACCGTGTTGGCGCATGCCATAATCAACGGAGGGTTCAAGAATGTGGCGGCCGGCGCTGAACCGATGCTTCTGAAGCGGGGCGTTGAGAAGGCTGTGGCGGCGATTACTGAAGAGCTCAAGCGGATGTCCACCGAAGTCAAGGGCAAGGAACAGATCGCCCAGGTGGCCACCATTACGGCTAAGGACAAGGAGATCGGCGATCTGATCGCCGAGGTGATGGAGAAGGTCGGTAAGGACGGCGTCATCACTGTTGAAGAATCCAAGGGCATCAAGTTCGAGACTGAATTCGTCGAAGGGATGCAGTTCGACCGGGGCTACATCAGCGCCTACTTCGTCACCAACGCCGAGAAGATGGAAACCGCCCTCGAAGACCCGTATATTCTGCTCACCGACAAGAAGATATCGGCCATCAGCGATCTTCTGCCGGCCCTCGAGAAGATTCTCCAGGTAACCAAGAACCTGCTTATCGTGGCTGAAGATATCGATGGCGAGGCTCTGGCCACACTAGTCGTCAACAAGCTCCGCGGCACCATCAACGTGCTGGGCGTCAAAGCCCCTGGTTTTGGCGACCGCCGCAAGGACATGCTGCAGGATATGGCCATTCTCACCGGTGGTACGGTCATCTCTGAAGAGCTGGGCCGCAAACTGGACTCAGTCACCGTTGACGACCTGGGTCGCGCCCGCCGGGTGACCGCGGACAAGGACAACACCACCGTGGTCGAAGGCAAAGGCTCGGAGTCTGAAATCAAGGCCCGGATCAAGCAGATCAAAGCCCAGATTGAAGAGACCACCTCGGATTTCGATCGCGAGAAGCTGCAGGAGAGACTGGCCAAACTGGCCGGTGGCGTCGCTATCATCAAAGTCGGCGCTGCCACTGAGGTCGAACTGAAGGAAAAGAAGCACCGCGTTGAGGACGCCCTGTCCGCCACCCGCGCTGCCGTGGAGGAAGGCATTCTCCCCGGTGGTGGCGTCGGCCTGCTGACTGCCGTCAAAGTCCTCTCCAAATTGAAGCTGAAGGGCGATGAGGCAACCGGCGTCGACGTGGTCCGCAAGGCCGTCGAAGAGCCTATCCGCTGGATCGCCATCAACGCCGGCAAGGACGGGTCGGTTATCGTCGATGCCGTCAAGAAGGCGCATCCCGGCTTCGGCTATGATGCTGATCTGGATGAATACGGCGACATGGTCAAAAAAGGGATCATCGACCCGACCAAGGTGGTCCGCTCGGCGCTGCAGAATGCAGCGTCAATTGCCAACATGGTCCTGATCACTGAGTCGCTGGTCACCGATATCCCGGAGAAGGAGAAAGCTCCTGCGATGCCACCTGGTGGCGGCATGGGCGGGATGGGCGACTACTAGATCTGGATCTAGCGAACGTCTGAAACCAAGGTAAACGAGAGGGCCCCGGCATATGCCGGGGCCCTCTATTATTTGGAGGTTCAGGAGAGCTAAAGTCTTAGCAGTTCCTGGAGCGGCTCGTCCTTGTCGATCGGCCCCACCACCGCCATCCTGAGGCGCTCGCCCACCAGCAGTTCACGGGCAACATCCCTTATCTGCTCGGCGGTAACGGAGTCGACAATCTCAACCGCCTCATCCACGGTGAGTATCTTGTTCGTCAGTATTTCCTGGCCGCCCACCCAGCCGTTGACATTCCGGCTGTCTTCCATTCTCAGCAGCAATCGTCCCTTTGACAATTCCTTGGCCTTGGCGAGCTCGGTATCCGATACGGTCTCATCCTTGAACATCGCCAGTTGTTCCATGGTGGCCGTGACCGTCTTTCGAAGGTTGCCCGGCTCGACGCCGGCGCATACAGTCAGCGCGCCTGAGTCGAGAAGGTGGTCGACATAGCTGTAGATGCTGTATGCCAGCCCTAGATTGTCGCGGATTTCCACGAAAAGGCGGCTGCTCATACCTTCGCCGAGGATCACATTCAGCATGTCGATGACGAACCGCTTGGGATCGAACAACGACAGTCCGGGTAGCCCCAGGCAGAAATGAGCCTGCTCGGTGTCCCGCTTCTCGATCCTTATCCTTGGATTCGTCTTCTCCACAAATGCCGCGTAATCCGGCTTGCGCCCTCTTCCGTTCCAACCGTCAAAAGCATGGCCCACGGTATCCAACGCGGTTTCGTGCTCAATACCCCCGGAAATGGCGACCACCGTGTTCGAAGGTGAGTAGTTCGTCTTCATGAAATCGAGCAACATGTCCCTTGTTACCGCGGTAACCGACTCCATGGATCCGGCCGTATCCTTGCCCAGCGGGTGGTCCGGCCACATGAGTTCGTCGTAAATCAGGCCCACTTCCTGCGAGGGCGTATCCTTGGTCATCCTTATCTCTTCAACGATCACCTGCCGTTCCCGTTCCACGTCGGTGGTGTCGAACCGCGAATTCGTGAGCATATCGACCAGGACGTCCAGAGCCAGTGTAAGATGCGGCTTCGCGACTTTGCACCAGTAGACCGTCATTTCTTTGTCGGTACCGGCGTTGAGAATCCCCCCCACGCCCTCGATCGCCGCCGAGATTTCGGCGGGCGTTTTTCTACGGTCGGTACCTTTGAAGCACATGTGTTCGATAAAATGGGAAATCCCTGCCTGCGGGCCGGTCTCGTACCTGGAGCCGACCCCTACGAAGATTCCCATGGCCACTGAGCGGGTATGGGGCATGGTTGCCGTCACCACGCGCAATCCATTTGGCATCGTCGTTCTGCGGTACAACGTCTCCTCCCGATCCAGACTCAGTGCGAGCCGCCGCGCGGCTAAAGAGATATTCTAGTTGCTGACAAAACCATAGTCAATTTGGGGTGGGCCAGGGGTTCGCGTGGTTGGGGAGCGGACCGAGCGTCGGTACCTCCCGTGATGGAGGGCGGGCCATTTACGATAGTGAGCCGTTTCGTGTCACGGTGAGCCATGGTGGGCGATACTGGGCTCGAACCAGTGACCTCTGCGATGTCAACGCAGTGCTCTAACCAACTGAGCTAACCGCCCGAAAGTAATAGGAATGATACCAGAACGCCTATTTGGCGTCAATCGCACGGCCTCCTGGTCAGGCACAACGGGCCTTAACGATCTCTTAACAATCCTGTAATATCATCGAGGCAGCAGTTCCCTTCCGGACCCCGACGGCCGGCGGGAGAGCCTCGAGTTGATTGACAGGAGGCATGTGCTGCATTATGATTAAGCCCAAATCAGCCTGATCCCCATATCTGGGATTACGGATTACTGGAGGTGGACACGCCATGCGTTACAGGATCCTCCGCGTACTGATCACAACCATGGTCCTGGTCACAATCGGACTGGTCCCGGCCTCGCCGGCACTGGCCGCGGCCGGAACGATAGCACTCTCGCAGTTGACTGGATCGCCCGGCACCACGGTGGCCGTTACGGGCACCGGATTTTTGCTGGGCGGCGCCCCGTCCGTGGTATGGGCGGGAACGCCGATTGCCACCACGGGCTCGGTCAACGCCACGGGCGCCCTTATCGGCTGCAGCTTCGTGGTCCCTGCTTCGGCGCCGCGCGGCACTTTTGCGGTGTCGGTAACAACAAACCTCGGCGACACGACCACTAACCCCCAGTCATTCTACGTGACTCCGGCGGTACTGCTAAGTGCCAACTCGGGGTACGTCGGTGACCAGATCACCCTGAGTGGCGCCGGCTTTGCCGCCAGTTCAGCGGTCACAGTCTACTTCGACGGCAACACCATTCTGTCAACAACATCCTCATCGGTGGGAACAATCAGCGCTGCCCTGACAATTCCCGCGGCCCAGTGGGGCACCCACACCATCAGGGGCAACGATGCCTACGGCGATTCGACGGTGGCCACGTTCGTCATCTCGCAGAAAATGACCGTAACCCCGACTGATGCCGCGGTCGGCACCCCCCTGGCCGTGACCGGGCGGGGTTTTGGTCCCAGCCAGGCAGTCACCATCTACTTCGACGAGGTCGTCGTCCTTTCAACAACGACGGACAGCGTCGGAAGCTTCAACCTGTCCAGTTTTGCCATGCCCCCAAGCCCCTCCGGCGTCCACACATTAAGAGCGCAGGATGCGTCAGCCAACAGCTTCTCGGTCACCTTGAATACGATCCTCGCGTTCGCCATTACCCCGGCGACCGGCCCGATCGCCACCAAGGTAACCGTGACCGGCACCGGCTTCAGGGCGAGCGAAACGATCGCCCTGAACTATGACGGGGCGGCCGCGTCAACATCGCCGGTCACCACCGATGCCAAGGGCAGTTTCAGTGCAACGTTCGACGTTCCGGCTTCGGCATCGGGCCCCCATGCGGTCACCGCGGCCGACAGCGTCAGCACCTCATCCAAGAATTTCACGGTCAGCCCCACCGCGGCATCTACCCCACCCGGCGGCTTCGTGGGGACAAAGATCACGGTCACGGGCTCGGGCTACCTAGCCAACGCGGCTGTCACCGTCCTCTTCGACAGTGTCCTGGCCAAGGCCGGGACCTCTGATGCCAAAGGCAGCTTCACGATCAGCTTCGACGCCCCTGCCAAAGCGGCCGGCGCCTACAAGATCCGGGCAACTGATGGCGCCAACTCGAAAGACCTGGACTTCACCGTTACCACCAGCGCCGCGATAACCCCCGTTACCTCGGCCACGGCCCCGGGGAACGTAGGTGGGGCGATCACAGTGAGCGGCGTCGGATTCAAGCCCAGCGGCTCGCTGACGGTCGCCTACGACAACAAGCAGATCGCCACCGGTTCGGTCGGCGCCGATGCGAAGTTTTCGGTGACCTTCAATGCCCCGGCCAGCAAGGCCGGACAGCACACCATCACGGTGAGCGATGGTCTCAACAATCTGGCCATGGCATTCTTCATGGAGGCCACCCCACCCCCGGCCCCAACCCAGGTCGAACCGATTGCCGGTTCGAGACTCAAGAACGAAGGAACATTCACCTGGTCTCCAGTCACCGACCCGAGCGGCGTAACCTACGTCTTCCAGATCGGGGGCGACAGCGGGTTCAGTTCAATACTCCTTGAGAAGACGAACATGACCGCTTCCCAATACACACTCACGAAAGAGGAGAAACTCAAACCGACCAAGAAGGACAAGCCGGATTACTGGCGGGTCCGGGCCATCGATGGCGCATCAAACGAAGGCGCATGGTCGAATGCCCGGTCATTTACCGTCGGCTCTCCTTTCCCGGTGTGGGCCATCTGGACACTGGTCGGCCTTGGCGCCCTGATCATCCTGCTGTTTGCCTTCTGGCTCGGCCGCCGCACCTCCGCCAGACCACCGACGACCAGGTTGGACGAGCACGGGCAACCGTCATAGCGAGATCGGCAGTTGGCTGACAGCCATTAGAGCGTAGTGCAAACGAAGAGCGAGTCCCGACCCGGTCGGGACTCGCTCTGTGCAATATTCGAACCTGGAAGGTCGACCGATTCGCCGGCCTACGTCTCCGCCCGAAGGATCCGCATCACCTTCGTCTTCGCTTTGACAAATTCCATGCGGTCCACTTGCTCGATCGCCGCCTGAAGGTCGCCCTCTCTGGCCAGGTGGGTGGTGATGACCACCGGGACCGACTCCGCGGAAACGGCTTCTTTCTGGATGACGGCGGCAATGCTGATGTTGTGCTGCCAGAATATGTTGCAGATCTGGGCGAGCACCCCGGCCTGGTCAAGCACGCTGAACCTGAGGTAGAAGCGTCGCTGGATTTCTTCAGGCGGGCCCAGCGGAATGAGCTCGGCGGACGCGGGCGCCGGCATCGGCCGTCCCTCAACAATATCAAGGAGGTCCTTGATCACCGACTCCGCCGTCGGGTAGGTGCCCGCCCCCGGAGCCACCATCCCGGCGACCACACTATAGTCGTCCTCGAGTTCTATGCCGTTCATCGCTCCCTGAAGCGACCCGAGGAGGGACACAGCAGGCACCAGCGCCGGGCGAACGCTGACGTTGAAGACTCCTTCATCCTGTTCGATGACACCGACCAGTTTGACGGTATAGCCAAGCTCGGCGGCGTACTGGATATCCTGGGCGGCGATACCCCTGATTCCTTCCAGCGGGAAGGGGCCAACGGTGTGAAATGAATCGGCGATCAGGCCGAGCAGAATACGCACCTTGCTGGCCGTGTCCAGGCCATCGATATCATCGGAAGGGTCAAACTCGGCAAAGCCCTTGGCTTGAGCCTCCTTCAATGCCTCTTCGAAGCTCTTACCTTCCCGGCTCATGGTGGAGAGGACATAGTTGGAAGTGCCATTCAGAATGGCCTGGATCTTCTGGAACCGGCGGCCCATCGCCTTCGCCTGGCGGAACTCGTGGATCAGCAGGTGCGCACCGACGAAGCTGGCCCGGAAGCCGACCTTACGGCCCAGCGTGGCGGCGGCCTGAAAAATATCGCTGCCTTCTTTCGCCAGCAGCTTCTTGTTGGCGGTGACGACGTCCTTGCCGTTCTTGAGCGACGTCAACAGGACCGTCTTAGCGGGTTCGATGCCCCCCATGAGCTCGACCACGATGTCAACCGCGGGGTCGTCGGTAGCGGCTTTCAGGTCGGGCACGAGCATACCGGGAGGCACGGTAACCGGGCGTTTCCGGTCCAGGTCCTTGTCGACGACCCTGACCAACTCCAGTCCGGGCACGCCCCGGTGGTACAACAGATCCACAACGCCGGTGCCGATCGTCCCGAAGCCGATCACCGCCACCTTTTTCGTTTTTGTATTCGTTCTTGACCTGGAAGACCTGGGATCAACCATAGCACTCTCCTCGACTGAAAGACCCGACTCTCAGCTTCAGGCAATATTATCGTCCAAGAATAACCATGTCAAACGGGAAAAGCCGGCCGACTAGACCAAAAACCCCACCTCGCCCACCACTGTCTTCAACAACTCCTCGGCCCGGCGCTCTGCCTCCGGAGTGCCGCTGACGGCCAACCAGACCGCCCCCTCCGCCCCACTAACCCCGCCGGCGGCGACCATCTCGGCGCTGGCCCCGGTCAGTACCGCCAGAGCGTCGATCTCGGTGAAAGCTTCGCCCGGGGCCGGCATGAGGCGCAGCCCCTGGGCTCCCGGGGCATTGATCCTGGCCGCCAGTTCATCGATGTTGCCGGGCACACGTTTTTCCAGTCCGATGGGCATTATGAGACGCACCCGCTTCCCGATGGCCGCCCGCAAGGCCACCAGTACCGTGCCGCCGGTCGGATTGCCAATGAGCACAGCGACCCGCTTATCCGCGGTGTCGAGGGCGTTGCCCCCCTTGACAATGACGTCGCCTTCTTTCAGAGCATCTGCAGCATCCTCAATGGTCTTGTTGGGGATCAGGGCCCCGTTCGTGATCACGACATCTCCCTTGAAGCCGCTCTCGTCGGCCAGACGCCCCTGGTCGGTAGTCCGGTACGCCGGGGGAAGGCTGACACCCCGGAAGAACCGCTTCCGCGAGAAATTAGCCATCTGCGCTATCGAGCTCAGAATCTCCTCGGCGACGTAGCCGTTCGTGGTCCCGGCCACAATGACGATGGTGCCGCTCTTGAGAGCAGCCTTAATTGCTGGGTGGGCAGCCATCCCTTTGCCGATCAGGCGCTTTCCCGCCGCCGGCGTGAGCATGATCTGGAACATGGAGTCCTCCTCAAAGTCGAATCCCGGGACAAAGAATACAATAGCCAAAAGATGCATGGAAATCAAGCATTGGCAGCGGTCAGCGGTCGTCTGCCAGCTGTCAGCAGTCAGACAACAGAGTTGCCATTCCATCATGGAATCCGACGGATAGGATCCCAACGGCGCGGGTATGACGGACCACGGGGGATCCTGACAACAGAAACTCCGCAGCTGGTATGACGGACAAACCGACGGCCACTCTGCCGTCTACGGCAAGGTAAACGGGGTGATGCAGTTTTCGAGGTTCTCTACGCTGCGGAGCGTCACCGGAATATAGTTGTCGGTGAAGCCCGACCAGGCGCCGCTGGCGTCGCGGCGCTCCCAAAGCACCGGCCGGGTATGACCCCGGAAGGCCACGCGGAAGCTGTGCGCACTCTCTTCGGCCAGTGACAGCATCCGTTTAGTTCGGGCGCGCACCACCCGGCTATCGACGCGGCCCGGAAAGGAAGCGGCCGCGGTCCCGGGGCGGGGGGAGAAGGGAAAGACGTGTATCCGGGCAAACTGTAGTTCCCGGCACACGCGAAGGCTCTCTTCAAACGTGGTGTCGGTCTCGCCGGGAAAGCCGACGATGATGTCGGTGGTGACCGCCGCCTGGGGCACCGATTCCCGGATCAGCGACAGCGCGTGTATGTAGTTAAAAACCGAATAGCGCCGCCTCATGGCGCGAAGGGTGGCGTCGCTGCCGCTCTGGATAGAAAGATGAAAATGGGGACAAAGTCTCGAGTCTCGCCAGAGTGACAGAAGGGCCGGGGATATCTCCTGCGGCTGCACCGAGGAGAGCCGCAGCCGGGTAATCCCGGTACCGGCCAGAATATCACCAAGCAGGTCCTTCAGATGGCGTCCCCGATCGGCGTACGAGCCAACTTCGGTGCCGGTCAAGACAATCTCCCGTATTCCCCGGGCCAGCCGGTGGCGGACTTCGGCGAGCACGGTTTCGGCAGGGACACTCCGCTCTTCGCTACGCACCAAAGGCACCACGCAATAGGCGCAGGCGCCCTGGCATCCGTCCTGGACCTTGAGGAAGGACCGGGTTCTCGGGGAGGCGGGGGGAATCGCCGCCACTGCTTCGGCCGGTTCAACGGCGGGCCGCAAGGACGCCCCGCGAACTACTTCATTCAACAACTCGGGCAGCAGGGGTTTATCCGCATTGGATACCACAAGCCCCACGCCGGATATCGCCGCGAGGGCACCGGGCTCGCGTTGGGCGTAACAGCCGGTGGCAACCACGAAGGCATCAGGGTTACGCTGGTGAGCAGCGCGCAGCCGGCGGCGCACCTTGGCGTCGGCAGTACCGGTAACGGTACAGGTATTCATGATAAAGACGTCGGCCTCTGTCACGCTATCCACGATATGATGACCGGACGCGGCGAACTGCCAGGCCAGGGACTCGGTCTCGGCCTGGTTCAGCTTACAGCCAAGGGTTTCCAGAAAGATCTTCATCAGGATGGGGTCGTTGGACGAGCGCCGGACAGCAGGCCGCGGCGAATGGATTGGGTGGGACCAGCAAGCCTGTCCGAGATTGACTGAGCCCACCAGCATCGATTATACTAGCAGGAATTCACCAGAGGCAAACATCCGCGGGCGCCCCGGATTCCGTGGCGGAGGGGACAGGAGGACGATTGAACAACGCATCTACCAACAGAGTGGTTGTCACTGGCGTTGGGGCCGTGACGCCGCTCGGTTTGACCATGGCTGCAACGTGGGAGGGACTCATTGCCGGCAAGTCCGGCATCGACTGCATCACACTCTTTGACGCCACACGGCATGCGACCAAGTTCGCCGGTGAGGCGAAGGGCTTTGATCCCACCAATTACATGGGCCGCAAGGAAGCGCGCCGGATGGACCGGTTTGCGCAGCTCGGGGTGGCCGCCGCCATTCAGGCGGTGGAACACGGAAAGATGAAGGTTGATGCCTCGAACAATGGTGACATCGCGGTGGTGGTGGGCAGCGGCATCGGCGGGCTGACGACACTCTACGAACAGACCAAGGTGCTGGTGGAGCAGGGCCCGGACCGCGTCAGTCCATTTCTGGCGCCGATGATGATCTCGGACATGGCAGCTGCCCAGGTCTCAATCACCCTGGGAATCAAAGGCCTGAACCTGTGCACAACCTCGGCTTGTTCCAGTAGCGCCGACGCCATTGGGGTTGCCTTTGAACTGCTTCGGCGCGGGGATGCCGAGGCTGCTCTGGCCGGTGGCGCCGAAGCGATTGTGAACCCGTTGGGGATTACCGCCTTCAATGCCCTCAAAGCGATTTCGGAACGAAACGATGAGCCGCAGCGGGCTTCACGTCCTTTCGATGCCCAGCGCGACGGGTTCGTGATCAGCGAAGGAGCCTGCATCCTGATCATGGAGACGTTGACCCATGCCGAACGGCGAGGGGCTAACATCATGGCGGAACTCATCGCCTACGGGGCCACCGCCGACGCGTTCCATATGACTCAGCCGGAGGAAAACGGTGACGGCGCCGCCCGCGCCATGCAACTGGCATTGAGCAAGGGGGGATTGACCGCGGCCGATATCGACTATATCAACGCCCACGGCACGTCTACCCTGCTGAACGACCGCATGGAGACCGCAGCCATTAAGACGGTCTTCGGGGAGCGCGCCTACAAGATCCCCATCAGCTCGACCAAATCGATGCTGGGGCACCTGATCGGCGGCGCCGGGGCCATCGAGGCGGGAATCTGCATCGAGACCATCTTGAACGGCATCATCCCGCCGACCATCAATCTGGAGAATCCCGACCCCGACTGCGATCTGGACTACGTGCCCAACGTGGCGCGGAAAGCCACCGTAAACACCGCCCTGTCCAACTCATTCGGATTCGGCGGCCATAATTCGGTGCTCATTTTCCGGCGCTTCCCCAGGCCGGCATAGCCAGGGGCCCGGACGCCGGGTCACCAGAAGACAAGAAGACCGTACGAGGAAGCCCAATACGTATTTCTGTCGATCGTCAATGGCCCCGGCGCTAGAGGCCCCAGTTTGAGTCACAGCCGCTGGAACGTTCTACCCCCACCACCCGACGTCAGGCTGTTCACAGCGTCGGGGTTTTCGCCTATTCTGAGCCGCATACTGTTTCACCGCGGTATCACGCACCCTTCCCAGGTCCAAGCTTTCATCACGGCCGACTCCAGCCTGTGCGGCGACCCGTCCCTGCTTCCCGGAATTCCCCAGGCGGTGTCCCGCATCTACCGGGCACTATTGGGCGGCGAAAGCATCGCCGTTTATGGGGATTTTGACACCGACGGCGTCACGGCGACGGCTCTGATGGTGGAGGGCCTGTCACTGCTGAACGCCAAGGCAATTCCCTATATCCCGCACCGCGTCACGGAAGGGTACGGGCTCAAGACCGCCGCCCTGGAGAATCTACGGAAGCAGGGCGTCAGCCTGGTAGTGTCGGTGGACTGCGGTATCACCGCCCTGGAGCCGATACGAAAGGCAAAGCGGTCCGGACTGGACGTTATCGTAACCGACCACCACGTACCGCTCGCCGACATTCCGCAAGCCGCGGCCGTAGTTGACCCAAGGCTACCCGGCTCGGATTATCCCTTCAGCGATTTCTCCGGCGCCGGCGTGGCGCTCAAGGTGTTGCAGTCTCTATTCCGCGGGATGGGCCGGGAGGCGCAACTCGACAGACTGTTCGACCTGGCTGCTCTCGGTACCGTGGCCGACATGGTCCCACTGGTGGGCGAGAACCGGTATCTGGTGAAGCAGGGCCTGAAGCGGCTGAACGAATCGCCCAGGCTGGGAATCCAGGAGATGATGGCGGTGTCCGGTCTGGATGCCGGATGCCTCGACAGCGACAGCATATCATGGACGCTGGCCCCGCGGTTGAACGCCGCCGGACGGCTGGACCACGCCATGGCCAGCTACCGGGTTTTGACCACGGAATCCCAACCGGAGGCCCGGACGCTGGCCGGGTGGCTGCAGCAGAAGAACGTGGAGCGCCAGGACCTTACTGTCAAGGCGATGCGCGTCGCCCGCGAAAAACTGGGCAGCGCGGCCGACCCGGCCCTGATGATCGGCGACGACGACTTCCCGGCAGGTATTTGCGGCCTGGTCGCCGGCAGACTGTCCGATGAGTACTACCGTCCGGCGGTGGTCGTGAGAACGGGAAGTCAGTTCAGTAGCGGCAGCTGCCGCAGTATCCCCGAGTTTAGTATCATTGAGGCCATGAACCAGTTCCAGGGCACCGTCGGCGGATTCATCCATTTTGGCGGCCACGCCCAGGCAGCCGGTTTTACCATGCTCACCAAGGACTTACCCCGCTTTGGCGACTTCCTGTCCGGACTGGCCGCCACGCAGCTGGCCGGCTTGGACTTGCGCCCCAGAATCGATGTTGACGCCGAGGTGCGGCTCCCCGAACTCGGCGGAGACGTCTTTCCGACAATCCAGAAACTGTCTCCTTTCGGCCGGGGCAATCCCCCGCCATCGTTTCTCAGCCGCGGCGTTGAGGTCGTCGACTGCCGGACGATGGGAAGCGGCGGCGATCACCTGAGACTGAAGGTGAAACAGGGAGGATTTCTCTGGGACGCGGTTGGCTTCGGTCTGGGCTGTCACGAGTCCGAGATGGGCTCACTCACCGACATCGTCTACAATGTCGAAATCGACCGCTGGAACGGCGCGACGCGGTTGAGGTTAAACATCCTCGACTTCGGCGAAGGTCAATAGGCACGACTGCCGTGACGAATACGCAGGAAATCATCATCGGCCGCAATCCGGTCCTGGAGGCGCTGAATGCCGGACGATCCATCACCCGGATCGTCCTTGACCGGGCCAGTCGCAGCGATGCCAGGCTTGACGAAATCGTGCGTCTGGCCGGGGCGAAGACGATCCCCTGCGAATATGTGCCGCGGGAGACACTGGACCGGCGCAGCCTGTCAGGCGTCCACCAGGGAGTTCTCGCAGTGGCGTCGCCGCGACCGTCGCTGACCACTGAGGATTTGGAAGGCATCGCCGCGGAAAGGCGGGAGGCCCCGCTCTACGTGGTCATTGACGGCATAGAGGATCCCCACAATCTGGGAGCGATCCTGCGCACCGCCGAGGCGGCAGGCGTCCACGGCGTCATTACCCGCACCCGCCGGGCGGTAGGCCTTACCCCGGCCGCCATCAAAGCGGCCGCGGGCGCCGCCGAATACGTCCCGCTGGTCCAGGTAGCCAATATTGCCCAGGCGATGGACAATCTCAAGAAGAAAGGTGTGTGGATGGTAGGCATCGACAGCACGGCCCGGGAAGGCTATCTGAACCTGGATTACCGGCCGGCGACGGCCATCGTGGTCGGAGCGGAGGGTGAAGGGATTTCCGCCCTGGTGAAGAAGAAATGCGATTTCCTGGTCGCCATACCGATGAAGGGCAGGATCACATCGCTCAACGCCTCGGTGGCGGCGGCCGTGGTCCTGTACGAGGTGCTCCGGCAACGGACGCCCCGGTCGTGACGTAACCCAGCAGTCCCTCAAGGAGTATCCTGGCGGCCGCCTTGTCAAGAGGCTCGTTGTTGTTGCCGCATTTGGGCGACTGGATGCAGCTTGGACATCCTTCGTCGCAGGGGCACTCGCTAATCGCCTTGAGAGTTGCCTCCCACAGCGGCTCAATCAGGTCGTAACCTCTTTCGGCGATGCCAACGCCACCGGGGTGGCCGTCGTAGATGAATATCTGCGGCTGCGCGGTGTCGGGGTGGAGGGGGGTAGACACGCCGCCGATGTCATTGCGGTCGCAAAGAGCAAACAGCGGCAGAATGCCGATGGCCGCGTGTTCGGCGGCATGCAAACCACCATGGAAATCAAGTTGCTCACGGTCCACCCGCTCCACTGATCGCGACGGCAGATCGAACCACAGGGCGACCGTCGGGAATCGTTGCGGCGGTAGACTGAGTGGTTCCTCGCCGATGATCTCCTCGGTATACTGCGCCTTCTTCTTGAAACCGGTAACCGTCGTCGTTACCTCGACCTCACCCAGGCAGACCCGGGTGCCGCGGCTGAACTTCTCCCGCAGGGTTCGGGTTATGTGCAGGTCGGTAAGCTCTTTGGTTTGCGTATAGTATGAGGCCGCGGTCGCCCGGGCGTGAGCGGTGCGGCTGACCAGGTCCAGTTCGCTGATCAGGTAAGGCTGCCCCTGGTGCAGGTACACGGCCCCGGCATGAATCTGAAAGAAGGCAACGCTGGCCTCAACCGTTTCCAACAAGGAACCGTCGGCACTGTCAATTATCTTGTAGTTCTGACCGGCGGCCGAGCGTATTGAAATTGACTGCGCCGGATAGGCAATCGAGGGCGCCAGATACCATCTCCGCTGCCGTTCGCGGATCACCCCCTGGGCGCCGAGTTCAACGAGCTCCGCCTGGTACCCCTGGCCGAAATAGTCCTGGTCGCCATTGGTGAGCGGTTTCTCCCACGCCGCGCAAAGCAGGTGCGCACGTAGAATGTAGGGATTCTCCGGATTCACCAATGCGTTTTCAACACTCTTCCCGAAGAAGAACCCGGGGTTACGCATGAAGTACTGGTCAAGGGGGTTGTTCAGTCCGATCAGAAAACTGAGCGCTTTCTTCCTCCGCCTTCCACTCCGCCCTGCCTGCTGCCAGGTACTGGCGATGCTTCCCGGGTAGCCGGTAAGGACCGTGGCATCAAGGTCACCTATGTCCACCCCCAATTCCAGGGCAACCGTTGCCACTACGCCGGTGAGTTGTCCGCTGAAGAGTTGTCCCTCGATCTGACGTCTTACAGCCGGAAGGTACCCCGCCCGGTAAGGTCTGATTCTCTTCACCAGACCGGGGTCAATCTTGCTCAGCCTATCCCGGGAATAGGTGTAGATCACCTCGGTCAGACGCCGGGTGCGGGCGAAGGTCAATACCCGGATGTCATTCTTGACCAGGTCCGTAAACAGGTTAATCGCCTCACTGTTGGCACTGGCCCGGGTGGCCTTCGAATCGCCGATGAACGGAGGATTCCAGAAGACAAAGTCCTTGCCCCCGTGCGGTGAACCGTCGCGGTCCACGACATCGAACGGGAGTCCGGTGAGTCTCTGAGCGTGCTCCTCCGGATTGGCGATGGTCGCCGAGCACATGATGAACCGGGGTTGGGACCCGTACAGGCCGCACAGCCGGCGCAGTCGCCGCAACACGTTGGCCACGTGGGACCCGAAGACGCCGCGATAGGCGTGAGCCTCGTCCACAACGACGTATTTCAGGTTCCTCAGGAACCGGGCCCACGCCGGGTGGTTGGGCATGATCCCTGCATGGAGCATGTCCGGATTGGTCAGTATGATCCTTGCCTGCTTTCGTATGTCCGCCCGGTCGGCTGCCGGAGTGTCCCCGTCGAAAGTGGCAACCTGATCGATGGCCAAGATTCCCGGACAGGCAAGTTCACGGAGAACGCGGAGCTGGTCCTGGGCGAGAGCCTTGGTGGGAAAAAGGTAAATGGCCCGGCCATCGCCAATCGCAGCACCAAGGAACTCCTCGAGAACCGCCACGTTGTAACAGAGGGTCTTGCCACTGGCGCTGGGGGTGGCCACCATAACATTACGGCCGTGTCTCGCCAGATTCACCGCGATCGCCTGGTGGGTATAGAGCGAACGCACGCCCTGCTCTGCCAAACGGGCCCGCAGCGGTTCGGCCAGCGGTTCATCCAGCTTACCGTAGACGGCACTGCGCGGCCGGATTTGTTCGATATGAACCGCCTGCCCTTTGTAGTCGGGCTGGGCCATGATATAGTCGAGGAAATCTGCTGCGTCCATGGGTCTCCACTCCCGGAAGGACGGGACGTGACTACTGCCCGCTATTCACCAAAGGCCGACAGCAGTTCAATCTCGTAGTCGAGCACCTCGACCTCGAACCGGCTTTCGTTTATGAAATCAACCACATGGGACAGCATCTCGTTGGCATGGCGGCCGTCGTTGCTGATGCAAGCGATGCCAAGAGATGACAGCTGCCAGGCATCATTTTCCCCGATTTCGGCGATACAGACGCTGAACTTGTTCTGCACCCTGGCAATGATGGATTTGATGACCTGGCGCTTGCCTTTAAGTGATTCGTTTTCCGCCAGGCGGAGCCTGATCCTGCATAACCCGACTTGCACGCTTCCCCCTCCGGCCGCCGCCGGACCACCGCTGGCGGAACATTTCAGCGCCGATTGTACCGGACTCCACCACCACCCTGCCCTTCATCGCCCGCTGTCAACCGGCCCGGCTATTCCGGCCGCGCCAGGAAGTACCCTACTCCGGCTTTGGTGAGGATAAGCTTGGGCTGGGAGGGGCTGGCCTCGATCTTCTCCCTGAGTCTCCGGATGTGGACCTTCAGGCTGTCGGCGGCACCGGGATAATCGTTCCCCCATACGGCCTCGGCGAGACTGGAGTGAGTGACTACATGACCGGCATTCCGCATCAGATGGGCCAGGATACGGCTCTCAGTGATCGTAAGCGCGATCTCCCGCCCTTCGCAATGAAGCTGGCCGCTGGTGGATTCGAGTTGCAGCTGGCCCGACACGATGGTCTCCTCTTCCGAAGGCGTCTGACGGCGGATCAGTGCCTTCACCCTTGCCAACAGTTCGAGTTGCCGGAAGGGCTTCAAGATATAGTCGTCGGCGCCCCACTCCAACCCCTTCACGACATCCGATTCATCGGCTCGAACCGTCAGGATTATGATCGGGACATGGGAAAAGAGCCGCGTCTGGCTGAGCACTTCAAACCCGCTGATGTCAGGGAGACCCAGATCAAGAATCACGATGTCGGGCTCTTCGGTCTCCACCAACTCAACGCCCTTTCTGCCGAGGCGGGTTGACACCACTTTAGCCTCCGGCCAGCGAATCTGAAATGCCAGCGTTATGGCGTCGACGATTTCCTTGTCGTCCTCGACGATGAGTACCTTCATCGCTGTCTCCTCTGTTGCGCGCCCGGTGCCGGCCCGGGAACCGCAGACTCGCCCGTACGTTCCGGACCGGCGATGGCTACTGGCCGCCCGTGGCCAGTGGAATCGAGAAGCTGAAGGTCGATCCTTTGCCCACTTCGCTCTGAAACCATATTCGGCCACCATGGAGTTCCACAAAATACTTGCATAGGGCCAGTCCGAGGCCGAGTCCGCTCAGGTGTTCCTTATCCGACGCGTGGCTGTGGTATGGCTGAAACAGCTCTTTTTGCTCTTCGACGGATATGCCTGTCCCAGTATCCTCCACTTCCACCACGAGGCTGTTGAAATGGACGCTGGCCCTCAGGGCAATCTTACCCCCTTCAGGAGTGAACTTGGAGGCGTTGATCATCAGATTCTGGATGACTTGGCGCAAGCGTTCCTGGTCCGCCATCACCGGAGGCAACGACTCAGGAATCAGGACAGTCAGTGCCTGCCCGTTGCCGGTGAGCACCACCCGCATCTCCTCCGCTATTGACCGGAGTAATTGCGACGCGTCAACCGAGGCGAGGCTCATCTGAAGCATTCCAATTTCGACCCGGGCAAGATCGAGAAGCTCATCAATGCGCCGGTTCAGATTGCTGGCCCCGCGGTTGATATTCTGGGCCAGGCTGAGGTACGGCTCTTGTCTAAGCTCGGTGGCAAGCAGTTCGCTGGACGCGAGAATCGGAGTCAAGGGTGTCTTTAGTTCGTGAACCAGGGCGCGCGCGAAAAAGACCCTTCTTTCAAACTCGGCCTCCAGTTCCTTGCGCACCTGCCGTTCTTTTTCGTAAGCCTCCCGCAGCCGTTCCTGTGCCCGCTCCGCCTCGGTGATGTCCGTGGAGTGTCCGAGAACTGCGCGCCGCCCCCGGTATTGGATGGAAGCAACGCCCTCAAGCATCTTGCGTATCTTGCCGTCGGGACTCACAAACCGGTAGCGATAAGGTATAGTACGTTCCCCTTTGAGCATCTTGATGGCATTTTCCCGCACCATCGCCCGGTCCTCGGGATGAACAAGCTGCATCGAGTTCTGTCCGACCAGGTCGCCGGCCCCCATTCCAGTGTCACGAAAGAAAGCCTCATTCACGAACTTGAATATGCGGTCCTGGATGATGAAAAGACCGATGGGTGTGCTCGCCCTGATGGAGCGCAGGACTTCGCTTTCGTTTTCCTTCCAGCTGTGATTACTCTCCAGAGTCGAGACCCGATCGCGCAACTCGGTGAGCTCTTCAATGAGTTCCTTCTTGGTCTTGCGTTGGTCTCGTCCTGCGTTCGTCATAGTTGCCTTGCCACGAGTCAAATCATTCTAGTCCGCCACTCCTCGGACGTCAATCTGCCCGGCGGTTCAAGAAGACACCAGCACACAAAAGAAAATGGGGAGCATTGTGCATGCTCCCCACTATTTTCAAGTTCCCCGGACACCCAGCTTACTTGCTTTGGTATCAATGCAGGAGGCTGTCTAAACGCAAGGCCTCAAACCGCAATATCCAAGCTATGCCCGGGTTCCGCCCGTGCCCCGCCCAATGGACGGGGCGATACTATCAACTTGCCATACCATGAAGATACATTGAAGCTTCATTGGGCACCTCCTGAAGCATTCTCAGGTGGTTGTTCAAGATGCTTCCTTTACTAATTAAAGCACTTCCGTCGCGGTCTGTCAAGATCGGGAGGCCATTTCGACCGTAGGTAGTCGGCCTCTACGCATGGTCGGCGCGGAAGTACCGGTAGGCACCATGGACAGCACGGCCATTGACAACAGGTGTCGCTATCTTGTCTTGGCACCGGCCCGGCGAGCCGCGGCGGAGAGAATCTCGTACGGCTGGCAGCCCTCAACAACCTCGCGTCCGAAGACAAAAGTGGGGATCCCCCCAACCCCGACGCGCTTGTACTCCATTCTCATGTCATCGACGCGCTTCAGGTAGCCCGGTTCGGCGCTGGCAGCCACCGCCCTGTCCGAATCGAGTCCCGAAGCGGCAGCGAGGTCTCTCAGAATCGCTGTGTCTTCGATGTCCTTGCCGTCTCCCCAGCGGGCATCCATGGTGCGGCTGCGGAACTCGGTTAGTCGGCCCTGGTCCCGGGCAAATTCGGCCATCGCCAGGGCACTCCTCGTGTTTGGCATTCTCTCGGCGCGCCGCATGTCGTACACTCCAAAACCGGCGGCGAACTTCTGCAGATAGTCCTGCAAACCTGGATTCGTACGTTCGAAGGGCAACCGGGACAACTCTATGCCGCCGACGGGCGTCTCGGGATGCAGTTCAAACCCGCGCCAGTCGACGACGATATCGAACTCCCTCTCCAGCCTGACCAGGCTGGCCCGCTCCGCGACATAGCAGAACGGTCAAATGAAATCAGAATAGAATCGAAGTACCAGCTTATTGTCGTCGGCGGTCAAATCTCACTCTCCTGGCGAGCCCATGCCCACGGGGCGCCCGCCGATGCGATAGGGTTCTCTGACGGCGGAAACACCACACGCAACTGGAAATCGAGCGCCCGGTTCACCATCCCGGCCCGGCCACGATGCTGGGCCGGGCAAAGCGTCGCTGGACCCGGACATACCGGGTCCAGCGATCCCAACCAATGGATGATCCTACTTCTTGGTCGCTTTAGCCGGCTTGGCAGCTTTTGAAGTCTTCGCCTTGCCCTTCATAAGCTTTCCACAACAGAGCAGGGTGCTTTCCTCGCTAACGACGACACCCCCCACTTCCTCGACCACCACCGACAGACCACACACTTCGCACGCCAGAGCCTGGCCCTTGCTGACCCGTTTCTTGGCCGCCGCTTTCGCCGGTGCGGCCGCTTTCTTCGCCACGGGTTTCTTCGCCGGAGCCGCTGCTTTTGTCGCCATGCTTCCCTCCTTTCCCAATGAACGTGTCATTATTGACTACATTATACATAACAAGAGGGCCGGATGGGAGGGGCGGTCGGCCAACGTCAATTCGATACCCGGCTGTCCGCCTGAGAATGGCTTGTGGACCGAACGATGGGCTGATTGTTGGCGATGCCGTCATTCTGCGCGTGCAACAGATGTACGTCAGAGACCGGTGTAGCTGAGAGACTCGTGATCGAGGCCCAGCCACGGATATTGAGTAAAAGGTGCAGCTAGGTTTGTCAGTCTCAGCAATAGTATGTATTCATGGGGGACTCATACGATTTGAAGACGCGAGGTGTTCACTCTGCCAGGTAACTAACGCCTGTTTGCAGCTAGACCGATTGTGTCTGGGTGGTCCTGAGGCCAGAGGTCGCAGAGATACTGGGCGAGCGCTGGTAGTGACCACCCCGTAATCTGTGAACTATAATCGAATCGTAGATGGAACCATCGGCGCATCCTGTGATAAGGCGCAAAACGAGTCGAAGCATCGGAGTGGTTGTGAACGAATACAAACGAAGCTAGACTGCGATCTTTCATATTGAGGATCGCTGCCGTGCGGTGGCCATCGTGGCTATGGCGTGGTTTGAGAATCGCTAGTTATGGAGGTTGACATGCCTAGTACCATCATGTTTATGCGTCACCTGGTGAACCGAGGGGTAATGAACGAAAAGGGGGAGAAGCTCGGGAAGATCACGGCCATCGCTGTTAATATCGAAAGCGGGCGAATAGCGTACGCGGTGTTGAACTATGGGGGGATTCTGAAGCTTCCGAAGCTTTTTGCGGTTCCGTGGGAGGTTATGCGCTTTTCGTCGCATGATCTGAAGTTTATTCTTAATGTACCCCATGAGACTCTAGCATCGGGCCTCGCATTTGACACGCTGGAACAGGTGATGGCCAAGGCCAATTTCGCCTGGCTCGGCGAGGTCTACGAGTACTACAGTGACAAGCCGGGTTGGGAGCAAAAGCGACAGGAGCAAACCCAACAAGACGTGGACGAAGCCCTGAGAAGACGAGCGGCGATAGCGGAGCCAAAACAGCCGGGTTAGCCCCTGGCCAAAGACGGACGGGAACGGGCGGCGGTAGACTACGTGTCGTCTGGAATCGTCTGAGGACTCGGAGTTCAACGCTGTCCCGGATGGACAAGGCCGCTTCCGTACTCGCTTATCTTGATCAAGAGCCTCGCTTGAAGAAGGCCACTGGCCGAGCCAAGTGCCTTATGTATCTCGATGGCCTCTCGGCGATAGTCGGCTACCTTATTTGTGTCCCAGTCCTCAGGCGGAGGTTGGAGGTTGGTGATTCGGTCCGCCAGCTTCACCATCCAGATCTCACGGGGCTGCCGGCGAATCCTTTCAAGACAGTCTGCCATCCGCGCCGACGGCGGCAGGTCCTTGTTCTTACTCAACGCCTGAACACCCGAGGAGACTCTGTCACCGAATTCGAGGGCAAGGGCCTGCGGAGTCACTCCGGCGTCTTCAACAACGTCGTGCAACAGGGCGCACTGGACCACCAGGTCGCCATCGAGACCATCCTCCACATGGAGGGCCCTGAGCACCTCCATGGTGACCAGGTCGCAATGCACAATGTACGGCAGATCAGTAGTTCCCTTCACCTTCTGATCCTTGTGAGCCCGGGCAGCGAAGATATAGGCATCCCTGAATCTGTCCTGGCCCCAAGAAACTGCCATGTCACGCACCTCCCCAACCTCTTTGTCTGAGGCTGCATGGACCGAATTGTAGTTCTCCGCAATGGGCGGCCGGCTAAGCGCTTGGAATCATTCGACCCTGTCCATATGTCCCTCCGGTCGGCGCGGCGCGGACGCGGTTGGCCAGCATTATGGGTGCCTCACCGCGAACAGTCAAGAGGCCGTATTCTAATCGGCGGTTCTAACTACGACTTTCCTTGGATGACAATGCGTGTTTCTGCGTATTGTGATTTTGGTGCATCAGGATATAGTGGCATTGTAGGAGCTAGTCAGCAGCTTCGGCAATTCGGGTATTGCCATACCGATACTCGTCGCCCAGGGGAAGGGAGGTTCGGAGCCGTGATGTTCACCCGCCGGCATTTTCTAGTTGCGTCGGGCCTTCTTGAGATAGAAGTTGCTCTTGAGATACAGGGCCGCGGCGGGGTTGCTGTAATGACCTCAGAAACTACCAGACTACTGGAGAGAGTCACGCGTCGAGGATCACTCGACATAGGCAACACAGAATTGGACGCAGTGTATGATTTCTTCGCCCCCGAGCTCCAGTCATACCTAAGACGCATACCCATTGTGGTTGACGATACATCTCGTACTGCTTCTTGTTATCCCGGAGGATTCCTGAACGGTCCCCCCTGCATTGCAGTGAGTCCGGATTTCTTTCGTGCAGCAGGACAATCGTCATATTGGGAGGAATACTGCTCCAAACCGCCTTACAGTTTTGGTTACGATCAACCCGTTCTTGGTGTAGAATTCAGAATTCATCTCCTGGCGCATGAATTGTTGCACATGGCCGAAGTACACTTGAGACTAGACATGGGGCGGTTCTTTCAACATGTTGAGGACTGGTTCAGGGACGAGGTCTACGGAAGCCCAGTTCAGGATGATGGAGGCACCAGCGGCCAGGCAAAATCGAACCGAATCAAACGCACTCTGTGGTGGTACCTTTACAGATCTCAGGATGATTCTGTTGTCAGAGCAGATAGCGATTGGAGGAACATGGAGTATTGCGACTACTATCGAAACTCACTGGCCGGGAGTGAGGAATTTGCCTATATTGGCGCCGCCATTCTCATCCCAGTAGATGACGACAGCCGCAGGGATCGGCTGCGAGACCTGTCAGCTGATATTGTAGATTCCTATTCTGGGATACTTGATGTGTCGATAATGGACTGCGCCGCGTAACACATATCTGGATCATAGGAGCCCGGGTTTTGATCGCTTCAACAGCAATATTCGCCGTCTTGTCATACGAATACGCCTAGCCATTCATTTCGAACGCACCCCGTAACGCGGCTACGGCCACATCGGGCCGTGGTATTGACGTCCCACTTGCTGATGTCACATTCAGCTAATTTGTAGAATCAGCAACTGGCACGCCAATCGTGACAACCCTTCTTTCTTCATCCGCTCAACCTGGAGAATCTTACATTTGATGCAGGAAAATCCATACTCATGGCAAATGCTGCTATCAGTCCGCCCAACAACGCGGTGCCCCAAAGGGCAAGATTGAATTCTCCTGAGGCGCTTGCCGACGGAAAGGGTAACACGGTGATGACTATCCCGAGCACCACAGCAGAAATCGCGATCCATTGTTGATGGAGGCCAAGATCGTTGCAGGAAGCCGGATTCTGAAAAAAGAGAATATTGACAGCCGAGTCCACGCTGCGCTATCGTTCAAGTCAAAAACGGGAGGGCGTCATGGCGAAAGCGTACTGTGTGAAATGCCGGGCGAGCAAGGAAATCAAGAATCCCAAAGCGATCATCATGAAGAACAAGAAGCCGGCGACCCAAGGCGTTTGCCCAACCTGTTCAACGAAGGTCTTCAGAATCGGCAAAGCCTGAAGTCGATCTTCAAGAAGTCCGGTCGTGTGCTAAGACGGTCGGGTGGTCTTGGAGAGGGCCGCCTCTCATGGCTGCAGATCCACTAGTCTAGTGTCTGCTAATTGAGTGGACAGTGTTTCGAACGTCTTTGGCTTCGAGATACTGTGAAGCCGCATACGAGACACTACACTAGTCCAATTGCAGCACAAGGGTGCCGGTCGGCATGCAACTGGATCCGCAGGTCTTACTTGGCGGATGACTGGCTCGGCCCCTGCCGGACAGTCAGTATTGCGGCTCTCCTACGCTGGGCTTCGTCGATATCCTGTTGGGTCTGTTCCTGCCTTTTGTGCTCCCAATCTGGTTCGTCGCTGTAGTACCCGTAGACCTCACCCAGCCAGAAGAAGTTCGCTCCGGCCGCGACTTGGTCCAAGGTATCGTATCCCAGACCGAATTGAAGAGTCTTCTTTGGCACATTGAGAATGAATCTGCGGTCATGTGTTGAGAAGGAGAGCACCTCCCAGGGGACCGCAAAGAGCTTGGTGCGATTGGGGAACCCACCGAAGGCCAATACCGCGTACGCAACCCGCCCGCTCTCCATGTTGACGGCTAAAGCCCTGATACGTCCCAGCTTTTCGCCTTGGTCGTTCATGACCCCTTTGTTGACGATATCCCGCATAAACACGATATCCGGCATGACATCCTCCTTTCCGCGGCTTGCCCACCAGCTTACGAGCACATTATATACATCTTGTTGTTGAAGAGTCACGGTCGCGGGGCCGGTAAGGCCACGTCAGGACAGGTCAAATCAGCCGACGGGAACCACCACGATCAATCGCGTTCCTTTTCCAGGAGCGGAGACGATCTCGAAGGTGCCTCCGAGCAAGCGAACGCGCTCCTGGATTCCCGCCAGACCGAGCTTCCCGCTTCTCGGCAGGGCATCTACATTCTCAGTCTGACTAAAGCCCTTGCCGTTGTCTTCAATTGTCAGATTGACCCTGTCTCCGGTGAATGCCACGGTTACACTGGCCTCAGTCGCCTCAGCGTGTTTCCGAATATTGTTGACCGCCTCCTGGACGATCCGAAAAAGCGTCGTCTCCACTTCGGACGGGAATCGTGTTGCGTCACCAACGACTTTGAGATCAGCTGCTATTCGAGCGTCGCTCAACCCGCTCACCAGCGACCGCAAAGCCGGCACCAGACCCAGATCGTCCAACAAGGAAAGACGAAGCGCCTGGCTGAAACGATGGACATTCTGCGCCCCCACGTTCAGCTGTCTCTGGATATCCTTGAGCAGATTCGCCCGCTCCGCCTTCAGACCGTGTTTGCTGCGAATGAAGTTGTCAAGCTGCCGCGAGACTGAGCCAAGAAGTTGAACGGTGTCGTCGTGGAGTTCCCGGGATACGCGCTTTCGTTCCTGCTCCTGGGCACTGGTAATCGCTTTCAGGTAGAAATGCAGGTTCTCCTCGGCCATCTTCCGGTCGGTAACGTCCTCGAGAGTCTCGATCACGCCGATGGTTACGCCGTCGTTGTCCCGGATCGGACTGGCGGTGAAGCGAAGCCACTTGCCCTTGTCGCCCAGTTCCGGAAAGAAGTCTTCGGCTTCGTAAGCACCTTCAATGAGAGGCGATTTTCTGCATTTTCTACCGTAGAACCCGGCGACCTCGCGGTCGCCCGCCCCGTCGACGATCAAGTCGGCCATGACCGGGCGGCGCTCGCTGTAAAAAGCCCGCCATTGGCCATCGGTCCCCAGAATATCCTCGATGGTAATCCCGGTCAGGGCTTTCATGGCCGGATTCCAGTGGGTGACCCGGTGCTGCCGGTCAATCACAAACGAGGGGATAGGCAAAGCATCTATCATCCTGGCCAGCATGTCAGAGCCGAATTGGTCCGGGCCGAAGTGTCTCGCCCGCGAATCGGGGGGCAAATACATCAGGGCAGTTCCTCTAGCTTGAACCAACCCTTTTTCAGACCCAGCAGTATCGCCTCAAGTCTCGAACTAACGCCAAGCTTATTGAAGACGGCGCGAAGCGTGCCCTCAATTGTCCGTCTGCTCAGGTGGAGCTTGCTGCTGATTTCCTTGTTCCCCATGCCCGTGGCAGCCAGTCCAAGCACCTCCATCTCGCGGCCGGTGAGGGCTTCACTCGCTTTGGGGGGCTCCCTGGTCTTGCCGTGAGAGGTCACCCGATTGATGACCTTTCGAGCAACCACGGGGTCGAGAACCGGCTCCCCCTCGAATACCGCGCGCACGGCCCGGATCAGCTCATCGCCACTCACCGTCTTCAACAGGTAGCCGGCGGCACCCGCCTCAAGAAGCCCGAAAACATATTCGTCGTCGTCGTAGGCGCTCAATATGAGCACGGCGGTGGTGGGCCGGGCGGCCCTGATCCGCTTGGTGGCTTCAATGCCGTTGAGTCTGGGCATGGCGATGTCCATGATGACCACGTCCGGTTGCGACTCCGCCGCGAGAGTGACGGCTTCCTCCCCGTCGCCCGCTTCCCCAACAACGTGTATGCCGGGGGCATCCTCGAGGACCCGCCGGATGCCTTGACGGGTAATCACATGGTCTTCAGCCAGTAATACTTTGATCGCACTCATAGATTCAAATGCCGCGGCGCCCCGGATAACATCCCCGTTTCACTCGCGTCCATCCGCGTCAATTATAGTCTGCCGTCAGAGAGCACAGCAAGGCGCGATACACGGTAAGGTCACGGTGCATGCACCTGAGTAATTCCCGCATCCAGCCAGAGATCACAGGTGAGTTCCGCGGTGCCAACCCAGTCCAGCAACGGTGTACACCGCATCGAGAAACGATGTAACGACCGATGTGGGGACTTCGTGCGGCATTATATGCTGACATTAGTAGCACAAGAGAGGTTGAGAAACACATGATGAATAATGAGCAGTCAGCCGCCGCATCAAGCGACTTTTCAAACGTATGCCATAACCCGCTCACACCACTTGATTTTCTCAAGCGGTGTGAGACGGTATTTCCCGGCAAGACAGCCGTAGTCTACCGGGACAAAAGCTACACCTGGCGAGAATTTGCCGACAGGGTCTACCGGCTGGCGAACGGACTCATACGGCAAGGCATCCGTAAAGGCGACCGGGTGGCGATAATGTCCAGGAACAACAACGCCAACCTTGAAGCCTTCTACGCAATCGCCATGGCCGGCGGCGTGAGCGTACCCCTGAACTACCGGCTCCAGGCCAACGAAGTCGAGTACATTGTCAATCACTCCGGATCGAAAGCCCTGGTGATTGAGCACGTGTACGCGGATCTGCTGCGGAGCGTGCGAGCGAACCTCGAAACGGTGGAATTCACCATCGAGATCAGCAGCTTCGACAAGACTGAGGGAGAACCGGCCGGTATCGCCTACGAACGATTCCTGAGCGCGGCGCCACCCGACGCCCTGCCGGTCCCGGTCGAAGACGAAAACGAAATACTGAGTATTTGCTACACGAGCGGGACAACGGGATTGCCCAAGGGCTGCGTTCACACCCACCGTGGATCCTACCTCAACGCGCTGGGAGAGGTGATCGAGGCCCAAATGACTGCGGAATCCTCGTACCTCTGGACCCTGCCCATGTTTCATTCGCAGGGATGGTGCTTCGTCTGGGCAGTTACCGCGGTCGGCGCGAAACACGTCTGTCTCGATGCAGTCAGGGCGGAACAGATCTACCAACTCATGGCCGCCGAGGGTGTCACGCACTTGTGCGGAGCCCCAACGGCATGCTCCATGATCACCGACTACATGAAACAGAACAACCTTACATTCGCACACCGCGTCCGCGGTTTCATCGCCGGCGCTCCCCCTTCAGCGCGGAACTTCCACGACGGATGGCAATTAGGGCTGGACCTTCATCAAGTTTACGGACTAACCGAGGTCTACGGACCGCACACAGTATGTGAATGGAACGAAGACGAATGGGGCCAACTGAGTGAGGATGAGAAGATCAGGCTCAGGCTGCGCCAGGGTGTTCCCTACGTGACTTGTCCCCAGGTCATGGTGGTTGACGAGGGGATGAAGGAAGTACCGGCGGATGGGCGGACCCCCGGTGAGATCGTGATGCGCGGCAACAACGTGATGCAGGGATATTACCGCGACGAAGCCAAAACGGCCGAGGCGTTTCATCGAGGATGGTTCCATAGCGGCGACTCGGCGGTCGTGGAACCGGACGGCTACATCCGCATCGTGGACCGCATCAAAGACATCGTTGTGACCGGCGGCGAGAAGGTAGCCAGTGTAGAAGTGGAAACGGTCATCAAGGAGCATCCCGCGGTGCTCGACGTCGCCGTGGTGGGTAAGCCGGATGCCAAATGGGGCGAAATAGTGAAGGCGATTGTAAAAGTGAAAGATGGCGCCACGGTGACTGACCAGGAGATCGTCCTGTGGTGCCGTGCCCGCATGGCGGGTTTCAAGACACCACGCGAGGTTGAATTTTCCGATATACCGCGGACGGCCACCGGCAAGATACAGAAGAACCTCCTGAAGAAACGGGAACGCGAACTGGCCGGGGTTATCTAGGTACCGGCCGGACGGGACCGGAAAGATCCCGTTCCATGTCGGAAGCAGTATCGGGGAGAAAAATGGTTCAGATTGTAGCAGACACGGCGGATGAGAGCCTGGCACGGTTAGCCGCAACGTACCCAGAGAAGTTCGTGGGCGCGGACGCGGTCTTCAATTGCGTGCGTCCCGGCGCCAGGATCTTCGTGGGAACCGGCTGCGCCGAACCGCAGTTCCTGGTCCGGTCCCTGGTAGCCTACGTCGAGTCTCATCCCAAGGCATTCTTTGATGCTGAACTGGTACAGGTCGTGGCCCTGGGGGTTGCACCGTACGCCGCCAGTCAGTTCAAAGCCAACTTCCGCTGTAATGCCTTCTTCATCGGCGGCAGTATGCGAAGCGGCATCAATCAGGGGCTTGCCGACTACACGCCGGTGTTCCTGTCCGAGGTGCCCGGGCTGATCAGCCGGGGCCAGTTGCCAATCGATATCGCCCTCATACAAACCTCGCTTCCGGACGCTCACGGCTACATGAGCCTTGGTGTCAGCGTCGACATCGCCAAGGCCGCCGTTGAGAAAGCGAAGTTAGTGATCGCGCAGTGCAACCGGCACATGCCGCGGGTGCACGGGGACGGGTTCGTTCACGTCAGCAAGGTTGACTACATCTTGCGCCACGACGAGCCGATCCTGGAATACGAAAACCCGGCAGAAGGAGACGCCGTCGGCAAGATCGGGAAATATGTCGCCAGTCTGGTGAGCGACGGCGACGTCATACAGGTCGGCTACGGGACCCTGCCCAACGCCGTGCTGCCCTACCTTACGGAAAAGCGCCATCTCGGAGTGCATACCGAGTTGCTTTCTGACGGTCTGGTCGACCTCATGCGGAGAGGTGTCGTGGACAACTCGGAGAAAACCCTCAACCGGGGCAAGACCATCGCCTCTTTCTGCATGGGCAAACAGAGCACCTACGATTACGTCAACGACAACACCATGGTGGAGTTGAGAACGATCGACTACACCAACAACCCGCTGATCATCGCCGCGCACGCAAATATGACGGCGATCAACAGCGCCCTTGAAATAGACCTTACCGGACAGGCCAATTCGGAGTCGATCGGGACTATGTTCTACAGCGGCATCGGCGGCCAGGCAGACTTCATGCGAGGCGCCGTACTATCGCCCGGGGGCAAGACAATACTGGCGATAAGGTCCACAGCGAAAGACGGGGAGGTGTCGCGCATTGTGCCCGTGTTCACAGAGGGCACTGCCGTGACTCTGAATCGTGGTGACGTCCATTTCGTGGTCACCGAATACGGAATCGCCTATCTGCATGGGAAAAGCATTCGCGACCGGGCAATGTCATTGATCGCCATCGCCCATCCCAAATTCCGGCCGTGGCTTGTTGAAGAGGCCAAGCGCTATCGCCTGGTCAGCGAGGATCAGGCGGTAAACTCCGGCACTCGCGGGGAATACCCGGCGGAGTTGGAAACGATACGCACGACCAGGATGGGGATGAGACTGATGCTACGCCCCGTAAAGCTGAGCGACGAAGCATTGTTGAAGGAATTCTTCTATGGACTGTCCGGCCGTAGCATGACGTTTCGTTTCGCGTCAACCCGCAGGGACATGCCTCATGAACGGCTTCAGAAGTTCACGGTAATCGACTACACCAGGGAGCTGGAGATTCTGGCGATCCTGCAGCACGGCCCTCGAGAAGAAGTGGTGGGAGTGGGGGGGTGGTATGGCGACCAGGCCACCCGGACCGCCGAGGTTGCCTTTGCGGTAAAAGACGAGTATCAGAATCGGGGAATCGGCTCCTCACTCCTTGAATACCTGAAGGAGCTGGGAAGCCAGCAGGGTTTCAAGACATTCACGGCTGAGGTTGTTCATGATAATACGCCGATGATGCGCGTGTTGAAGAACGGCGGATTTGCAGTCGTTGAGTCGGAGGCCGGAACGAATACGATGAGACTGGCAATAACAGCTGCGACAGAGAGCGTTGAGGCTGTCGCACCTGCAGCGTAGGTCAATAGGAGGACAGAGTTGGATTTCTCATTTACGGAAGAACAGAAGATGCTCAGGACAATGGTAAGGGACCTGGTCCTGAATGAAATCGAGCCTCAATCGGCCGAGGTCGATGAGTACGCAATGTTTCCAAAGTCAGGCATCCAGAAACTCGCCGAACTCGGCCTCATGGGCATCCCGTTTCCCGAAGAGTACGGCGGAGCCGGAGCCGGTCCGGTCGAATTTGCGATTGTGGTTGAGGAGCTCGCCCGGGCGTGCGCATCGACGTCCATCGTTTACCTGGTCAGCGCCGGCCTGGCGGGAAAGCCCATCTTCAAGTTCGGCAATGAGGAGCAGCGACGCCGTTTCACGGAGCCGGTGGCCCGTGGCGAGAAACTGGCCTGCTTCGCCTTGACGGAAGAAGGCGCCGGCAGCGACGCCACTGCGCTGCAGACGACGGCGACGCGCAGGGACGGCGGCTATGTACTCAACGGCAGCAAGATATTCATCACCAACGGTAAGGAGGCTGACATCGCGGTGGTCCTCGCCACCGTCGACCGGAGTCTCAGGCACCGGGGGATAACCGCCTTCATCGTGGAGAAGGGGACGCCCGGTTTCTCCGTTGGCAAGCTGGAACACAAACTCGGCATCCGCGGCTCTTCCACGGCTGAACTGATTTTCGAAGACTGTTTCGTCCCGTCGGAGAACCGCCTGGGAGCGGAAGGCGAGGGATTCAAGATCGCGATGTCGGCGATCGACTCAAGCAGGATCAGCGTTGCGGCCCAAGCGCTGGGCATCGCCCAGGGAGCGTTCGACAAGGCAATCGCCTACGCCCGGGAGCGCAAGCAATTCGGCAAGCCGATCGGCAGTCACCAGGCGATACAGTGGATGCTGGTTGACATGGCGACGCGTATTGAGGCAGTCCGCCTCATGGTATACCGCGCTGCCCAACTGGAAGCCACGGGGCAGCCCTTCATGAAGGAATCCAGTATGGCCAAACTGATGGCCCCTGAAGTGGCATCATTTGTCTGTGACCGCGCCATTCAGATCCACGGCGGCTGTGGCTACGTCAAAGACTATCCCGTCGAGCGCTATTACCGAGACGCCCGAATCTGCTCGATCTACGAAGGCACCGATGAAATGCAGCGGATGACGATCGCCAGATATCTTCTTTGCGATGTTTCACCATCGGCGGCCCCGGCGCCGGTGGCTGAGAAGGTGCTGCAGGGCGTTCGATAGGACGGCGCGATAAATCACCGCCAGTTCCGTCGGATATGCAAACAGGCGGCCTGCGAATCGCAGGCCGCCTGTTGATTACTGAGACAAGCCAACAGCAGAATGGGTGACAACGGAATTGCTTTCTGCCGGCCCCGACCGTCTAGAGCTCGATGTCCTTGAGTTGCGGGCTGATGATGAGTTGCGGACCGGTCACCGATTGGACGTCTTCAGGAGTCAGTCCCGGCAGCACCTCCAAGAGCAACAACCCCTCGGGGGTTACCTTCATTACCGCCAGGTCGGTGAAAATCATTTGCACCTTACCCTCGGCCGTGCCCGGATAGGTGAGTTCATTGACGATCTTGAGTTCTCCGGTGTTGGTGACATGCTCCATGGCGAGAAAGAGGCGCTTTACCCCGGCGCACAGGTCCATGGAACCGCCGATGTTGCCTACGTCCAGACCACGCGAGGGATTGAGCCAGCCGGCATAGTCGCCTCGGGCGTCCACCTGCAACGCTCCCATTACCGCAATATCGACGTGACCGCCCCGCATCATGGCGAATGATTCGGAAATATCGCAGTAGGAGGTCCCGGGCAGCTCGCAAACCGGTTGCGAACTGGCATTGATACGGTCCTGGTTGGCTTCGCTTGCGTCAGCGAGAGGTCCGGTCTTGAGCATGCCTATTTCGGAATGGAGCACCACATCGCGATCGGCTATCCAGTCACTCACCAGCGTGGGAATACCGATACCCAGATTTACGTAGGCCCCGTCTGGAATCTCCCGGCTGACCCGCAGCGCGACCATCTCCCGCGGCAGGCCTTCAATTCTGGAGCGAGTTGTCATTTTCCCACAACCTCCGGTGGTTCACTCTCAAATGCCGATATCGAACTTGGGCCGTTCCACTTTGACAACCCTTCTCACGTAGATCTGAGAGGTGTTGACATCTTCGGGCGGAATGTCGCCTGGTTGCACCAGGTACTCCACCTCGGCGATCGTAGTTTGTGCGGCCATCGCCATTACATGATTGAAGTTGCGCGCCGTCATGGCGTACTTCAAATTGCCTTCGGTGTCGGCGGTATGAGCATGCACAAAAGCGAAGTCCGGCCGTAGAGCGTGTTCGAGGATGCACTTCTTACCGTCAAATACTCTCACCTCACGTGGCTGACGGTGTTCGGGAATGTTGGTCAGCGTTTCTTTTTCCAGCACCGAGCCAACCCCGGTCGGCGTATAGAAGGCGGGAATGCCGGCGCCGGCGTTGCGGTATTTCTCCGCCAAAGTGCCCATGGGGTATATTTCCAGTTCCACTTCGCCTTTGCGGATGGCAATCTCAAGCGCATCATGCATACCCTTGGTGGCAGACCGGTTGAGCGAGTAGGAGTCTATTACCTTCTTGAGCTGCCCGTTCTCCACCAGCGCAGTGGCGATGTCTTTCGCCCCCACCAGCGGTCCGCAGCCGCAGCACAGTGTCAGATTCTTCACTCCTTTCTCAACCAAACCCCAGAGCAGCTCCCGCGGTACACCGCAGGTGAAAAACCCGGGGATTGCGATGACGGCACCATCTTCGACGTCATAGATAGCTTCCTGGATGCTGGAAACAACTTTGTTCATCTTGCGGGCCTTTAGAGTCTTCCTTCTCGCAGTATGTCTTCAATCTCCTATTCTAGGCCACAAGGCCCGGTGTGCCATTGTACTTTCTTCCTAATTCAACTAAGTAAATTACGCGGGGCAGAGACTGCATGTAGAGCCAGACGGCCGGCAGCAGTCATGAATCGTGGACACGAAGGACAACCGACAGAATCTCAAGGTAGAGCATCAGCCACAGGACATGGCCGGATGACACTGCACAGCGGCCCGGGTCAAGGACAGACCGTTACCGCCCGCTGATGGTCGTCAGTTCCCCAAGCCGGTGCATGACCTGGGCGGTAGTCTGGCCGGCGGTGAAGCGCCAGGCCCAGTTGCCCTTTTCGGTACCGGGAGTATTCATCCGGGCGGAGTTGCCCAGGCCGATGACATCCTGTAACGGGAAGACGGCAGTGTTGGCCACCGACATCAGGGCCAGGCGGATCATGTCCCAGTTTATCTCTTTCCCGTCGGTGCCCAGATATTTCAACACCCGCTGCCGCTCGAGCGCTCGGGCCTCATCACTTAACGTCCCGGCCGCGGCTCCCCCGCCCCGGAACCAGCCCACCACCGTATCGTTATCGTGGGTGCCAGTGTACACGACACAGTTGTGAGGGTAGTTGTGGGGAAGATGGAGATCGTCCGGCAAGCCGCTGATGAAAGCAAACTGTAGAACCCGCATCCCGGGAAATCCGAAATGCTCCCGTAAGGCAGCGACGTCCGGAGTAATGATGCCGAGATCTTCGGCAATGATGGGGACTTGGCCGGGCGGACCCAATATCCGGTCAAAAAACGCCGCCCCCGGACCCGCCACCCACCGGCCGTTGACCGCCGTCTGGCTACCGGCCGGTATTTCCCAGTACTGAGCAAAACCACGGAAATGGTCCAAGCGGATGATGTCGACAAGAGAAAGCGCCGCCCGGACGCGGTCGATCCACCACTGGTAGCCGTCCCGGGCAATAACCTCCCACCTATAGAGGGGATTTTTCCACAACTGACCGGTCTTGCTGAAGTAGTCCGGTGGGACGCCGGCGACGACCGTGGGCCGGCCGATCTCATCCAGCCAGAACATCTCCGGATGCGCCCAGACCGAGTCGCTGTCCGCCGCAATGAATATCGGGATATCGCCGATGAGTCTAATACCGCGCCGGGCGGAGTATGTCCTGAGATCCGCCCACTGTTCGAAGAACAGGAACTGCTGATACTGGTAAAATCGGATCTCACGTTCGAGCCTCTCGTGCCACCGCTGCATGGCCTTCGGATCCCGTCTGCGGATATCTTCCTCCCACATGGTCCAGGCCAGCAGACCATGCGCGTCCTTGATGGCCATGAAAAGGGTAAAATCGTCCAGCCACCAGGCGTTCGCCCGGCAGAAGGACTCGAAACGCTCCGTCAGAGCCCGGTCGCCAATGGCGACGAAGTCTACGAAAGACTGCTTGAAAAGGCGGGTCTTAAAATCGAAGACCGCGTCGAAGTCTACTCTGCCGGGTGGAAACTCCGGGACGCTTTCCAGGTACGCCGGCTTCAGGAGACCATGTTCCCGGAGGCGGTCCGGACTGATGAGTAAGGGGTTACCGGCAAAGGCGGAAAGGCATTGATAGGGGGAACTACCATATCCGGTCGGCCCCAGGGGCAGCATCTGCCAGAGATGCTGCCCGGCTCCGGCAAGGAAATCAACGAACCGGTAGGCCTCGTCACCAAGGTCACCGATCCCGAACCTGCCGGGAAGGCAGGTGGGATGCAGCAGGAGGCCACTTTCGCGTGGAAACAACCCGATCTGATTCCCTCCGACCCGGCTCAAGACAAGATCGGTCGAGCCAATTCAGGATCAGCCACTTCGTTCTTCAGCACGATGACGCCGAGCGGCGGAAGCAGCAGAGTAATAGTGGCCGGGCGATCGCGCCATGCCTCGGGCGCGGCCCGGACGCCACCGCTGTTCCCCAGGCCACTACCGCCATATTCCAGGCCATCGCTGTTCAGGAGTTCGCGCCACCAGCCGCCGCGCGGCACCCCCAGGCGGTAGGCGAAGCGGGGGACGGGAGTGAAATTGCAGACGACCAGGACCAGATCACTGACCGAACGGCCTTTTCGCACAAAACTAACCACGCTTTGTTCGTTGTCACTGCAGTCGATCCATTCGAATCCGGAACTCTCGCAGTCCAACTCGTGGAGCGCCGGCTCCTGGCGGTAAACGCGGTTGAGGTCGGCAATCCACTTCTGGACCTGGGCGTGAAGGTCATAGCCGGTCAGGTGCCAGTCAAGGCTGTCATCGTGGTTCCACTCGCGCCTCTGGGCGAACTCCCCTCCCATGAACAGCAGCTTCTTGGCATTCTGACCGTACATGTAACCCAGGAGGAGACGCAGATTGGCGAACTGCTGCCATTCGTCCCCGGGCATCTTACCAATCAGAGAGCCCTTCCCGTGCACAACTTCATCATGGGAGAGGGGAAGAACAAAATTCTCAAAGGCCGCGTATATCTGCCGGAAGGTCAGTTTATCGTGGTAGTACCTGCGGTAGACAGGGTCTTTGGCAAAGTACTCCAGCGTATCGTGCATCCAGCCCATGTCCCACTTCAGGCCAAAGCCAAGCCCCCCGACATATGTTGGGCGCGACACCATTGGCCACGCCGTCGATTCCTCGGCGATCACCTGCACGCCAGGATAGGACCGGTATACCTCAGCGTTCAGACGCCTCATAAAGGAAATCGCTTCGAGATTCTCCCGTCCCCCGTACTGGTTGGGCAGCCATTCGCCTTCGGCGCGCGAGTAGTCGTTGTATAGCATCGACGCGACTGCGTCCACCCGAAGTCCATCGGCGTGGTACTTGTCCAGCCAGAACAGGGCACTGCTGCCGAGGAAGCTCGTTACCTCGTGACGCCCGTAGTTAAAAATGCTGCTGTCCCAATCCGGGTGGATACCCTGCCGCGGGTCGGCGTGCTCGTACAGGTAGGTGCCGTCAAAAGTGGCAAGGCCGTGCCCATCGGCGGGAAAATGCGAAGGGACCCAATCGAGAATCACGCCGATACCACGCTGGTGCAGGCAGTCGACGAAATACATGAAGTCCTGTGGGGTCCCGTATCTGCTGGTGGGGGCAAAATAGCCGGTCGTCTGGTATCCCCAGGAACCGTAGAAGGGATGCTCCATGATGGGCATAAGCTCCACATGAGTGAATCCGAGCTCCTCAACATATCTTGCCAGTTCGGAGGCGGCCTCACGGTAGGTAAGTGACCGGCGGCCTTCATCCGGCACGCGGCGCCAGGAACCCAAGTGCACCTCGTAGATACTGATCGGCGCGCCCAGATTGTTGTGAGCATTACGCCCGGCCATCCATGCGCTGTCGCCCCATTCGTAATCGAGATCCCATACCACCGAGGCAGTCCGGGGCGGCGTTTCGCAAAGAAAGGCGAAGGGGTCGGCCTTGTCAAACTCCGGTCCCGGGTAGTGGGACGCGATGTGGTACTTGTACAGGCAGCCCTTACCGATGCCGCGGAACTCCCCCGCCCAGATGCCCGACTCCCCCAGCGGACTCAACTCATGGGAGCTTCCACTCCATCCGTTGAAGTCACCGGAAAGCGATACCCGCCGGGCATTTGGAGCCCAGACCGCGAAAGAAGTCATTCCAGTGTCGAGGACGTGCGACCCCATCTTCTCGTAGAGGCGAAAGTGACTGCCTTCATTGAAAAGGAAGAGATCGTCACTCGTGAGCCTGGTGGGATCCGTTTGGACCAAAGCCTTCCTCCCGCGACCGTGACCACCCTTCGGTAGTCTACTTGACATCCGACGCGGCGGGCAGATACATCCGGTCAACGTACTCGGTCAGCATCCGCCGGGCGGAAAAGGCCGGCATGATCTCAGCGATCGCTTCCTTAGCCACCCGCAGCCAGCCATGGGGGATATTCTGCCGGTCCCTATCATAGTAGAGCGGGACAACCTGTCTTTCCAAGAGACCGTAGATGGATTCAGCATCGGCCGCGTCTTCCTGCTCCGGGTCGGTGGAGCGGACGTTTTCCCCGATGGCCCACCCGTTCCGGCCGTTATAGCCTTCCTGCCACCATCCGTCAAGAACGCTCAGGTGCGGGACTCCGTTGAAGGCCGCCTTCATGCCGCTGGTCCCGGAGGCTTCCTGACGGCGCCGCGGGTTATTCAGCCAAACGTCCACTCCCTGGACAAGGTAATGAGACACGTGCAGATCATAATCCTCAACGAAGGCTATTCTTCCCTGGAAGCCCCGGTCCTTGGCCAGGCTGTAGACCTGATGGATGAGGTACTTGGACGGAAAATCAGCAGGGTGGGACTTGCCGGCAAACACGATCTGCACCGGACGCAGCGGGTCCGAAATGATCCGCTTCAGCCTTTCAATATCCCTGAAGATGAGCGACGGCCGCTTGTAGGCCGCAAACCGACGAACGAAACCGATGGTCAGTGCCTCGGTGTCGAGCAACGCCCCCATGGCGATCACCTGGTCGGCCGTTGCCCCCGCCCGGGCCCACCTTTCCTGAGCCCGCTCCAGCACGTAATGTATCAGCTTCTGCTTGAGCGCCTGACGAATTTGCCACAACTCGCCGTCCGGGATTGCCATGACCGCCTCGTGCAGACCGGGCATATCGTACCGGTCCATAATGTCAGGTGACACAGACTTCTGATACAGGCGACACAACTCGGGAGCGACCCACGTCGGGGCATGAACACCATTGGTAACGTGCGTGATGGGCACATCCTCCTCCCGGGAAGCAGGCCACAACCCGTGCCACATCGAACGCGCGACGGCACCGTGGAGTTTGCTCACGGCGGTACGGTGATCGGACATTTTCAATGACAGAATGGTCATGTTGAATCCCTGGTCCGGAGACGCATCGTAGCTTCCCAACCGCATAAATGTATCGCGGTCGATCCCCATGGACTCCCAGTACCGCCGGAAATACTTCTCCACCAGATCGAAAGGAAACACATCGTTGCCAGCCGGGACGGGGGTATGCGTGGTGAACACGGTGTTGGACTGTACTGCCCGCAGTGCTTCCGCAAAAGTCGCCCCTCCGGCGACTTTCTCACGGACTCGCTCCAACATCATGAACGAAGTATGCCCCTCGTTGGCATGCCAGACGGAAGGCGCCACACCGAGTGAACGCAGCACCCGCACCCCACCGATCCCAAGCAAGATCTCCTGCTGGATCCGCTGTTCGCGGTCGGCAGTGTACAGTCGGGCGGAAAGCTGGCGGTCGGCCGGAGAGTTGCCTTCGACGTTGCTGTCAAGCAGGTACAGCCGAATTCGACCCAGATTGACCTGAAATGAGCCGGCGTAGAGAGTGCGGTCCCCCATGGGGACTTCGATCACCGGCCCGCAGCCCGTCGGCCAGGCACAGGGAACGATCGGCGAATCATCGAAGTTGAGCTGGTGGTATGTCTCCTCCTGCCACCCCTCGGCCGAGATGTGCTGGTGAAAGTACCCTTGCGGGTACATGAAGCCGACCCCCACCATGGGCAGACCCAGATCGTTGGCTTCCTTGCAGATGTCTCCCGCCAGTACGCCCAGCCCCCCGGCGTAGATTGGGAGCGAACCGTGGAGCGCGAATTCCGGCGAGAAGAAGGCGACCGGACCGCTTAAGGTGCCGCCGTTCCGGTGGGCGAACCAACTGCTGGAGGCCGGTATTTCCCGGTCAAAGGCTGCCATGACCGCATCGTAATGCAAAAGAAAGTCCGGGTCTTCGGACGCCTTCTGCAGCTTATCGGCGGATATTTCCCGCAGTACTTTAACCGGATTGTGTTCGCTTAACCGCCAAGCAGGGTGGTCCAGCACCCGGAACAGGTCGCGGGCTTCGTCGTGCCAGCTCCACCACAGGTTCGTGGCCAATTCATTGAGCCTGCCGATACGCGCTGGAATTTCAGATCCCGGCAAATCCTTATCTCCTCCAGAGGGCTGTCAATGGGGCAGAACGAAGCCGAACATGCGTCAACCGGGCCGCGACGTCCGACACTTCATGATCCTGGTGGGTCCACGCGCCAAGGCAACACATCGTGGGCCGGCCTCGTGCCTACGGCGTCTTCTCCCGCTGCTCCTTCTCCAGGGCCTTCTCGAGCATCCGGAGGATGACTTCTTCTCTCGAAGTATGGTTCTCGATCACATTGCCCAAGTCGGCGACCAGTCGCTGTACCGTACTTCTGAAAGACAGTAGCTTGCCCTGGGGCAATCCACTGACGTCGGCAACAATGGAACTGGCACACTCTGCCAGCTTCTCTCTCACTTCAGTGTGTTCCAGAAGCAGTGCCTTCATGAGATTACTGCCGAAAACCGGGGGCAAATACGCCTCCTCGAAACCGAAATGGTTCTTCAGGCCGGCACTCAGACCGCTGATGGTCCGCTGCATGCGGTCGACCGTCTCCGACAAACCCTGGACTGATCCCTGGCTCCAGTCGGCATTGGCCTGCTGCAGGCCAAACACCGCTTCCATATCGTTCATCGCCTCGCCGACCAGGCGGATATTACTCCGTACCTTATGGTGTTCTTCAATCGCCTTGCGGACTACCGCGAGATCATCCATGGTTCACCTTCCCGAACACACGTCAACCTTTTCAATCATTGTATCATTTCCGAAAGTGGCAGGTAACGCGACCGGTTTTCAGCGAGTCTGACTTGACTACCTTTCTTGAGCCGATATAATTAGCTAATGAAGACACTCCCGCCAGGACGATTAGCCTCATCCCCTCACGTGCGTTCCACCCTCGCTGGACCGGGCCGCTGACCATGCTCGGTTTCTCGACATTGCCTGACGAAAAAGCCTCCATTGCCTATTTTTCCATGGAAGTCGGCATCGATCCCGCGATGCATACCTACAGTGGCGGACTGGGGGTCCTCTCTGGGGACACCCTGAGGGCAGCCGCCGACCTCGGCGTCCCCATGGTCGCGGTGACCTTGCTTCATCGTCGCGGATATTTCCGGCAGCAACTGGACGAGATCGGGGACCAGACCGAGAGCGAATCTCCCTGGTCCCCCGAAGAGTTCCTCACCCTCTTGCCGGTGAGAGTCGTGATCGCCATGGCCGATCACCTGGTACAAGTCCAGGCATGGCGCCACAATCTGCGGGGTCAATCCGGGCACATCGTGCCGATTCTGTTTCTGGACACCCAGATTCCCGAAAACTCTCCCCAGGACCGGGCGTTGACCGACTACCTCTATGGTGGGGACGACCGGTATCGACTGTGCCAGGAGGTCGTGCTCGGCATTGGCGGCATCGCCATGCTGCGCGCCCTGGGCTTCCAACCGATTCGAACGTACCATATGAACGAAGGGCACTCTGCTTTGGCCTGTGTGGCGCTCATCGAAGAGCAGACATGGGGCGCGGCGTCAGGTCAGCCACCGAAGCGGACCGAGAGGCACTCAGCCGCCGGCTGGTCTTCACCACCCACACTCCAGTTTCGGCCGGCCATGACGGTTTCTCGCTGGGCCTTGTCCGGGAGATTCTCGGTGACGAGCGCGCTGATTTCCTCCTGTCGGTAAATTGCTGCCCCGATAGCGTGCTCAACATGACGCGTCTGGCGCTTCATTTCTCCGGCTACATTAACGGCGTGTCGATGCGTCATGAGGAAGTCTCCCGCAACCTGTTCGCCGAGTATTCCATCGAATCGGTGACCAACGGCGTTCACGCCGGTTACTGGACCTCATCTCATTTCGAGGGACTGTTTGACCGCTATATCCCGGAATGGCGACGCGACAACCACTACCTCCGGTACGCCATCAGCATCCCCTCCAGCGACATCTGGCACGCCCACGCTGCGGCAAAGAACGACCTCATCGAAGAGGTTGCACGGCGGACGCGGGTCCGGTTACGGCCCGGGGTGATGACGTTCGGGTTCGCCCGGCGGGCCACTGCCTACAAACGGACCGATTTGCTGTTCCAGAACCTTGGCCGGCTGCGACGGATCTGCCAGCGGGTGGGGCCGTTCCAGATAGTATGTGCCGGGAAAGCCCACCCCCGAGACGAAGGGGGCAAGGCCCTCATCCGGCGCATCCACGAGGCGTCGAAAGCACTGGGAGATATCATCCCGGTGGTCTACCTCGAGGAATACGATATCGCCCTTGGCAAGTACCTCTGTTCGGGAGTCGACCTGTGGCTGAATACTCCACAAAGGCCTATGGAAGCCTCCGGCACCAGCGGAATGAAGGCCGCCCTTAACGGTGTTCCCAGCCTGAGCATCCTGGACGGTTGGTGGATAGAAGGCCATATTGAGGGTGTCACCGGGTGGTCTATCGGCGACGGATGGCAAGAGGACGCCTCCCCGCTGAATGATGCCGAGTCGCTTTACGACAAGTTGGAGTACCTGATTTTACCAATGTACTATGACCGGCCCACCGCTTTCGCCGGCATCATGCGCTCCTGCATCGCCCTGAATGGCTCTTACTTCAATGCCCAGCGCATGGTCGTCCAGTATCTTCAGAACGCGTATCTGCCGGCCACCACGCAGAGAATGGAACGACAGCCGCACTGAAAATCACGTTAGCAAGGTGAATCGAGATGACTTACGACTATGAAATCAATCAACTGGCCAAAGAAGAGTCGTGGCGGATGTTTCGGATCCTTGGTGAGTTCGTTGAAGGATTTGACAAGCTGTCCGGGATCGAGCCTGCGGTCGGTATCTACGGGTCTGCTCGCATCAAGCCCGAAGAAAGGCTTTATGAGCAGACTACGGAGATAGCCAAACGCCTGGGACGACTCGGTTTCTCCATCGTAACCGGAGGCGGGCCCGGGGTAATGGAGGCCGCCAACAAAGGGGCGGTCGAAGCCGGGGTCATGTCTGTGGGACTCAATATCGACCTGCCCGAGGCCCAGGCCTGCAACGCCTATTCCACGAAGTCGATCACCTTTCGCCACTTTTTCGTACGCAAGGTCATGCTCGTCAAGTACGCCACCGCGTTCATTATCATGCCGGGCGGACTGGGGACTCTCGATGAACTCACCGAAGTCCTGACCCTGATTCAGACGAAGAAGATCCACCCCTTTCCGGTGATTCTTTATGACAGCCAGTTCTGGAATGGTTTCCTTGACTGGCTCCGTAACGTCGGCCTCACGTCCGGCTACGTGTCGGAAGAAGACGTTGACCTCCTCCGGATCTGTGATACGCCGGATGCGGTGGTGGAGGCGGTACAGAGTTGGTTCATCAAGCAGGAAATCGTCGGCCGAAAAGCAGTAACCAGGCAGTAGTCCGGCCGGATCAGGCCAGAACAACCTCGTCACCGTATTCGGGGGCCGTCACCTGCCATCCGGTACGGTCGGTCACGAGTTTGGCGAAACCCTCGGCCGCGCCGGACTCTCCGTGAGTCACGAAGACGCCCTTCGGCGGTTTTCGGAGACTTAGCAGCCACGCCAGCAACTGCTGGCGGTCAGCGTGCCCCGAAAAGCCGTGCAGATACACCACCCGGGCCTTGACCGAATGCTGTTGTCCCAGTATCCGCACTTCGGACGCTCCGTCCACGATCTCCCTTCCCAACGTACCCGCCGCCTGAAAGCCCACAAACAGTATGACGCTGTCCGGCCGGGCGATGTTAGTCACCAGGTGATGCTTGATCCTGCCCCCGGTACACATCCCGGAACCGGCGATGATCACCACCGTGCCCCGGATGCGGTTTATCGCCTTGGACTCATCGGGGGTCTTGACCACGCTGAAGCCGGGGAAGTCAAAAGGCGAATTCCCCTGGTGAATCAGGCTGAGGGTCTCATCGTCCATCAGTTCCTGATGACGCCGGAAGACTTCGGTGATGCTGGCCGCCATCGGGCTGTCCAGGAATACCATGAGATGGGGGATAGCATCCTTCAACAGAAGCTCGTTCAGATAGTACATGACCTCCTGGGTGCGCTCCAGGGCGAAGCTGGGAATGACCACGTTGCCGCCGGCACCCACCGCCCAGTTGATCTGTTCCGCCATCTTGCCGGCCATATCTTCAGGAGGTTCCAGAAGCCGGTCACCGTAGGTCGATTCCACCACCACGTAGTCGGCTTCCTTGAACACCGTCGGGTCCATCAGTATAGGTTTACCCGGGCGGCCCATGTCCCCCGAGAAGAGGACGTTGGTCTCTTTGCCGTCCTGGGTAATACACAATTGCAGCATCGCGGAGCCCAGCGTATGCCCGGCATCGAAGAAGGTGGCCTCAATACCCTTGGCTACTCTAACCGGCTTCTTGTAGCGGGCCGGGTCGAAACGGGGCAGGCAGGCTTCGACATCGCCGGTCGTGTACAGCGGCCTTTCCTCATATGGACCTTTCCGGCCTTCTTTCAGGTGCCTCCGCTTTTTGAACTCGGCGTCTTCCGTCATCAGTCTGGCAGAATCCATGAGGATGATCTCGGCGAGTTCCCGGGTAGCCTGGGTACAGTAAACCGACCGACGAAAGCCATCCTTCACCAGCTTGGGTACGAGGCCGCAGTGGTCGAGATGGGCATGCGTGAGCAACACGGCGTCGATCGTCCGGGGATTGACTGGAAACGGCGACCAGTCCCGGCTCCGGAACTGACGCTCCTGGTACATCCCGCAGTCGACCAGTAGTCGGGCACCGTTGGCTTCGATAAGGTACCGCGAACCGGTGACGGAGCGTGCCGCGCCAAGGAAACTAAGCTTGATCGTCATGCCAGGTGCCTCCAGATTGATCACTGAATGATAGCGGAAAACGGGATGACATGAAAAGGGAGAGCAAGGGCGTCTCCAAAACTCCTCATTCAATCCGACGGCGATCTTCACATGGCAGTGCCACAGTAGATGCAGAACGGGAAAAGAAGGGAGGGCATGAAACGAAAGATGACCATCGGAGTACCCGTACTCGCCGGTGTCTTGGCAATCAGTACCGGAACCGGAATCGCTGCGGCGAGAGGCGACAACACCGCGAACATTCAGGCGGGGTTCTACGCCGCCGGCGGCGGCAGGTTAAGCGCACGTGACAAACGGCTCACAATCGGCTCACAACGGACCAGTTCCCCAGGCGCCGCGGCCGCAGGGCGGACGTGTCAGAGCATGACAGGCATCCTGTTGACCCTGCCCGCCATGACGGTGGACGGTACGCTCAACGCAAGCACACGGACCGTCGTGGCTTCAAGTCGCTGAGACTTACGAATTGGGACTCCGGCAGGGTGTTCGGCATCGTTCTGTGTTACAGGGAAGTGTTCTTTCGCCAATCTGACGAGCTCTGGATATCTTCGTTCGGTGAAGACTTCTTCTCTGATCGACCGGATCACGATATCCACGATTCTATGGCAGTTGAAAAGAAAGGCGGGATATTATAGGGTAGAGGTGGTTATTCTACGCTGGTGACGCAAATCTGGCCGCAAGCTCCGCCGATAAGGGCGCCGCTAGAAGGTGCATCTACTGTTTGCCTCGATGCAAAACTTCAGACGATTTGTGGTTCGCTATGAATACCGTGTCGACAACTCCCTGTCCCTGGTTCAACTCGGATTCTCGATCATGTTGCTTCATTTGTTCTGGAGACGGCTGCTAGTATTCATCTGCATCGGACTATGGGAAAATCCATCATCTGGAGGTCTAGATGGTCAGTAGTACTTATTTGGACGGGTTTATTCCCGCCGGAGCAGCTCACAATGAATGTACCAGGTGTGGTATATGCCTTCAAAACTGCCCGGTGATGAAAATGGAGCCGGAAGAAGCTAAGGCGGAAATAGTCCGATTGATCAAGGCAGAAGAAACCAAACGTGTGCTAAAAGAGTGCACTTTCTGTTTCAACTGCAATCATTATTGTCCCAATGGTTTGAAGCCATACAGCCTGATCATGCAACGTATGGCTGAGCATAATCGCAAGAACAACGCCGAAGTTGCTGCCTTTTGTGACTTACATGATCGATGGAAGAAACAAGCCAGGGTTCTTCAATGACCAATATGAAAGATCTTCTGATGATCATAAAGCCATCTTAAGAAAATGGAGCGAAATTCCCCCCCCAACGAAAGACATATTGTACATCGGCTGCTACGACAGGACCGCCCCGTTTGGCATTGAGCATTCAAAAGCTCTGGAAAGCTTGCCTAAGTATGGTCCCAGGGATATCTGCTGTGGAGATATCCCTTACCGATTTGGCGATTATCAGGCATTCAGTGAGATAGCTGAAAAGGCGTTTAGTCGATTGTCGCTGCTAAAGGCAGAACGTTTAGTATGTTACTGTCCCTCCTGCGCCAACTATTTTGGCAATGTCTGGCCCAATTGCCATGGACTCAGACTTCCGTTTGAAATCATATCTTTGTATGAGTGGTTATGGGAGCAATATCAGAAAGGTAGCCTGCAGATTCAGAAGAAACTAAAACAGGATATCGTGATTTCTGATTCTTGCCATGCCGGTGAACTAGGAGAACGTTTCACGAGTGCAGTTCGAGGTCTATATGAAGCAGCAGGTACGAATGTGATTGAACTGAGAAACAACAAATACGATTCTCTGTGCTGCGGTTTTGCCAGCTACATACGAGGTAGCGACAATCGTTCAGGTGTTGCTGAAGAAACTCAAAGAAAAATGAAGCAGATTCTGGAGACAGGAATTGAGCAACGTAAGCTTCAATTGCCACGGTTGCAAAGCACATCTAAGCCGGGAGGTCGAAGGGACAAACATCAAACTCCATCTTGCCATGGATGATATCTTGGAAGCCTTTGGGGAGCATCACCTGAGGTGTCTTGACAGTGACTTCGTCAGATGCCACCTTCGCTTCGAATGCAGGACTGTGTTTCATGCGGCAGGCTTGCATGTCCTACACCTTCCTGACTGGCCCAAGGAGCAGAAGTCGTTCCTTACCACTTTCACAAAGAGAATCGACTTCAATGAGCTGCATGTCGTGATCGACTACAGAGCCAGTGTCTGGGGAGTGAGCCGGCACAGAGGCAAGTTCCGCTTATTGACAGACTTGGCTCCCCGAATCGGCTAATACGCAGAACCTTCCTAGCCGACTTCGAGATGCCTGTCGCTCAATTTAGCCACAATCTCATCAAAATCGGCAAGCGGCAGTACCGAAACCCTGTTTGTCTAGCACGAGAATGGCGTCGATCCATAGACAGCGGTGTGTATTCTTCTCTGGCTGACTTGTCGCGTCATCTGAGAGTCTCAAGGGCCAGAGTCACTCAGATCATGAACCTTCTGAATCTATCGTCTGAAGGCATTGACATGATCCTTTCACTGGGAGATCCCGTTAGTGGCCCGGTAGTGGCCGAAAAGAAGACTGAGGCCACTGCTGGGATTGGTCGCCGAAAAACAGGTGGATCGGATCAAGAGTATTTTGTCCAATGAAAGTGCGTCCCCGCTGTAGGGTTCGAATCCTGACTGGCTGGCCATTATCAAATACGAGTACGGAATCCTTCCTGAGTGGCTGGGCGAAACACCAAGCTACCCCTACTTACGCAACTCCGGAATCGCACCCAGTCTGGTAAGCTCCTGCCAGTTCTTTAGTGCATCCTCCCACCAGGCAGGTTCCGCTTGCCGGGCAATTGGATTGTACTCACCGATGAGGACAGATTGATGCGTTTTTTCGCAGACGAAATACCGGTAGTGATTGACTCGACTCATCCGAGTCATTCTGGCTGATTCCCAGAAATGTTATCATTCGACAATCTATCACCATCCTGCACGATGCCTGCCAGATGAGCGAAAGGTAACAGTAATCTATTCAGTGACGCGGCCCAATGAACGGTTTATCGCAGAGCTCCAAATAGACGAACCGCTCTGAACTACCGGGGGCCCCTTTTCGATAGGCGAGTCAACCCTGTTAGGAAACGATCAGTGTCGATTTTGTAGCTGTGTCTGATCATGTATGGCGAGAGGAAGGCGGATATCGCAACTGCGACGGCAATGGTGGGAAAAAGAAAAGCGCTTGTCGCATTCAGGTCCTGACCTGCCTTCGCGACGATAAAAGCAAATTCGCCTATTTGCCCCATCCCGAGCCCGACTTTCAACGAGGTGGAGGTAGTGTGTCCGAATAATCTGGTTCCCAGCCCGCAGCCCATCACTTTGCCGGTCACCATTGCTGCGGTGACTATGAGTGCAGGGATCAGAAATGTCTGGAACTGCGTTATGTCTATGAAAGCTCCCATGGACACGAAAAATACGGCGGCGAACATGTCTCTTATCGGAGATGTCAGGCTGGCAATTTCACCAGCAGACTTGGAACTCGCCACGAATACGCCCATCAGGAACGCCCCGATAGCCAGAGACAATCCAACAGAAGTCCCGAGAATAGACAGTCCGAAACACAGCCCGAGTGCAACCAGAATCAGCACTTCGTCGTGCTCAAGTTGGGAGTGGTGCTTCGGATGGGCAACCCAGTCGATCATTCTAGGCAGAAAGAAGACCCCGATAAGTGAAGCACCAATCAGGAATAGAATGGCCTTGCCAAGTGCCCAGGAGATGCCTGTGAACGACGGGGGACTCGCGTCTACTACCGAAGTGATCACAGCGAGCATCAACACTACAATCAGATCCTCAGCGATAAGGACGCCCATCATCACCAGAGCGGAGGTATCCCTCAGCTTTCCCATCTCCCTTAGTACTTTTGCGATAATGACCGTGCTGCTGCTCGAAAGGGCGGCGCCGAGAAACAGGCTGTCTATGAACGGCCAGCCCAATGCCCAGCCGACGCCGTAACTGATAAGGAACATCAACCCAATTTCAATGACTGAGATTCCTGCGTAGACTTTTACGCCAAGCGCTCGGAGCCTCGCGATGGGAAACTCCAGTCCGACGGCGAAGAGAAGCAAGATGACGCCGAGGCTGGCGGTTGCTTCGAGCACGTCGAGTCTACTGACGAGACTGAATGGTGGCGTGTAGGGGCCGATAATGATTCCAGCCACCAGGTACCCCAAGATCAAGGGTTGCTTCAGTCTGTGAAAGACGAACGTTGCCAATGCCGCTATTACCATGATCACGGCCAGGTCCGCTATCAGTTGAGTTTCAAGGGACATCAAATTACCTCAGAGGGCAATCAAAAAGCCTGCAATTCCACGGGGTGGACAACGCACTTGAACAATACGCCGATCTGAGAGTCCGTTAAGTAGTCGGCGCAATTCCGGCAAGGTGAGGACTGGGCCTACCCCTACCGTTGAACATCTCGTTTGACTGAAGCCAGGACCGACCACAATACCTCAGACAGCCTCAAATCGCCCAGGACTCTCCCATCACTATCGAGAACAGGAAGTACGTCTTCCTCCTCGTCCAGCATCTTCTCAAGCGCTGTTTGGAGAGGATCGCTCTCTCGGACGGACAATCTCTTCCCGTCGCTGTGTGCCAAGTCCATTGCCTTGCTCGCATCCACAATCCGAAAGAACTCAAAGATCGGGAGTTCGAGTCTCCCCTTTCTCCCTGATAACTTGAGATGTGCCCACCGCATGAGATCAACCCTTGTCACGAGGCCGGCGAATCTCCGATTTGCGTCTACCAGAAACACACCGCGAACCGCAGGTTCACGTGCAAAAGTACCCATGAGCTCTTCCAGGGGCTTGTATTAATGGGTGAATTCTGCCAAGCCTTTCCAGGTGGCAAGGGCACTCCGGTTTCATCATTCGGGCGCCGTGCCACGGATTGATTTGTTTATTACATAAATGGCGGTACGGCTTCGGCTACTACCCGCTTGCTACTCTACCTTATGACCGTTCCGGGTTGAACTGACTAAAACATTCTCAGGTCGAAAACATCTTCCTGAGAACAGCCAGAACCTGGAGTGCATGGTCGATGTGGGGATGCTACTGCTAGGAGCCTCGACGCGATCTAGACCGCCTCACCATCAAGACTATCATGAATGTAACAGTGGCAGCCAGAACAACATCAACAGCGGCTATCCATACCCAAGTCGGCAATTTGATCAGCCATGCCAAAATACCAAAGAGGACCGTTATCACCAACATAACGGTGACGAATATCCCCAGATCAGTCCAATCCTTGTTGGCCATCTCAGCCGCATTATAGGCAGCGCAAAATTAACGTGTCAAACAAATGGGACAAATGAAGGTGCGGGACAGTTTGAGGCAAGAGCGGTGAACGTGAACGGGAGGAACAGAATAGCCAACGTATTTCCCCGCTGTCCATAAGAGGGCAACGCGGGTGGCCAATCGTGTTGTTCCTTCAGTCGACGCTCCGGTATAGCTTGGCCTTTCCCGAGGAGCGACACGAAACATCGGATTGTCGTGGGGCATCCAACTGCTCAGATGTGGCGAGGTCGCGTCAGCGCCGTTCCGAATCGGCCACGGTCGTTAACTCAGTTTCATCCGCAGGGCTGGCAAAGGCCGCAGCGCCGACACCAGCTATCACCGAATCCAAGTGAGTAGTGGAGGATCTAGCAGGGTGCTGAAAAACCCTGTTTTGACTCAAAAACAATGTTCGGCTAGGCACGAAATTGGGGCTGAGACTCATCTTTTTGCCTTTTTTCAGCACCCTGCTAGGATACCATATTATCGGCAGAACGATGCCTTCAGCCGTCCCTAGGACCTGTCATGGTACCCGCTGTTCTCGTGTATCTGAAATGCCAAAGACATCACGGATTCTTCAGTGATGCGTCGGTCGCCACGTGACCCTATCCGAAAAGAACGGATGATTCCTGAATCACACCAACGCCTGAGCGTGTTTTCGTGTACGTTCAACATTTGAGCGGCCTCCTTCGTCGTTAACAGCAACTTTGATCCTCCCAGGCAATCGCCTTCTGTCCCGCCACCAGAGTGTTCAGTCTATTGGCTATAATGTCGACGTAGTACTTCTGTCAGTACAAGATAGAGAGTCAGAGTGATGATAAGTAACGTTGACCCCGAAGGCTAGTTCACTGTGGAATCCGTCAACCCAAAACGTGACGCTGTGAACAGCCACCTGTACGTGGTCACTTGGATGGCGGGGAGCCAATAGCGAAACCGGCCTAGAAGAGGGTCGGTTTTTTGTTAGGTAAATGCGGGTATACCCAAAATAGGATAACCTATTGCTCCAAATCCTCTTTCAGAAACACCCTCTTCTCGCCGATCTTGTGGGATGGCAAACCGGTGATCGCCATCTGGACCTTCAGCCGCCCTCAATAATCTTCGCCTATCACGTTATCACACAGCCGGCATTTCCTGGATGAATCCAGCTCGATTGACAGTCGGACAGTGGAAGCCTAGCATTGCAGCTGACGGTGAGTTTGAGCAATCAAAATATTGACCGGTGGCATTATTCCGGAGGTAGTCGTGGCTAACACCAGCGATATTCAATACAGGATGAAATGCAGAGTTTGTGGGAGACCATTCCTCGTGGACAGCATCTCATCCAAAGTGCCAGAACACCCCGAAAAGGCACTGCCCATGCATCCAAGCATATTGTATGTTCGTTGTAAAGGCTCAGGCTTGGGTGGGATTGTCGCCGGGACGGTAATGAGGACACTTGGTTGAGCCAGAGAGATGTGGCTCACTTGGCACTAGGAGGGTAACGCGATGATATGGTGGACTTGGATTCTCATCGGGGCGCTAGTGATTTTCATCGTGGTGTTCTTCATGGTTAGGCGGAAACCAAAAAACTCCAAGTGAGGGCTGCATCGCAAAGGAAAGATCGCCACGGTTGGCTCCTAAACAGACAATACGCGCAGCCCGACTTCTGTCGTTAGTTTAGCGTCACGCCCGTTTCGAATGTCGTACATTCCGCGCGCAAACGGATTGACGTGGATTTCAAGCGACAACATCATCGGCCGGGACTACAGTGAAGCTCCGACACGTGAACCGACTTGACCATGGGTTTACAAACGCCGTCAGATCGGTAGCCAATAGCCTATTCATCTTCCGGTCAACCACAATAAACTGTCTAACCCCCGTTTTTTGAGAGGGGTGGGGTTAACAGGGTTAGGGTGGTTGGGCAAAATGTGAATGCCCCGGACCTTAACGACTAGTCTCCAATAGCCTTTTTTATGTTCTTCTTGGCCTTGCCGAACTGTTCCTGCACTTTTCCGGCTGCTTGCTCCGCTTTACCTTTGATTTGCTCTGACTTGTTGCCGGTTACTTTACCGGACTCTTCCCTGGCTTTGCCCTTGATCTGGTTCAGTTTTCCTTGAACTACGTTGTTTTTCCCTTTGACTATGTTGTTCGCCATGCGTACGCCTCCTTCTACCTTCAATCACAGTATAGTCAATGTTAATGCCCTTTTTTGAGTAGAATTGAATCCAACGATCCTCATAGATACCTAGTAAACGCGAGATCGCTCTTGAAAACCATCATCTTCCAAGCGGCGCGCTTCCCGTGCACACAGCAAATGGTCAGCCTTTTGTGATGCCACTTTCATCTAGTGTTCATGTTTCTCTACGCGACAATAGCCATATTATCAATGGCAGCTACAGGGCCGTTCCGGCTAGGACCAACGGAGGATAGAGAGCGAAATGGACATTAAACGGATCGTCCGTGGCAAGGATACAGAGCCAATCAAACCCGGCGTGGATGAAGAGATGCCCAACGCTGATGGCTGCCGCGCTTCCGCAAAGAACGTGATAGAGCAAGAAGTCGACGCCATCTTTGAAGAGGATATCCGAACCGCGGCGAAGGCGTTGGTAGATGAGCAAAAGATCGAAATCAGGGCACTGGTTGAGGAACACAAACGGGTGATCAGAGAAGTACTGGAAGAGGAAATGGCGTCAATCCAGCGAATGTAGGAGAGAGTAGGGGGCCAGTGGGGCATCCCTGGCCTTGGGCGTCGCCGATCGCTACTGCCTTCTTCATCCACACACTTCCTGTCGCGGGTAGCAACACCAAAGCAACACGTGGAAAAGCCGTGCGCCTCGGGGCGATCCATCGCGGTCTCCCCGAGGCGCTGCTTTGGTCTTGTCTTTTTCCTCTATCTCAGCCGGTCACAGGTTTCTAGTAGCCCAACTGGGTTTTCAAGTCCTGATCGACCCAGATATACATGTTCTGCTGCCCTTCGTTGATGACGCCAGGGCTCGATTCTCCGTGGTAGTTCTTGACCCACGGCTGCCAGAACGTGACGTATTCCTGGACCGGGTTGGGTATGACCCACGCCTGCTCGAGCAAGTACTTGGTGAATTCTCTCATGACGGCATCGCAGCCGGCATCGTCACCGGAGTTGAAGAGGGTGAGCATCTTATCGCGGGCCTCGGCAGCCTTAGGATCAGTGATATAGCTGAGGTTCCAGCCGCCTCCGGCCCCGGCGAAATTAGTTCCGCGGCGGTACGTGCCGGCGCTGGCCATCAGACCGAACAGCATGTCGTCATAGTTGCGTGCATTCCATCGGGTGTTGAATGCGGCGTTCTCGAGCGGCACCAGCGTGAGGTCGACGCCGACCTTGGCCCACATGCCCTTGACGATCGACAGGTAGTCGACGGCGGCCGTACCCGTGTTGTTGTACATAACGCTGCACTTGAACCCGTTCGGATAGCCGGCATCCGATAGGAACTTCTTGGCTTTGTCCGGATTGTACTTGTACAAATCCTGGACAGCAGGAGGACACTGATTCAGCGGCACGTAAACGGACTTGAAGTCAGGCATCGGAGTGATGGGGAAGGACTGGGCGTAAGCGTGGCCGGCCATAAAATCTTTGATTATGGAGTCATAATCAGTGGCGTACATTAATGCCTGCCTGACCCTGATGTCCTTGTAGGGCAGGTCCTGCTTGTCGGTGCGCATGAAGAGCTGGCTCGGGTTCTGTATGACGTAGGAAACCTCGTTGAGGTTCTTGACGGTCTTTCTGATGTTGTTGGCGTCGTCCCAGGTGTTTCCTCCGTAAATGTCAAGCTTGCCAGTCCTCATCGCTGATTCCCTTGTCGATGCGTCAGGGATGATCAGCACCTTGATCTTGTCGACGTACGGCAGTTGATTACCCTTGCCAGGACCTACCGGGTCCTTGCGCCAGTAGTTCGGGTTCTTCACGTATGATATGGAGCTGTTCGAAACAAAGTCGGTCAAGAAGAACGGACCTGAGCCGACCGAGTTGCGCCAATCGCGCAGGTCGCCGTACTTGTCGACCACTTCCTTGGCCTGGATGCTGCACCAATCGACCAGATAGGCGGCATAGTTGTATGCATCAGCCGGATCGCAATTGACCTCAACGGTCCACTTATCCGGCTGTGACACCTTGGCGCTGGCCGAGAAAGTCGGAGCGGCAGTCTTCCAGTAGGAACCCTGGAGTGTCAGCATGCGGTTGATGGTGTAGGCGACGTCATCGCCGGTGAGTTCCCGCCCGTTGACCAGTTTGCTGGCGGCAGAGTCGGGATTGAGGCCGAAATGAATTCCGTGACGGATATGCAAGACGATACGACCGACCGACGGGAGCTCGTAGCTCTCCGCAACAGACCCGGCCTTGCTGGCCCAGGAATAGTTGGCATTGGAGAACCAAGAGTACTCATTGGTCCCTGCCGGACCTTTAGACCAGTCGCCCGTCAGCGGTTCATCATGTGTCAGGTGGTTGGTGGTGACAAAAAAAGCTGCCTGGAACCCTTCATCGAATCCGAGGACATCGCCTGCTTGGAAGAGATTGAGGGTCCCGCCGTACTTGGGCTTGTCAGAGGCGGGAGTCGACGTTTTCGTCGTAGGGGCAGTCGTAGTGGTTGTTGGCCCGACTGTGGTGGTTTGAGACGTGGTCGTTGTCGTTGTCCCGGGGCCGCACGATATGATGAACAGGAGGATAGAAGTGAGGATACAGAAGGTCAAGAGCACGCATTTCTTGTTCAATTGTTCCTCCTTATGGTTAGTGCCTAATGGAACGTTTTTCAGCCGGTCAATCTCTCCTTTCCCGTTACATAAAGCTTGTTGTCGATTCCGCCGAAGCTTAGCACGTGATCTGCGACCTGTCAAGGACGCAAAAGATCGCCATCGTCTCGGTGTCCATGGTGGGACAACAGCGCAAGAGTGGGTTGACTATTAAGAACGCAGGCGGGCCATCTGGCAATTGCCCACAAACGGATGGACGCCAGTCCTATACTGGCGTCCATCCTCGGCCCAATAGCACGCGGGAGCTACTTGTCTTCTTTCTTGGGGTTCTCCTGTTTGATCAGGATTTCTTCGATGATTCCGGTATTCAACCGCCTGCTGTGGATTAAGGGAGAAGTCACGATCGGTATCGTGAGAGATCTTTTCCACGGACTGTCCGGTGTGTCTTGATATGATGTTGCGCAGCATCTCTGCAGGCGGAGTATCTCCCTGGCTGCAATCTCGATGTCGGTGTCAGGTGCGAAAGAAGCTGACGAGCCTGATCTTGAAAAGCGAGAGCTTTCGGTGCTGGCAATTTTCCGACAGCTACCTTTCGGCCGGCAACAAACATGGCAGAAGGGTGCATTAGGATTAGTTGAGGATTCTGGAGAAAACCGGTTCTCTAAGATATCCCGCGTGTGTCCACTGGGTGAATCTAACTTCGACCACGATTTCCGGCTTCACCCAAACCGGGGCGCCGTCAGTGCTGATCTCCTCATTGAAAAGAGCCCGGTCGACTCTAAGTGCAGCCAGGCGAACACCCAAGGCCTTCCTTTCCGCTTGACCAAGCCCGGTCCCGACGCTGCCGGAGTACCGCAATTTCTCGTCCTCGAGTCGGCCCACGATGAGCCCGCCAACGGAATGCATCTTTTCGCTCCAGACGTAACCGCAGACGACGAATTGGTCGGTGATCGTCGACTTAGCCTTCAGCCAGTTCCTTGACGGCTTTCCTGCCTCGTAGATGCTGTCTTTCCGTTTGGCGACGATGCCCTCGAAGCCTTGCTCCACGGCCTTCTCAAACAGCAGTTCACCATCCTTCTCGAAGTACCCGACCATCTGGATGGGTCCTGTGCTCGGGACGAATCCCGCGAGCGCTCTCTTCCGATCCATGAGCGGCACCCCCGTCAGATCGTCGCCATCCAGGTACACTACATCGAAGACGAAATACATGATGGCGTATGGCCACGGTACCTTTCCTCTCGGCTTCTCAGTCCTCATCCTGATGTGCTGTTGAAGGCACTCGAAACACGGCTTCGAGTCGGGCCGTCAAGGAGAAGGCTATCCACGAACGCTTCGAGAAACGGATCGAGGAGAAGCTGACCAAGCTGGCGGATAGTTGCCGTAAGAAGAAGCATAAGCCGGGAGCGATTGAGCGGAGAGTGGGCAGGCTACTGGAGAGTAGCAGCCGTGCCGCCGGACTATTCCGTGTGGAAGTGGTGGAGCGGCTGGGTGGCGGTGTTGACGTGGTATGGGAGAAAATGAAGGACTGGCGAGCCTGGGCGGAGCTCTCCGAAGGCTGCTACCTGCTACGCTCAAACGTCACCGACTGGGATGCCGAACAGCTCTGGCGGGCCTACATACAATTCACTGACGCAGAAGCCGCCTTTCGAATACAGAAGGGTGACCTGGGGATCAGGCCTATCTGGCATCAGAAGTCATAACTCCAGAAGGTCGTGAAACCCGTAGTGTTGGAGCGGTGACGGCCCAACTGCTGCAGCTTAAGGAGTGGTTGGCAAGTTTCAGTGTCACTCATGTAGGTATGGAGAGCACTGGGGTGTACTGGAAGCCGATCTGGAATCTTCTCGAAGGTCTTTAGTCTTATCCTGGTGAATGCGCGGCATCTCAAGAGTGTTCCGGGTCGCAAGACAGACGTTAAGGGAACAGAAGTCGTTCCTCAGGACTTTCGTCAGGAGGATCGATTTCAACGAGCCGCACGTGGTGATCCACTATGGCATGCCTGTGCCTGGAGAGTTAACCGACTCAGAGGAAGTTCTGCGTATTGACAGACCTGGCTCCCCGACTAGGATTCGAACCTAGAACCTGGCGGTTAACAGCCGCACGCTCTACCATTGAGCTATCGGGGATCATTTCAACCCTCATCATTATCTCCGTTAACCTTGGCGAAGTCAAGGTCAGCGATTGGCCCGCCGCCGGTCACTCTGGACTCCGAAAGACTGGCCCCGATAAACGCCGGGAACACCGTCTCCATGTTGTTGACAGCCAAAGACCGGGTGTGCTAGATTGCCGTCTGTGCCACGGGGTGGCAGGCCGCGGGACAGGGCAACAAAGAGGGAGGCACGTCCGTCTTAGCCGAGCGCCCCGAGTCCGCCACGGAATCTAACGTGGGCCGCGGCCATTGTCCTTTGTGGAGACCACGCGGGGTTCGGCGCAACGATGACGGAGAGGTTGGCCGGGTGCCTCCAGCAAGGGCCGGTCCGGACACGAACTGAGAACAGACCGCGTGACGACAGGCAAAGCCTCAATACCGGTGCGTACGCAATCGTTTCGACCCAAGGCGGCAACAGGAGGAACGACTCATGAACAAAGTAACCACGATGAAAGAGGCGGTTTCCAGGTACGTGAAAAGTGGCGACGTGCTCTTTATCTCGGGCGCACAGCATGGCCCGCCGGCCGCAGCGATGGCCGAGATCACTCGCCAACACATCGACCACCTCACGGTCATCACGTGCCTGGTGGGTATAAACCTGCTCATCGGCGAGGGTTTGGTGGACAAGATGCTCACCGGGTATGCGATCCTGGATGAGAAGCGGTCTTACGCACTCCAGCGGGCGAGGGCCATCAACAAGATGCCGGTGGTCGAGGAATATTCTCACTTCGGCATAGCCCAGGCGCTGATTGCCGGGTACATGGGCGTACCGTTTATGCCTACCAAGTCGCAGATCGGGTCCGATATGTGCAAGTACAACGACAACATCAAGTCAATCGCTGACCCGTTTGGCTCAGGGCCGGTGGGCGTGGTCAAGGCAGTGGCGCCAGACGTCGGCATCCTGCATGTCCAACAATGCGACAGTGAAGGAAACGCGCAGAAATGGGGCACCCTGGGCATAGACCACGAGGGCATCAATGCCAGTAAGAGAGTGATCGTGACTACCGAGAAGGTGGTGGACTCAGAGGTGATCCGGCGAGACCCCAACCGGACGATTATCCCCGCTTTCCGCGTGGCCGCGGTCGTTGAGCAGGCGTACGGCGCCCTACCGAGCCACCTGGCGGGATGCTACGACGATGTTCCCGGAGGGATGATGGGCGGGGCGGGGGGAGGGCAACAGGCCTATGAGGACTACCTGAAGGATGCCGTGTATGGTGTCAAGGACTGGAACGAGTACCTCGAGAAACTGAAGTCCAAAGAAGGCCCGGACTACTTCGAGAAGCTGAAGATAACCAACCTCAAATTCAGCGACCCCATCGCCAGTGGGTACTAGGGAGGAAGCAGATGACTCAAGAGAAGCAGGGACCAGGATATACCGCCGCCGAACAGATGGTCGTATCAGCGGCGCGGCAAATCAGGGACAACGACATTGCCTATGTCGGCGTCGGGCTGCCGATGGCGGCGGGCCTGCTGGCCAAGTACACTAATGCCCCCAACTGCACCATCATTATTGAGAACGGTATAGTCAGGGCGAATCTCTTCCCGCTGCCCAGGGCGACGGATACATTAGGTTCCCAGGCCTTTGCCGACCAACTGAGCGGACTGGCCTACGTGATGTGCCTGGGTCAGGCCGGGCACATCAGCACCGGTTTTCTGGGCGCCGGACAGGTCGACCGCTTCGGCAACGTCAACGATACCGTGGTCGGCGACTACCGTAACCCGGTACATCGATGGCAAGGCAGCGGCGGCGGCAACGACATCATGAGTTTCTGCGGCAGAACCATCATTATCCTTGAGCAGACCAAACGCCGTTTCCTGGAGAAGGTCGACTTCAACACCTGCCCGGGCTATTTTGACGGGAAGCCCGGACGACGGGAGGAAATCGGACTGCGGCCGAACACCGGTCCGACGGCTGTCATTACGGACCTGGGCGAGTACGTGTTTGATAACCGGGAAATGGTCCTCAAGTCGGTTCACACGGGCGTCGGCGTGACCCTGGAGAAGGTGAAATCCGAAGTGAGCTGGGACCTCAAAGTCGCAGCCGACGTCGCCGATAGCCGGCCACCAACCGCCGAAGAACTGCGGATATATCGCGAGAAAATACAGCCCGTCAGGGCGATGGCGATGGCAGCCAGGATACCGCCCCGCTGACAGCTTGTGACAGGGCTGTCCGACGACTGCACGGTCGCGGCCGGAAGCGACTACGGTTCCAAAACTGAATGATCGCAGCCAGAGGTCAGGAAGGGGCTTCCATCCAATTGCTGGGCGCCCGTGGTCCAGTGTTGAAGGTGGATATCCTGGCGCCGGCTTCTGGGCGCAATTCTTGGTATCAGAATATGATTCTTAGAGGGAGGCAGGACAAATGACTTCAAGGGCTCCGGGCTGGCGCGATTATCTGGGGAAGAGCACCCCTGAGTTGCTCAAACAAATAACGGACCTTCAGGAAACGGCCACCAAGGAGGGCGCGCTATCGCTGAAGACAAAGACGCTGATGATGATGTTGTGCGACGCACTGCTGGGTCACAACGACGGCGTAGCCAACATCGCGAAACGAGCGAGAAGCCTCGGGGCAACCGAAGGGGAAATCGCAGAGACGGTTGGCATGGCTTTCCTCATGGGCGGCCTGCCGGGACTGGTCACCGGGGCCAACGCTTTCCGGGAGTAACCCTCGGAGCGCTCCCTCGGAGCAAGGAACCAACTATTCGGACCCGGACTCGGGATCCTGGCCTTCGCGATCGGCCTTCTCCTGGCGTTCCCTGAGCCAGCGATTCACCTCGTTCAGCGCCGGCGGCGCCACCGTGAATACCTCAACATCCGAGGGAAACTGAATCTGATGTCCTTCTCGGATGATGAGTATCGCAACCTGGTCGTCGCCCAGGGTTTCGGTGATTCTCCTGGCGATGTGCTCGTACCGCTTCTTGGAGGCCTCGGCGTAGAAGCGAGATACCGTCGCGGCAACCTTGTTACTGAGAAACCCCATGATGAGGTGCCTTTCCCAGTCCATCGCCTCTTCGATCAAATCACGAGTCTCAACCACCTCAAGACGGGCGCCCATCAGGCATTTCTCTCTGACGAACTGGTAGCTCGAAGGATTGAGCTTCTCGAGGACGGTCAATCCTTCGTCACCACTGGCCGTCACTGATTCGTGATAGACGATCATGATGGTGCCGATCCGTGTTTCGAGATTGGTGACGTGTTCTCTCACCTGCTGCCAGTACAGGTCGCATTTTTCAACGTACTCGCGGGGGCTGTCCCGCCAGGAAAAGAGCAGGGGCACTACATAGAGTTTCTTCTTGCCATGGAACTGCTCCGCCTCAGGTTTTTCGATCTTGCCGAGTTCTTCAGCCATTCATCACAACTCCACACGTACCGCCGGAGGCCCGGCATGGTGTCGCTTCCGCCTCCCTTTCCAGATTATACCAGATGGGCTCAGCATCCTACCTCAGGTAACCCGCCTGCCCGACCATCTTGACAGTCACAAGGTGTTGTTGTATTGTTTTGGAACAGGTCGCAGTCGGGATTTCACCATTAGCTGAACTCAGTCGGGACGAAAGCGAACAGGGGGGCAGGATGGACACCAAGATCGCCCAGGGCAGAGACAATGGCAACGCCACAGGTGAGTACCGGGAAGCTGTCAAGCGACTCATCGAGACTGAGGTCGGGAACATCATCGGTGAGGAGATCCGGAAGGCCGCCCGTGAGCTTGTCGAAGAACAGCGAAAGGCAATCCGTGACGCGGTCGAGGAACACAAGCTCGTCATCCGACAGGTTGTCGAGGAAGAGAAGAAGGCTATCTGGGGTAGGCTGGAGGAGCTGAGGCGTTCAATCATCCGCCTTGGCATGGGCTAGGGGTACGGGTTTCGCTCTGGACAAGGACGTCTCCCGTCCCTTTCCGTAATACCGCAATACGTTCAGCCGTGTTGCCGTCTCCGCAGAACTGGTGATGGTACGGGCCGGACCCGAGGGGACTGGCCGCCGGATGCCTCAAGCGTGGCGGGCCGAGCATAGGAGGACCCGTGGAGTGGTGGCAAATAGTCCTGATCATCGGCGGCGCGGTTGCCGTTGGTCTTGGTGCTGGGTACGTTCTGAACTACGCAGCCGCTCGGACCGCGTCGCTGCTTAAGATCTCCAAGAGGCGTCCGGTGCGGCAGCCGGAAACCGCACCACGCGCGTCACAGATAGAGCCGGAGGGAGTGCTGACCGCTTCATCGGTATCGGCCCCACCCGCACCACCACCGTCACCTTCGGTCCCGGACCTGTACGCCGAGATCGAACATAACCGGCGGCTCGCGGCTGATCAATGGTCGGGACAACTGGAACCGTTCCAAACCAACGTATGGGACAATCGGGGGGACGAAGTCCACTCCATTCCCCCAGACATACGTAACGCTCTTGCCGAAGCCTACTCAGACATGGCCCTGGCCAACAGCATCACCTGGCTGTCCACCGAGATGTCACGAAGAAGCCCCAGCCTTGACGAAAGCTACACCAAGCTTCGGGCCAGCATTGCCACGAGGCTGAATCAGGTCCGACTCCAACTCAACGACCTCGCTTCACCTGAAAAATCAATTCCGCTGAACAGCCTGTCACCCAGGCAATCCTCAACCCCGCTGCCGAGACGTTAGTACTACGGCCAACCATTACTGAATGGTCATTGCCGCCTCCTTACGCTGAGTTATAATCAGTTGTAGGTATGAAACGGTAGGTGGGCTATGAATCCAAATCCGAGCGTCGGCCGGGATGTCGTTGAGCTTTGGGGACGCGAGTTCAACCTGGTCAAAAATGGCCTGTCCGAGGTTCAGGTTGTGTCGTTTGTGAACGACCTCACAAAGCAACATGAGGCGTTACTACAGCGCCAGGACCACCTCGGCGCCCTCACCACATTAGCCGAACGCACCGTGATCGAAGCAGAGAAGCTCGCCGCCGAAATCCGGGAGGACGCCAAGAAACAGGGAGCCGCCGACGCCTCCAGGATAGTGGCCCAGGCCGAGGCATCGGCCGAGTCACAAACCAACGCAATAGTGGCCGAAGCGAAAACGCGGGCCGAGAAGATGGCGAGAGAAACTGAGGATCAGGCTCTTGCCAGCGCCGACAAGATCGTCAGTGAACTCAAGAGATCCGCAGAATCCGAAGCCGCACGCATCATCAGCGGCGCCGAAGCCCGGGGCCGTCACATTATCGAGCAGAACGAGGCAGAAGCTTCGCAGCAAGCCGCCGCCATCCTGGTCCGGGCTCAACAGGAGGCATCGCATATCCTCGACCGTGAGAAGCAGAGGATCCAGCCGGAGATAAGCCAGTTTGTGGGACGGCTGCAGACACAGTTACTTGCCGAACTCGATGGTCTCAAGAGCAAGGTCGGCGAGCTCGAACCCCAGTTCAAGTCAGCGCCCTCGGGGCGTGGGCCACAGGCCACCCCTCCGCAGGCACAGAAGGCGTCGGCGGCCAAGACATCGGACGAATTCATGGAACTGATGTCGGGCACGGATTCAGCCGAATCGGGTGAGCCCAAGTGGGAGGTCGAGATCGTCCCGCCAATCGATATCATGAAGATCATGAACATCGTCGGTCAACTCGACAGTCTGTCTGAAGTCTCAAGAACCGAGATCATTCCCCGCAACGATCGGACCTCGATTACAGTCTACGCTGATGGCGCCGTAGAACTAGTCGAGTCGCTCAGGGCCATGCCAGAGGTATTGCATGCCGAAGAGACGACCAGCAAGGAAGACAATCCTGGCGGCCCCCGAAGAGTCAGCATCGCCCTTTCTACGAAGGCGACGCCCGCCGGCGCCCCAGCCACAGCCGAGGACGTCCTCGCCGACGGACTGAAGTAATGCGTTCGCGCCGGTGAACTATCCGCTCTACAAAAGAAAAGGGGCGACCCCGATCGGGGTCGCCCCTTAGTTTGTTAGTTAGAATGAACCCCGTCTAAGCCTGCGCCTTTCCGCTCGTCTTTCGACCGTACCGCCCCAAGCCACCTCGCAAACGGGGATCAAGAATGTCCCTCAGGCCATCGCCCAGCATGTTCATGCCATAGACCACGAGTGAAAGGGCGAGCCCAGGCCACAATGCCATCCACGGCGCCTGCAGCATGTATCTCCGGGCGGGACCACTAAGCATGCCCCCCCAACTCGGCGCCGGCGGCGGGATGCCAAAGCCAAGGAAACTGAGGGTGGCTTCGGCCAGAATAGCACCGCCCATGCCCATACTGAACGACACGATGACCACGGCCATGATGTTGGGCAGGATGTGCTTCATCATTATCCTGACATTCGGACACCCGATCGCTTTGGCCGCCTCGACGTACACGTTTCCCTTTATGCCAAGAACAGCGCTTCTCTTCACCCGCACCAAACCACCAATACCGCCCAGTATGCCCAGAAGGAGAATCACCTGAATAAGACCGGGGCCCGTGATCGCCACCACCGTCAGCATGATGACCAGGCCGGGGAAGCACATGACCGTATCAACGAATCTCTGAATCACCAGGTCAACCTTGCCGCCAAAGAACCCGGACACGCCACCGATGATGAGCGATAACGTACCGTGCTGATGGCCGGCACGCTTACCCCGACGATCATTGAGATTCGAGCGCCGTAGATGATACGACTGAGAAGGTCGCGTCCCAGGTTATCCGTCCCAAGCCAGTACTTGAACGAAGGGGCCTGGAGCCGCGCGCCCAGCACCATCTCGTTGTATCCGTACGGCGCCAAGAAGTTGGCGAAGATACCGACCAGGAACAGTATGAGGACGATCGCGCCGCCGATGGTGCCCAGCGGCTTTTCCTTGACCAGCCGGACTATTACTTCAACCAGAAAAGGAAGATGTTTCTTTTCTGCCTGTATTGCTCCGACCGTGGCTGTACTTTCTGACCATTTCAGATCATCCCCTCCCCTATCGATACTGGACCCTGGGATCGAGCCAGGCGTAGGTCAAATCAATCATCAGATTAACGGCCAGGACCACCACCGCGACCACCAGGTTGATGCCGGATATGATCGGATAGTCACGACGGTTGATCGCATCGACCAGAAACCGGCCGATGCCAGGCAGGGCGAATATCTGCTCCGTGATAACGGCGCCACCGATCAGGATAGGCAACTGCATACCGACCACGGTAACCACCGGAATAAGGGCATTCTTTAATGCGTGCCTCATGATAACCGTTCGTTCCGACAGTCCCTTCGACCAGGCGGTGCGTATGTAGTCCTGTCTCAGAACCTCGAGCATCATGGTACGGGTCATCCTCATCGTCGCTCCCGAGAATGTCAGACCCATTATCATGCCCGGAATGGCAAACTGGAAGATGTTGCCAGCCGGATCCTTGAAGAACGGAATATACTCCATCGAGGGGGACCACCCCCACCATATCGACGGATAAACGATCACCATGGTGGCGATCCAGAAGCCCGGGAGCGATATCGCCAGGATGGCAAACGTGCGGCCGGCGTAGTCACCCCAGGTATCTTGCCTCATGGCCGAGTAGATTCCGATCGGCAGGGCAATTATCAGCGCAGTGACCAGGGCAAACATGCCGAGCTCAAACGAAACCGGAATCTTCGCCCCCATTTCGGCGGTGATACTGCGCCCGCTCCAGAGCGAGTTGCCCAGGTCACCCTGGACAACCCCCTTTGTCTCACCCGTTTTCCTTGGGCATAACACCAAGCCAACGCAGATACTGGATGTGGACGGGTACGTCCAGACCCAGAGAGTGCTTGATGTAGTCCTGACTGATGGCCTGACCGAGCGATGCCTCCATCGACATTTCGGCCACCATGAGATCGATGACACTCCCCGGAATAAAGCGCACAACCATGAACACCAGAATTGTCACGAGAAGCAGGGTGGGAACCAGGAGCAACAACCTTCTAATTACGTACGCCCGCATGCACACCCACCTTTCAAGGTTTTTTGTCCCTCGCTATACTACTGGAGACCAAGTCCTTTGTCAATACCGCTACACATAGATAGTACCCCTCTCGGCGAAAAGTTCACGGTCCCGGTTGGACCAGGGAAAATCCAGCCGAAAACGAACTAGAACTTCAACAAGAAACGACCGTCGCGGTAGAGGAGCTCACCGTCCACGGTGATCTCGCCGCCCCGCCGAAGATCACAAATCATGTCCCAGTGGATGGCCGACTCGTTCTTACTGCCGGTCTCGGGATAGCCGGCGCCCAGGGCCATGTGGAAACTGCCGCCGATCTTTTCGTCAAAGAGGATCTCGCGGGTGAAACGCGTGCGATGCCCTCGTTCGGTGCCGATGGCGAACTCGCCCACTCGACGCGCCCCCTCATCGGTATCAAGGGTCTTGTTGAGGTAGTCCTGATTCTTTTCGGCGGTCGCCTTCACAACCCGGCCGTGCTCGAACCACAGTCGCACCCCGTTGACTTCGCGACCACCGTAAATGGCCGGGTAGGAAAAGCACACCGAACCTTCCATGCTATCCTCCACCGGACCTGTGAAGATCTCCCCGTCCGGAAGATTGAAGCGCCCGTCACAGTTCACAAATGAACGTCCGTCTACGCTCATGCGGAGGTCGGTCTCAGGACCGCGGACGCGGACTTCCTTCTTTCCTTTCAGCCAGTCGACGATGGTCTGCTGCCGCTTCGAGAAGCGCTGCCAGTATCCGATCGGGTCGGTCATGTCGGGCAAGCACGCCCCGAACAGGAAATCCTCGTATTCCAGGAGGCCCATTTCGGCGTCCTGAGCCAGGGCATGGGTCGGAAATGGGGCCACCACCCATCGCAATTCGCCGGCCGCCGACCGCTTCATGAAGGTCCGCATCAATCCCGTGCGGGCCTGCTGATGCAGAACGGTCCGGGCGGGGTCAACGTTGCTCAGTGACCTCGTGTTTGACTCGGCCAGGATTGAAATACGAACATCGTAAGTCTCCATGATTATCTCGAGCGGTTTGGGCACGTGTCTAAGTTGCTCGTCGGACGCGTAGCGAAAGAACACCTCTTCAATGTCAGGGAAAGCAGCGGTCATGAACGGATGGCCTCCCGCTTGCAGAACGCGGGCATAGATCTCCTTCATAAGGGACTCGGCCACGGTGCTGCCGGCGATGGCCACTCGGTCCCCCTTGCGCACAGCCACAGAGTGTTCAACGACCAGTTGAGCCAGTTTTTCGATCCGCGGGTCCGACATCGTCCAATCTCCTCAAGTCACAGGTTGGCATGCAATGCGGTAAAGTATAGCACAGGGACTCCGGTTGTTTGCCGAGTCGAATATATGTTCTATTGACAACCGTCGCCCGGGTTGTAGAATTGGATTAAGCAACACGGGCGGGGACTATCTGCTTTGGCCTCATAGCTCTATACATTTTTGGCAGGGGACGAGTGGGATGAGCGGGAATTTACTCAAGGGAATCGGGCTGGCCCTCATCGCCATGCCTGAGCCGTTTACCACGCCGTTTGGGGTAGGTCTGGTAGCAGCAGCGTGGGCACTATCCAGGCACCAGGAATCGCAGAGAAAGGCCTACGCCCGCCATCTGCTGGGCGAGTATCTCCACACCTATCGGCCTTTTGGATACGGCATCGGCTCGCGAGTAGCTACTTCAGCCAACCTGCCTTACCGCCAAAAGGAACCGCTGTACCATGCCGACGGCAATCACGGATCCATCGAAAAGAGCGGTGCAACTCATCAGGCATTTCACTCTGTGGCTCCCAGAGTCGTACACCATGTCTTTGATCGGGCCACGGCGTTGAGAAGACACGACAATGGTGGCAGCAGACGGGGTTTTGAGGGGTACTGGGGGCGCCAGACCAGGTTAGATCTGCGTGTCGCTCCGCGCTATGCAAGAATGGCCGTCTGCCTGTCGTAGGGCATGAACGCTGCTTCCGCCAGTGTTCGCCAGGGTTAGTCCGCCCCTGCCTTGCGAGGTTCGCACTTCTCCGCCGAGACGATCCAGGATAGATCGCTCACCACGCGGTCGATTTGGTCCCATCGACTGACGGCCACGTAGTCAAATGACGGCATCCGCTCCAGTTCTCTCTCGGCGGCATCGAGACGCACAGCCATGTCACCCGGCGATTCGGTCCTGCGTTGTTCAAGCCTGGCGAGCAGGTCTGCCTTTGCTGGAGGCGCGAGAAATACGGATACCGCCTGTGGCATTACTAGCTTGATACTCTGTGCCCCCTGCACGTCCACCTTGACGATGGTGTCCCTGCCTGCCCGCAAGGCATCCTCTACCTCGCGGCGGGGGACGCCGTACCAGTTGCCGTAGACGTTCGCTGACTCAAGAAGTTGCCCGTGGCCGCGGAGGCCCTCGAATTCCCGAAGCGAGACGAAACGGTAGTCGACATTGTCCTTTTCGGCTGGACGGCGCGCTCGCGTGGTTAGTGTGACTACGTGGTGTATCGGAAAATCAGTCTCTTTCATCCTCGCCAGCACCGCGTCCTTGCCGACTCCAGACGGCCCGGAGAGAATGATGAAGAGCGGCTTGCTGGCGCTGGGAACTGACGGAACCTGTTCAGGCAACAGACTTGGCATCACTCGATTCCGTCCGGTAGGCGGAGTTCAGCCGGTCCGAAGCGTCGCGGGTTGCCTGGAGCCGTCCGGCGATCGTCTCGGGAGCCAGGGCAGCCAGCATAATGTGACCGCTGTCCGCGATAATGACCGCCTTGGTGCGCCGTCCATTTGTCATATCTATGAGAAGGCCTTTGTTCCTGCCCTCCTGTATTGTCCGTTTGGTTGGGGCCGAACTGGGCGAGACGATGGCGATTACCCGGTTCATCGCGATAACATTATTGAATCCAATGTGTACCAGTTCTATGTCGTTCATTGAGTCTGACCTCGGACCTACTGCGTCGGTTCTGCCAGGGTTAGCTTCGGCTTTGGTGTGGACGAACCTTCCCGGAAGAAACCTCGCTCTATCTTATACCCAAAGAGCCAAACAGGCAATACGCTCGCGGGCTGGGCACCATTGCTCGCCGCCATGCCATTGTCGGTTTCCCGGCGGAGATCGGTGGACCAGCATGGTATTTGAGTCTGAATGGACTTGACACTAGAAACGGTCGGGGAGTATCATCTTAGCGGAGAGACTGTAGCTCCCTCATGGGATATTTTCGATCGCTTTTCAGGCCAATCGACCACGGGTCGCTGTTCTATTATCATTTTCTGGCCACGGTTGTGGTACCCCCATTCACCCGCGAGGGGCTCTCTGCATCTTTCCGGCGAGGCCGCCTGCACGACACCACCGCGACCCGTTCCGTTCGAAGCGCTTAGCGCAAAGGAGACTTCATGGACACCTTGACAAAGACCGCCGGACTGATTATCAACGGGCAGCAACTCAGGACGCAGGGGAAGACCACAGTTCTGGATGCGGCGCGGGCCGCCGGCATCTACATCCCAGCGCTTTGCGCTTACCGCGGAATCAAGCCACTTCCGCAGGAAGTACCGGACATGGCCTGCCAGTTGTGCGTTGTCGAAGTGAACGGGAAGCTTGCGCTGGCCTGCGACACCGAGGTAGTCGAAGGGATGACCGTCAACACCGAGTCTGAAGCGGTCAAACAAGTGCGACGGAAGACACTGACTGAAATCATGCGACGCCACCCTAGCGCCTGCCTGGTGTGCAACCGACGAGAACGATGTCAGCCAACCGACACCTGCCTTCGTTCGGTGGCCGTGGAGGAGCGCTGTGTGCTCTGTCCCCAAAACGGTTCCTGCGAACTCCAGACGGCGGTAGATCACGTCGGGCTCAATGATCTACCGCCGTATCAGACCAAGAAACTGTCGATCCGCGAGGATAGCCCCGTCTTTCTGCGCGATCACAATCTGTGCATACTCTGCGAACGGTGTGTCCGAGTTTGCGACAACGTCCGGGGCGCCCGAGCCATCGAGTGGGCTTTCCCCTGTCATCGAGCCTGCCCGGCCGGGATTGATATCCCACGCTACATCCGCATGGTCGGGCGGGGAAGACCATCGGCATCGCTGGCCGTCATACGAGAAAAGGTACCATTTCCGGGCGTCCTGGGACGAGTATGCATCCATCCGTGCGAGGCAGCCTGCCAGCGGGGGCTCGAAATTGACAAACCACTTCAGATCCGGATGATCAAGCGTTTTGCCGCCGACAACGGCGACGATTCGTGGAAAAGGCAATCCAAGAAACTGCCGCCCACGGGTAAGGCGGTGGCAGTCGTGGGCGCCGGACCGGCTGGTCTGACGGCGGCTTACTATCTGGCAAAGCAGGGCCACAGAGTAACCGTGTTTGAGGCGCTGCCCAAGCCCGGGGGCGCCATGCTGGTGGGTATACCTGAATACCGTCTGCCCCGGAACGTACTGGACAGCGAGATTGACGAGATCAAGAGCGTCGGCGTCGACATAAAGCTGAATACGCGGGTCTCATCGATCGATTCCCTGTTCCATCAAGGATTCAACGCGGTCTTCGTGGGGCTCGGAGCTGATCAGGGCATGAAACTGGGGGTCGACGGCGAGAATCTCCCGGGGGTGGTCGAGGCAGTTGAATTCCTGCGGCGCGGCAACCTCGGCGAACGAGTCAATGTCGGCAAGAGGGTGGGGGTGGTCGGGGGGGGCAACGTGGCTATCGATGCCGCCCGCCTCGCCCTGCGCTTCGGAGCCGAGAAAGTAACCATGTTCTACCGCCGGACGCAGGCCGAAATGCCGGCCTCGCCTGAGGAAGTCGAAGCGGCGATGAAAGAGGGAGTCGAGATGAACTTCCTGGCCGCTCCGTCAAAGGCGACCCGCGCCGGCGAGACCCTGCGGTTCGAATGCAAGCGCATGAAGCTCGGCGAGCCCGATGCCAGCGGCAGGGCACGCCCGATCGAAATCCCCGGCAGCGAGTTCGTCACTGAACTGGATACCCTGATCGTGGCCATCGGACAAAGACCGGATGTGCCCAAGGATATGAACCTCGACACCGAGCGCGGCAACATCGTGAAGGTGGCGGCGGATATGCAGACCAGCCGGAAAGGTGTCTTCGCTGCCGGCGACTGTGTAACCGGCCCAGCTTCGGTGATCGGGGCGATTGGCGGCGCGAGGAAGGCGGCGTCCGCTATCGACCGATTCCTGGGCGGCGACGGGGATATCTCGGAAACGCTAACTTCTCCCGACGAGGCGACCACATGGTTGGCCGAGAGTCTGCCACCAGAAAGCTATGCACCGACGGCGATGCTGCCCCCTGAAGTCACCCGGACCGGTTTCGACGAGGTCGAACAGGGATGGCGTCGCGAAACGGCGATGGCAGAAGCACAGCGGTGTCTGCGCTGCTATGTGATCACGCCTCCCAATGACAAGGTGCTCCAGGACGCGAACTGTCAGTTCTGCGGAGCCTGCGTCGATGCTTGCCCCACCGGGGCGTTGTCCGAACGAAGCTTCTACGCAGCGACCGGCTGCGACCGTTCGGTAACCACCATTTGTCCCTACTGCGGCGTCGGTTGTCAACTCAAGGTAGAAGTGAAAGGCAACTCGATCGTCCGCGTGGTACCCGACCCAGAGGGTCCGGCAAATGCCGGCCAGGCGTGCGTCAAGGGCAAATTTGGTCTTGACTTCGTCTTCCATCCCGACCGCCTCAAGACCCCACTGATGAAGAAGGGTGGGGAGTTCGTCGAGACGTCATGGGACACGGCCCTCAACGCGGTCGCCACGCAACTCGCCAGATACAAACCGGAGCAGGTAGCGGTGATCTCGTCGGCAAAGAACACCAATGAGGACAACTATGTGGCTCAGAAGTTCACGCGGTCGGTGTTGGGGACGAATACGATAGACCACTGTGCCCGACTTTGACATTCCCCCACAGTGGCCGGTCTGGCCACCTCCTTCGGAAGCGGCGCAATGACCAACTCGATCCACGAGATTGGAGATGCCGAGTGCATACTGGCGATAGGCACCAACACCACCGAGGCGCACCCGGTGATCGGACTGGAACCGGTAAGGGCGGTTAAGAACGGTAAGAAGCTGATCATCGCCAATCCGCGTGAAATCAAACTGAACCGCTACGCCACACTGTGGCTGAGACAGAAGCCGGGTACGGACGTCGCCCTGATCATGGGGATGGCGAAAGTGATCGTCGACGAAGGGTTGCTCGACGCGGCCTTCATTGCCAGCCGTTGCGAGAACTTCGATGCCTTCCGGGAATCGCTGAAGTCCTTCGACCTGGACACCGTCTCGGGGATTACGGGCGTACCCGCGGGAGATATTGCCGAGGCCGCCCGCATGTACGCCACCAACAGACCGGCCACCATCCTATATGCCATGGGGATCACGCAGCATTCTCATGGCACCGACAACGTGCTGGCCATCGCCAACCTCGCTATGCTCACGGGAAATATCGGCAAGCCGTCCAGCGGTGTCAATCCGTTGCGGGGACAGAACAACGTCCAGGGCGCCTGCGACATGGGCGCCCTGCCCAACGTTTACCCCGGCTATCAATCGGTGACCGACCCGAACGTCAAGAAGAAATTCGAGGATGCCTGGGGACACTCGCTTAACGCGAGTGCGGGGCTTACGCTGCCGGATATTTTTGAAGGCATCCACAAGGGGCAGATCAAAGCTCTTTACGTAATCGGCGAGAACCCGGTGTTGACCGATCCTGACTCGAACCACGTCAGGGCAGCGCTCGAAAAGCTCGAACTGCTCGTCTTCCAGGACATCTTCCTGAACGAGACGGGCGAGTTGGCCCATGTGGTACTACCGGCTGCCAGCTTTGCCGAGAAGGACGGGACCTTCACTAACACCGAGAGACGGGTGCAACGAGTGCGGAAGTTCGTTGATCAAGTTGGTGACTCAAAGCCGGACTGGTGGATCACTGCCCAAATCGCCCGCCGCATGGGCGGCAAGGGCTTTGACTTTCAGTCCGCTGCCGAAATATTGGCCGAAATCACCCGGCTGACGCCCAGCTACGGGGGCATTTCCTTGGACCGCCTTGAGAAGGGAGGGCTGCAGTGGCCCTGCCCGACGAATGAGCATCCGGGCACCGCGATTCTCCACACTGAGATCTTTACCCGCGGCAAGGGTAAGTTCATGCCGCTGGAATACAAACCTTCAAAGGAGCTGCCGGACGATCCGTACCCGCTTGTCCTGACCACCAAGCGAAGCCTGTATCACTACCACACGGGCACCATGACGCACAGGGTACCTGAGCTGAACGGACTACACGGCGAAGGGATGGTTGAGATCAACCCATTCGATGCCGCAACGCTATCCATCAAGGATGGGGAAACCGTCAGAGTCAGCTCCAGACGCGGCGAGGTGACCGCCAGGGCCAGGATCACCGGCGCGACGCCGGTCGGCGTGATTTCGATGGACTTTCACTTCGCCGGCACGCCCACCAACGTGTTGACCAATCCCGCCAGCGATCCGGTGTCGCGGATCCCCGAACTGAAGGTCTGTGCAGTGCGGGTGGAGAGGAAGTAGCCGCAGCTTTCTCGTTTGGAATGAAGACGGGGGCATAAACGCCCCCGTCTTGTATTACTGCCAACAGGGGCTTGACTTGTTTGGACTTCCTTTCAGTGTGATGCTAGAATGGCACTGATGGAAGACTACATGAGGCAGGCACTGGCGCTTGCCAGGCTTGCCCAGGGACAGGTCAGTCCAAATCCTGCGGTTGGAGCTCTCATCGTTAAAGACGGGGAGATCGTCGGGCAGGGGTATACCCAACCCCCGGGATCAGCGCACGCTGAAATTGTGGCGCTGAACCAGGCCGGGGAAAAGGCGAAGGGCGCCTCAATGTACGTCAGCCTCGAACCGTGCTGCCACTACGGGCGTACGCCGCCTTGCACTAAAGCCATTATTGACGCCGGCATTGCCGAGGTACACATGGCAATGATAGATCCCAACCCGGTTGTATCGGGACGGGGTGAAGAGGACCTCCAGAAGGAGGGGATCAAGACCGGCGTTGGCGATCATGAAGACGAAGCCCGCACCATCAACGAAGCTTACATCAAGTACATCAGGACTGGACTGCCGTTTGTGACGGCCAAGTTCGCCGCCAGCCTCGACGGTAAGATCGCCACCCGGACCGGAGACTCCAAGTGGATCACCGGTTCAGAGGCCCGCAAGTACGTTCACTATCTGCGGTACACCAGCGACGCGGTCATGGCAGGGGCCAACACGATCATTGCCGATGACCCATTCCTGACGTGCCGGTATGGAGGTATCGGCGGCGCGGTCAAGAACCGCCAAGTGCGAGTCATCGTCGATGGACTGGGACGGACCCCGCCCACAGCGCGCATTTTCGGCGAGCCCGGCAAGGTGCTTATTGCCATTGGTGAGGCTGTAGATCGCGCTGCCAAAGAGACCCTGGTCAAGTGCGGGGCAGAACTGCTCGAATTCCCCGCTCCGGACGGCAGAATCGACATGTCCGCCCTGTTGGCAGTACTGGGGAAACGAGAGATCACCAGCCTGATGGTGGAGGGGGGCGGCCTGGTCCTCGGCTCTTTGTTCGACGCAGGGCTGGTGGACAAGGTGGTTGCTTTCATTGCGCCGATAGTCATCGGCGGGGACGCGCGATTATGGCTGTGAGCGGAACGGGCGTGGAAAGAATAGCCGACGCGACTCGACTTGAAAGAGTCAGCGTCGAGAAGTTCGGCGACGACGTCATGGTCAGCGGATACGTGCGGAAATAGCCTTTAGCCAATCACGATCAACCGCCAGGAAGCTTGCACTATGTTCACCGGTATTGTCGAAGAAGTAGGGAGAGTCGTCCTGGCGCAGCCGCGGCGTCTGGTCATTGGAGCCAGCACCGTTCTTAATGGCATGACGCCGGGGGCGAGCATGGCCGTGAACGGCGTCTGCCTGACCATCGCCGACCTGGATGCGAAGTCATTCTCGGCTGACGTCATGCCTGAGACGGTGAGACGGTCCAATCTGGGTAGACTGCGTCCTGGGGACCGCGTGAATCTGGAGCGTCCTCTTGCGCTTAACGGATGGGTCGGCGGACACCTCGTCCAGGGACACATCGACGCCACCGGCCGAGTAGCGGCGATGAAGCCCGAGGGTGAGGCAATGCTCGTCAGGTTCGAAGCCCCGGCAGACGTGCTATACTATATGGTCGAGAAGGGGTTTATCACCATCGACGGAATCAGCCTCACGGTCGCCGACCGCAATGACAGCTCTTTTCAGGTTTCGATCGTCGACTACAGCCGCCGCCACACCAACCTGGGAGACAGGCATGTTGGCGACGTAGTGAACCTCGAAGTGGATATCATCGCAAAGTATGTGGCGCGGTTCACTCAGGTGAAAGGCCCCGGAATTACTCTTGATTTCCTGAAAGAGCAGGGATTCGGAGTCAACTGATCGTAGCCTGGTCGTTGGGAGAAACAGTTGCCGCTAGCTACCATTCCTGAAGCAATTGAAGACGTGAAGACCGGCAAGTTCGTGATCATCGTCGACGACGAAGACCGGGAGAATGAAGGGGACCTGGCCGTGGCAGCCGAGAAGGTCACCCCTGAGGCCATCAACTTCATGGCGCGCTGATGGCCGCGGACTCATCTGTTTACCCATTGCCGGGCAAAGGCTTGATGAACTCCAGATTCCCATGATGGTGACCGACAATACGTCCCGCTTCGGCACGGCCTTCACCGTTTCGGTAGAAGCGAAACGCCGGATCACAACCGGGATTTCGGCCTTTGACCGCGCCGAGACGATCAAAGCGGTAGTTGATCCAGCCACCAGGCCTGAAGACCTCGCCCGTCCGGGTCACACCTTCCCCCTTCGGGCCAAGGAAGGGGGCGTACTTGTCCGGGCAGGGCAGACCGAGGCGATCGTCGATCTCGCCCGCCTGGCGGGCCTTTACCCTGCGGGAGTCATTTGCGAAGTCATGAACGAGGATGGAACGATGGCCCGCCTTCCTCAGCTCGAGATATTGGCCAAGCAGTTTGGTATCAAGATAATCAGCGTAGCCGATCTCATCTCCTACCGTCGACGCCATGAAAAGCTGGTGCACCGCGTGGCAGAGGCCAAGTTGCCAACGAAATGGGGTGAGTTCAAAGCGCTCGCCTACAAGAGCGACGTAGATCCCGACGAGCACTTGGCATTGGTGATAGGAGACGTCAGCGCCAGCCCGCCGGTCCTTGTGCGGGCGCATAGCGAGTGTCTCACCGGCGATGTTTTTGGCTCGCTGCGTTGCGATTGCGGCGAGCAGCTCGACAAAGCGATGGAGATGATCGCCGGCGAAGGCCGGGGGGTTATCATCTACATGAGGCAGGAGGGGAGGGGCATCGGGTTCCACAATAAGATCCGGGCTTATGCCCTTCAAGACAAAGGGATGGACACGGTCGAGGCAAACGAGTCCCTTGGGTTTGCCGCCGACCAGCGCGATTACGGCATTGGCGCTCAGATCATGGCTGACCTGGGGCTACGTGACATCCGGCTCCTGACCAACAACCCGAAGAAACGAATCGGGCTGGAGTCTTACGGTCTTAAGGTGGTTGAGACGGTGCCGATATTGTGCTCCCCCAACCCGCACAACATACGGTACCTGCAGACCAAGAAGGACAAGATGGGTCACACGCTGGATCTGCCCGAAACCCGAAAATAACTGACCGCGGTCAGCGACAAGGAGACAGGAATGAGCAACGTCTTCGAAGGGGACCTACTAGGCAAGGGGCTGAAGATCGGGGTCGTGGTTGCCCGTTTCAACGAGTTCATTACCGGCAAGCTTCTGAGCGGGGCCAAGGATGCCCTTTCCCGGCATGGCGTGGCAGATGAAGATATCGATGTCGCCTGGGTACCGGGTTCGTTTGAAATCCCGCTCGTGGCACAGAAGCTCGCCGGGACCAGCAAGTACGATGCTGTAATCTGTCTGGGCACTGTAATACGGGGCGCCACGCCGCATTTTGAGTACATCGCCGCAGAAGTGTCGAAGGGCGTGGCCAAAGTCGGGCTGGACGCCGGAATTCCGGTGCTGTTTGGAGTAATCACGGCAGACACTCTGGAACAGGCCATCGAGCGGGCGGGCACGAAGTCAGGAAACAAAGGCTTCGATGCCGCGGTCGGTGCGATTGAAATGGCGAACCTGCTGAAGAAGATCGGCTAGGCCTCCGCCGTTTAACATAGAAGGGGGTTTGGGAGCGGAATATGGCGCGACAAAAGCAATTTAGAGAATCATCCCACGAGGCGTTCCTACTGTTGCACAACATGCAGGGTCTTCTTACCCGTCTGGAGGAGACTACGTACTCTACTCGGGCAGGCATATCGTTTCAGCAGTACCTGATCCTGATCACCATCGAGGCGAGCGAGCCACCGGTTAACCAGACGACGGTTGCCAAAGCTATCCAGCGGAATTTGAATAGCATCAGCATGATTATCGACCGCATGGAAAAACTGGGCCTGGTAACACGCGAGAGATCCAAAGATGACCGCCGGGAGACGCACTTGACCCTGACTGCCCAAGGCAGGAAGAAACTGGCCAAGGCCATCGAAGTGGGCGCCGATCTCGGCGAGCGACTGGGAAGTGCGCTCACTGACCAGGAGCTTCAGGAGAGCATGCGGCTAATGACCAAGCTCCGGAACCAGGTGCTGAAGGAGATGGGCCGGGAACCGATCGCTCTGGCTAGCGAGCGCCCCGTGCGAAAGAGGGTGCTGGACGTTCTCAAGCGAGGCATTACCTCGTCTCACTAACCTGTATCTCGCCCCATCGAAGCCTCCACGTGCCGAAACGGCGGGCGCTGTTTGTTGTCCGCCCGCTTCCGTTTGTGCTACACTTTGCGGTTGGAGAAACGCAGAATGAGGAAAAGGGTCTTTTCTGGAGCGTGTCCGACAGGCCGTCAGCATATCGGCAACTATCTCGGGGCCATCCAGAACTACGTCAAGCTTCAAGCAGACTACGACTGTATATATTGTATCGTTGACATCCACGCCCTAACATCGCTGGAAGACACTAGCCAGCTGCCCGCGATGACCAGGGAACTGGCACTTGACTGGCTTGCGGCCGGTATCGACCCCAAACAGAGCATCATGTTCGTCCAATCTCACGTCCCCGAAGTGGCCGAGCTACACACGTTCCTCAGCATGATTACTCCTCTGGGATGGCTGCAGCGGGTGCCCACTTTCAAGGAGAAGGTCAGACTTCAACCCGACAATGTAAACTACGGTCTGCTCGGCTACCCGGTCCTGATGACGGCCGACATCATCCTGTACAAAGCCGAAGCGGTCCCGGTAGGCGAAGACCAACTGCCGCACCTCGAACTGGCCAGGGAAATCGTACGGCGCTTCAATGGCCGTTTTGGCGAGACATTCCCTGAACCTGAAGGCAAGCTAACCAATTTCCCAACCGTTGTCGGCCTTGATGGCAAAGAAAAGATGAGCAAGTCCATCGGCAACCATCTGGAACTGGCATTGTCTCCCGAAGAGACGACTCAAAAGATCATGACCGCGGTCACTGACCCGGAGCGGCGGTTCCGCAAAGACCCGGGCCATCCCGAGGTCTGCAATATCTACCATCTGAGACAGTATTTTGTGGCCGCCGGCATCGAAGAACTGGCCGAGCAATGCCGGACTGCCAAGATCGGTTGCGTTGAATGCAAGAAGGGACTTGCCGAGGGCATCAACGCCGCTTTGCGGCCGCTTCGGGAAAGAAGGGCAGCCTTTGCCTCACGCCCGCTCGATGTGGACGACATCCTGGCCGATGGCGCCCGCCGCGCTCGTGCCATCGCCAGTGAAACCATTCGTGAAGTTAAGCACAAGATGAATCTGGCATAGCCGATAGCCTGTAGTGATTGTCTCCACGCCACCATTTTTCTAGAGGCTAACGGCTGATCGCCTTAAGGAAGGAGTGAGAATGGCCACGACCAAAGAGCTCATCGAGGAATACAGAAAGAAGCGGGCAAGTGTCGTCCAGATGGCTTCGCCGGATGCCATCGCCAAGCGTCACCAGGGCGGGCAAATGACGGCGCGAGAGAGAATCGACTACTTTTTCGACAAAGGCACTTTTCAAGAATTGGGCATGTTCGTCAAGCACCGGACCATCAACTTCGGTATGGACAAGCGAGATATCCCGGCCGAAGGCGTCATCACCGGGTACGGCAAGGTGAATGGAAGGCCAGTGGTCGCTTTTGCCGAAGACTACATGGCGATGGCCGGGACTTTCGGCGAGTATCACGGCCTAAAGGAGATCCGGGCCATCAACTTCGCCAAGGAACAGGGATGGCCGATCGTGGGGATGAATGATTCCGGGGGCGCCCGTCTTCAGGAAGGTATGGACACCCTGGAAGCCTACGGCCAACTCTTTCGCGCCCAGATCCTTGCATCGGGGGTGATCCCCCAAATTGCCTTGCTCATGGGCCCCTGCATTGGCGGGCAGGCCTACCATCCGATAATGCAGGATTTCCTGATACAGTGCAAAGACACCGGATACATCGGCATCGCCGGCCCCGCTTTTGTGAAGACCCAGTTGGGCGAGGAGATCAGCCTTGAGGATCTTTCGGGTTGGAAAGCCCATGCCATTAAGTCGGGCCAAACCCACATCGTAGCCGCCGATGACAAAGACGCCATGGACAAGGCGAAGGAGTTGCTGTCATTCCTGCCGGCCAACAACCGGGAGAAACCGCCGCGGCTGCAGACCAAGGATGATCCCGAGCGGGTGTCGGTTGAACTGGACACGATCATTCCCGACCGGCCGACGCAACCGTACAACATGTTCAAGATAATCAGGGCGATCGCCGATGACGGCTATTTCTTTGAGTCACTTAAAGACCATGCCAAGAGCGTGATCACCGGTTTTGCCCGGTTCAACGGCCGCCCCGTCGGCATCTGGGCCAATCAGCCGATGGTCGCAGCCGGCGTTATCGACGTGGACGCGGCCGACAAGGGAGCGCGGTTCGTCAGGTTCTGCGACCTGTTCAATATCCCGGTGGTGACGCTGGGCGACTGCCCGGGCTATCTCATCGGGTCCGAACAGGATTGGAGAGGCATCCTGCGGCATGGCGCAAAGCTGCTCTTTGCCTGGGCGGACGCCACGATCCCCCTTATTTCGATCATGATCCGCAAGTCTTACGCCGGCGCCCATTACGGCATGTTAGACAAGGGCATCGGGGCCGACCTGGTGTTCGCCTGGCCCACGGCCCGCATCACCATCGTTGGCGCCGAGACGGCCGCCAGTGTCATCTTCGCCCGCGAGATCCGTGAATCAGCCAATCCCAAGGAGACTGAGGAGAAGCGAATCCGGGAATACAGTGACATATACGAGAACCCCTACCGCAGTGCTGAACGCGGCTATACCGACGATATCATCATGCCAAGCGAGACCCGCAAGCATATTAACAAGGCCCTGGATATCCTGGAGGACAAGAACAAGGACAACCGGGCCTTCAACGCCCGGCCGTGGAGAAAATACTCGAACATCAATTTGTAGGGCTGCACTGCGCCTGAGCGCAGCGCCGCCCGCCGACTGTGAGGTTTAGGAAGATAGAGATCATTCCGGCAGTTGATCTGAGAGACGGCAAGTGCGTCAGCCTCTACCAGGGCGATTACGGTAAGGAGACGATCTTTTCCGACGACCCGCTCGATGTGAGCCTGAAGTGGCAATCGATGGGGGCGACCCGGTTGCACATCGTGGACCTTGATGGTGCGGCGCGGGGCGAGATCGTCAATATGGATGTCATAACCCAACTGGGCAGCGCCATGATGATCCCGACCCAGATCGGAGGCGGCATCAGGAACATTGAGACCATCCAGATGCTGTTCAAGCTGGGCATGGACCGGGTGATCCTGGGGACCACCGCCGTGGAGGACCCGGCACTGGTGGAGGAGGCGTGTCGCCGATTTGGTGAGTCGGTCCTCGTCAGCCTGGACGCCAGACACGGGTTCATCGCCACGCACGGCTGGCAGCAGGAAACCGTACTGGACACGGTCGAATACGCGCGGACGCTGGTCCCACTAGGCGTCAAACGCTTTATTTTCACTGATATTGCCCGTGGTTCTACGCTGACCGAACCCAACTTCACTGCCATCTTCAATCTGATAGACCAGGTGGGCCTGCCGGTGATCGCCGCCGGAGGCGTCTCGTCGTTGAGCCACCTGAAGATACTGAAGAAGCTGGGTGTCGAGGGCGCCATTGTGGGAAAGGCGCTCTACAGTGGCGACATCAACCTGAAACAGGCCCTGGCGGTGTTGGGGTGAGGGGACGATGAGATTGAAAACGGACGATAAGGGCCTCATCCCGGCCATCATTCAGGATGACAACACCGGCGAGGTGTTGATGCTGGGATATATGAACGAAGAATCGCTGGAACGGACGCTATCGGGGGAGGACGTGTGGTTCTACAGCCGTAGCCGGCAGGAGTTGTGGCACAAGGGGGCGACCTCGGGCAACTATCTCAAGGTACGGTCAGTCTCGCTCGACTGCGACAATGATACCGTCCTCGTCAAGGCTCACCCGATCGGACCCGTGTGCCACACCGGCAACCGGACGTGTTTCTTCCAGGAACTAAACCGAAAAGAGCCATCAAAGTCGTGACGGCGCGGGAATAGCTTCGCCGGGACTCATACCGACCGCGTTCCTTACTCTTGCTCCGGCCGGGCAATCTGGCAGACCACCCCAACGGGGCAGCTTTCACATCTGGAACTCTCCAGTTGCAGTGTCGTGTGGGTGATACCGAACCGGTCGGCGAGCATGCGGTTCACGGAGTCGCGGACATCGGTACTTAGACTAACCATCTGATCTTGAATCATCAGATGCGCGCTCAGCGCTACTATCCCCGAGGTAATCGTCCAAATGTGGACGTCGTGAATTTCTTCGACGCCAGGCAGTTGCTTCAGTACCCCCACCACCGTCTCGGCGCTAATGTGTTTGGGGACCGCTTCCATCAGAATATCCACCGAGTCTCTGACCAACCGGATCGCTCCCCAGAGGATCACCAGGCCGATCACCATCGCCACGATGGGGTCGGCCGCAACCCAACCGGTGAAACGGATAATGACGCCCGCGGCAATGACTCCGACCGACGAAATAGTGTCGCCAAGCACATGCCAGAAGGCGCCCCTGATGTTGAGACTGGCCCTACTGCCCTTGCGCAGCAGCCAGATTCCGATCAGATTGGCGACGAGACCGACCACCGCAATCGCCAGCATCAACGGCGTCTTGACGTCTGACGGCTCCCGAAACCGCTGGTAGGCCCCGAAGAAGATGAGGGCCGACACCCCCACCAGTACCGACCCGTTAGCAAGGGCGGCCATGATCTCAACCCGGTGATAGCCGAAAGTCCTCGCCAGCGTAGAAGGCCGCCGGGCCAAGCCAATGGCGAATAAACTGAGCCCGAGGGCAAGACCATCCACCAGCATATGTCCGGCGTCGCCCACCAAGGCAAGACTGTTACTCAGTATTCCGCCGACGAACTCGGCCAGCATCACCACGACGACGATGGCCAGCGTGATGATCAGCGGCCGGCTGCCCATCGATGAAAAATGCTCATGTTCGTGCGGTTGGGCCATCCAAATTCCTCGGCTTGTGAAAACGTTCAGACTATTATAACATCGGTGCAGGCGGCGCACGCAGCGTCGGACCTGACCCGGGCCGGAGTCTGCCTCTACAATAGGTTCGAGATTATGGCTATTCCGATTGAACTCCTCAAAGCCTTCCCCTACTTCCAGGGGGCTGACGCCGAGGTCCTGGAAGCGGCCGGACGCGTCGTCTTCACCAGGAAGGTGGCGAGGGGGGAGATCATACTGCTCGAAGGCGGACCGGCCAAGACCCTGTTCTTGGTCGCCTCCGGCGCGGTGAAGGTGTTCAAGACATCGCCCGAAGGAAAAGAACAAATCCTCAGCATTGTCCGCCCGGGAGAATCCTTCAACGACATTTCGGTCTTTGACGGCGGAGTTAACCCGGCCAGCGCGCAGGCCATGGGCGAGGTCCTTCTCTACGGACTCGGCAGCGAGGATATTGAGGATATTCTGAATAAGCACCCACGGATGGCGCTGAATATTGTCCGGATCATGGCCCGGAAGGTGAGGCAACTGATGTCTCTAGTCGAAGACCTTTCGTTCCGGCATGTTACCGGGCGGGTTGCCAAAATCCTACTCGAGTACGGGTCGGACCGGACCGATCCCCGTCCCCGCCTCACCCAGCAGGAAATGGCGGCCATGGCGGGCACGGCGCGCGAGGTAGTCGGACGTTCCCTCAAGTCGCTTGAGGAGAGCGGCGCTATCAGACTCGAGAGTCACCGCGTGGTGATCAGTGACAAAGAAGCGTTACGCAGGATGGTGGCCGAACCGTCCTGAGACAAAAGTCACAGACCGCAGTTGATACCGAAGTTAACATCATTATGGATTCAGTGGACAGAGAAATGACCGAAATGCCCAGCTTCGATCAGGAGAAGTGCAACGGATGCCAACTATGCATTTCGATCTGCATGCACGGCGGGTTCACGGTCAATGGCGAGTCCGTTGCTGTAAACATAGAAGCGGACTGCGACGCCTGCCAGCAATGTGAATTGGTTTGCCCCACAGGCGCGATCAGTTTCTCATTCGACGTCGTCGAAGAATCATGACCGCAGCTCAGCCGTTCGAGGGGCCGACTCCACGCAGCACACGCAGCAACTGACGATCCCTTTCCCCTGCATTCCGACCTTACGGCTTTCCCTTACCGCTTTCCTGACATTACGGTCGAAGTGCCCTTCTTCTCCGGCGGCCTACGACTTTCCGGCAGTGATACTAAAGTCACATACGGGACACCTGCGGGCCTCTAGAATGTACCTAAAACAAGTTTTGGAGTCGCATATGACGATGTGGAAATTGAAGAACTGCCCTCGTTGCCAGGGGGATCTCTTTATGGATAGGAACCTGGACGGTTGGTACCAACGGTGTCTGCAATGCGGGTACCAGCGGGAGATGAAACCAATCGCCGAGGTAAAGCGCGATCAGCCCGCGGTTCCGGTGGTGGAACGACTGCCAACGTCAGGGGTGGAAACCCCGAGCAAGCGCCGGCCAGCGCGGTCAATGACCACAGAACGAGAACAAAAGGACGGCTACCGAACGGGTGACCGTTAGGGCTGCCAAACAGCGGCCCTTGTGGGCGGGGCTCAGCCCGGTTCTTATGATCATGAGGCCTGAAGAATAAGGGCGCGGCTGCCTCCGATGATGCCAGAAGGCGGTGATGCCACTTGGCGTCTTGGACCTCCGTGGTTGAGCCTGGCTGGCAATGAGCGGCGGGACCGACTACGGGCGCAACTCCGGCGCTTCGCATAGCTATCCACTGTCTTAGCTCCGAATGGTGTAGAATGACACCGGACGGAGCGAAACCATGGACCACAAGAGCCTTGAGCTCATTGAGTTTCCCAAGGTAAGGGAACTGATTGCCGGTTACGCCTCTTTCGAGGCCGGCAAAGACCTTGCCCTACAGATTGAGCCGCTGGCTGACGCCGGGGCAATACGGGGGCTGCTTGAGCAGTCAGCCGAAGCTCGCCGACTGCTTCAGGAAGATACATCTTTCACTCTGGGATCGATCACCGACGTGCGTGGGGCAGTCAAGATGGCGGCCTTGGGAAAGGTCCTGGAACCCCTCACCCTGACCGAAATCGAGCACACGCTTGGCTCGGTGCGCCAGGTGCGACGGAATCTGGACCGCCATGGTGCCGATTTCTCCCGGCTGTGGGACATCGCTTCCGGCATCACCGAGATGCCCGACCTGGAAAAGGAGATCGCCCGCTGTATCTCTCCGGCCGGCGAAATCCTGGATTCAGCCTCCGCCCAGCTTGGAACGATCAGGCGCAAACAGAAGAGGGCCCGCGAGACGCTGATCAGTCGCCTCGACGCCACCATGAGATCGGCCAGAGGACGGGAGATCATCCAGGAGCCGATTATCACCGAGCGCGAAGGGCGCTACGTAATCCCAGTCAAGGTGGAACACCGCAAGGACATTCGAGGGATCGTTCATGACATGTCCAACACCGGAGCCACCCTGTTCATTGAGCCCTGGACCACCATGGAGTTGGGCAATGAACTCCGCCAGTTGGTCAGCGAAGAGAAGTACGAGATTGAGCGCATCCTGCGCGATCTCAGTCTGAAGGTGGCCGGCCGGGGAGACCAGATTTCAAGAAATGTGTCCCTGACCGCCGAGCTAGACCTCATTCTAGCCAAGGCCAGGTACGCTCTGAGGGCACGGGCGGTCGAGCCCACCATTCTCACTACGGCGGGAAATGCGCCGGCTCTCAAGTTGGTGAATGCCCGTCACCCACTACTGGGAGACAAGGCTGTCCCGATGTCAGTGGAAATCGGACGCGAATTCTCAATCCTGGTGATCACGGGACCCAACATGGGGGGAAAGACGGTCGCTCTCAAGACGATCGGCCTGCTGAGCGCGATGGCCCTCTCCGGCCTGCCCATTCCGGCGGATGCTGAGAGCGAGGTCCCTCTTTTTGATGGCATCTACGCGGACATCGGAGACGAGCAGAACATCGAGCAGACCATCTCCACCTTCAGCTGGCATATCAGCAACATCGTCCGGATTGTCAACAGCTGCACCGGCGACAGCAGCCTGGTGCTGCTTGACGAACTCGGCGCCAGTACCGACCCGGCCGAAGGCTCGGCCCTGGCGCGCTCGATCATGCTTCATCTTCTGTCGCGGCATATCTTGACAGTGGCAACCACCCACTACGACGATCTGAAGGCCTTTGCCCACACTACTTCCGGACTAAGCAATGCCTCGCTCGACCTCGATCCGGTGACGCGCGCGCCCACCTACCACCTCACCGTGGGGATTCCCGGGGGCAGCAACGCCCTCGCCGTGGCGGAACATCTCGGTCTTCCGGCGGACATTATCAAGCGGGCGAGAGACCTGATGGGCAAAGGCACCCAGGAACTCGAGACTCTGCTGGACGACCTGGGTCGGGAGAGGACCACGCTCGCCCGAGCCCACACCGACCTCGAGGAAAAGCGCCGCTCACTTAAGGTAATCGAGGCCGACATCGAAGCCCGGAACAGTCAGGTTCGAGCGGAGGAACGCAGACTGATTGAGTCAACGCGGGACATCGTTGTCAGAGAGGCGGCCGACCTGCAACGGGAAATCCGGCTGGCCACTGCGGAGCTCCGCAAGGCCCGGACACGCGAGGGGATAGAGCAGGGGAAGGCTGCCGTCGCGGCAGTCCAAGATCGACTGAAAAGCGAGCTCTGGCATACCGAGAGACATGAGCCGACCGGGGAAGACGTGCGCATAAAGGCGGGGGACACCGTTCTTCTGAAGGAAGCCGGCTTGCGGGCGACGGTGATGTCCGTAGCTCCGGAAACCGGGCAGGTTGAAGTCCAGGCTGGCCGGGCGCGGTTGACTATCGGCGTGGGCGGACTGGAGAAAGTAGCGGAAGGGCCAGCCGCGGCCAGTCCCAAGTTCGTCCCGCTGACCAAGCAGGTGACCAGGCCGGTGTCACTCCAGATCGACTTACGCGGCAAGCGGGCGGACGAGATCGAACCAGTTCTCGACAATTACTTGAATACGGCTTCGGTCGCAGGTCTCAACGAGGTCCGCGTCATCCACGGTATGGCTACCGGCACAGTCCGCAAAATCGTCCGCGAGTTCTTATCTTCCCACCCCTTAGTCAGCTCGTTCCGCCCCGGCGACCGTGGCGAAGGCGGCGATGGAGCGACTGTCGTCCGGCTCTAGGCCTGCACCGCAGTTGATGCCTGCGAGACGGCGATCGCTGCCGCGGTACACGCACTTGACAGAAACCTCCGGTGACTGTTAGATAGACCCGAACAGTCCGCCAGCACCCCCTGGCGGCAGGCGGCTGATTCCCGGGCGAAGCAACATATCGCGGGTCACCAAAAGGAGGCTGGAACATGTTGGCAACTGCGGCGATAGCAGGAATTGTCAGGGAGTTGGAGAACCTGGTCGGCAGCGACTACGTGACGACCAGCAGGGCGGACCTCTATATCTATTCCCAGGACCTGACCCAGGCACCCCCCAAATGGCCGGACATCGCTGTTCTGCCCGGGTCCCTTGATGAACTGCGGGCCGTCATCCACCTAGCCAACCGCGAGAAGATAGCGGTTACCCCCTACGTCGCCGGCGGCAACATCGGAGGCCTGGCCATCCCCCAACAGGGCGGCATCTTGCTCGACCTGAAGCGCATGGACCGCATCATCGAGGTCAGCGAGACCGACATGTATGCGGTCGTGGAGCCGGGCGTTACCTTTGGACACATCAAGGCGTACCTCGACCAGCACCATCCGGGCCTGGTATACACTTACGCTTTTTCGCCTCCCTCCACCGGGATCATCGCGAACTCGATTCTGCAAGGGCTGGACAATCTGTCATTCCGGTACGGGGCCGCCTCCCACTGGGTCAGCGGACTGGAGGTGCTCCTCGCGACCGGAGAAGTGGTCAAGCTCGGTTCCTGTGCCATCAGTAAGTCCTGGCAAGCGATCGTTCCCTTTCCGGAACTGACCGGGCTCTTTCTCGGCTGGCAAGGCACCACCGGCATCATCACCAAGATGGCCGTAAGTCTTTGGCCCAAGCCCCGGTATTCGTCAGCCCTGCATTTTCAGTTCATGGATCTCGAGGGAGCCTACGATTTTCTTCGCACCATTTCCCGAACCCGTGTTCCGGACGACTTGATCGGCACCTCATTTGCCCTCGGCAAGGTGTCCCGCATCGCCATGGAACACAAGAAGGCATCGCTCTATCCGGCGCTGAAGCGCGGTCCGGGCGAACCCGAGTTCACGACATCAGTGGAAGTCTCGGGTAATACCCAGGGTGAGCTCGACGCCAAACTGGAGGTGATCGACGAAGTAGTCAAGGGTGAACTGAAGCATGTCAAGTTGAATTCGCCACCCCCCACCCCCAGTACGAGTGCCCGTTTCCCGATGCAGACGCTACCCGTCCTCAGCTCTGGAGGCGGGTTGACATGGGTCGGCTGCTACGGTCCGATGAGCCGCTGGTTGGAGACGGTGAACAAGGGTTGCGCCCTTCAGGATAAGTACGATATCAGCCGCAGCTGCTACACCCGGGTGATGAATGAAGGGCATTTTGTCGGGTTGCGGTGGATGCTTCCTTTCGACAAGAGCGATCCGGCCATGGTGAAGCGGATCACCGAGTTATGTGCGGAGCAGCTCGACATGGTGCTGGAAATGGGCTACATTCCGTACAAGACACCCCTTTGGGCGATTGAGAAGATCGAGGAACGGGCGGGAGCCGACTGGGTCAGACTCCACCGGATGGTCAAGCAGATGCTTGACCCGAATGACATCTTCAACCCGGGGCGCTGGGGAGCGCCGGGGCACTAGAAGCGACACCTGCAGGAGATAATGATGAGTCTCGACAGCGTAAAGGAATGGCTCTACGGGTGCACCCATTGCGGCACCTGCAAAGACGTGCTCAATATATTTGTGCCCGCCTGCCCCGCCGGGGAGCGTTACCAGGTTGAGTCGTATTTCCCTTCGGGCCGCATGTTTCTGGCCCGGGGCGTGTCGGAGGGGATACTATCCCTCGCCGACGATGACACCCGCGACCGAATCTACGCCTGCACGGGCTGTCTCTCCTGTGAACAACAATGCGGCGTCTACCACCATGAGCATATCTTCGAGACCGTCCAGGCCCTGCGCACCGAGGCGGCCACCCAGGGCCTCACCAATCCCGGATACATGACGGCCTACTATGGGTTGCGAGGAGAAGATAACGTCTTTGGCAAGCCGAAAGCGCAGCGGGGCGATTGGGCGGCCGGCCTGGCGGTCAAGAATGCAGCCCACGAGCAGTCGGATGTACTTTTCCATGCCGGCTGTATGCTGTCGTTCGACCCTGAGCTCTGGAACGTGGCCAGGAGTGCGGTTGAAGTGCTGACTGCGGCAGGCATCGACGTGGGCATCATGGGCAAGGAGGAGAGTTGCTGCGGCGGGCGGGCTTTCGAATTGGGCTACACCGGAGAGTTCACGAAGTATGCCGGACACACCATCGAGACTCTCAATAACCTCGGCGTCAAGGCCGTGGTCACTTCCTGCTCGGATGGCTACAGCTTCTTCAAGAACCTCTATCCGAAGCTCGGCATGGAGATGAAATTCAAGGTACTGCACACCGTCGAGCATCTGGATACGCTGGCGAAAGAAGGCAAGATCAGCTTCAAGAAAGTGGTCCCGATGAAAGTCACCTATCACGATCCCTGTCACCTGGGCAGGCACATCTCGCCGGGGGTCTATGATCCACCTCGTAACCTGCTGAAGGCCATCCCCGGGATCCAGCTAGTTGAAATGCAGCGTATCAGGGAGAATGCGTGGTGCTGCGGCGCCGGCGCCGGCGTGAGCCAGGCTGACCCGGACTTCGCCCTGTGGACGGCCAACGAGAGACTGAAGGAAGCGAAGGCGACCGGGGCGACGGCGCTGGTGACCAGTTGCCCCTGGTGCGAACGCAATTTCAAGGATGCCGCCCGCCGGTATGGCGTCGACATGACCGTTTACGACATCGCCGAGTTGGTCCGTCAGGCCACCTAGCCACCGACGGGTCGTTTCCTCCACCGCCACTTGACCGCGCCGCGGGGGCGATGGTACATTCCCATTGGCAATCATGTAGAATCCGTCCCGGATCCGAAAGGAGCGGCAAATGATATCGTTCAACCCGAGCGAAGACCAGCAGATGATGATCAACCTGGTCCGGCAATTCGCCGCCGACGAAATGAGAAAGGTGTACCGTCAGTGCGACGAAAGCGGCCAAATACCATCGTCCATTATCAACACCGCCTGGGAAATGGGCTTAGTTTCGAGCTGCATCCCAGTGGAGCAGGGCGGACTTGGCGAAGCGGGCTCAGCGGTCACCGGCGCCCTGATTGCCGAAGAGATGGCCTGGGGCGACCTCTCGATGACGATGCACATGCTTTGCCCGTGCCTGGCCGTCTATCCAATCGTTGAAATGGGCACCCATGAACAGCAGGCCAGATTCCTGCCCGTCTTCTGTGAGCCGGAATTCCGGACCGGGACAGCAGCCCTGATGGAGCCCCTTTTCGACTTCGACCCTTCTTCCCTTAGAACGACCGCCACGCGGGAGAATGGCCGCTACACTCTCAACGGGCGGAAGTGTTTCGTGCCCCTCGCCCCACAAGCCGACCCCATCCTCTGCTACGCTGCAGAGAATGGACAAACGCAGGCGTTCCTGGTCCCCCGGGGGACGCCCGGACTCGATATCGGCGAGCGGGAGAAGAACATGGGGATCAAAGCATTGGCTACCTATGAGCTGACGCTCGCGAATTGCCAGGTTCCGGCCGAGAACCGCCTGGGCGGGACTAGCGGCGCCGACTTTGCCCGGCTGTTAAACCGCTCGCGGGTGGCCCTGGCGGCCATGGCGGTGGGCGTGGCCAAGGCGGCCTTCGAGTATTCGCGCGATTACGCGCGCACTCGAATCGCCTTCGGCGAGCCGATCGCCTCGCGCCAGGCAATCGCTTTCATGCTCGCCGAGATGGCAATCGAGATCGACGCCACCCGGCTGATGAACTGGGAGGCGGCCTGGAAGCTGGATCAGAACCAGGACGCCACTAAAGAGACCTCCCTGGCAAAAATGTACGCTGACGATATGGCGTTGAACGTTACCGACCGGGCCGTTCAGATACTGGGCGGCCACGGCTATATCCGGGAGCATCCGGTAGAGCTGTGGCTGCGGAATGCCCGGGGATTCACCACCTTCGACGGCATGGCCATGGTATGAACGGAGTTGTCAGCCAGCACTTGACAGCGAACAGCTAACAGGTGACCGCTGACAGCTGCCGGCTTGAAGGAGTTCACATGATTGATTTCAGCCTGACCCCTGAAGACGAAGCCGCGATAAGGGCCGCCCACAAGGAAGCAGAGGACTTCGTTCGTCCCCTGTCACGGTACTTTGATGAGCACGAACATGAAGACCCGGTAGAACTGCACGAACGCCGCTGGGCGCGCCGGACACAGGCCGCCGGCGGCATGCCCGGCGCGGGCTCGATGGGCCCGGCCGGCGTGCTGGTGTCGGAAGAGGGCAGTTGGGGCGATACCGGTCTCATGATGTGTAGTCCGGGTCCCGGCCTGGGAGGGGCCGCCATCATGGCTTCAGGGACGCGCGAGCAGGTAGATAGATTCTTGAAGCGCTATAACGAGGGGGTTCCCCGGTGGGGAGCAATGGCCATGACGGAGTCCGGGGCCGGCTCCGATACATCTGCTATCAGCACTACAGCCGTCCGGGACGGCGACTATTGGATACTGAACGGCGAGAAGATATTTGTGACCTCGGCCAAGCGGGCAATGGAATCCGGCGGCCTGATTGTCGTCTGGGCCACCATTGACCGGACGGCCGGGCGGGCCGGGATGAAGGCCTTTGTGGTCGAAGCGGGAACGCCCGGGATGAAGCTGGAAAAGGTGGAGAACAAGATGGGGATGCGCGCCAGCGATACCTGCACCATTGTTCTTGAAGACTGCCGCATCCCGTATGAGAACATCTTGGGCAGTCCCGAAGTCAGAAGAACTGACGGAAAAGACGCGGCCGGGTTTCGGCGCGCCATGGCCACCTTTGACAGCAGCCGCCCGATGGTCGCGGCACAGGCCACCGGCATCGCCCGGGCTTCACTTGACTTTGTCCGGGAGGCTCTCGAAAAAGAGGGGGTCAAGATCCGTTACGGACTGCCGCGCCAAAAACTGACCTCGATTGAGAGAGACGTCATGGACATGGAAGCGAACTACAAAGCGGCCCACCTGCTCATCCTGCGGGCAGTGTGGCTCGCCAGCCAGAAGCAGCCTAACAACCTCGAAGCGTCGATGTGCAAGGCCAAGGCGGGCCAGGCGGTGACCCGGATCACCCAGAAGTGTGTCGAACTGATGGGGCCGCTCGGCTATTCGAGAAAGAACCTGCTCGAAAAGTGGATGCGCGACGGCAAGATAAACGACATCTTCGAAGGGACCGGACAGATCAACATGCTCATCGTCGCCCGCCGCATCCTCGGCTTTTCGAGCAGTCAGTTGAAGTAGCCGGCCATGCCGATATCGGACAGTCTCAGACCAATCATCGAAGTGGAGCATCTCAGGAAGACTTACGGCCCTCTGGTAGCCGTGGACGACATCACCCTGGAGCGGGGCGATGACGGTTGACGGAACGTCTGCCCCCCTTGGTCACGTAATTCTGATGCTGCAAGACCCGTGGCTGGGTTTTGGCTGGAACGTGCCGGCATCACTCATTGTCGCCGGAATTACAGTGGTGTCTGCGGCGCTGGCCGCCCGCTTCTTCCGCTGGCAGTAAGGTGTCGCCAGGCCGGTGCCGGCATTTCCTCGCAAACAAAACGAGGGGCTCTCCGCCCCTCGCTCTCGATTGCCAAAGAGTTCGCCGGTCAGCTCTTCCGCTCGACGACCATGGCCATGCCCTGGCCACCGCCGATGCACATCGTGATCAGTCCACGGCGCAGGTTGCGTTTCTTCATGTCGTGCATGATTGTCACCATCAGCCTGGCGCCGGTGCAGCCGATAGGGTGTCCAATCGAAATTCCGCCGCCGAGGGTGTTAGTCTTATCCCAGGTAAATCCAAGCTCCCGGTTGCAGGCAACCGTCTGCGCCGCGAAGGCTTCATTGAGCTCGATAGTATCAATGTTCTTTACCGTGAGGTCAGCCCGCTTCAGCGCCTTCCTCACTGCCGGAACCGGCCCGATGCCCATGTAGGCTGGGTCCACCCCGCCGGAGGCGAACGAGACTATGCTCAAGAACGGCTTCAGCCCCAACTGGTCGGCCTTTTCACGGCTCATGAGGACCACGGCTGCTGCGGCGTCATTAATACCCGAAGCGTTTCCCGCAGTTACCGTGCCGTCATCGCGAAACGCGGGACGGAGCTTGGCCATCTTCTCGACGCTGGTCTCCATCGGACGCTCATCCGTATCGAACACGATCGGCTCGGCGCCCCGTTGCGGGATCGTCACCGGCACGATCTCTTCCTTAAAGAGGCCGGCCTTGATGGCCGCCCGGGCCCGCTGATGGCTCATGGCGCCGACTTCGTCCTGTTCCTGCCGCGTGATGCCGTACTGCTTGGCAATATTCTCGGCGGTGTTGCCCATGTGATAGCCGTAGAAGATTTCCCAGAGCCCGTCATACACCATAAGATCGAGCATCTCGCCGCGCGACGAAATGTCCATCCGGTAGCCCCACCGGGCCTTGGGCAAAATGTACGGGGCCGTGCTCATGCTTTCCATGCCGCCGGCGATCACCACATCGGCTTCGCCAAGGGCAATCGACTCAGCGCCCAGCGAGATCGCTTTCAGCCCGGAAGCGCACACCTTGTTGACGGTGAAGGCATTCGTCTCTTTGGGCATGCCGGCATGGATGCTGGCCTGACGGGCGCTGTTCTGTCCTTGCCCTCCCTGCAGTACGTTGCCGATAATGACCTCATCCACCACGACGGGCCGCAGCGACTCATCCCATTTGCCATTCTTCTTTTCGAGTTCGGTAAGACCGGCGCCCTTGAGGGCTTCCGGCCCATAACCAGCCAGTTCAGCGCTCACCTGAGGCCTGAGGCCAGCCTTCTTGAGTGCTTCACGGATCACCAACGCTCCGAGCTGCACCGCGGGGATGTCTCTTAGCGCGCCGCCGAAGTTGCCCACTGCCGTCCGGGCACCGCTGACCACGACTACTTCTCTCAACAGAGCCTCCTTAGAATTAATCAGTTTTCAGGGGAAATCACCGTGTTTTTACAGAATAATCATACCACAGCTTCCGAACACTCCTCAATATCAGCGAGCACGGCTAAGTCCCATTCCCACCGGGGCCCGGCCCACCCACCAACGATACCCACCGGCCGAGGCTTGACGGCTGACGACTGCAAACCTATAATAATGGTGCAATTATTCATTTCAAATACCGACAATCCGTCAGGTAAGCAAGGGACACCGTTCACACCCCGCACGCCTTGTCGAGTTTCCCTGATTGGCTGGAGAAGGAGCGAGCTTTGGAGTATTTCCTGAACGAGCAGCAGAAGACGTTGCGAAGCCTGGCCCGGAAGATAGCCGAGGAGAGGATACTGCCGGTCCGCGCCGAGCTCGACGAGAAGGAGGAATTCCCCTGGGACATAATCAAGGAACTGGCCAGCAGCGACATGTTCCGCATATTCATTCCGGAGCAGTACGAGGGCCTTGGCGGTGGCTGCCTCGATCTCTGCCTCGTGGTGGAGGAACTGAGCCGGGTCTGCAGCGCCATCGCCGTCAGCTACGCGGCAGTTGACTTGGGAATCATTCCGCTGGTCGAATTCGGCAGCGACGAACAGAAACAGAAGTACCTACCCGACATTGCGGCGGGCACGAAACTGGCCGCTTTTGCCGTGACCGAGCCCAGGGCGGGTAGCGACGCCGGTTCGATCAAGACCGCTGCCCAAAAGGTCAGCGGAGGGTACGTTCTGAACGGAACGAAGCAGTTCATCACCAACGGCGGTGAAGCCGAGCTTTACACGGTGATTGCCATGACCGACAAAGCCAGGGGCGCCCGTGGCGCCAGCGCCTTCTTGATCGAGAAGGGAACGCCTGGTTTCACCTTCGGCAAGAAAGAAAAGAAGATGGGAATCCGCGCATCGGCCACGCGTGAGTTGGTCTTCAAGAACTGCTTTGTGCCCGAGTCGAACATACTCGTCAGGGAAGGCATGGGCTTCATCATTACCATGAAGCTGCTTGACAAGTCCCGACCCGGTATCGGGGCCCAGGCGGTGGGCGTTGCCCAGGGGGCGCTCGAAGCGGCGACGGAGTATGCCAAACAGCGAATCCAGTTCGGCCATCCTATCATTGCCATTCAGGCCGTGCAGCACATGCTGGCCGACATGGCGACACAGGTGGAGGCGGCCCGGGCGCTCGTCTACGCCACGGCGCGCACCGTAGACGCCGGCGTAAAGAACGTCAGCCAGGAATCGGCCATGGCCAAGGTCTTCGCCTCCGACGTCGCCATGAAGGTGACCACCGACGCTGTCCAGGTATGGGCGGTGCCGGCTATATGCGGGACTATCCGGTCGAGAAGATGATGCGGGATGCCAAGATCACCCAGATCTACGAGGGAACCAACCAGGTGCTGCGGAACGTGATCGGCCAAGAACTCTGGAAACGCAAGGCCGACCAGGTATGAACATTGTCGTCTGCGTTAAGCAAGTGCCCGGCACAACTCAGGTCAAGATCGACCCCCAAACCAACACACTGGTGCGGCAGGGAATCAAGAGCATCCTCAACCCCTTCGACGCCTATGCTCTCGAAGAAGGTGTGCGCCTGAGGGAGCGGTACGGCGGCAAGGTCACCGTCGTCAGCATGGGCCCACCCCAAGCCGACGAGATGCTGCGTGAGGCGATCAGCGTCGGTGCCGACCAGGCGATTCTGCTGAGCGATCGTGCATTCGCCGGTTCGGACACGCTGGCAACTTCGTATACCCTGGCCCAGGCGGTACGGAAGATCAAAGACTTCGACCTCATTATCTGCGGCCGGCAAACCCTGGACGGCGACACCGGCCAGGTGGGACCGGAACTCGCGGAGGTGCTCGGCCTGCCATTCATCGCCTACGTGAGCAAAGTTGAGGAGATCGCCGACGGCAACCTTCGTGTTCAGCGGCTGGTGGACGAAGGCCACGAAGTGATCGAGACTATTCTGCCTGCCGTGATCACGGTGACCAAGGAAATAAACGTTCCCCGCTTGCCTTCGCTGAGAGGGATGGCCAAGGCGAAGACCGCCCAGATCGGCGTCTGGACGGCTCTGGATATCGAAGCCAACAAGGAATCGATTGGCCGCGCCGGCTCGGCCACCGTCGTCGTCAAGACATTTGTCCCGGAAAGGGTACGCACCGGCCAGGTCCTCAAAGGGACGGTCGAAGAACAGGTCCAGAGTCTCATCAACAACCTGAAACAAGGCAGGGTAGTATGATGGACTCGGCCTTTACCAATCGCAATATGGGGTACGCTGAGGAGTTGCATGAGCATCAACGTTGACAAAGAAAAATGCACCGGATGCGGGAGTTGTATACCGGCGTGCCCATTCGGACTAATTGACCTGGTCGAAGGCACGGCCCACATAAAAGTGGAGGGTTGCACCCTCTGCGGTGCTTGCCGGGATGCCTGCGCCTTCGAATCGATCACCATCGAGACAACCACCCAGGCCGGCCCCGCCACGGACGGACACCGGGGGGTGTGGGTCTTCGCCGAACAGAGGGACGGAGTACTCGGCGGCGTGGGGTATGAACTCCTCGCCCGAGGCCGCGAGCTGGCCGACACGCTTCAGACTGAACTGGTTGCGGTCTGCCTGGGACACCACGTGGCCGATGTGAACAGCCTGGTTGCGCATGGCGCCGACAAGGTCTATGAGGTTGATGGAGAATCCCTGGCAGTACCGATCGAAGATGTCTACGCGGCCGAGATGGCCGAAATGATCCGCGCCCATAAGCCGGAAATCGTCCTCGCCGGTGCAACGTCACTGGGCAGAGCCTTCATCCCCAGGGTCGCGGCGATCCTCAAGACCGGTTTGACCGCCGACTGCACCTCTCTTGATATCGACATGGACAGGCGACTCCTCCTTCAGACCCGTCCCGCTTTCGGCGGCAATCTGATGGCCACCATTATCTGCGAACAACGAAGACCGCAAATGGCTACCGTACGCCCGCGTGTTTTCAAAAAGGGGACTCCCAATCCGGCCCGGAAGGGACAGATCATCAAGGTGGACTTCAACGGCGCCGCGGTTACCTCGAAGACCAAGTTGCGAAATTTCATCGCGGACCTCACGCGAAAAGTGAAGATCGAGGACGCCGATATTATCGTGTCGGGGGGGCGGGGGCTGGGCAAGCCAGAGAACTTCAAGCTTATTGAGGACCTTGCCCAGGCGCTGGGCGCGGCCGTCGGCTCGTCACGCCCGCCGGTCGACGACGGATGGATTCCTTATTCCCACCAGGTCGGTCAGACTGGAAAGACTGTCCGTCCCAAGCTCTACGTCGCCTGCGGCATATCGGGGTCGGTCCAGCACATGGCGGGCATGGGGACCTCCGAGTGTATCGTCGCCATCAACAGCGACCCCAATGCGCCTATCTTCGAAATCGCCACCTACGGCATAGTAGGTGACCTATTCAAGGTAGTGCCGATGCTGACCGAGAAGATCAAAAGCGGGCAGTAGCTTTTCCCGCACCCCATTGTGATTCTCGCGAAAACGTGAATCCGAGCGCAAGGAGGAAAGGAAATGGTGGACAAACGCGTGACAAGGTCGCCTGACGCCGCGAAGACCGCTCCGCAACTCCTGAAGGAACGCACGCAGCGTCTCCGCGACGCCATGGAACTCAGGCAGCCGGACCGCATCCCCATCCAGTTGACGATCAGCTATATGCTGGCCGAGACAGCCGGCATCACGAAGCAGGAACTCCTCGAGAATCCGGGTTTGGCCCAGGACCTGTTGGAGAAGGCGGCGGTCGAGTATCAGCCGGACACCATCTTCGGGACCCTCCCGTCAGACCCGAGGCCACACCTGTTGCTCGGCGACCGCATGACCCGCTGGCCGGGACACGGACTGGATCCTAACGGCGAATTCCAGTTTGTCGAGAACGAGTTCATGAAGGCCGACGACTACGATGAGTTCCTCGAAGACCCGTCTGACTGGGCAGTCCGCGTCTATTTGCCACGTGCCTTCGGCGCCCTCGAAGGATTCTCCCGTCTGCCGCCGCTGGGCATGAACCTTTTCGGCTGCTACAACATCCTTGGCGCGGGCGTGTTGACAAAGGCGCCACTCTCAGACGCATTCCGGGCGTATGCCCGGGCGGCTCAGATCGTTGCCGATGGCATGGACCGGGCCGCCTCGAATGAGGCACGCATGGCGGCCGTCGGCATTCCGCCCGGCTTCGTCGTCGGCCCCATCATCGAGGCGCCATTTGATCTCATGTCGGACACCCTGCGCGGGATGCGCGGCATCATGCTGGACGTCATGCAGCGGCCCGAACAGCTGCTGGCCGCCGAAGAAAAGGTATCGCGCTTTCAACTCAAGTTCGCCATTGATGTCTGCCGTGCTACCGGGATTAAGCGGGTCTTCATCCCGTTGCACCGCGGCTCCGACGGCTTCATGTCCCTCCCTCAATTCGAACGGTTCTACTGGCCCCAACTCAAGAAGATGATGCTCACGCTGGTGGAAAACGACATCGTACCGGCCGTATTCTATGAAGGCGTGTGGGACCAACGCCTCGAGTACCTGAGGGAACTCCCCCGGGCAAAGACTGCCGGCTGGTTCCAGGCCAGCGATATCTTCAAGGTGAAGGACGCGGTTGGGGACACCATGTGCATCATGGGCGGCATGCCCAACTCGACGCTGCAGGGGGGCACGGTTGCCGAGGTGAGGGCTCGCACCAAAGAGGTATGTGAAAGGGTGGGGAAGGGCGGTGGCTTCATCATGAGCACCGGCGTGGGCGAGCTCTCGGGTTCAAAGCCGGCGCTGGTCAAGGCGTGGGTGGAGGCCACCCGGGAATACGGAGGGTACTAGGCGACAGCCCCCCTCCTGGTATCGCTTAACGCCGGAAGCCGCTCAAGTCAACCGCCTGCGCCATTTGGTCTTCCGGGAAAGGATGTGACGTGGCCGAGACCGAGCTTTTTGACGAATGGCCGGAGCGCTACGAAGCGTGGTTCGGCACGCCTGTGGGGGAACTGGTGCGCCGGGTCGAAGCCGCCATGGTGGCTGACCTCATTGAGGTGGGACCCGGGGAACACTTGCTCGATGCCGGATGCGGCACCGGGATCTTCACCACCGATTTCATCGCCGCCGGGGCAAAGGTCGTCGGCCTGGACATTTCCCGCCCCATGCTTGGCCGTGCCATGACGAAGACCACGCCGGCCGCGTTTTCACCGGTCCAGGCGGACATGCGGCATCTTCCTTTTTGCGACAACGCCTTCGACAAGGCGGTGTCCATCACGGCGCTTGAATTCGTTGAGGACGCTGCCGTGGCCGTTGGCGAGCTCTTCCGGATCACCAAACCGGGCGGCTTCGTGATGGTGGCGACGCTGAACAGTCTGAGTCCGTGGGCCGAACGCCGCAACGCCAAGACTCGCCGCGGGCAGAGGCACATCCTGGAGAATGCGTACTACCGGTGCCCCGCGGACCTGTTGGCCTGCAGTTCTCTTCCGGGCGTCATCCGTACGGCCGTTCATTTCCAGAAGGACGATGATTTCGAAACGGCTCTGGCCGCGGAAGAGCAGGGCCGCCTCCTGGGACGAGACACGGGCGCCTTCATCGCGGTGCGGTGGCGGAAACCGACGGGTCTTTGACACAACCCAGTCTCTTGCCTATAATGGCCAGTACCGAGTCCATCCGGTCTTGAGGAGGCAGCATTGCCTGACAGCGAGCCACAAGAAGTCCGACAGCTTCAAGAACGTCTTGACATTCTCGATCGCCGCCTGGACAACATTGATTCCATGGTCACCGCAGTGGCCGAAAGAGTGATGAGTCAACCGGTTGTCTTGAACATCACCTGCCCCCGATGTGGCCGCGAGATCGAGATCTCTCTGATCGGCACCCACAAGCCGTCCCGTTAGCCAGATGACGAAGATCGGCGAAGCGGCGTCGCGGTTGATCTCCCTCTGTAATGCTCGCTCAATACTGCATCGTCCCGGTCGGCCCCAGCGCTTTCCCGATCTGTTTCGGTCATTAGTGTTGGGCCCGCAGTTGGATAAGCAACGGACCGGCGATTACCCGGCTTGCTTTCCGGAGGCTTGAATCAGGATGATAAAGAGTTTCGAAGGAAAAACACCCAGGATAGCGGCGACCGCGTTTGTGAGTGAAGCGGCGTACGTCATCGGCGATGTCGAAATAGGCGAACACTCCTGTATCTGGCCGGGGGCGGTGGTGCGCGGCGACATGGGGAAGATCACCATTGGGAACAACGTGGTGATTGAGGACAACTGCGTAATCCACTCGGGATCGCCGACCACCCCTCCCATCAACGACGTCATCATCGGAGACAGCGTAGTCTTCGGTCACGGCTCAGTCTCCAATGGCCACAAGATCGGCAACAACGTACTCATCAGCATGAACGCGACCATTCTGCACGACGTCGAAATCGGCGACTACACGATCATAGCTGCGGGGTGCGTGGTCAAAGAGAAAGCCAAGATTCCGGAGAGGTCATTCGTGGCGGGCATCCCGGGCGAGGTCAAGGGCAGCATCGGACCACAGCACATGTACTGGTTTACCCAGAGCCCGGCGATCTACAAGGACCTTGCCGAGAGATATAAGAAGGAAGGACTGTAGACAATCCTACATGCTTTCCGGCGCGGTCATCCCCATCAGGTGCAGCGTCCGAGCAAGCACGATTTTGGCGGCCGAAACCAGTTTGAGTCGGGCCGCCGTCAGCGCCCGGTCGTCAGACAGGACTTTGCAGTCCCGGTTGTCGTAGAAAGCGTGAAACACGGTAGCCAGGTCCTGGGCGTAATACGTGAGCCGGTGCGGTTCCATTGCCTGGGCAGCCATCTCGATCAGTTCCGGCAACACCATCAGTTTCCTGATCAGCGCCAGTTCCGGCTCCGAAGTGAGCAACGCGACATCGCCGTCGGCAAAGCCAATCCGCTTGTCTTGGGCTGCCCGCAGAATACTGGCGATACGGGCGTGGGCATACTGCACGTAGTACACCGGATTCTCCGTCGATTGCTTCTTGGCCAGCTCCAGGTCAAAGTCCATCTGGCTATCCGCCGAGCGGGACAGGAAGAAGAAGCGGCAGGCATCGCGCCCGACCTCATCGATAACTTCCCGCAGGGTTATCATATCGCCGGTCCGTTTCGAGATCTTCACCGTCTCCTGACCACGGCGTAGCGTGACCATCTGCGATATGATGATCGTCAGGCGCTCCGGGTTTATCCCCAACGCCGAAACCACGGCCTTCATGCGGGGAACGTGCCCCTGGTGATCGGCTCCCCAGATATCGATGACCCGATCGAACTTGCGCTCGATGAACTTGTTGTAATGGTAGGCGATATCAGCGCCGAAATAGGTCGGCGTCCCGTCACCCCGGATAACCACGTTGTCCTTGTCCTCGCCGAGGGCAGTCGACATGAACCAGGTTGCCTTCTCTCGCTGGGCAATGTAGCCCCCATCGTGAAGACGCCCCATGACCGCGTTGAACTGGCCATTCTCGTACAGGCTGCGCTCGCTGAACCAGGTCTCGAACGCGACCCCCAGTAGTTCCAGGTCGGCCCTGATCTGACCGATCATTTCCTGCAGCCCTAGCTCGCCGAGCTTCGCCATTCCCTCCGACTCCGAGAAAGGCAAATAACCCTCGCCCTTTTCTTTCACGATCTTCCTGGCGAGATCGATCATGTACTGCCCGTGATAGCCATTCTCGGGGATTTCCGCTTCTTTACCCAGGCACTGCTGGTACCGGGCATAGAGCGACCGGTAGAAGGCCTCGGCCTGGCTGCCGGCGTCATTGATATAGTATTCCTTCTCGACAGTATACCCGGCCGCCTTCATCACGCTGGCCAGCGCACTACCCAGTACCGAGCCCCGCCCATTCCCCACGTGAAGCGGTCCCGTCGGATTGGCGCTGACAAACTCAATCTGCACGCGCACGCCGGAACCCAGACTGACATCGCCGTAGCCTTCACCCTGGCCGATTATGGTCGACACCAGGTCCGTGAGCCAACGATTGCTGAGTCTAAAATTGACGAACCCCGGCGGCGCGGCCGTAATCTCGGCCACCTCCTCCTGTTTCGGCATCAGGCCAACCAGGATCTCGGCAATCTGCATCGGCTTGACGCTGGTCGCCCGGGCCAGCTTCAAGGGAAAACTGGACGCGTAGTCGCCATGCCCCGGCTTCTGGGGATGCTCCAGGTAGGTATCGGGCAGGGCGGCCACTGGAAGGCGGCCGGTTCGCTGCGCTTCGCCGGCCGCAGCCAGCAACTGCGCCACCAGTCTAGCCTTCAAATCGATAATGTTGATGTCCGGTCTCCGTGGATGAATACCCTGATTTTATGACAAACAGGCTCGAAGGTCAAATCTCCTGCCTTACTTACGAGAGTGCCGGCAACAGTCTAATCCTCGGGGGCGGAACGGACTAGTCCGTCAACGATTGGCCCGCCCACACCTCAACTGGTACAATCACCAGTGATATGGCCGAAACAAAAGCTGAATCGTGGCTCGGTGATCTGAACGACGCCCAACGGCGGGCCGTGAAACACGGTGACGGCCCGTTGCTGATCGTCGCCGGAGCCGGTACCGGGAAGACCAAGACCCTGGCCTACCGCGTCTCCTACCTGGTCTCCCAGGGCGTGCCGCCCGAACGCATTTTGCTGCTTACGTTCACGCGGCGCGCCGCTGAGGAAATGCTGAAACGGGCCGCCTCGGTGCCGGCCGTCGACAGTTCCGCAGTCAGACGCGTCTGGGGGGGAACATTTCACGCGGTGGCCAACCGCCTGCTCCGGATCTACGCGCAGGCCGCCGGCCTCTCCCCGGACTTCACCATCATGGACCGCGCTGACGCCGAGGACCTGGTCAACGTGATTCGTAACGAACTATCGCTCAGTGCCCGCGACTCCCGGTTCCCGCGGAAGGCGACTTGCCTCGACATTTACTCACGGCGCGTCAACGGCAACGTCAGCCTTGAAGACCTATTGAAGAGCGAGTTCCCCTGGTGTGCCATGTGGGAACGGGAATTGAACGGCCTGTTCCGCGCCTATGTTGACCGAAAGCTCAGCCGTAATCTGCTGGACTACGACGATCTGCTGCTCTACTGGTACCATGTGCTCGAAGAGCCGCGCCTGGCAAACACGGTGGGTGCCCGCTTTGACCACATCCTTGTCGATGAATACCAGGACACCAATGCCATCGAGTCCGGCATATTATTGAGAATGAGACAGCAGAACCCCAACATCACCGTTGTCGGCGATGACGCTCAGAGCATCTACAGCTTCCGCTCGGCCAGCGTCCGCAACATGCTCGACTTTCCTTCCCAGTTTCCGGGCACCTCGATCGTCACGCTGGAGCAGAACTACCGCTCCCGGCCGCCGATTCTGTCCGCCACCAATCTGGTCATCACTCAGGCACGCGAGCGTTTTTCGAAGGAGTTATGGTCGCGGCGGGCGGGCGGGGAGCGGCCCCAGCTGATTACCTGCCGCGACGAGAGCGGCCAGGACGAGGCTGTCGTCAAGCAGGTCCTCGAACACTACGAGCAGGGGATGCCCCTCAAACAACAGGCAGTACTTTTCCGCGCCGCGTCGCACTCGAGCTCACTTGAGCTAGCCCTTGCCCGGCACAACATCCCCTTCCGCAAGTACGGCGGCCTCCGTTTCCTGGAGACGGCACACATCAAGGACCTGATAAGTTTTCTCCGCATCGCCGAGAACCCCCGGGATGAGATTGCCTGGTTCCGCATCCTGCACCTCCTGGAAGGGGTCGGACCGGCCACCGCCGGCAGCGCCTTCAAACACGTCGCGGAGAACCGGTATGATCCCGCTTCCCTCGTTTCATTTGCCGCGCCGGCTCCGGTCCAGGCGCAACTGTCGGCACTGGCCACCCTGATGAACGACCTCGGCCAGATGCCCGACGCCGGACCTGCCCGCCAGGTCGAGCGAATAAGTCAATTCTATTCTCCTCTTCTCGACCGGAACTATGAGAATCCCGAACCGCGGGCTGCCGACATCGAGCACCTCCAACAAATCGCCGGACGGTACGCGACGCGGCGGGACTTCTTAAGCGAACTCGTCCTGGACCCGCCGGTCTCGACCGGGGATCTTGCCGGAATACCAAGCAAGGATGAGGACTGGCTGGTGCTCTCGACCATCCACTCTGCCAAAGGCCTCGAGTGGGATGCCGTGTACCTGATACATGCGGCCGACGGATGTCTGCCCTCCGACATGGCCACCGGCACGGCCGAAGGGATCGACGAGGAGCTGCGGTTGACGTACGTGGCCATGACGCGCGCCCGTGATTTCTTGTACGTGCTGTGGCCGCTTCGCTACTACAGCAAATCGGCGGGCATTTCCGACAAACACAGTTATGCCCAGGTGTGCCGCTTCTTCACCGCCGAAGTGAAATCGGCAATGGCTATCCTGACGTACCCTCAGGTCAGTGGCGGGCAGTCCGCGTCCCCACCTTCCGCGGCCGGCGATTCCAGAATTGCCGACCGCCTGCGGGACATGTGGAAGTGAACGGAACTTGCTGAAACACACCTTCATCCACGTTCCCCGGATCGGCTACCGGACCGAAGCCAGGCTCTGGCAGGACGGCTTCGTCTCCTGGCAGGACTACCTGGAGAGATGTGAGTCGTGTCGAGTCCCGGCGCTGGACCCAACGGCCGTCATCAGGCATCTCGAACACTCGGCCAGGGCATTGGCAGATGACAACGCCCGGCATTTTGAGGAAGCCCTACCGTCGGCTGAGGGCTGGCGCCTGTACCGGGACTTTCGAGCCCGGACCGCCTTCGTCGATATTGAGACTACCGGTCTCTTTCCGGGATCAGACGCGATCACCGTGATCGGCCTGTTTGACGGCCTTTCCACCAGAGCCTTCGTACGCGGCATCAATCTGGAGGAATTCCCGGCGGCGGTAAGAAAATACAGCTTGCTCGTTACCTTCAACGGCAAGCGGTTCGATCTCCCGTTCATCAGAAGCGTTTTCGGCGAATTCCCCCCCTGGCAAGGGCACCTCGACCTGCTCTTCCCACTTCGGGGGCTGGGGTACCGTGGGGGGTTGAAGTCAATCGAAAGGCAGCTTGGGATTCAGCGCGAGGGATCCCTGAAACAGGTCGACGGCTATCTGGCGGTATTGCTGTGGCGGGAATACAAGCGGGGTAACCAGGGCGCGCTGGACACGCTCATACGCTACAACCTGGAAGATGTGGTCAACTTGCAGTATCTCGCCGACATCGTGTACAACCTCAGCGTGGCCCGACTCCCCATTGCGGTGGAAACCTTGCCCGAGCCCTCCAAGTACTTTCTCGACCATCCCTACGATTCCGAACTGGTGGACTATTTGAGCAACATGATTCGCGAGCAACGGTCAGACCGAGGGTACTAGACCACGGGATAACGACACCTGGCGAGGTATTATGATGAAAGACCAACAATCACTTTCCGAAAGAGAGAACCGGCAGAAAGCCAAGCACGACGCTGAAGAGGCAGAGAGGGCAGCCAGAGAGAGGGAGAGGAAGAAGGTCTACCTGGCCAAGGAACAGGCAATTCAGAAGGCCTCCGACTCAAGAAAGGCCGACCGGGCGGAGAAGCGAGCCACCGAAACAACCGAACAACTGGCGGCCGACCAGGCCAGAAAGAAGACCTATTCCGATAAGGAGAAGACGGTAGCCGAGGCTCACCAGGCACGCCACCTGAGAGAAAAGAAGGGAGCCATAGATTCCTGAGACGCCAAACTCAGCCCGGTTGAACACAATCCGACTACGGCGACTGCGCAAATCTCTTTCTAAGCTGGCTTGTGTCCTGGTCCAGTCTCGCCGCTTCCGCCCTCAAGTCCTTCACGATCGAGCCCTTCAAAGACTTGAACTCGACAGCCTTAAGGGTAGCGAGTGCCTGCGACAGCCGGCCGCATCCCTCTTCGGTGTGTTTCAGGTATTCGTCAGCCAGCATCTGGTAGGCGAGAACGATTTCCCGCTGGTCGGGGCTAATGAATCCGATGATCTGCTCCAGGCCTCCCCTGGTATCACGAATCTCGTCAAGCGCCAGGGAAAGCGCTTTCCGGTTCCGCTCGATCTCGGCCAGGGTTGTCTCAGGGCCCGGTTCCGGCAGACTCTCAAGAGTATGATGTAACCACTTGTGCACGTTCACCTCGTTCAAGAACCCCGTGTAGACAGACCAGGAAAGGAAGGCTGACGGGCCTCGTGGGATGCCATTCGACCGTCCACGAAACCCCAGGAGGGTGTTGGGAGAGACCCTCCCTTCAACGCCATACTTGAGTTTGACCAAGTCACTGACCCGGCAGCTACTCTGATGCTTGAACGACTGGCCGCAGCCAAGATTCTTTGCCGTCCTCGTCTTGACGTCGGGCGGCACGCCGTACTTCAGTCTCACTTCTTCAAAGACAACGTCAGGGCTGTCGAGGGAAGCCGCGGCCTTATTGGTGACCACGAACTCGACGACACACCGCCCATCCTTCCCCGACTCGGCGGCCCGGACGTCGATTGTGAGGTGACTGCTCAGGTCTTCCCAGATACCAGCTAGACCCGGTTTATCCGTCATTGTGAAGCCTCCGTTATTGAATGGATTAGCTAATTCCGACTCACGCCTTCTTGCGCGTCCCCGGTGCCGATAGGCACTCTATCACCTCAGACAATCAGCATCGCATCACCGAAGCTGTAGAATCCATAGTTCCGCTCGATAGCCTGCCGGTAGGAGTCCAGGATAAACTCCCGGCCGGCGAAGGCCGACACCAGCATGAGCAGGGTCGTCCGCGGCAAATGGAAGTTGGTAATCATCGCGTCGGCGGCCAGGAACTGGTGACCCGGCAGTATGAAAAGGTCGACCCATCCGGAGTAGGCATCGGCGAGATCATTCGCCCGGGCGGCCGCCTCCACCAACCGCATCGCCGTGGTGCCCACGCAGATGACGCGCCGGCTGTCGGTCCGGGCAAGGGCCATCTCTCGCGCCGCTCCGGCCGTGACCAGACCATACTCGCGGTGTATTAGGTGCTCGGTGGGATCCTCCTCCCGGACGGGCTGGAAAGTGTCCAAGCCGACATGAAGGGTGACGAAGACGCAACGTACGCCCCCTCGAGTCAGCCTGTCGATGAGGGCGGGAGTGAAATGCAAGCCCGCGGTGGGGGCCGCGGCACTCCCCTCAACCCGGGCGTAGACGGTCTGATACCGCTCCGGATCGCTCAAGGGGGCGCGAATGTACGGCGGCAGCGGCATTCTGCCGAGCGAGGCCAGCGGACCATCGTCGCTGAAGCCAATAACGCGTATTCCCCCCTCCCTTACCTCCAGGACTTCGGCGTCCACGGCAGCCACCTCGTTTGCCGCCGCGCCAGCCGGGATGATTCGCATCCGGGCACCGGCGGCGACCCGCTTTGCCGGACGAACCAGCGCCTGCCACACATTCGGCCGGAGCCGCTGCAGCAGCAATACCTCGAGCTTGGCACCCGAGTCCTTCCGGGCCGCCAGGCGGGCCGGAATCACCCGGGTGTCGTTGAAGACCAGTACATCGCCGGCCCGCAGGTAGCCGGGCAAATCAAAGAAGTGACGGTGCTCAATGGAGCGGGTCGCCCGATCCAACACCATCAATCGAGAGTGGTCTCTCAGCTCGGTAGGAGTCTGGGCGATCAGTCGAGGCGGCAGATCATAGTCGAAATCGCCCGTCTTCATCAGCAAGCCGGGTCTAAACGACAATTGTGGACAGGTGTTTGATCCGCTTCACCATGTTCGGATGGGTCATGAAGAGTTCCGTCATCTGCTCCCCGAATCCCAGGTGCACCTCTTTCTGCCTCAGGTCCATGAGATCGTCGTAGGTGATGACGCCCCGCCCGCCGCGGTCGATCTGCGATATCTCCCGGACTTCCATATAGGCGCGAGCAGGGTCGGTCACGAAAAAGGCTTTGACAGATTCGACCCGCTTCATCTCTTCCTTCACCCGCGGACGGGCGCTGGCCTGTGCCAGCTTGTACAGGGCAGTCGCAAGATGCTGGGGCTGACTGCCCAACCGGGTACTGCCCAGATCGGCATAGTACTCTCGAATCCGGGAGCCGTACATGACCAGCATGTTAGTGACAAAATACATCAACATGGCGCCGAGACCGATGAGAGCGGCGTAGCTGTTCTTGTCACGTCTTCCTCCACCCCACATGAAACTGAACGCCACCCAGTGCAGTACCATCGGTATCGCCGACAGCAGCGTAATTACTGCCATGTCCCGGTGCTTAATATGAGACACTTCGTGCGCCAACACCGCCCGTAACTCATCCCGGCTCAGGATACCGAGTATGCCGCGGGTAACGCACACCCGTCCGTCTCGGTGCGTGCGGCCGAAGGCAAAGGCATTGGGGATGGGCATTTCTGAGATGCCGACACGGGGTTTGGGCAGCTTCGCCTGTTTCGCCAGTTCGCCCACCATGCGGTGAAGGTCCGGCTCCTGCTCCGGCGTCACCCACCTGACCCGCATCGTCCAGCCAACTATGGACGGGCCGATGAGGTACTGGACGCCAAGGAAGGCAAAGGCCAATAGCAGATAGCTGATGGCGCTCCCGGATCCCATCCACGTCCCGATACCCACAATGACCCCGTAGAGTACGGCGAAGAGCACTGCCACCAGTATGTACATCCTGGTTTGAAGCCACATTTGTTTGTTCACCCTCCGTCGCAAGACAGCTACCAGCCTCGCGACAATCACTTTCATGATACACCACTGCCCAGAGATGGAGCAACGGTTCGATGGTGTTGACACGGCTGTGAGCATGAACTAATATGAGGCTGGCTCGAAGCTCTTCGTACTCTCTATCATGCGGTACTGCCTTCCACCAAGGAGGTCTCCGCCATGACAACCAAGGCCTACGTTCTCATCGAAACCGCGGTCGGCAAGAACCGCGAGGCGGTGACCGCCCTCAAACGGCTTACGGGGGTTAGCGAGGTTGATATCGTCACCGGTCCGTTTGATCTCATCGTGATGGTTGAGGCAGATTCGCTGGCCGGTGTCGGTGACCTGGTGACCACCAGGATTCACCCTATTCCCGGCATCAACCGAACGGTGACCTGCCTGGTAGTGTAAGTTCGCATCTCGCGATTGGAGGATAAGAAAAGACAATGGATTTCAGATTCACTGAGGAACAGGACGGGTTCCGCCAGGAAGTCCGAACTTTCCTCGAGGGCGAAATCAGCCGCGGCCTCTTTAAGCCGAGTTGCGACGGCTGGATTCAGGGATTCTCTCCCGAGTTCACGAAGAAGGTAGCGCAGAAGGGATGGATAGGGCTGAGCTGGCCGAAAGAATACGGCGGCCAGGGGCGAAGCAATGTCGATCGGTTCATTCTTACCGAAGAGATGCTCCGCTACGGAGCGCCGGCGGCCCTCCACTGGTTTGCCGACAGGCAGATTGGGCGCGCCATCATTCACTTCGGCACCGACGAACAGAAGAAGGAGTTCCTGCCGATGATCCGGCGCGGCGAAGCCTACGTAGGACTGGGCATGAGCGAGCCCGAGGCCGGTTCCGACCTCGCTTCGCTGCAGACCAGGGCGGCCGAAGACGGCGACTCTTACATCATCAACGGGCAGAAAATGTGGACCAGTTGCGCCCGCTACATGAACTACCTCTACCTGGTCGCCCGCACCGACCCGACCGCCCCCAAGCACCGGGGCATCAGCGAACTCATCATCCGCGCGGATCTGCCGGGGATGACCATCGTACCGACGATCGATATCACCGGGACCGAAGCCTGGGGTGAGGTCTTCTTCGACAACGTAAAGGTACCCAAGACCTCACTGATCGGCGAGAAGAACCGGGGCTTTTACCAGATCGTGAACCAACTCGACTTCGAACGGTCAGGGCTGGAACGCCTCATGGGGAACTACCCTCTCTTCGACGCGATTGTCAAGTTCTGCAAAGAGACAGAGCGCGACGGAATCCCTCTCAGCCAGTCTACGCTGGTACGCGACAAGCTGGCCCGGCTGCAGGTAGAATACGAAGTCGGCCGCCTGTTGACCTATCGGGTCGCGCTGGTCATCGACGGCGGGCGGGCCCCGAACATGGAAGCGGCTATGGCCAAGTTCTACTGCACCGCCTTCGAGCAGCACCTGGCCGACCTTTCCACAAGGATCCTTGGCCTTTACGGGCAGCTTACGGGCGAGTCCAAATTGGCCCCCATCTCCGGTATGGCCCCACACTCTTACCTGGGATCCATGGGATACAGCCTGCAGGCGGGGACATCCGAGATTCTCCGCAACGTGGTGGCCACCAGGGGTCTGGGCCTGCCTGACGCGTAGGCAAACCCCAGCCGGGAACGCCGAAAAGGAAATATCGCGACGCTGAGTCGCAAGAGGGGATAGGCAACGATGGATTTTTCACTGACTGAAGAACAGGAAATGCTCCGCACCTCGGCGCGTGATTTCCTGCAGGAGAAGTGCCCGAAAACGTTGGTCAAGGCGATGGAAAAGGACGAGCGGGGGTATCCTCCGGCACTGTGGAAGGAGATGGCCGGGCTCGGCTGGCTCGGCCTGGTCTTCCCGGAAAGCTACGAGGGCAGCGGGATGAATTTCGTTGACCTGGCCGTGCTAATGGAGGAGGCCGGCCGGGCTTGTCTGCCCGGGCCTTTCTTCTCCACCGTGGTGCTCGGCGGACTGACACTGCTCGACGCCGGCAATGACGGGCAGAAACAGGCTCATCTCCCGAGAATCGCGCGAGGGGATGCCATTGTCACGATGGCCCTGACTGAGCCGGACGCGCAATACGCGGCCAGATCAATCAAGGTCCGCGCCGAAGCCAGTGGCCGGGACTTCATCATCAACGGCGCCAAGCTCTTCGTACCCGATGCTCACGTCGCCGATAGTATCCTCTGTGTCTCCCGAACGAAGGACGGCGCTGAGGATGGTGTCTCCATCTTCCTGGTTGACACCGGAACCCCGGGCCTGAGTCATTCAATGCTGTCGACGATGTCCGGCGACCGGCAGTGCGAAGTGGTATTCAACCGCGTCAAGGTGCCCGGCGACCGGTTGGTCGGTGGCTTACACCTGGGCTGGCCCATTGTCCAGCGGGCGATCGAACGGGCCGCCGTGGCCAAATGCTGCGAGATGGTGGGCATCATGCAGCGGGCCCTCGAGATGACCGTAAGCTACGCCAAGGAGCGAAAACAGTCCGGCCGGCCCATCGGCAGTTTCCAGTCCATACAGCATTACTGCGCTAACATGGCGGCGGATGTCGATGGATCCCGGTTCAGTACTTACCAGGCTGCCTGGCGGATCAGCCAGGGGTTACCGGCAACCCGGGAAGTCGCCATTGCCAAGGCCTGGATGAACGAGAGCTTTGGACGGGTGATCACGCTTGCCCACCAGGTCCACGGAGCCATCGCCTGCACGATTGACCACGAATTGCAGTACTACACGAAACGGGGCAAGGCAGGCGATCTCACCTACGGCGACGGAGACTTCTATCGCGAAATAGTCGCTCAGCAAATGGGATTATAGCAGCTCTTCGAGCCTGGCCACCACGGCATCGACTGTCTCGTCGGCGGTCGATGCCCCACTGGTGACTCCAATACGCTGAAATCCGGCGAAAGTTAGCCCGGGGAGGGCATCGGCCGTTTCAATCAACCGCGATTCGGTCGCCGTGCGGCACAGATCGACCAGATGGTTGGTGTTGGCGCTCGTCTTGCTGCCCACGACAATCATCAAGTCCACTTGTCGCGCCAGACGCATGGCAGCCTCCTGGCGGTCCCGCATGTCATGGCAGATAGTATCGATAAAACGCAACTCAACGTCTTTGTCGAGTAACGAACCGATGACTTGTCGGCCGAATTCCACAAAGTACGCCGGAATTTGCGTAGTCTGCGACAAAATACCGACCTTATGGGGTGGGGGTCGGAGATCAGCCAGGAATTCAGTGTCCATCGTGGCGATGCCCTTGCCGCGGGCATGGCCGAGTATCCCCTTGACCTCCGGGTGTTCCACTTCCCCATAGATGATGACCGTGAAACCGGCCCCGGCCAGACGCCCCGCGGCGGACTGAGCCCGATGCACGAAGGGACAGGTTGTGTCCACCAGAACCCGGAAGCGGGCATTCATCTCGGCTTCAACCTCCGGGGCAACGCCATGACTCCCGATTGCGGCGACTTCACCTTGAAAGGCATCGATAGTCGGAGCGACGCGGATTCCTCCTCCCGCCAGCCGGTCGGTCACCTGCCGGTTGTGGACGATGGCCCCCAGGGTCTCGACTCCGCCATGCTGCGCCGCCGCCCGGGTAAGAATATCGATGGCTCGCTTTACGCCAAAACAGAAGCCGGTCCGAGCGGCTTTTTCAATCTGAGGCACGCGCCCCCTCCGTCGCTTCACTCCGGTAGCGCTCAGGCAGTAGTTCGGCGATATGGCCCATTATCGTCCTGGTGTGCTCCTCCAATTCCTCGCGGCGCCCTCTCCCACCGGTCGCCGGCAGTTCGAAGGGGCGGCCGATGTTCACGGTGATCCTCGGCCGCCGGAGCATCCAGCCCCATCCCTTTATGGCCTCGGTACCGGTGATTCCAACCGGCAAGACCGGCACCCTGGAACGCGTTGCGATCATCGCGGCGCCCGTGAATCCCTCCCGCAGATGTCCGGTACCGCGCGAACCTTCGGGAAACATCACCAGCACCCGGCCTCGAGACAGGACCAGTTCCGCCTGCCGCAGGGCGTCCCGGTCAATCCGGCCGCGGTGTACCGGGAAAGCACCGAACCGCGAGATGAAATACCCGGAAAACCGAGAGCGGAACAGTTCCTCTTTGGCCATAAATATGATCGTGCGGCCCAGGCTAACCCCCACCACCGGTGGGTCCATCAGGCTGAGATGATTGGCCGACACCAGCAGCGCTCCCTTCTTCGGCACGTATTCTTTCCCCCTGATTTCGAATCGCGTCAAAAGGAACAGAAACAGCCTTACGCTCCAGTGACCGAGGTAATAAAGCCAGGACATCATCTGCCGCTCACCTGAGTTCGATACCGCTATTATATCCGGGCTCGAAGGGACGAACAAACGCCTGCGTCAATTCGAAAGCCCGCGCCGCCGCCACCAGTGTCGCCCCCCACCCCTCCGCTCCCCATCTCGAGAAGGCACGCCTCCACCCACCGCCACCGCGTCCTCGGTGAGGCGCACGTAGATGGCATCAGCAATTTCGACGTCCACCGCAAACTGGGTCTGCCCGGCCTCAAACACGTAGGCCGGGAAAGTCTGCACCACCGATATGGCAGCGCCCGGTAAGATCCCCATGGAGGTCAGCTTCTGAAGCTGTCCTTGTTTCCGGGCGTGGACGTAGGCTACCCGGCCCGTTTGCCCTTCGGCGAGGCGGGACAATGGGGAGACCAGCCTGGAGGCCGATTCGTTCATCTCGCGGCAGCACTTGCCCGGCGGGATGGGCTTTCCGTGAGGACATACCTTGGGATGCCCCAGCAGGATACAGATGCTATCATCCAGGCCGCGATCGAGCAGATGCTCGAACTTGCAGGCTTTCGCGTGGTTCGTCTCGTTCCACGCATCAAGCACATCGGCCAGGAGTCGTTCGGCGAGCCGGTGCCGCCTGACCACGTTTTCGGCCAACGGCCGGCCGGCGGCGGTGAGCACGAATCCTTCCTGGTCGCCAGCGATACACCCCGCCGCCCGCAGTTCCTCAATCTCGGCGGATCCCGGAACGCCCTCGATCTGCAGGTCCCGGCGGTGGGACGCGGCTTCGGTTCTCTTCCTCAGTCCTTATCCACAGTATCTCCAGTATCTCTTCAGCCCGTTCGGTCAATTGCACGTTTCTTCCTCCAAGAGAGCCCTGCTCACATCCCCGATCCCGTCATGTCGTCTCAGTGCGCCACCGTCTTGCCTCGCGAGATCCGCTGCCACAGGTCCTTCACCCACTTCATGTCCATTCCCGCGGCTGTTTCGTAGCCGCAGTTGGGACACCGAATCTTGCGGCACGTTCCCGACATCGGGCAGCCACGGCAGCCAGCCCGGCGCTCACTGGCCTCGAAGCTAACGCCGCAGAAAGCGCACTTCACAGCGTCACTCCAATGGCCTTCAACAGCCGGTCCAGGGCAAAGCCGGCAGCGAAAGCAAAGGGGAAGATAAATCCGGCAATGGCCACCGCGGTTTTCCACCCGCGCTCCTTCAACATCACCGAAAACTGGGCAACACAAGGCACAAACAGAGTTAGCGTCACGGCCGCCACCACCAGGGACACGCCACTCAGCGCCCCGGCGGCCTGCAACTGGTATAGTCCGGCCGCCCCAAAGTCCCTCCGGAAGAACCCGTACAGGAATACCGGACCGGCTTCGGGCGGCAATCCGATGAACGCCACCAGAGGCTCGAGGGCGCGTCCCGCCCGCTCGAGCACACCGGTCAGGTCCCCGGCCCACAATATGACACTGGCAGCGACAAACACCGGGAATACCTCAATCAGGTACCATTGCAGCCTGGTCAGTGTCTTGGACACGACATTACCCAGTTTGGGCAGGCGGAGAGGGGGGATCTCCATGTAGAAGCTCGGTTTGTCTCCCGGAATGACCCTGCCGGCGAGGAACCCCACCAGCAGGAATACTACCGTCACTGCCAGTCCCCAGATCAGCAGAGCAGCCGGACTGCCCGACAGAATGGCAAAGATGACTCCCAGCTGAGCTGAACACGGGATCGCCAGGGCCAATAGTAGCGTCGCCAGGACACGTTCGCGTTTGGTCTCCTGGGTCCGGGTCACGATGGTGGCCATGGTGTCGCAGCCAAAGCCGAGCACCATGGGTATCACCGCCCGTCCACTGAGTCCGATTGTCTTAAAGACACGGTCGACGAGCATCGCCAGGCGGGGCAGGTAGCCGCTGTCTTCAATAATCGAGAAGACGATGAAAAACGTCCCCACGATGGGAAGTATCAAGGCAAAGGCGTAAGTCAGCCCCAACGTTATGATCCCATACTGCCCCACCAACAGCGCTCTCAGCACCTCCCACGGCAAGATGCGTGTCACCACACCGGTCGCCCAGGGATTGATCCAACTGCCAAAGACGGTGTTCTCCAGAAAGCCGACCAGCGTGCGTGCCCCCAGGACACCGACGAACAGATACAATCCGAAATAGAGGAAGGCCAGCAGGATCGGGACGCCGGTGAGCGGCCTCATCATGGCACGGCTCAGCCGGTCGGCGAGACCGTGCCCCACCTTCTCTTCACTGGTCATGACTGCGCCCAGGATCCGCCTGATCTCCCGTTGACGCGCCATCGACACGACGTAGCTGACCGGCTGGTTGTACCGCGAGCGAACCTGGGCCACCACTTCTTCGATGGCGCCATACTCGGTTTCCCGCGCCGCCGCTCTCGCTGCGACCTCGGGGTCACCTTGCACCAAGAGGAGGGCGACCGCCCGCTTCGATATTCCGTAGTCGCCGCAAAGGAGACGTTCAATCTGCCCCAACGCTGATTCGAGGTCCCCTTCGTAAGTCCGGCGGCCGGGTGAGGGATACCGGACCGGGTTGTAGGCGGAGATCTCCTCCCGCAACGCGGCGATGCCCTTTCCCACCGTGGCCACCGTGGCCACCACCGGTATACCCAACTCCCTTTCCAGTTTCAGCACATCGACATTCACGCCAGCCGATTCGGCTTCGTCCATCATGTTGAGCGCCAGTACCAGCGGCAGGCCGGCCTCGATGAGCTGCAACGTGAAGGACAACATGCGCTCGAGATTCCGGGCATCGGCCACCTGCAAAGCGACGTCGGGCTTTTCCGACAGCAACACCGAGCGGGCCACCCGTTCTTCTTCAGTGATCGGCAGCAACGAGTACATCCCCGGTGTGTCGACCACCTCGATCTCGCCGGCGGCGGTCTTCATCTTGCCCCGCGTGACGTCCACCGTCGTCCCCGGATAGTTGGACACCACCGCGTGGCCACCCGTCAGCCGGTTGAATACCAGGCTCTTGCCGACGTTCGGATTACCGACGATACCCAACTTCCGCGCCCCAACGCTGATTTCCACTGACCCGCCACCGTGACAACTGCCGGCCCTGGCGCCGCCCGGACGGAGGATGCTTCTCAGTCGGTCTGCAGCAGTTCGCCGATTCGTCTTGACCGCTCTACTGTTCACGCTCTTGTACCGCTCGTTCCAGGGCGCGGCCGAAAGTAGCTCACCAGCGCCACCACCAGGTAGACGAGATAGGCCATGATTTCGGTCAGCGATGGGTCTTCGTTGTAGCCCAGGATGGAGGCCAAGAACCGGCCCGGACCTGAACTGTCGGACAGGATGCGGCCGGTAATCCACACGTGTTCGATAACCGCGGGAACGATCCCTGCTTCATTGAACTCGTGGACCGCGTGCCCCAACAGGCCGGCGGCGAAGACGATCAGCACCGCGCTGGTGACATTGAAGAACACTCTCAGGTTGAGCCGCGCCGTGCCCCGGTACAGTAAATAGCCGACGCCGGTAGCGATCGCCAGCCCGAGGAGTCCCCCTGCGGTCGCCGCGAGCGGTGACTCGGCGGTTCGCGAGGCGGCGAACAGGAAGAGCACAGTCTCAATCCCCTCGCGGACGACCGCCACGAAACACAGCATCGCCAGACCGAGCCATGATCCGCGGGCCATCCTGGCATCCATTTGCGACTGCAGACTGGCCCGGATGTTGGTCGCCTGACGGTGCATCCAGAAGATCATCCAGGTGAGAACCCCAGCCGCCAGCAGCATAGCTGATCCCTCAAAGATCTCCTCCGCCCGACCCGCCAGTTCCCCGGCGGTGCCGTAGATAGCAATCCCAACCCCCAGGCTCACTACCACGGCCCCAGCCACTCCCAGCCAGGCATAACGCGCCAGATCGGTCCTCCCAGTCTTCACCAGATAGGCCATAATAATGCCCACGATGAGGGCCGCCTCGAGCCCCTCGCGAAGCGTTATCAACAACGCACTCAACATCCGCCGTTCTCCTTGCCCGTCGCCCCGATACAATTAATACAGTTGCTTTGTATTTGCAATATCACTCAGAAAAAAACAGTCTAGCCCGGGCTCTGACAACTGGAACAATAGCCAAGGACCCTGGTCTCGGTCCCCGTAATTTTAAAATCACCCGCCTCCGGCACGTTCTTCTTCACCAGCCGGGCAAGGGGATAGTCAAACTCGGTAATCCGACCGCAGGACAGGCAGATCAGATGATGGTGCTCGGAGGATGCCCGCACTTCATAGTGGTGGTGGTCCTCGTCGAAATGGACCTCATCGATAAGCCCCAGCTTCTTCAACGTTTGCAGATTGCGATACACTGTCGACAAGCTGATCCGGCCCTGCTTCTTACGGGCCAACCGGTACACCTCGTCGGCATCCATATGACCGCGTCCGTGGCGGATGATATCCAGTATCAGCGCCCGCTGGTTGGTGATCCTCAAACCCGGCAGGGCCCTCCGCGTACTCTCAAGCGACATATTCTTCATCACCCTATGTTATTGCAAGTGCTTTGCATTTACATTACTAGTATAGCGCTGACACCCCGCACTGTCAATGGAGAAATCGGATCTACTGGCTGTTGTCGCCAAATACGGCCCCGGAGGAGCGTGGGTTTACTATTGCCTTAGAGCCTGCGCCATCGAGGCAACGGATCATTTCTTCGCCGGACCAGGGATAACTAGCGCACCTTGTCGGAGCGGTACCCCACACCGTCGATGATCGCCCGGACACGGCCTCGAGGGCGGACAACCCGGCCAACTACGGTCGCCTGGGGCAGTTCCTTGCCCAGCCGGCCGGACTGTCCGGGGGAGCAGACCAGCATCATCCCCAGACCCATATTGAAGACACGATACATTTCTCGGGTCGCCACGTTGCCCTGCTGCTGAATCAGGTCAAAGATCGGCTGCCGGGGCCAGCGTTTGCTCTCAATATCAACAGCCAATCCTTTGGGCAGGATACGGGCGACATTGCCGATGATCCCGCCACCGGTGATGTGGGCCACTCCCTTCAGCAACGGAAGGACGGGCCCCAAATCCCCATAGTAGCTCCGGTGAGGCTCGAGCAGCACTTCCCCCAGCGTCCGCCCCAGCGACGGAAGGTGCACGTCGAGGAGTTCGCTGGCATCGCCGAGAATGCGCCTCGCCAGCGTATATCCGTTGGTATGCAGGCCGCTCGACGGCAGCCCCAGCACCACATCACCCTCCACAATATCGCGCCCGGTGATGATCTTATTCTTGTCAACGACGCCCACTATGAACCCCACCAGATCATAGTCGTCGCCCCGGTAGACGTCCGGCATCTCAGCGATTTCGCCACCAATCAGAGCACATCCGGTCTCACGGCAGGCCCCGGACAACCCCTTCACGATGGCTTCCAGCCGGTCCGGGACAACCTTGCCGGTGCCGACATAATCCAAAAAGAAGAGTGGCCGCGCCCCGCAGGCAAGGATGTCATCCACGCAGTGGTTGACGATGTCGACGCCGATGGTATCGTGCTTTCGCATGGCCAGGGCGACCTTGATCTTGGTGCCGACGCCGTCCACGCTGGAAACGAGGACCGATTCGCCACCACCGTTGAACTGGTACATGCCGCCGAAGAACCCGACTCCACTCAACACCTGGGGACCGAGAGTACTCCCCGCCAGCCGGCGAATACTGTCGATGACGGCCGTCTTGCCGGCGATGTTGACACCGGCCCTGGCGTAGGTCTCTTTGACGGCCGCCCGCTTGCGCGTCGTGGTCTCTTCAGGCGTGATCTTCTTCAAAGGCCCACCTTTCTTCGCGCTGGTCTCCGCCCGAATTGCGCCGTCATCAGGCCTCCGGCGCCGGGCAGGATCTCTCCCGCCGGGAACTCGAGCTAACGCTGCCAAAACCGCTTCTTGTCCTGGAATACGAGTTCGCCCTGGCAGCGAATAAAGTGCTTACAGGGATACACGCCCCGCGGTTCCGCCCCCCGCTCGCGGGTCGCAGTCTGCCAGGACTCAATGCCTTCCAGAACCTGGTTGATGTCGTCCCGTTCGGTCAACTCAAACCCACACCGGTCGCACACAAGAATCTTCATGGTCCTATTGATGCCTTCCGTCGGTAACGGGGCCGTTCACGTCCGCCTCACCTTAGTCGCTTCTCCGTCATGCTTCTTCACGAATCGGTTCATGCGCACCAGCGCCTCTTCAATGTCAGCCAGCGAGGTCGCGTAGCAGCAGCGTATATAGCCCTCGCCGCACTTGCCAAAAGCCGAACCGGGCACAACCGCCACTCTCTCTTCGGTGAGCAGCCCCTCGGCAAACTCCTCCGAGGTCAGGCCGGTGCTTCTAATAGAAGGGAAGGCATAGAAAGCGCCCTTCGGCTCGAAACAGGACAAACCGATGTCGCGCAGACCCTTGACAATCACCCGGCGCCGCCGGTTGTAGTCAGCCACCATTTCGGTAGCGTCGTTACCACCGACCCTGAGCGCCTCGATCGCCGCTACCTGACCCATCGTCGGAGCGCACATCATAGTGTACTGATGGATCTTGGTCATGGCTGCGATGATCTCCCGGGGTGCACAGGCGTACCCGATTCGCCAACCGGTCATCGCGAACGCCTTGGAAAAGCCACCCAGCAGAATCGTGCTGTCCCTCATGCCGGGGAGTCCAGGGAAGGAGGTGTGTTCCAGACCGTAGACCAGCTGCGCGTAGATCTCATCCGAAACCACGATCAGGCCATGCTTCTTCGCCACGTCAGCGATCTCTTTCAGTTTATCTCTGGACATGACCGCACCCGTCGGATTGGACGGATAGCCCAACAGTATGGCTCTGGTCCGGGCGGTGATGCGCTCCTCGACGTCAGCGGCGCCCAACTCGAAGCTGCCTTCTTCGTTTGTCGGCGCCATGACCGGTTTGCCCCCGGCCAACGCCACGCAGGCCTGGTAGGCGACAAAGGAAGGGTCGGGAATGATCACTTCGTCGCCCGGGTCAAGGATCGCCCTCATCGTGAGATCCAGGGCCTCGGAGACGCCCACCGTGATCAGCAGTTCGCCTTCGGGAGCATATCGCAGGCCATACTGGCCCCTGAGGTGCCGTGCGAGCTCCTGCCGTAGTTCAAGCATACCCGAGTTCGAGGTGTACATCGTGACGCCTTTTTCGAGTGACTCAATGGCCGCCTCACGAATATGCCAGGGAGTTGGATAGTCAGGCTCGCCCACGCCGAGCGAGATGACTCCGTCCATGCTGGCCAGCAAGTCAAAAAACTTGCGGATACCCGAAGGAGCGAGCTGGTTGGCCCGCTCCGATATGTGATACTTCCTGATCTTCTGGTTGGTGGACATCAGATCTCCCCGATGCGGCGGCTGCTAGAGGACCACCGGCTGCCGCTTCACGTCTTCCCGTGCGCCGATGATCTCGCCATCTTCCTTGTAGCGTTTGAGCACGAACTGGGTAAACGTTTCATGCACGCCGTCAATGTGCGACAGCTTCTGGGACACAAAGTCGGCGATCTCCCGATTGGACCTGCCGGCGATGAGCACAAAGAGATCGTAGCTCCCGGAGATAAGGTAAACGTTCCGAGTCTGCGGGAACCGGTAAATGCGCTCGGCGATGGCATCAAATCCGACGTCCTTCTGGGGGGTAACCTTGACTTCGATCATGGCCCAGACTTGCTCGCTGTGTACCTTTTCCCAGTTAATCAGCGTTGTGTATTTCAGGATCGTCCGGTCCTTCTCGGCTTCTGCGATGAGGCGGGTCACCTCTTCCACTGAGGCACCAGTCATCGCGGCTATCCGATCGGGCGTCGCCCGGGCGTCGTCGCTGAGCACTCTCAGGATTTCGTTCAGCATCAGTCCCTCCTTTCGGAGCAATAGCGTTAATTTACCGTCTGCACTCAGGTTTGTCAAACGAGGGTCGGCCCCTTTCCGCTGTGCCGTTACCGGCCGTCCCGGTCCTGAATTGATTCCGCCCTCATCTCATATCAACACTGACCATCAGGCACATCCGCTGTGCTCTCCTCCGATCCGCTGGCGGGCCGCCACGGGATACACTATAATCGGAGACCATGATGATACTCGGTATCGAGACGTCGTGCGATGAGACGGCCGTGGCGATCGTTGAAGACGGGACCAGGATACTGTCAGACCAGATCGCGTCGCAGGTTGATATCCACGCCCGCTACGGGGGGGTAGTCCCCGAAGTCGCCTCACGCCAGCATCTGCTGGCCATTCTCCCCCTGCTCAAGCACGCTTTTGCCGCGGCCGCGGTCTCCTGGGAACAGATCAACGCCGTGGCAGTCACCCATGGCCCGGGACTCGCAGGTTCACTGCTGGTCGGGGTCAATACGGCCAAGGCGATGTCCCTGGCTCGCCGGCTGCCTCTCATTGCGGTCAACCATCTCGAAGGACACATCTATGCCAACTGGCTCGACACAGGCCAGCGAACGGCGCCCGAGTTTCCATTAGTCTGCCTAATCGTCTCGGGGGGCCACAGCGATATCGTCCTTATGAAGGGGCACGGGGATTATGCCCTGCTGGGGCACACCAGGGATGACGCTGCGGGAGAGGCTTTCGACAAGGCAGCCCGTATTCTTGGTCTCGGCTATCCAGGCGGCCCCGCCGTCGACCACGCGGCGCGGCAGGGTGTGCCTTCAGTGGCACTTCCCCACGCCTGGCTGAAAGGAACCGATGACTTCAGTTTCAGCGGCATCAAGACTGCCCTCATGCGGATGGTGCAGGGCGGCACCATCGCCAGCACCGCCGACGCGGCCGCCAGCTTTCAGGAAGCCATCGTGGACGTCCTGGTCACCAAGACGGCCGAGGCCGCCCGAAAACACCGCGTCCGGCAGGTCCTGCTCGCCGGCGGCGTGGCCGCCAACTCGCGGCTCCGACAGCGAATGCTGGAATCGTCACCGGTGCCGGTTCTCATTCCACCGGCGCGGTTATGCACCGACAATGCCGCCATGATCGCCTCGGCCGGGTATTTCCGGTTCATCGCCGGGCAATGCGCTGGCCTTGACCTGGACATCGTCGCCGGCCTCCGCCTGGCCTAGCCCGCAGACAGCACACCGCCCCCGGGAACAGTGCTTCGCATATATTTCGATGAACCCCTGCTGCCGCCGGGCAGAATTGACCATCACCCTCGGCAGCCCAACCTGGACCATCATGTGTCGTTCCACACAATTACCACCGAGCCGCGGCCAACTGCAGTACATGGAGATCGCACTGTCACTCAAACCCGGTTCCCGCCACCTGTCACCGAGTGCATTGAAAAAGGGCAGGAGCGCATTAACGATGATGTCCGCGGCGCGATCCCGACCCAGCACATCGCATCCGGTGCCTCCCGGAGCAACCCCACCCGCGGCAGACCGGCCAGCCACCACGGCTGATTCCAGGCAACGGTAGTCATGGGTCGCGGCGGCGATCTTGAATGCACCGAGCATACCGGACAGCAACCCCTCGCGGCGATACCGCACGAGCAGGCAACTCATGGCCGCGATCCGACTTTGAGGCGAGTTACTTGGTCTCGTCCGGAACATCTCCCAATCGGCCGCGGCCATGCCTCCCCGTGCCCGCCCGGCCGGCGCCAGGCCGGCGACCTTCAGCAGCAACTCCTCCACGCGTGCCCCGCATTCCCGGTCTGATTCATCACCGCGGGTGACCGACTCCAATTCTGCCAATGGCACCCGCCGCGCCAGTTCCAAGAAAGTGTCCTTGTTCTTCGAATATCCCAGGGCTGCCATCACGCTCTGGTACAGCACCTCCCCACCATTTCCCTCCTCCAAGCTCAGGCGGAAGCGAGCCGTCTTCTCGCCGAATCGCTCCTCGCCAGCCCGCTCGACAACGGCTGCGACGGCGGCCTCGCCAAGCCGTCGCAGGGCACTCAAACACGGCCAGCGTCCGTCACCACCGGAACGACCGCCGCCCTCTCCCCAAGAACGCCACCACAACTGTTCCCCCAGAGCCAGGACCGGTACCTCACGCCCACTCTCAAGAATGGTGGGCGCCCCGCCCGCGTGAGAGTAGACCACGTGGAGAACTACCCGATTATAGCTGGGATCGCGATCGTGCCCATGCGCCCTCCAGTCATTCGCGCGAACATGCAACTCAACGTCGCCCCTGACCTTCCGCCCGCCGAGGCTGAGCACGACATCGCAAAAATCACCGCCGCGGCTGTCGTTGATCCGGCCCGGGTAGATCACCGTCACCTCGGTCCCACCACTGGTCATGAGCGATCCCCCGAAGCGCTGCGACGTCCATATTTCACTGAGTTGCCGCTCAAGCATGCGATCCCCCATGCCTATCGCCCCTGTGCGCCGACCGGCGATACTCATTCACGCCCGGAAGGCCCGGTGGCGACTGCCACATACCTGTTAACGTGTACCGGTTGACACTCAAGAACCTGGCGGCCGTCCTCTTACTAACCCGGTCGGTCTCCGGCGGGCGGTGACGCAACGTATGTGAAACTGGCCCCGTCGGCAACGATCGTAAGCACCTTAACCGACGCTCCCCGAGGCCGGTACATACCATTCTCCCATTCGCTGATAGTCTGTTGCCGGGTTCCCAACCGGGCCGCCATTTCCGTTTGGGTCAGCCCGAGATGCTGCCGCAGTGCTTTAATGCGAACGCCGTCCCAGGTGGCCGGCCGTCTGCTCTTTACCTTCATCACCTGCATTTTACACGTTTCCGTGTATGACGTCAACCCCCCCGTTCTTTGTCCGGGAACCCACGCCTGTGTTAGAATTCTCTCTATCCAGGGCGCGGGTCCCCCAACTGGGACCCGGGGCTAATTGAAGGACGGTGAAGCAACGGTAATGGCTACGGGACACGGCAAGAAAGCGACCACGATCGGCGAACTCAAGGCATCAGGATACCAGCCGATTTCGGTAAGAGAAGAATTGCGCCGGAATTTGATGAAGGCGATCCGTGACAAGAAGAACATCTTCCCCGGCATCATCGGGTACGATGATACTGTCATCCCCCACGTCAAGAACGCCATCATCTCGGGGCAGGATATTATTTTCCTCGGGGAGCGCGGCCAGGCAAAGTCGAGGATCATGCGTCTGATGACCGAACTGCTCGACCCGGAGATACCGGTAATTCGAGGGTGCGAAGTCAACGACAACCCGCTGGCTCCAATTTGCCGGGCGTGCCGCGACCATGTTACCGGCGAGGGCGACGCGACCGAGATTGACTGGTTACCGAGAAGCGCGCGGTACGGCGAAAAGCTGGCCACACCTGATATCACCATTGCCGACCTGATCGGTGACGTGGACCCAATAAAAGTTGCCGAGGGCCGTTACCTCTCCGATGAACTCACCATCCACTATGGCCTCATCCCGCGCACCAACCGCGGCATCTTCTGCATCAACGAACTGCCAGATCTGGCCGAACGACTTCAGGTGGGCCTGTTCAACCTGATGGAGGAGAGCGATGTCCAGATTCGGGGATACCACTTGAGACTGGCGCTCGACGTTCTGCTGGTCGCCAGCGCCAATCCCGAGGACTATACCAGCCGCGGCCGCATCATAACTCCGCTGAAAGATCGGTATGGGGCGCAGATTCGCACGCACTACCCGGTGACCACTGAAGATGAGATCGCCATCATGGAACAGGAGCGGCGGCGCTTCCCCGGCGACGAAATCGAGGTGTTCGTGCCGAAGTACATGAAAGAGATCGTGGCCGAAGTCACCCACCTGGCCCGAAAGAGCGCCGACATCAATCAGCGCTCGGGGGTGAGCGTACGGGTATCGATCGCCAACTACGAGACCTTGATCTCCAATTCGGTGCGGCGCGCCGTCACCCTCGGCGAAAAGCTGGCCGTTCCGCGCATCACCGACCTGCCTTTCATGGTCGCCTCGACCACCGGCAAGATCGAGCTGGAGAGTTTCGAGGATACCAAAGAGGAGAAGATACTCGACGAAATCACGCGGAAGGCGGTCCAGATAGTATTCAGCCGGTACTACCAGGTGCCGAAACTCGAGGAGATCGTCGCCCAGTTCAGTTCCGGCTTCAGCGTCGAGGTTTCCGAGACCATGGGCGCCCGGGCCTACATCCGGAACTTCAAGGAGATCATCGGCATGGCCAACGCGGTGAAGGCCATCGACGAATCGGAAAGACCGGAAACGGTCGCGTCAGCGATCGAATTTATTCTTGAAGGTTTGCATCTGAACCGGCGGCTCAACCGATCCAGGGTGGCAGGCAAGACAGTATACCGGCGGTAGGAGCTCGGGCGGTTTGGCGGTTCCGGACGGCGTGACGCCGGAGACCCTTGAACGTGACGTCCTTCATCCGAAGGACCGGAGTGTGAATATGAAGAAGTGGCGCTTGCTGGTGGCGATTGTCTTAGTGCTGGCAATGCCGCTAACGGCTTCGGCATGCTCCGGCGGTTCACAGACCACTCCCCAGGATGTCAAGGACTTCACCCGACTCGATGTCCAGAACGCCTTCGACGTCGAAGTGCGGCAATCGGACACCTTCAGCGTGGAGATTACTTCAAGCGAAGCATTGCTGGACTACATCTCGGTGAACAAGACCGGCGAAACGTTGACGCTTAAGCTAAGCCCGAATCATCCCTTCACCGATTTTGTTCTGATGCGCAAGGTGCTGAAGGCCCGGATCACGATGCCCGTGCTGCGAGGCGTCGCTCTATCCGGAGCAAGCAAGGCCACGGTGAGCGGCTTTAAGTCGACAAATGGGGTGGACTTGACCCTGGCCGGCGCCAGCACCCTGCAACTGACCGGTGTCGAAGCTGGGGAAGCGAGTATCGACGTCTCCGGGGCGTGCGGTCTGGACGGCAAGTTGACCACCGGCAACGTGAAGCTGGATGTGTCAGGCGCCAGCCGCGTTGAATTGTCCGGCACCGGCAAGGATGTCAAGCTGACCGGAACTGGCGCCAGCCGCATCAACCTCGAAGCATTTGTACACAAGACAGCCACGATCACCCTGAGCGGTGCCAGTCAGGCCACCGTGGACGCTCGGGAACACCTGGATTTCTTTTTGAGCGGCGCGTCCCGCCTCTTCTTTCTGAGCAATCCCAAGACCGGTACCACGGAGGTGACCGGCGCTTCGACGGTCAAGCACAAATAGCCGGGGACAGTAAGCTTGCCAGCGCGGCGTAACCCAGTCTATCTCAGGCGAGCCAGTCTGCCGGAGGCCTGTTTCTTGTCCGACGGCTCGAGCTTGGCGCGGTCGATGGCCCGGGCCAGCAGCGAAATCGACTGGTCGTAGGTAACGCGGTCGACCGGATAGGGAATACCGTCCTTGCCGCCGTGCGCGAAGCTGTAACGGGCGGGATCGCGGTAGCTCGGCGCCACGCCGTAGATAAGCTCCGAGATCAGACTGAGCGCTCGGACTGTCTTCGCCCCGACGCCCTCCAACCCGAGCAGGGTCTCGAAGTCTGCGGGCTGGCGCTCGTAGGTGCTGAGGAGTATCTTCGACAGACTGTCGGGGTGCAGGTCCGAGGTACCCAGGTAGTGGTGTTCGGGCAACGTTAGCGTCTTGATGGTCTTCAGATCGGCCATCACCTTGTCCGGCTTCTCCGTGGTCACGATCTGCGGAATGAGGAGACGGGTGGGGCGGCTTTCGGCGGCGACCAGATTCAGGGCGTGGCCACGCCCTTCGGAAGCGATCGCCGCATGCGGCTCGTTGACGAACGAGGCCACCGACTCACTCAGCCAGTGGTAGCGTCGGGCATAGTGGTTAGTCTCATTCATGCCCTGTTGTACCACCGCCCAGGCGCCGCTCCCGGAGAACATGAATGTGTGGTGGTATAGCTGGTAGCCGTCTTGGATGCCGGCGCTGTCCACCTTGGCCGACATGCGGCTGGCATACACCAGCGGAGTGGCGTCAACCGAGATCAACTGCCCCCAGTTACGGAGTTCCTCCGGCGTCTTGCGGGAAGTCCTGCCTTTGCCCCCGGCCACGAAGAATCCCAAGTCACGTTCAATTCCTTTGACGCCCTCTTTGAGGGCGCCGCAGAGAGTGGTGGTCACGCCGCTTGAGTGCCAGTCGAAACCGAGCACGCAACCAAAGGCCTGAAACCAGTGAGGATCGGAGAGGCGCCGGAGCATTTCGTCGGCGCCGAAGTCCGAGATAATGACGATGGTAATCTCGCGCGCCAGTTTGACCATGCGGTCAAACAGCCATTTAGGGGCTTTGCCGTAGTGAAGCGGCAGATTCGCAACGCCGGTCCGGGTCCCGGGGCCGGGTGACATCCAGCGACCCTAGCCCGCGCCGCAGGTGCTGCAGTTCGAACCGCCGCAACTCGCGCACGAAGACGTCCCGGCGACCGGAGTGGCCGAACCGCCGTCATTCACGGTAAAGCAAGCGAACGACGACATAAGACGCCTGGCTGTCTTCTTGCAGGTGGGGCAGGAGGCGGGAGAAGTGGACTGGCTGAACGGGCGCATCAACTCGAACTTGCTATCGCAGGCTTGGCAGCTGTACTCGTAGATAGGCATTTCGTTACTCCTAACTTCAAGTTTAGGGTGCAGGGCGGGGGATGTCAAGGAAACTAGACTACTCTCCAGGGAGGTCAGTCTTCCCAGACCACCTCCCCTCCGATGATGGTCTTCAGCACTCTGATATCCGTGATCGCCTCAGCGTCAACCCGGGTCGGGTCATCAGTCAGAAGCGCCAGATCAGCATATTTGCCCGGGGTGATTGAGCCCTTGACACTCTCGTCACCCGAGGCGTAGGCGGCGTTCGTGGTGTACATGGCCAGCGCCTCCAGACGGGACACGCTCTCTTCAGGGGCGAGAACCTGCCCCGCGGCCGACTTCCTTACCACCGCAGCGTAGAGCCCGACAAGCGGGTTGTTGGCCACCACCGGAGTATCCGATCCTGCGGCGACCACCAGCCCGCCGCCAATGAATGACTTCATCCGGTACAGCCAGCGTATTCCGTCGGCAGGTATCTGGGCCAGGTACCGGTCGCCGCTGTAGTAGAGGAACGGCGGCTGAGTTGATATGACCACCCCCAGATTCTTGACCCGTTCGAAGAGGGCGGGAGGACATTCGGCGCAGTGTTCGATACGGTGCCGGTGTCTCCTGCCGGGGAACCGCCGTATCGCCGATTCAAGGGCGCTGACTGCCGCCTCAACGGTGGTTGGCTGGACGGCGTGGATGGCTAACTGGCAACCGTCCACGTGCGCCTCCAGGACATACCGGTCGAGATCGGGTTGGGCGGGGAACAGCCGTCCGGTGGTTTCGCCAAGGACAATCTTCAGTCCGCCCACCCGCAGGGAATCATCACCCGATCTGAAAGTTAACCCGGCGTCGCGAAAGTCGGCCAACTGATCGATTCCCGTCATCACGTAGACGCGGCTACGGAAGGTGCCACGGTCTTTGAACCGGCGGTAGACCCGCCATCGCTTCAGGTCGTTGGTCACCGTGGCATCCTGAAGCGAGGTGATGCCCTGGGACAGGAAGCTACGGTTAGCCGCCGCGATACCCCGCTCCAGTTCACTCTCGGGAAGAGGCGGCATCACCATGTACCGGATGTAACCCAGCATATCAATGAGCACGCCGTTCGGCTCACCGGTCGCGACATCGCGGACGATCAAAGCTCCCGGCGGCTCCTCAGTCTCGGTGGTGATGCCCGCCAAAGCCAGAGCCCGGCCGTTCAGAACGCAGGCGTGCAAAGAACGGTGTGACAGTATCACCGGGTGTTCGGGAGCGACCTCGTCCAGGTCCCAACGGGTGGGATGCCGCTTTTCAGCAAGCAGGAAATCGTTGTAGTCGGAGCCATTGACCCACTGGCCAGGAGGGGTGGTCCCGACCTTGACTCGAACGGCTTCCTTTATGTCGGCGATGGAACGGATCGCCGGACCGCTCAGATCGACGGTAAGCTGCTTCCGGATATAGGAAAAAATGTGGCAGTGGGCGTCGTTGAAGCCCGGAACGAGCGTCCTGCCCTGGCAGTCGATCACCCGGGTGTCGGGGCCGGCTAAGTCCGGCAGATCGCCCGCTTCACCAACCGACAGGATACGGTCCCCGGCGATGGCGACGGCCGACGCCGCCGGCTTCTGCGCGTCGAGGGTAATTGCGTTAACGTTCTTGAGAATGAGATCGGCGCCCGGCATTTTCTTTCGCCCTCATCTTAGTCGCGAATGGACACCGTGGCAACCCAATTTTGCCAATCCACCCCCTGTTTCCATATAATTGAACGGAAAACAACGATGAAGATAGTTTCTTTGGTTGGTATGCCCGGCGCCGGAAAATCCGAGGCCGCCCGAGTCTTCGAGAGTGAGGGTTTCTACCGTATCAGATTCGGTGATGTTACCGACCGGGAGATCAAGAAGCGCGGACTGGAGCTCACCGAGAAGAATGAGCGACACATCAGGGAATCCCTCCGCCACGAGCACGGCATGGCGGCCTACGCCAAACTGAATCTGCCCGCCATCGATGCCGCCCTGCAACACACCGATGTGGTCATTGACGGACTATACTCCTGGGAGGAGTATACGTTCCTGAAAGAGCACTACGGCGACGCATTTTGTACAGCGGCCGTATGGGCATCACCGGTTACCAGGTACGCCAGGCTTGCCGGCAGGAAAGTGCGCCCCTTGAACCGGGAAGAGGCGGCAGGACGGGACAAAGCTGAGATCGAGAACGTGAATAAGGGGGGGCCGATCGCCATGGCCGACTTCATCTTGCTCAACGAGTCTTCCCTTGAAAGCCTGCGACAGGCCGCGGAGAAGGTGATCGCGCAGATAAAATGACAGAATTCAAACGGCCCGACATCGACACCTATTTCCTGAAGATCGCGGCGGTGGTCGGCGAACGTTCCACGTGCCGCCGCCACCATATGGGAGCGATCGCCGTCAGGGATAAGCAAATATTGACCACCGGCTATAACGGCGCGCCCGCCGGCCTCAAAGACTGCCTTGAACTGGGGTGTCTGAGAGACGAGCTGGGCATCCCGTCCGGTCAACGGCACGAGATATGCCGCGCCATCCATGCCGAACAGAATGTGATCATCCAGGCGGCGCTTCATGGGGTGAGTCTGGAAGGCAGCACCATTTACTGTACTCACACGCCATGCGTACTTTGTGCCAAGATGCTGGTCAATGCCCGCATCAAGCGATTTGTAAGCTCGGGCCACTACAACGACGAAACCTTCGTGAGCCTTTTCAAAGAGGCGGGCATCGAGTTCGAACGCCGGAAGCGCCCTTCATCACGGGTCAACCGGCTGGACTGAGCACGCAGCGATGAAGAATGACTGACCGCGGCTGGATGGAATCACAGCCGGCGCCCCGGGCCAAGATCATCGTCAACCCGGTGGCCGGCGCCAAGTCGACCGAGCGCAAGTGGCCGAGAATAAGCCGGTTGTTGAAGCATGTCGGTCTGTCTTTTGATTTCCAGTTCACCGAAGGCGTCGGACATGCCATCGAAATCGCCCACGCTGCGGCCGGGGACGGCTACCGATACGTCGTCGCCGTAGGTGGGGACGGTACCGTCCACGAGGTCGCCAACGGCATTCTCTCCTCAGACGGGGCGGCCGACACCACAATGGGCTTCATCAGTACCGGTACCGGCGGCGACTTCGTCCGCTCACTGGGAGTGTCTCACGACTACGTTCCGGCCTGCTCGGCGCTGGTGAATCCGCAGCGGTCACGGATCGACGTCGGGGTGGTCGAATGCATGAACAAGGGGCAGAAATGTCACCGCTTCTTTGTAAACGCGGCAGGGATGGGGTTCGATGCCGCGGTGACGGAGTCGACTGAAAGCCTCCCCAAATACTTTGGCGGGACCATCCCCTACGTTTTCGGCCTGCTGCGGACGTTAGCGGGTTACCGCAATAAGACGGTTCACCTCAACACGGCCGGCCGGACGGAAAGTCTGCGCATTGTCATGGTAGCAGTCGCCAACGGCGGGTACTACGGCGGAGGCATGAATGTCGCGCCCCGGGCCGACCTGCGCGACGGCAAACTGGACCTGGTCGTCGTTCGCGACATGGGCAAGATCGCTCTGCTGCGGGCTTTTCCCAGCATCTACAAGGGCCGGCATGTCACTCATCCAAAGGTGATCATGTCTACGACCACCGAGATCACGATCGACACCGCCGAAAAGGTGTTGGTCCAGGCTGACGGGGAGCTGGTCGGGGAGGGCCCGGCTTCTTTCCGCATACTCCCCGGGGCGCTCCGTGTGGCCGTGTGACCCATCAGGCGATAGTGCCGTTCGACTGCGGCGCCACACCGACCCCTTCACCCAGGGAATTCGCTCACAGATTCTCGCCCTGGTAAACTCCACGATAGCCTTCGGTCTCGCCCGTCAAGCCGAAGAAGACGAGTTGCGCTACCCTGGCGCCTTGCTGCAGCCGAAAACCACGCGCGTTGTGTACCACCAGTAAAGACTGCGAGCGTCCCGAATAACCGGCATCCCAGACCGCGGTGCCAATGGTGACCCCGCATCGCAACAGGCTTGACCTCGGTCTGGCCAATGCCATAACATTGTTGGGCAGGTGCACGATCTCGTTATAGGTAATCAGATACGCCCCGGGCGCAAGATCTATGAACCCCTGCCCGTCGAAGGTGAGGGGCTTGAGGGTTGATAACGAGCGTCCGGCGTTGGCGATGGCGATCGTCCCGGGTGACTCAAGGCAAGCAACGTCACGGATCGTGATATCGATGCCGTTTGGCTGCAATTGTGTTTCCCGATCAAGACAACCTTCTATCAGGGGAGGGGTGCCCTGCATCAACCGATGGATATCCGACTTTGACAGGACTGCTGGCATCCAGCCCAGTATAGCACACAGGTTGCGATCTGACAGCTAGCCTCGGTCGGCCCCAGGAGAACGCTTTGAATCGCTACAAGCTGGTCGTTATCGATATCGACGGCACGCTGCTGATAAGGGCGGACGAGATTTCGGCTGAGAACAAAGCCGCCCTCAGTGAGTTGAAGAAGCGCGGTATCGGGGTGTCGCTGTGCAGCGGTCGGGCCATCCAGGCCGCCCGCACCGTGCTGGCGCAGCTGGACCTGGACGGCTTCCACATCTTCTTCGATGGCGCGCTGGTAGTCAATCCCAGCACCCGTACCAACGTGTACATGAGGACTATAGATGCCGGGTTGGTCAGACGGGCGGTGGATTTTGTCCACCGCAACGGCATCATTCTTGACCTTTTTACGGCCGGAGGATACTACGCAGAGCGGGAATCGTGGGTGACCGACTTGCGCCGGGACTATTTTAAGGTTACGCCAACCCTCATTGACTTTTCGCAACTGCCGGAACACGAGAGCGTGATAAAAGGCACCCTGGTCGTCCGTTCTTTTGCAGAAAAGGCCGGCGCCGACAGATTCCGGCACAATTTCGGAGGCGAGCTTCATCTCTCACTGACCAAGACTCCGGCATACGCCGACGTCGACTTTATTAACGTGATTGCCGCCGGCGTTTCCAAGAGGACCGCTCTCGACGCACTGGCAAAGCATCTGAGCATTACGCTCGACCAGATTATGGCCATCGGCGACGGCCCCAACGACATTCCGGTACTCTCCGCGGTGGGGCTGGGGGTGGCGATGGGCAACGCTCCGGCTGAGGTCAAGGCATGCGCAGACTATGTTACCGAGGACGTCGACCATAACGGCGTGGCTGAGGCGATCGATAAGTTTCTTTTGACGTAAGGCACAGTCACCCCCGTCTGAACAGCCGTTTCCACCATGGAGCCTCCCCGGGCATGCCCTGGATGACCCATGAGTGTTCGCATCTCCCGCAACGCCAGACGCTGAACTGCTTGTTGTAATAGGTCTTGTCACTGCCGCACTTCGGACAGGTCGTCCGGAGCTTCCGGGCGGTCTCCTTATCCATTTTCTTCCAGTAGTCCTTATTCCACCCTGGACGAGACATGGCACCCCCCTGAACAGTCCTGCGCTACAGGTATTCTTTGATCCGCGTGGCCAGCCCCGGATTCAACCCGGGGGTGGCTGCCAGTTCCTCGAAAGAGGCCGCTTTCACACCGCGGACCGAGCCGAATTTTCGCAGCAGCGTCCGCTTACGCCTCGGGCCAATGCCCGGCACTGCATCGAGGGCCGATGTCAGGGCGGCCTTACGGCGGACCTTCAAGTGGTAGCCGAGGGCAAACCGGTGCGCTTCGTCCCGAAGGTGCTGCAGCAGCAGCCGGCCCGCCGAGTTACCCGGGAGGCGAATCGGTTCGGCCCGGCCGGGAATGAAGATCTCCTCATATTCTTTGGCCAGCCCGGCCACCGGGATCTCGTCCACGCCGAGTTCCTGCAGGACCAGACGCGCTGCATTTAGTTGACCTCTCCCGCCGTCCACCAAGACCAGGTCGGGCATGATCCCCCAGGCATCCTCCCCAGCCCGGCTTGAGCCCGCCGCAGCCCGGCGGAATCTCCGGCGAAGGACCTCCTGGAGCATGGCATAGTCATCGGCGCCGGGTATGGTGGTGATGCGGAAACGGCGGTAGTGCGCCGGCCGGGGCTTTCCTTCCTCCATGACCACCATGCTGCCGACGGCGGACGTACCCTGGATGTTGGAAATGTCATACCCTTCAATCCGGTTGGGGACTCCGGGTAGACGGAGTTCGCGCCGGATTTCCTCCAGGGCCGGCCTGAGGTCCCTGGTCGCAGCGCGTTTTTTAATCCGGAGTTGCTCCAGTCCCTGCCGGGCGTTCTCGACCACGGTGTCAACCAGTTTTCGCTTCGGGCCGCGCTCGGGCACCTCGATTTCGACGCGGCCACCTCGTTTGCGCCGCAGCCAGGAATTCAGGACGGCCAGATCATTCACCGGGTGCTGAAGGAGCAGCAAGGGCGGTACATACAGACTGGAACTGTAGAATTGCGTGATGAAGTTGGTCATCACCTGGTCCGGCTCCTCCTGCTCCGTCCCCTGGACCACGAAACCTTCCCGTCCGATCAGCTTCCCCCCCCGGACAAAGAAGACCTGGGCCAGTGCTTGATCACCGTCTTGGGCGAAAGCAATAGCATCCTGATCGCCCCGCACCATGGTGGCAATGCGTTGTCCTTCGATCACGCTGTGAATGGCTTTTATCTGGTCGCGCAGGGCCGTGGCCTTTTCGTACTGCAGGGAATCAGCCGCCCGATCCATCTTCTCCCGGAGCTGGCTGACCACCATGTCGTCTCTTCCTTCCAGAAACAGGATAACCTGTCTGATGACCCAGGCATATTCCTCGCGGTCAGCCGCGCCGATGCACGGGCCAACACAACGGTTCAGATGGTATTCGAGGCAGGGACGGCTGTCCGTTCCGGTGACCGGTCGAGTGCAGGTACGAAAGGGAAACATGTTCTTCAGGGCCTTCAGTGTCTGGCGCAGCGAATAGGCGCTCGCAAAAGGCCCGAAATAGCGCCCCCCGTCGTCTTCGACGCGGCGGGTAAAACACACCAGCGGCCACTCTTCATTCACCGTGATCTTGAGGAAAGGAAAAGACTTGTCATCTCTGAGGCGGACGTTGTAAGGAGGGTGATGTCTCTTGATGAGCGTCATCTCCAGGATGAGCGCTTCCTGCTCGGAACCGGTGATCACGAATTCGATGTCGGCGATCCGTTCCACCATGCGCCGCGTCTTTGGGGTCAGCGGCCCGGCGCCGAAGTATGACCTCACACGGTTCTGGAGTGCAGATGCCTTACCCACGTAGATGATCTTCCCCGAGGCGTCTTTCATCAAGTAGACACCCGGGGAGGCAGGCATCTTTCTCAGTTGTTCTGAAACGAGATTGCTGTCAGGCATGCATCTTCCATGCGCGCGTTGTTATGTAAGGTGCGTTAGTTGAATTCTAGCACAGGCCGAGGAGGCAATGCTACGCGGCAGGTCACCCTGCCAAAAGGCGAAGGGGCACGGCAAGCCGTGCCCCTTGATCGCGACCCCGGCGGGCGAGATCGGTTGCTAGGTCTCCCTGGCGAGATTCGCCAGAAAGTCAACGTTGGTCTTCGATTTGCGCAAGCGCTCCATGACCCTCTCGGTCCCCTCGGCAAAGTTGGGAGAATCCGAGGAAATCATGGAGACCATGCGTCGCAGCAGCCAGACCTGTTTCAAAGTTTCGGGCTCAAGCAGGAGTTCCTCGCGACCGGTGCCGCTTCGTTCAATGTTGATCGACGGGAAGATACGCCGTTCGGCGAGACGGCGGTCCAGGTGGACTTCCATGTTACCGGTGCCTTTGAACTCTTCGTAGATAAGGTCGTCCATGCGGCTGCCGGTATCCACCAGACAGGTAGCAATCATCGTCAGGCTGCCGCCTTCGGCCGTGTTTCGGGCGGCGCCAAAGAAATGCTTGGCCGGGTAAAGGGCCGCCGGATCGATGCCGCCGGACAGGGTACGACCGCTTGAAGGCATGGCCAGATTGTAAGAACGGGTAAGACGCGTAATACCGTCAAGCAGCAGGAACACGTCGTTGCCGCTCTCCACCATTCGCTTTGCCCGATCGAGGGCAAGACCGGCGACGCGGGTGTGCGTTTCCACCGGCTCATCGAAGGTGGCGGCGATTACTTCGCCCTTGACAGAGCGCTTCATGTCGGTGACTTCTTCCGGACGCTCGCCGATGAGAACGACCATGAGGTGCAGGTCATCGTAATTGTCGGTGGCGCTGTTGGCGATGGCTTTTAGCAGAAACGTCTTGCCGGCTTTGGGCGGGGAGACGATCAGACCGCGCTGTCCACGACCGATGGGAGCAATCAAATTGAGCAAACGCCCGGACAGGTCACTGCTCTTCGTCTCGAGATTGACCAAACGGTCGGGGAACGTCGGCGTGAGCGACCCGAAATGAGGCCGGTCCTTTGCCAGTTCGGGGTTGATGCCGTTGACCGCTTCGATCCGGAGCAGGCTGAAATACTTCTCGCCGGCGCGGGCCGCCCGGCCCTGTCCGGCGACCAGGTCCCCGTTCCGCAGTCCGAAACGCCGTGATCTGCGACTGAGAGACATATACGTCGGTCGAACTTGGAAGGAGGCTGCTGTTCCGGAGAAAGCCATATCCATCGGTCATTATCTCGAGAATTCCGCTGCAAAAGGTATTGCCCTCCTGCTCGGTATAGGCCTGCAAGAGCCGCAGGACCAATTCCTGCTTGGCCAGGGTATCGTTCGTCGGGACGCCCATCTCCTTGGCCATTTCGGCAAGTTCGTCCTCTGTCTTGTTCTCCAGTTGGCTAATGTCAATTGCCATATTGTCCGTACCTTCCTCTGTCGATATCCGACGAGTTGTCTTAAACGAATAACCTCAGGTGAGCATTCCGGTCGCTATCAGGAGCCAAACTACGGATTTGCGTCGTTGTGTATGCAGTTCTGCCCTTTACATTGCAGTCAATCGAGCGGCGCGCCCTAGGTGTTGAGTGGCAGCGAGGGCTGTGCGCCCTCTCGCAGTACGTCCTTGGCGACCCCCATGAAATCGCGAAACAACGGGTGCGGGCGATTCGGCCGCGAAGCAAACTCAGGGTGGAACTGCGATCCGACCATCCAAGGATGGCCCGAGATCTCGCACACTTCAACCAGTTCTCCCTCGGGCGAAGTTCCGCTGCACCGCAAACCACCCGCCTCAAGCTGGGCACGGAACTTATTGTTGAACTCATACCGGTGTCTGTGCCTTTCGTAAACCAGTTCTTCCCCGTACGCATCGGCCGCGAGGGAGCCGTTAGGCAATCGGCAGGGATAGTCCCCCAATCGCATCGTCTTGCCCTTGTTCACCACGTTCAGTTGCCCCGGCATGAGATCGATAACCGGATAGGGGGTCTCAGCGTCAAACTCGCTTGAGTTTGGCTTCGACGATTTGAAGACCTGCCGGGCGAATTCGATCACCATTACCTGCATCCCGAGACACAACCCGAGATAAGGTATCTTGTTTTCCCGCGCATACCTGGCTGCCTTGATCATACCCTCGATCCCTCTGATGCCAAAGCCCCCCGGGACCACTATGCCCTGGGCATGGCGCAACTGGACCTCAGCGCCGTCCTTCTCGAGCGACTCCGATGACACCCAGATAATGTTGAGTCCTCGCTTATGGAACAGAGCGGCGTGATGCAAAGCTTCGCGGACCGAGTAGTAGGCATCTTTCAGCTCCACGTACTTGCCGACCAGGGCGATGTTCACCGGTTCGCGTGGCTCCTTGAGCGACGCCACCATCTGCCGCCATTCGCTCAGGTCCGGCGGGCGCCCATTGAGGCCGAGCTTGTCGACAATCAACTGGCCCAGACCCCTTTCCTCCAGGAAGAGGGGCACTTCATAGACGGTAGATATCGTCGGCAACGGGATCACCGCCTCCAGTTCGACATCACAGAACAGCGATACCTTTTCCCTAATGGCGTCAGGGACCGGTTGATCGCTGCGGCATATGATGATGTCCGGCTGAATACCCATACGGCGCAGCTCGTTGACGCTGTGCTGTGTCGGCTTGGTCTTCAACTCCTGCGTACTCCCCAGATAAGGAAGAAGCGTGACGTGAATATAGAGCACGTTCTCGCGACCCACGTCTTTCCGCATCTGGCGGATGGCTTCGAGGAAGGGTTGCCCTTCAATGTCGCCTACCGTACCGCCCACCTCGACAAGCACCACATCGGCGGCTGATTTTTCTGCCAGTTGCCTGAACCTCAGCTTGATGTCGTTAGTGACGTGCGGCACTACCTGAATCGTGCCCCCGAGGAAGTCACCCCTTCTTTCTTTGGCAATTACGGCGCTATAGATCTGTCCCGAGGTGACATTAGAGTCGGCGGTCAAGCTGATATCAATAAACCGTTCATAGTTCCCAAGGTCAAGGTCAGTCTCGGCACCGTCCCTGGTGACGAAGACCTCGCCATGCTGATACGGCGACATCGTTCCCGGGTCAACGTTCAGGTAGGGATCAAGTTTCTGCACTGAAATGGTGATCTGGCGACTCTTGAGGAGGTTGCCAATTGAAGCGACGGTGATGCCCTTGCCAACGGAACTGACTACGCCACCAGTAACGAAGATGTACTTCGACATGAGGGAAAACCAGATCAAACCTCTTGGTAAATACGGGAACCGGTCAAAGCCGGATCAATGGAGCGGTATTGCAGTGGCCAACCAAGACTTATTATAGATAGAAACAAAGCGAACTGTCAAGTACAACGCGCCCGACGGTTACTGTCAAGAATTTGGCGGTGGTGAATCTGGGGAGACACTGTGTTCACAGCGCCCGCACCTCGGTGAGGTGTTTGAGCGCCAATACCCAAGGGCGAGCTGCGTGAGGTCCTCGTAAAGCTGGGAGCTTTGCTTTGAGCCAGTCATCTGGCTCGTGGAAAGACAGGTTGTTGACAATACGCGTTATCCGTTTCTGGAGGATTGGCATTGTGGCGTCTTTGGCATTAGCCAAGTGGAGCCAGCCCACCAACTTGCTTTCCAGCACAAGGAAACGCACGCAGAGCAGCCGACGGATCCCCCTTAGAGACCAACTCATGCCCTGGTTCTTCATCCGCCGCACCACAAGCTTGTCGACGTTGCCTTCCATGGCTCCGGTAAGCCGTGCCCCTTGTCCTCTGTCAGCTTCCGATCGGTAGTCGGCGATGCCTCACCTGTTCTCCCACATGTAGCGGTAGACTCCGCTTAACCTGTTGGATTGTTCTCCCCTGGCCTTACCCATCCTTTCAGCTAGTATTCGAAGACCAGAGTCTACCTCGCCACTTTCACGGGCCCGCCACACACTTGCCTTGGTGTCATTATCCCTGCCCAGAGCAGCCGTCAGTGCCCGATTGAGATGGTATCGGTCCAGCTGAAACCGGCCATTAACATTCCTGGCGAAGCTCTTAGAGTAGGCGGTCGGCGTCCCTTTGTTTGGGCCGGCGGCCGCCAACCTTCCTTGCCTACTGGTAGGTCCCGTACTCGATGGCAGCCTCCTGCATGGCGCGCAGGTTCTCAAGCTTTGCCCGCTCGGCGCTGGCGTTGCCGGCGGCCAGAATATATCCGCCCCCATGGCCGCAGGTCTCAATGAGCTCCCTGCAGCACCGCTTGACTTCCGCCGGCGTTCCAGTGTGCAGCAGCGAGGCGGGCACGTTGCCCGAAATGCAGCACTTGCTCCCCAAGACTCTCTTGGCATTGGCCATGTCCGACTTATCAAAAAGCCAGACGACCGACCCCTTGGGGAATTCGTTACACTTTTCGATCCGCGTGTCGTAGCCCCCCTCCGCGAAGAGAGACACCAGAATGCCCTCATCGATGAGTGCCAGGATGATCTTTCTCAAAGAAGGCCAGTAGAAAGTATCAAACTGTTTGTCGGACATCCAGCCGTCGGCTCCCTTGTGCAGCGGAAAGGTGGCGATCAGACCCTTGGATGCGTTGACCGATGAGACTACCGAATCGATGGTGAGATCGGCCATCACATCCATCGCCCTATGCAGCTTCTCGGGGCAGCGGTACATGTCCATGAACACCCCCTTGGTACCGCGCAGCGTATCGCCGATAGTGTCAAAGGGCGCCTTGGCGAAAGCGCCCCTTGCCGCCGGAAAGCCCAGTTCGGCGCCGCGGCGACTGAACTTCGACATGGTTTTGGTCCACTTGTCCAACTGCCTGCCGGCGGCAATAAGCTTCTCCAACGAATTACGCACATCCCGCCGAGTGAACGGCATCAAGAAACCGGTTACGTTAACGATTTCTACCACGTTGGTATAGGGTTGGAGATGACGGAAGGGCTCCAGTACCCCGATGACACGGGGGAGATACACTCTCATCCAGAAATCTGATGGGTCCCTGATGAGCGCGTCGTATTCGTCGGCGGTCATGTATTCGCCTTCGACGTACTGAAATCCATCGGCATCAACGGGCAGGCCATGACCCGGCCAGATGTAGAGCCGGTAGTCGATTGCTTCCAGGGTAGTGCCTGATGGTATGCCTGCCGGACTAACAAACGTATCCAGACCGGACTCACTATTGAACTTCGCCCAAGCCTCAATCGCTTTTTCCGGCTCATACATCACAGTCTGGTAGTCCAGGCCAGCGCGGTGAGCCGGCAGATGGCCAACGGGCACCGATACCGGCACGCGGTCCGGCTGCCGCACCTCGTAGACGTCAATCAGCCGCTGGACCCGCTGCCGATATGCATCTTTGGCACTGCTATTGGCGAATTTGACACCTTCGGGATTCAGGAACCAGTGGAACCGACGCGCCTTCTTCTCACGCGGAGTGAGCGCGGCCCAGTTCAAATCCAGACGTTCCTCTGTAGCACTCAGATTGGGACCGGTGGTGAAGCCGCTAGTGACCATTCCTACCCTCCATAACCGTATGATGCCGCTTGCCGACGGCCAACGCCGCAGGCATGTCCTCGGATGAAACCAGTGGCTGGAGGAGATTATACCATAGGATATTTGAAGTCGGTTCGTGCCGCGACCGGTGACCGGCGCGGTGAGAACGAGGACCCGGATCGCGGTTGACACTGTCGGGCGCCCTATGATAGCATGGCAGGCATATAGCGGAAAAAATACGCTGTGTTTTTTTGTGACATACCCCCGGGGGACAGGCAATGAGGTATGCGGAGACCGGATTCAATCTAGAGATTGATCTATCGCGTGGAAACATCGAACGTGTGGCCACCGACCCGGCGCTGACCGGACTGCATCTCGGGGGGCTAGGCACCAGCGCCAGGACACTATGGGACAGGGTTCCCCCCGAGACCGAACCATTTTCGCCCGACAACCTGTTGATATTCGGCACCGGCCTCCTGTGCGGCACGCCCGCGCCCGGCGCCAATCGGACCATCGTGTCCACGATTTCTCCCCAGACACTATTGATGGCCAATTCGATAATGGGAGGATTCTGGGGGCCGGAACTCAAGTACGCCGGCTACGACAAGCTGATCTTCCGCAAGAAGTCACCCGAACTGGTTTATCTGTGGATAAACAATGACCACGTAGAAATACGTGATGCCGCTCATTTGCGGGGCAAGGGAGCCGGGGAGACCGCGGAGGTAATCAGGCGGGAATTGAAGGAGCCAAACGCCCAGGTGGCCGCCATTGGACTGGCAGGTGAAAACAGGGTATACATGGCATCCATCGAGCAGGGCCGGTCCAGCGCCTCCCGGCTCGGCATCGGGGCCGTCATGGGAGACAAGGGGATAAAGGCGATCGCGGTACGCGGCACCAAGGACGTTAATGTCGCCCGGCCGTCGGAATACATGAAGCTTTGCGACGAAGTACTGAAATACATCGAGGTCAGGGAGGAGCATCCGGTTCCCGGGGTGATGCCCATACTTGCAGGGCTCGGTTCGCCCCAGGAGATGAAGCTCACCGACGAGAAATGGCATACTACGAATTTCATGTGGGGAAATGCCCGGACGCGGCGAAGGGATTTTTGGAACAAAGAAGTCGAAGAGAAGTGGCGGGAGACCCAGGAAAGCGTGCGCACCAGACTGGTAAGCTGCTACAACTGTCCGATGAAGTGCGGGGCGGCGATTACGGTCCCCGGAATATCGAGCTACATGATGAAGTGCTACTCGAAGCTCACCTACACCATGGCCGCCTATTCCGACTTGGATTTCGGCTTCAGAATCGCCCAGCGAGCTACGGAATACGGGGTCGATGGATTCTCAACCCCGCAGGTGATGGCTTTCGCCATCGAGCTTCACGGGGCGGGCATCCTGACCGACCAGGACATGCCAGGGATGCCCGCCGATACGGAGGGGCGATTCTTCTGGCTACTCGACCGAATCGTGCGGCGTGAAGGGATCGGCGACGTCTTGGCCGACGGCACCTATTGGGCGGCCAAACGGATCGGGAAGGGAGCAGAGGCGTACGCTCACAACAACATCAAGAAGCACGAGCAGCTTCCCCTCAAACTGGGCATGCTGAATCCAGTCTATTTCCTGATGTATTCTACCGGCGAGAAGATTAACATCACCCAGATCGAGGGTCAATTTCCACAGGAACCGTTTGCGACGAAAGAGGAACGGGAGGACTTTGTCAGGGACTGGATCCAGGTTCCCGACGAGAAGTTCAAGCAGTATTTTCTGGATTGGGAGCCCCGGGGAGAACACTCGAATCCGTACTACCCGACCGTTGAGATGTCCTGTGAGATTGTGGACTGGATGGAGCGGATGCACTACATTGATGATGCGCTCGGAATGTGTGCCGGTCTGTCATCATTTCCTTTGAAGCCGCCCTACCATATGCACAACTACCCGGCGCTGATCTCGGCGGCGACTGGAATCGACATCGATGAAGACGGACTGACGCAGGTCGCCAGGCGCAACCGGACTCTGGTCAGGGCGATCAACGTGAGGCGAGGCATGAGACGGACCGACGAGGCGCCACCGGAGGACCATTGGCGTAGAAGGTTCCCCGAACTGGAGGCTCAACTTCTGGATGCATACTACAAGTTCAGAGGCTGGAACGATCAGGGTATTCCCCTCAGGGAGTCCTTGGCCGCCCTGGGACTGGAATACATCGCCGCGGATTTAGAATTGAGAGGGATCCTGCCGGATGGGCAAAGTCGTCAAGAAAATTAAGGTAATCAAGATCGATGTCGACAAATGCAACGGCTGCCGGGCATGTGAGGTGGCATGCTCTTCTTTTCACGCCCGCCCGCAATACAGCAGCAACAATCCGGCGCGGTCTCGCATCCGGCTCATTCATGACCCGATAAAAGACATATACCTTCCGGTATACGCCGGTGAATACACGCGGGCCGAGTGCAACGGACGGGAAAAGTACGTGATTGACGGGAAAGAACACGACGAGTGTGCGTTCTGTAGGGCCGCCTGCCCGTCGAGAGCGCTCTTCAAAGAGCCGGATTCCGGTCTTCCGATGGCCTGTGACATGTGTGAAAGCGATCCACCGCTCGAGAAACCAAGATGTGTCCAGTGGTGCCTGAACGACGCCCTGACCTATGAGGAGCGGGAAGAGGAAGTGGAGGAGACGGAACGTCTGGGCGAAATGGAGATGGGGCTGGAGTCGCTGGCGAACAAGTACGGACTGGAGAAGATGGCGGAAGCCGTTGCCCGGATGTCGCAGAAAGGCTAGAAACACCCGCGGCCCGCGATTGGAGTGATGGTGAATCAGGCGCTGCCTTCTCAAAGACCCCGTTAGTGAGGAACAAGACAATGGAAAAGGCACTGCAGCCAATCGGAGAGATCCAGCAACTGAGGCGGGGTCCCGGTGGGACCGACTTTGGAGACGTGATGGTGGTCGGTGGAGGGATAAGCGGGATTCAAGCCGCTCTTGACCTCGCCACGGCCGGATTCAGGGTCTGCCTTGTTGAGAAACTGCCCGCCATTGGCGGGCACATGGCCCAGCTGGACAAGACCTTTCCAACCAACGACTGCTCCATGTGAATACTCTCCCCCAAACTGGTCGAGGTCGGCCGGCATCCAAACATAACGGTCTTCACCAATACGGATGTGCTCAGCGTAGAAGGTGAGGCCGGAAACTTCAGCGTGACCCTGGCCAGAAAGCCCAGGTACGTTGACGAGGACAAATGCACAGGTTGCACGACCTGCGTCGAGTATTGCCCGGTCAAACACCCCGATCAGTTCAATCAGGAGATTTCCAAGAACAAAGCAATCCACATCTACTTCGCTCAGGCGATCCCGCTGGTGACATATATCGATGAGAGCTGCAGCTACCTCAAAGACAAGAAATGCCGCCTCTGCGAGAGGGTATGCAAGAACAAGGCCATTGACTTCACCCAGACGGTGCAGAAGATGGAAGTCAACGTGGGCGCAATAATTCTATCCCCCGGTCTCGAGCCCTTTGATCCCCGGCTGAGGGATGAATACGGATACGGCAGATTTCCGAACGTGGTGACCAGCCTGGACTACGAAAGGCTGCTTTGCGCAACCGGCCCGTACGAAGGGGAGATACGACGCGGTTCTGACAAGAAGCACCCCCGCCGAATAGCCTGGATCCAGTGTGTGGGTTCGAGGCAGACACTCCCGGGCGGCAACAGCTACTGCTCAGCCGTCTGCTGCACGGCGGCCCAGAAGCAAGTCATCCTGACCAAGGACCACGACGCCAACGCCGAGTGTACGGTATTCCACAATGATGTCCGTTCCTATGGAAAGGATTTTGAGCGGTACTACGAAAGGGCGGCAGGCTTGCCTGGCGTCCGTTTCGTCAGGAGCTTCGTCTCATTGGGCCGCGAGATCCCGGAAACCGGGAACATTACCCTACGATATGCCACCGCCGAGGCCGGAGTCATCGAGGAGGAATTCGACATGGTGGTGTTGTCGGTGGGCACAAACCCGCCCGCCGACGCTCCGAGTCTCGCCACCAGGTTCGGCATCGAACTCGACCCTCACGGGTTCTGCAAGACCGGTCCCGCTAATCCCATGGAGACCACCAGGCACGGAATCTTCGTCAGCGGCGCCTTCCAAGGGCCTATGGACATTCCCGAGTCCGTTTTCACGGCGAGTGGAGCAGGCGCCCGGTGCGGGGAACTGCTTGACTACCGGCGCGGGGGATTGACCCGAGAGCGAGAATATCCGCCGGAACGGGATGTCTCCAAAGAGGAACCCCGGATCGGGGCCTTCGTATGTCATTGCGGGACCAACATCGGCAGGGTAGTCGATGTCCCTTCCACAGTCGAGTATGTCGCCACCTTACCCAACGTTGTCCACGCCCAGGAGCAACTGTTCTCGTGCGCCACCAACTGCATCAAGGAAATAGCCGACACCATCAAGGAGAAGCGACTCAATCGGGTCGTCGTCGCCGCTTGCTCCCCGAGAACCCTGGAAACACTGTTCCGCGAGACCCTGCGTGAGGCGGGACTCAACCAATACTATTTCGAATTTGCCAACATCCGGGAACAATGCTCCTGGGTGCACTCCAAAGAGCAGGAAGAGGCCAGCCGGAAGGCCAAAGAAATCGTCCGGATGTCGGTAGCGCGCGCCCGCCACCTGGAACCCCTACAGGAATTCGATCTGCCGGTGAACAAGACGGCGCTGGTGGTGGGGGGAGGCATCGCGGGCATGACCTGCGCCCTCTCCGTCGCCGGACAAGGACACGAAGTCCACCTGGTGGAAAAAGACCCCGACCTCGGGGGCATGGCAAGAAAGTTGCACTACACCCTCGAAGGACAGGATGTCCAAGCCTATTTGCGTGATCTCGCCGGAAGGGTATTCAACCACCCTTTGGTGCATGTACATACTGGAGCCACCATCACCAGGGCATCCGGATACGTGGGTAGTTTCGCAACCGCGGTCGAGTCCGAACGGGGGACAACAGAGATAAGGCACGGCGCAACCGTCATTGCATCCGGCGCCGACACATATACTCCCGTGGAATACCTGTACGGAAAGGACGACCGGGTGTGGACCCACCAGGAATTGGAGGCCAAGATTGCCGGCCCGGACGAGGGGCTGATCAAAGCCGGGTGTGTGGTAATGATCCAGTGCGTGGGCTGCCGGAATGAAGACCGGAACTACTGCAGCCGCATATGTTGCAGCGAGTCGGTGAAGAACGCTTTGCGGCTGAAGGATCTGAATCCGAAAATGGACATTTACGTCCTTTTCCGGGACATGAGGACGTACGGATTCAAAGAGGACTACTACCGGGAGGCGGCTGGCCGGGACGTCAGGTTCATCCGTTACGATCCGGACAGTGCACCCCGGGTCGAGGCGATGGATGAGGACGGCCGGCAGTTCCTCAGGGTTACCGTCCCCGATGATATCCTGGCTAAGGTGATTGCCCTTGATGCCGACTTCCTGGTGCTGGCCGCAGCCGTGGTTCCGGCGGCGGGGACCAGGGAACTGGCCCGCTTGTTCAAGATCGCCGTCAGCCCCGATGGTTTCTTCAAAGAGGCCCACGCCAAACTGAGACCGGTTGAGTTTGCCACGGATGGCGTCTTTCTTTGCGGCATGGCCCACTATCCCAAACACATTGGGGAGGCGGTCAGCCAGGCCTACGGCGCCGCGGGCAGGGTCCTGGCACTTCTCTCTCATGACACGGTGACCGCGTCCGGGTCGGTGTGCGAGGTGGCGGAGAGAAGATGTATGGGGTGCGGAGCCTGCATCATGGCCTGTACATACGGCGCCATCGCGTTTCGGGACACCGGGCCGGACAAGAAAGCGGCAGTCAACCCGGTGCTGTGCAAGGGTTGTGGCCTCTGCACTGCCAAGTGCCCGACCGGCGCCATTTCACTGAAACACTTCACCAACGATGAGATACTCAGTCAGATCGACGCTGCATTTGCGGACCGGATAGCGGTCCGGTAACAGGCGAAGCGGGACCGCTTCGAATTGAAGGACAAAGGGAGCTGCGCATGAGTGCACCTGACTTCCGGCCAGGCATACTCGGCTTCGTCTGCCACTGGTGAGGGTACGGGGCTGCCGACCTGGCTGGAGTTTCCAGACTGCAATATGCTACCGACACGAAGCTCATCCGTGTCATGTGCACGGGAAGAGTCGACCTGGAACTGGTGCTCCGGGCTTTTTCCGGCGGCGCCGACGCGGTGTTTATCGGCGGATGCCGCCTGAATGAATGCAACTACGCCACTCAGGGGAATTACGATGCCCTGAACATGGTACTGTTGTGCAAGAGGATTCTGGAGCACCTGGGACTGGCCCCCGGGCGGTTGAGGATCGAGTTCATGTCTTCCGGGGAAGGAAATCGCTTTGCCGAGGTCATGAACGGATTTGCCGAACAGGTGAGGAAGCTGGGCCCCCTTGGCAGAGGCGAGGGCATTGACGCCGGCCAAATGAAGACCCGGCTTGGCGAGATCATCAGGCTGGTCCCCTACATCAAGGTGGTCAAGGGCGAGAAGCTGAGGGCGCGGCTGGCAGACCCGGCGGACTATGAGAAGCTTTTCACGCGTGACGAGGTAGACAGGCTATTCGGCGAAGTTGTATCGTATTATATCGATCCGCCGGCTTGTCAGGCCTGCGGGATTTGCGCCCGCCGGTGCCCCGCGGAGGCGATTGCGGGCGGCAAGAACCTGGTCCACATCATTGACCAGGAGAAATGCATCAAGTGCGGCACTTGTCTTGAAGCCTGTCCGGCCCGGTTCGCGGCGATCAGGAAGTTGATTTCGGTGCCGGTCCCCCCACCCATGGCCGAGGACGCGCGAATCATCGTCAGGAAGTAAAAACAAGCAGAATGGAGGACAGAAATGGCATCAGGAGACAGGGTATACAAGTGCCTCAGTCCGGTAGGCATAGAGCTTCCGGTCAAGACGTTTCCGCTCGCCCCCCGCCTCAACAACATCGATGGCAAGACGATTCATATCAGCATTTGCGGGGAGCCTGACATCACCATCGCGCTGGAAAAGCGACTTAAGATGGACTACCCGGCGGTGAACTGGACCATGAAGAAGTCCTACACCCCCATGCCGGTGCAACTGTCGGAAGAGGAGATGAAGACTACCGACGCGGTAGTCCTCGGCGTATGCTGGTGAAGCGGCGCCGTATGGGGGCAGTTGCCCTACATCGCTAGACTGGAGAAGGCCGGTATTCCCACGGTACTCATCGATCTGGAAGACCAGCATAACATGGTCAGGCAGGAGGCCCTCGCGTCCGGCGTCCCCAAGGTGCGGTTCCTGGCCGCCTCCCGGACCCTTCCCGGACCGGCCGACGTCGACCAGTGGATCGAGCCCATGCTCGATGCGCTGACGCGGCCGCTGACCGACGAGGAGAAAGAGAGCGGGATGCACTCGCCGCCGCAGGACCGGGTGCTCTTCGAAGGCACTCTCGACGAAGCCCAGGAGTTCTATCAACTGACGAAGTGGATTCCGCGGCCGGTGAACGCCGAGTTGTCCGTGTATACCGACGGTTTTCCCATCGTTGTCCCGACCGAAGAACGCGTGAGGGAGATGTTGAAAGGGACCAGTCACAAGCCGGACGAAGTTATCACCTATCAGGCTGACCGGCCGGCGCGTCTCCGCGCCAGGGGAACAAGGGCGATGCGGTGCGCTTCCAGCCCAGGCTGTGGACGGCGACCGTGGAGAAAGTGGCGGTCAACGCGGTAATGGCGGGCTGCAAGCCGGAACATCTGCCGGTCGTCCTCGCCATAGCTGAGTCGGGCCTGACCACCGGCACCACCAACTTCCCCACCCAGGTGGTCGTTCTCAGCGGCCCCATCGTCAAGGAGATCGGATTGAACACCGGGTGCGGCCACCTTGGCCCCGGCAGCCGCGTGAACGGGCCCATCGGCCGTGCGTTTCAACTAATGGCGCTCAACCTCGGCGGAGCCATTCCCGGCGTGAACCGGATGAGCGCCCACGGTAGCCCGATGAACAAGGGCGGCATGTGCGTCGGCGAGAATGTCGATGGGCTCCCACCCGGATGGAAAGGTCTGAACGAAGAGCACGGCTTCAAGAAGGACGAGAGCGTGTTCGTATTCATGACGATCGGCAATCACGGCGGCATTCTCGGTCACGAGTTCTCACCGGGCGGCTACCGGGCATTGCAGAAGAGCGGGCACGGCGGCATGGCCAGACGCCTCGGTGTCAAAGGCACGCCCGGCCCACATAATTGGCTGGAATACCTCTTCCCCAGAATATTCTCGGTACTGGAAGGAGGTTTTACGCTCATCATGATCCCGGAAATGGCCCGCCACCTCTATGAGATTGGATTCAAGTCCAAGGACGAAGTCTACGAGTGGATCTACAAGAAGAGTTTCGAGACCCTGGGAGAATACCGCACGCGTTCATGGCCGGATCTCACCACCAATGGCTGGATGGGGAAAGAAAAGACATCCGGAAAACCGTGGAAAGAACTCCCCGACGAGTATCCGGTACCGGTAGTGAACGATCCCTTCGACAGCTGTATCATCGTGGCGGGGGGCGAGGAGGAGGGTTGCATCCAGCTCAGCGGGGGCCGCAGCGGATTCGGCGACTCGCCTTCGGCGGCTTACAGCATCGACGCCTGGCGCTAGTGAGAAACCCGACGGACGTGTGATGCATAATGGGCGCAGTCAAAACACATGGCCGGGACAGCTCAGGCAGACTTAGCGCCGCGGTTCATGACCTTAAGGAGGAGCAGCGTGGCAGAAGATAGAAAGTACAAGTTTCTCAATCCCGTGGGCATGCAGGTTCCGGTGAAGACATACCCGCTGGCGCCCCGCCTGGACACTGTGGACGGTAAGGAGATCTGGTTCAGCATTACGGGCGAACCGGATATCACCATCGCCCTTGAGCGGCGTCTCAAGATGGACTATCCGAACGTCAACTGGAAAGTGAAGAAGACATACGGCCCGGTCCAGGTCCCCTTGTCGGACGAGGAGATGAAGACCGCAGACGCGGTGATACAGGGCGTCTGCTGGTGAAGCGGCGCCGTATGGGGGCAGTTGCCCTACATCGCAGAGCTTGAGAAAGCCGGTATTCCCACGGTCCTTGTCGATCTGGAAGACCAGGCAGAAATGATAAGGCAGGAGGCGCTGGTGAACGGCATGCCCCATGTCCGCTGCATCCACGCCTCGCGCACCATTGGCGGTCCGGCCGATGCCGACCTCCTGATCGGCCCGATCATGGATGGGTTGCTGCGGCCGCTGACGGCGCAGGAAAAAGAAAGTGGCATGTACAACCCGCCTCAGCCGAGAGTGATTTTCGAGGGCACGCATGATGAGGCCGATGCCTTCTTCTCGAAAACACAATACGTCGCCAGACCGGTGTACGCGCCGATGTCTGTATACACGGACGGACTCGCCATAAGGCTCCCCACCGAAGAACGGGTCAAAGAGATGCTCAAGGGCACCAGCCACCGGCCGGACGAGATGGTGACCCATCAGGCTGACCGGGGCACCCGTATGGGCGAGCCCATCAGGAAGGGCGACCTGGTGAAGTTCCAGCCCCTGAAGCGGACCGCCACCGTGGAGAAGATCGCCACCATCGCCGTCATGGCCGGCTGCCGGCCGGAATACCTGCCGGTCGTCCTGGCCATCGCCGAGTCGGGCTGCCCCACCGGGACCACCGTCTACAACAACCAGTGGACCTGCGTCAGCGGTCCCATTGTCAAGGAAATCGGAATGAACGCCGGCCTGGGCATGCTCGGTCCCGGGAACCCGGCCAACTCATCGATCGGCCGCGCCTACCAGTTGATGGCCATAAACCTGGGCGGAGCCGTCCCCGGGGTCAACCGCATGAGCAGCATCGGCAGTCCGGTGAACCGGGGCGGCATGTGCTTCGCCGAATACGCTGATGGTCTGCCGCCGGGCTGGAAGGGTCTCAACGAGGAGCGCGGTTTCAAGAAGAGCGACAACGTCGTCATGGTGATGGGCACTGAGGGTGGCATGGATGGGGCCCAGTTCTCGCCGGGCGGCTACCGCGCTTTTCAGAAGAGCGGTCACGGCGGCATTGCCCGCCGTCTGAATGTCAAGGGCGTCCCCGGCCCGCACAACTTTCTCGATTTCATACTGCCCGGCATTTGGGCCGGCGGCCGCGAAGGACCACGCACTTTCATCATCGTGCACGAGATGGCACAGCACCTCTACGATATGGGCTTTAAGACCAAGGAGGCGGTCTATGAGTACATCTGGAAGAAGAGTCTCGAGCCGCTGAGTGAATACCGGAAACGATCGTGGGTGGACCTCACCACCAACGGCTGGATGGGCATCGACCGCCAGTCCGGCAAACACTGGAAAGAACTGCCGGACGATCACCTGATAGCGGTTGCCGGTGACCAGCCTTTAGACAATTGCATCATCGTCTGCGGGTCGGATGAAGAGGTCTGCGTCCAGATGACGGGCGGACCGCGGGGCATGTTTGGCGCCATGCCATTTTACAGTATTGATGCTTGGAGGTAGGTCCGGCAGGGGTTAGCGGACAGACAGACAGCTAGTGCAGATCGCTGCACTAGCTGTGGTTAAGCTGGTAGTATTCGGCCGCGTTACGCAGGGCGAGGGCCCCCCGCTCCATCCCCTGGATAGCCGGTATGCCGATTCCCTGCAACCTGCCCATGAGTTCCAGGGACGCAGCCGCGGTTTGCGCCGAGGAAGAGCCGGTGATGATGGCCATAACCGGCTTAAGGGTCGCCTGCACGAAGCCCGCGAACGGGGCTAGTTGAGCATCCAGGGGCGCCTGTCCCCCGGGCCCGGCGTGCCGGGCGGCGAAAAGGGCCACGATGTTGTCGGTGTTAACATCCCGGGCGAGAATATCCAAGATCCGTTTCATTTCGCGACGGTTTGCATTGTAGGTATCGACCGGGTTCTTGTAGCCTCCACCAATCAGCGTCCAGAAAGAGGCGAATTCATCGTATGACGCCTGCGAAAAGGCGGGCAGTCTCAGACCAGCTTCGGCAAAGGCGTCAGCGACCGCTACCGACCCTCCGCCCGAGCCCCCTACCGCGGCCACCCGGTCCCCCTTAACCGGCGGCAAGTAGAGCAGCACCTTGATGGTGTCAATGAGCTCCTCCATCCGCGATACCTGCACGGCCCGAGATTGCCGTACCGCCGCATCCCAGATGACTCCAGGTATGGCCAACGAGCCCGTGTGGGACCCGATCGCCCGCATGCCCTCGTCACTGCGCCCACCCTTCCAGATCACCACCGGCTTCTTTGAGGCAGCGCTACGGAGGACCTTCAGGAACCTCGGCCCGTTCCTTACCCCTTCGACATACATCCCAATGACCTTTATCTCAGGATCGGCCGCGAAATACTCGAGCAAATCGGCCGCGTCAACGACGATGCCATTTCCGAAGCTAACCACCTTGTTGCTGTCGACGCCCTGGATATGGGCTTCCTGGACAAAATTGACGGCGTGGTTGCCGCTTTGCGAGATGAAGCCCACCGGCCCAGCAGTTTCGATGTATTGCTCGGCATTCTGCTTGATGCCGGCCAGGGGACTGAAGATACCCATGCAGTTGGGGCCGATGATATGGAAGTTGGCCGCTGCCGCCATCTCGGTCATCCGTCGCTCGAGCTGTCGCCCCTCCTCGGTGTCCGTCTCCGAGAATCCTGCGGTGAAGAAATGGGCCGCGGCAACGTCTTTGGTTATCAAGTCTACCAGCACTCTCAATGATACCGAACGCGGTACGGCCACGATGGCGAAATCAACCCGGTCGGGTATATCCAGCAGGCTCGTGTAGTTCGTCACTCCCAGCGCTTTTATCCCCTCGATCTCGACCGGATCGATCTGGACTGAGTAGAGCTTTCCCTTGAAGTCCTTCTGGGCCCGAAGCCACTGGTAGTTGGACTCCTTCTTGTCCCCGATCACTGCCACCACCTTTGGGTTGAACGCGCGGTCCAGTTTGCCGAAGTCAACTTTCAATTTTACACTCCCCTGAGCTTACCGCTAGAATAGCCCCCGGCGCTTCAGGCTCACGAACTTCCCGCCAGCCACAATAATATGATCGATTACACTGATTCCGACGAGGTCACCCACTTCGGCCAGGCGTTTGGTCAGCTGTATATCTTCGACGGACGGTTCAGGATCCCCTGATGGATGATTGTGGACGAACACGACCGAAGCGGCGCTGGCCGACATCGCCGCGCGGAACACCTCCCGCGGGTGGACGATGCTCGCATCCAGGCTGCCCACCGACACTTCACAGGGCTTGATCACCCGGCCGCGCGTGTCTAGTAACAATGCCAAGAAGTGCTCCTTCCGCTCGCCTCTCAGCCGGCCGGCGACCTGATCCACGACCTCCTCCGGTGTCTTCAGAACGGGCTTCTGGCCTGCCGGACTGCTTGCCAGCCGGTGGGCCAGTTCGAACGTCGCCTTGATCTTGGAAGCCTTGGCCGGTCCGATTCCCTTTACCTGAACCAACTCCTCGACGCTGGCCACGGAGATGCCGTTCAGGTCGCCGAAGTGCTCCACCAGTCGCTTTACCGTCTCGGTCACCGACTCTCCGGCACCGGTCCCAAGGACAACGGCCATCAACTCCTGGACCGAAAGCGCCTCCGCCCCCCGCTCCTGCAACCGCTCCCGGGGCCGCTCCGAGGGTGGCATGTGTTGTATCGTGATGCCTTTCAAGTCGATCCTGCTCCTGCGAGCGCCGCCGCCGGCTTTCCGGTCTGGAACATCTTGTCTACATACTCCCGCCACCGGCTGTTCAGACCGTCGCTGTCAAACCCGTATTCGGTCAGCAGTGCGCCGTCGTATGTACTGCCCCGGCTGAACAGTTTGAGCAACTCCAGCATCTTCTGCTGCCCGTGAACGGATATCAGGTAACTCACGAAGCTGTAGCTCTCGGCATAGGAAAGAGATGCCTGGTCAGCGTTTGCCGAAAAGGGACTGGATAGACTGCGGACAGAAATGAGTTTGCCGGCATCGTAGGCCCGCTTGAGAGCAGTTCCGAATGAGACATCGAGCAATCCTTCGTTGTAGACCGCCAGGCCTTCGTCGAGCCACCGCGGCAGATCATTGTAGGGGTTCGTAGTGACCTGATGGATGACAAGATGGGACAGTTCATGGGCTATGGCCCGCTTACCCCAGGTTACATTCGCCGGCGACACGCCGATAGCGATCGTACCGTACTGCGAGTACGTTACCGCCCCAGTCCATTCATAAGGGAATATTAGAGCCCCAAGCAAGTCCTGGTTGGAGCCGTACACGTAAATCTTAACCGGCCTGCTGATCTGAGCCCCGGTGTCACTACTCAGCCTGGTCAGTGCTTCCTGGGCAGCCGCCATGACTTCTTTAGCGAAAGAAGTCCCACCATTGTACCAGTAAAGATTCACCAGGCCCTCGCTCAAATTCTGCCAATTGTACCGGTTATCCTCAAAATCGATGCGGGTGGGCGGCGTATCGATTCGGGCGCCGCTGGCGTCCTTGACCACCCACCAGTACCGGATGGTGGTTCCCGGAGGAAATCCGCCAATCTTCTTCATGTCCATCGTCCACTGCGCGTTCACCGTGGCCGCCGGCGCAAATGACAGGTATGTCTCGCTAGTCACGGTGGCGAAGCTGTCCTGATCGACCGAATAACGCAACCGGATGTCGGATATGTTGGCATTGCTCTTTACGGATAGGCTGAAGTTCACCTGAAGAGGGTACTTGACTTCGGCGGTGCTCCTGACCACCGCCAAGGCAGTCTGCGCCCCGGCGGGCGCCGGCAAAGCAATTCCCAATATCAGGCAAACGGCCAGAAGAGCCAGGGCCTTTCTTCTCATCACAAATCCTCTCCCACGCTACTTCTAAGAAAGGCCCTGATGAAGTCGTCGATGGCGCCGGACAGTACGGCATCGGTGTTGCCCGTCTGATGGTCCGTCCGGTGGTCCTTGACCAACTTGTAGGGATGCAGGACATAGCTCCGGATCTGGTTTCCCCATCCGGCGTTGATTCGCTTGCCCTTGATCTTGGCCCTTTCCTCAGCCTTCTTGACCAACTCTGCTTCCAGCAGACGGGACTGAAGAATCCTCATCGCGATTTCCTTGTTCTGATGCTGCGAACGTTCACTTTGACAGGTGACCACGAGACCGGACGGCAGATGGGTCAACCGGACCGCAGTGCTTGTCTTCTGAACATTCTGTCCCCCGGCGCCACTGGACCGGTAGAAGTCAATCCTCAGATCTTCCGGTCCGATCTTGATATCGACGTCCGGTTCGGCTTCGGGCATCACTTCGACCAGAGCGAACGACGTGTGACGCGCATGATCAGCGTCAAACGGGGATAGACGCACCAACCGGTGGACTCCGTGTTCGGACTTGAGGTAGCCGTAGGCATAATCACCGCTGATACCAAGGGTAACCGTCTTGATTCCCGCTTCTTCGCCCGGAGTGGACTCCAGAATCTCCGCCTTGTATCCTCTTCCTTCGGCCCAGCGCAGGTACATTCGCATGAGCATTTGAACCCAGTCTTGCGATTCGGTGCCGCCGGCCCCCGCATGAAGGCTCAGCAACGCATTCCGAGCGTCAAATTCCCCGCCGAGGGCGGCCTCCAACTCCATCTCGTCAAGACGGGCAGCCACCTTATCGAACTCCGACTCAACGTCCGCCCGGAGCGATTCATCTTCGAGCGCCAGCGCCGCCAGGTCAGCGCCGTCATTCAGCCGTTGCTCGATCTCACGCCACCGGGTAACCAGCCTCTTCTTGTCGGCCAGATCCCGCATGACTCGCTTGGCAGTGCCAGTATCGCCCCAGAAGTCGGGCGCGGACGAGCGTCTTTCCAGCTCAATAATCTCTTTCTCTTTGTTCAAAACGTCAAAGACGCTCCAAGGCGAGCGATATCCTCTGCCGCAGGTCGTGAAGTCTCTCGTCAGTTTCCAAACCCGATACCTCCATATGCCTCGGGAAACCCAAGGTTGTCACCCGTCCCCCCAGGGAGGAGGATTCTTGACGGCGCTCCAGCCGAATGTCCCAGCGATGGCGTCATCCGTCGCTCCGCTGCCGGCAGCTGGTTCAGGCAACCACTGGCTCAGGCAGACTGCCGCCCGCGACCAGATGCGCCAGCCGCGTCGGCTCCGGCAGGCGATAGCCCCGACAACACGCCAGGACGCGCCTGACTGCCATAGCCAAATCGATCCTGTACCCGATCGAGACAAACAGCGGTCGGGCGGCAGTCTTGCTCCGCAGGACCACCCCGATGATGTCACCGTTGTCCTTAAGCTCGGCGGAGCTGCCGGCGTCCCGGGATGGAATTCCATATTCGCCGCACAGCCTCGATTTGGCACAGCCAATGCTGGGGATGTCCAGGAGGAGGCCCAGGTGGGAAGCCAGGCCGAACCGCCGCGGGTGGGCGATGCCCTGCCCATCCACCAGCATGAGGTCCGGGACCACTTCAAGTTGCTCGCACGCCGCCAGGACCAGGGGAGCCTCGCGAAAACTAAGGAGGCCCGGCACATAGGGGAATTCAGGTCGGCCCTCGGCCACCTTCGCCTCGACCAGCATCAATCCGGGAAAGCTCAATACTGCCACGGCGGCGCGCGCGAAACCGCCCGGCTTCACCGAAATGTCCACTCCGGCAACAAGGCGCGGCTCCGCCGCGTCGGCCTCTCTGATGACCTCGCCACGCAGGCGATCCTGTATCTGCCGTGCCTCGCTGCTGGCTACGTGCCAACCGTGAAGCTGCTTTGCCTTCACACTCCGATTATAGCGAGTGAGATCTTTGATGACAACCCGAGTAGTTCTCAAACCCAAGGAGTTCTCCTTGACATACGCTCACCAATACCGCATAATGGTACGCAATATGGTTAAACTAAGATTAAGAAGAACCGGAGGCAAAAACCAGCCCAGCTACCGAATCGTTGCTGTTGATTCTCGGGCACCCCGCGATGGCGCTTTTCTTGAAATCCTCGGACATTACAACCCCATGACCAATCCGGAGACCGTGGCTCTCGACAATGCCAAGGCTTCACTGTGGCTTAGTCACGGAGCGCAGCCCACGGCCGCGGTGGCCAGACTGTTGGCCAAGGCTGGGGTCACTCCAGATAAGTCCAAGACAAGCGAGGAAAAAGCATGAAGGAACTAGTCGAGTTCATCGCCAAGGCCATTGTGAACGCGCCGGATCAGGTTGAGGTCACCGAGGAACAGACTGAGCAAGGTACAACTTTAAAGCTGAAAGTTGCCGACGACGATAAGGGCAGGGTCATTGGTAAGCAGGGGCGAATAGCCGAGGCGATGCGCACCCTGATTCGAGTAAAGGCTGCCAAGGCCGGGACGAGAGCCACGCTGGAGATCATCTAGCCTCGGCCGTTGCAGCTCCGCCAGGGGCCAACGTTTTCAAGTCAACTACCGGAGTTGGTTCAGCGCTTGCCTTCCTCGAAAAGACGGACAGAGCCCGATTGTTCATGTCTGCCTGCGGAGGTGAGCGCCGGGACCTGAAGCTCTGCGGAAAGGCTTTTTCCGCTCCCATGGGAGATCGACGATGAGTTCACCTCCGCAAAACGAATACTGGCTGGTATGCCCGGTTTGCCACAAGGCCAACCCGGCCGACCGGAAATACTGCCAGTACTGCTGGGGGGCGGCGCTGGGGGGCCGGACTCCGGTGGCGGGCAGGGAACTCCCGGAGATTATCCGCAAAATCGAGTTTCAACTGCGGCGACGCCGCAATGCTGTACGGCTGGCCGTCGGAGTGGCCGCGGCCGCCCTGCTGGTCAGCATCATCGTCCCCCTTCTTTTCAACTACACGGACATTCTGGCGCCGGTCCCCAAGACGGTAACCTCGAACTCTGCGCCCGGCGACTGGTCGATGTTCCGGCATGATACCTCCAACACGGGAACCACTGGAAACAATGACATCTTACCCGCCGGAACGCTGAAATGGTCGTTCGCCACCGGGGAAGCGATTCACTCGTCGGCGGCTGTGGCAAACGGGACTGTCTATTTCGGTTCCAGAGACGGACATCTATATGCGGTCGACGCCGCGACCGGCAAACAGCGCTGGGCATTCCAGACAGGGAGCCGGGTCGAGTCATCTCCTGCGGTGGTCGGGGGCAGGGTCTTTGTCGGTTCCAACGACGGGTTCATGTACGCCCTTGACGCCAATACAGGCAAGCAACTGTGGAAATTCCGTACGGTCTACCCCATCGTGTCGTCGCCGGCAGTGGCCAATGGAATGGTGATTTTCGGCGCCGATGACTACTCGGTGTACGCCGTGGATGCGGTCCGCGGCACCAGGGTGTGGAAGTTCAACGCCAGGGGGCCCGTACAGTCATCCCCGGTAGTGGCGAACGGACTCGTATACATCCCCTCCGGCACGGAGTACGTGTTCGTTCTGAATGCCAGAACGGGCAGACCGCGTTTGCGCTTTAAGATGTTCGACTCCACTTACGGGACCGCGGCCGTGGCAGACGGTAACGTCATGGTCAGCAACTTCCAAGGTGACTTCCGTGTGTTCAATGGGGCGGCGCGCAACTGGCCGTTGGAATACGAACTCAAGCCATATTGGGTCCAGGTATGGGCGTTTGGGCTGGCCCCGCCCCCGCCCAGGCAGTCCGGTTTCTTATGGGGCCTGCAGATCGGCCGTCTGGTAAGTTCCTCACCAGCGGTACAGGGGAACACGCTCTTCATGGGAACGGACAAGACCCTGACCGCGGTCGACCTTGAGAGCCACCAGAAACTCTGGGCCTTTACCACCCAGGGGGTGGTCCGGTCAAGTCCCGCCGTTGCCGCGGGCGCGGTCTTCGTGGGCAGTGATGACGGCCGCCTCTACGCGGTCCGGACCGCCGATGGCCAGAAGATTTGGGATTTTGCCACGGGCGACCAGATATCGGCCTCTCCGACTCTGGCCGACGGGGTAGTCTACATTGGGTCACACGACGGAAACCTGTACGCGATCAAGTAGCTGAAACGGCAACGCCCGGCGTCTCGCGAACCCATGTCCAATTGACGAAAAAACAAAAGAGGGGCTTCGGCCCCTCTTTTTCGTTACCCAGAATGAGCCCTACAGTGTCCTGGCACGGCGGCGCCGTTTCTCCACGACCTTGATGCGGGTGAGGGCGCGCTGCAGTGATCCTTCGGCGCGGGCCATGTCGACGCCAAGGGTGGGGTGACTGAGGCGCTGCCGGGCGCGTTCTTTAGCCGTCTCCGCCCTGGCCAGGTCAATCTCGTCGGCGCGCTCCGCCGAATCCGCAAGTACGATGACGCGGTCTGGCCTCACTTCCAGAAACCCCCCGGAGATAGCCAGCGAGTATTCTTCACCGCCCTTCCTCGTAAGCAATTCGCCCGGCTGCAGGGTGGTCATCAGCGGGGCGTGATGAGGCAGGATGCCGAGCTGGCCAAGAGAGCCGGGGGCAACCACGATATCGACATCCTCGGAGTAGACCACCCGCTCCGCAGTCACGATATCGACTCTCACCGGCGACATCTAGGAACCTCCCGTACTTTTGGAGCGCTCTACAACTTCATCGATGGTACCGGCCATGAAGAACGCCTGCTCGGGGACGGCATCATGCTTGCCCTCCAGGATCTCCTTGAATCCCCGGACCGTCTCGGCTATCGGGACATAGACTCCTGGGCGGCCGGTAAACACTTCAGATACAAACATCGGCTGCGACAGGAACCGCTGGATCCGTCTCGCCCGGGCCACCGTGAGCTTGTCCTCGTCGCTGAGTTCCTCGATGCCGAGGATGGCGATCACGTCCTGCAAGTCCTTGTATCGCTGCAGCACCCGCTGGACTTCACGGGCGACCGTGTGGTGCTCCTCGCCGACCACCTCACGAGTCAGAATACGGGACGTGGAGGCCAGGGGATCGACGGCAGGGTAGAGACCCTGTTCAGCGATCGACCGCTCCAAGGCGATGACGGCGTCAAGATGGCCGAAGGTAGTCGCCACGCCGGGGTCGGTGTAGTCATCGGCCGGAACGTAGACCGCCTGGAAAGAAGTTATCGAACCCTTCTTGGTTGACGTAATCCGCTCTTCCAACTCACCGACCTCGGTCGCGAGAGTAGGCTGGTAGCCCACAGCCGATGGCATACGGCCCAGGAGCCCCGAGACCTCCATACCTGCCAGCGTGTATCGGTAGATATTGTCGATGAAAAGCAGAACGTCCTGACCTTCAACGTCACGGAAGTACTCCGCCATGGTAAGGCCGGTGAACCCGATGCGGAACCGTACCGCCGGCGGCTCATTCATCTGGCCGAAAACCAGAACCGTCTTATCAATAACACCGGATTCTTTCATTTCGGTCCACAGGTCGTTCCCTTCGCGCGACCGTTCGCCGATACCGGCAAAAACGGAGAAACCACCATGTTCGGTTGCGATATTGCGGATCAACTCCTGGATGATGACCGTCTTGCCTACTCCTGCGCCACCATAGGCGCCCACCTTGCCGCCTTTGGTGAAGGGCGCGACCAGGTCAATCACTTTAAGCCCGGTTTCCAGGATTTCCGTACTGGTCGCCTGCTCTTCGATAGTAGGCGGGGCCCGGTGGATCGGCCATTTCTGATCAGCCTTGACTGGACCCAGGTTATCAAGGGGCGTTCCGGTCACGTCGAACAAACGTCCAAGCGCCCCCCGGCCCACCGGCACGCTCAACGGAGCGCCGGTATCGATCGCCTCAGCACCGCGCTTCAGACCCTCGGTCGGGGCAAATGAGAGGCATCGCACCCAGTTGTTGCCAACGTGCGCCTGAGCCTCCAGAAGCATCCGCGTGCCTTCATTATTGATCTCGATTGCGTTGAAAAGGACTGGCAGTTGATCCGGTGGAAATTCGATGTCCACCACCGTCCCAATCACCTGCACCACTCTACCTTTGGCCATATTTCACCTCTCAGAATCTCCCCAGCCCACTCGCAACTGACTGCTAGCCTCCCGCCGACATGGCGGCGACGCCGCCCGTAATGTCGAGCAGTTCCTTGGTGATGGCTTCCTGTCGGGCCTTGTTGTAGACCAACGTTAGATCGTCCACCAGGTCCCGGGCGTTGTCGGTGGCGTTCCGCATGGCTACCATACGGGCTGATTGCTCGCTGGCAATCGACTCAAGGATCGCGTGGTAAATCTGCATCTCCACATACCGGGGCAGAAGCCCGGCGAGAACCCCGGGGGCATCAGGCTCATAAATATACTCGACGTTTTCGGCGCGCGGTATCACCGCCGGCTCGATCGGAAGCACTTGTTGCATCACCGGACGCTGGATCAAAGTGCTCACGAACTGGGTATATGACAGATAAGCGCCATCAATCAAGCCATTCGTATAATCATCAATAACTATCCGGGATACGGGAAGAGTATCCAGCAGACCCGGTTGGTCTCCCAACCAGGTGAATTCAGCCCGCACATCACGCTCGTGCCGCCGCATGAAATCCAGCCCTTTACGCCCGACACATGTCACCGCCACCGGCACCTTCTGCTGAACAATAAATGAACCCGCGCTGCGGTTGATGTTGGCATTAAGACCACCGCACAGGCCACGATCAGGCGTGATATGAACGATGGCAATCCTCGACGCCGGCCGGCACTGCAACAGCGGGTGCAATGGCCGGTCCCCCTGGATTGCGGCCAGATCCGCGATCACCTGCTTGATCTTCTCAGCGTAGGGCCTTCCGGCGAGTCCGCGCTCCTGTGCCTTTCGCATTTTGGAGGTCGCAATCATCTCCATAGCGCGCGGTAATCTTGGCGATGCTCTGCACGCCTCGAATGCGCCGGCGAACCAGACGAATATTAGCCAAAGTACAAGCCTATCTCCCTGTTATTTGAAGATACCTTTGAACTGCTGGACAGCGGCCTTCAGCTTTTCCTCAGCATCCTTGCCCAGCTCTTTGGTCCTGCGCAATCCACTGGCTCAACTCCGGATAGTTGGTGCCGACAAATTTGAGAAACTCGGTCTCGAAAGCGGCGGTCTTCTCGACAGCGACATCGTCAAGGTAGCCGTTGACAGCGACGTATATTATGAGCACCTGTTCCTCAACCGGCATCGGCGTGTACTGGTTCTGCTTCATGATCTCGGTAATGCGCCGGCCCCGTTCCAACTGGGCCCGCGTCGAGGCGTCAAGTTCAGCCGTACCGAACTGCGCGAAGGCAGCCAACTCGCGGTACTGAGCAAGTTCCAGCCGCAGCCGACCGGCGACCTGGCGCATCGCCCGGGTTTGAGCGCTGCTGCCCACGCGCGAGACCGACAGACCAACGTTAAGGGCCGGACGCTGGCCGGCGTTGAACAAGTCCGCTTCAACGTAGATCTGGCCGTCCGTGATCGATATCACGTTTGTTGGTACATACGCCGAGACATCTCCCGCCTGAGTCTCGATGATGGGCAAGGCGGTGAGCGAACCGCCCCCCAGATCCTTCGACAGCTTGGCGGCCCTCTCCAGCAAACGGCTGTGAAGATAGAACACGTCGCCGGGATAGGCTTCACGCCCAGGCGGGCGTCTCAACAGAAGTGAAAGTTGACGGTAGGACCAGGCATGCTTGGAAAGGTCGTCATAGATTACCAGGGCGTCTTTCCCCTGCTCCATGATCTCTTCGCCGATAGCGCATCCTGCATAGGGCGCCAGGTACTGAAGAGCCACCGAATCAGCCGCGTTGGCCGCGACCACTACCGTGTGCGCCATTGCCCCGTGCTCTTCTAAAGTGGCCACCACGCGGGCCACCTTTGATGCTTTTTGCCCGATGGCGACATAAATGCAGACAAGGTTCCCGCCCTTCTGGTTGATAATGGTGTCGAGCGTTAGGGTGGTCTTCCCGGTCGACCGGTCGCCGATGATGAGTTCGCGCTGCCCCCGGCCAATCGGTATCAGGCTGTCCACGGCCTTAATCCCGGTTTGCACGGGGCTGTTCACCTTATCGCGAGTAGCCACATTCGGAGCCACGCGCTCGATAGGTCTAACCTTGTCGGCCTTCAGGGGACCCTTTCCATCGAGCGGCCGGCCCAAAGGATCGACAACCCTCCCGATCAGAGACTCACCCACCGGCACCTCGGCAATACGCCCCGTGCAACGGACTTCATCTCCTTCCTTGATCAGCGCGTAGTTTCCCACGATTATCGCCGACACGTTATCTTCTTCGAGGTTCATCGCAATGCCGATAACGTCGTGAGGGAACTGGAGAAGTTCATTGTACTTGGCCTGAGCCAGCCCATGAATCCGGGCAATCCCGTCGCCGATCTCCACGACGGTGCCCACGTCCACCATGGTGGTAGCCCCTTTGCCGAATTGCTCAATCTGCTGCCGGATAACTGAGACTATGTCCTGTCCGCGTGTTGTCATCTTGTCTACCTCACTCCCTCAGTCCGCCCTCAACCGAAGGTGACGGGAGTCTTCGTTGGAGATTTCGTTCTTCCTATAAATGAGCCGGCACTACCGCCCGCCCCAATATTGGTAGTCCAGATTCGGATACCCCTATCTGGGCGTGTGCGCGATCTCCTGCTTCAGCGCATCCAACCTGCTTCGGGTACTGCCGTCAAGCAGTCTGCCTTCAAAGCGGGCCACCACGCCACCGATCACGGCCGGGTCAACCGTCGCCGTGACCACCGTCCTCTTCCCGGTAATGTCAGACAGCCGTGCTTCCAGATGACGCGTGTCTTCCTCCGTGAGAGCCACGGCCGTCACCACTGTCGCTCTTTGAATACCACGGTCAGCATCAAGCAACCGCCTATACTCCTCGAAAATCCCGGGCAACAACGCGACCCGGCGTTTCTCGATGAGCAGACTCACCAGGTTAACCGCCCGAGGACTCAGTGTTGGATATCGTTCGGCCAGCACCCTGGACTTGTCCACGAGGCTGAGCCTCGGCGTCTCCAGCGCTTTCACGAACGGATCACTATGCTGCAACTGGGACAGGGCCTGCAAATCGGCAAGCCACGCGTCAGTCGCACCATCCTGCCGGGCAATCTGGATCACCGCCTGGGCGTAACGCTTGGACTGGGCAGTTTTAACCACGACTCAGTTCACCCCTGTTTCAGCGTCCGCGCTTCGTCGAGGACTTTATCGATTACGTCCCGGTGGGCTTGCTTATCAAGCGAGCGGTCGATCACCTTCTCAGCCGCCATGATCGTGAGCTCGGCGAACTCCTTGCGAAGAGCGCCCACCGCTTCGTCCCGTTCGCGCTGGATCTCTCCGCGCGCCCTGCCGACCAGTACCTGGGCCTCCTCCTGAGCCTTCTGCTGGGCCTGCTGCCGAACCTCCTCTCCCGCCCGGGTAGCCCGGTTGATGAGGTCCTGCCCTTCCTTGATGCCCGCTTCAATGCGTAGCCTCGATTCTTCGGCGGCACGCGCCGCCTGGTCTTTAACCGCCTCGGTCTGGTCGATGCTTTCCTTTATCTTCCGGGCCCGTTCATCGAGCATCTTCAAAATGGGCTTGTAGGCCATCAAGTACAGCAACACAAAGAGCACGACAAAGTTGACGATCTGCGCAATCAGATTCGCCCCGTTTATGCCGAGCTTCCCCAGTGCATCCATTCAGCTAACCCCTATACAGGTTTTGCCAACAGCAATACGGCGATGATGACACCGACGATAGACATGACGCCGAGCATCACCCCGAGGAAAAGAACCACTATGGACATCGGGATACCATCCTGCCCCATGGGTCACCCCCTTAAAGACTTTGTTATGCCGCCACTACGAGTACTGAATCCGCGCCTGACTGCGCGGTTAACCGCCCAGGAGTGGGGACATGATAATGCCGATGATCAGGACGTAAATACCAAGTGCTTCAATGAAAGCCGCCACCAGGATCATATTAGTGAAGATAGGGCCGCTTGCCTCAGGGTTCCGGGAAATCCCGGTCAGCGCGGCGTAGCCCACCAGGCCAAGACCCAATGCCGGCCCCAGCATGCCGAGCCCGGCGGCCATTCCAACGGCCAGCATTTTCATTACTTCTGCATCCATTAACTAACCTCCTCCTACATTGTTTATGTCAGTGGTGTTCCGCACCATGGGTCGCAACCGCCAGAGTCATGAAAACCAGTGTCAGGCCGCTGAAGATCAGCGATTGGATGATACCGACCAACAACTCCAGCCCGTAGAAGGGCAAAGCAAACAGGAATGGTACCAGGAACGCGGCCATAAGCAGCAGTATCTCTCCGGCGGTCATGTTGCCAAAGAGACGAAAGGTGAAACTAACGATCCTGATAAACATGCTCAGAAGTTCCACGAGGCCGATGAATATATCGATGAAGCCGGTAAAAATACCCCCGAGCGCGCCTTTCACATTACCCTTAAACAATTTGGCGAAGCCACCCAGGAAACGCCCCACGTTAAAGTAGTTAGCCAGGTAGCGGATACCAAGCGAACTCAGGCCAAAATACAGGACGGACACGAACGAAACAATGGCGAGGGCAAGCGGCATGTTGATGTCCGTATTGGCCCCACGCAGCAGATGGACCACGTGCCCCTCAGGGTTCTCGATTAGAATCGAGCCGTAACCCGGAAGAAGGCTGAGCCATGCATTGAACATGACGAACAGGAAGATCGTGGCCACAACGGGAAAGAAGCGACGTCCATTCTTCTCGCCGGCCACCCGCTGGCAGAAACCCAACAGGGAGCCCAAGCCGAACTCCAACAGCATCTGCCATCTTCGGGGAACCAGCCGCGTACGGCGTGTGATCAGGAACACCAGCAATACCAGGAAGACCACTGTTATCCATGCCGCCAACACGCTGTTGGCCACGGGAAACCCGAAAAGGTCAAATATATGCTCCGTGGGCAGTTCTGGCTCAGGCTTCGTAACCGACAACCAGCTGGGGAGAGTGGTTCCGACCATGCTCTTCCCCAATGGGCCTGCGAGAAAGCCGACGACAAATAGTCCCAACGACAGGACTATGAGAGCGATGGCCAGGGGAAAGGAACAGCCGAGCAGGCGACGAGGCTTCGGCACTACTTCCCCCCTTTTGTCTGTTTCTTGACGATATTGGGCAGTATCATCCGGTAGACACCATAGAAGGCCACGACTACGCCTGCAATCAAACCAACGATCACCAACAATGGACCGGTCCCAAGCTTCCCGTCAAGCTGCCGCCCCCCCCACACCCCCACGCTGATAGACAGCCCGACGAACCATCCGAGCCCGATAAGCCTCAAAGCAGCTTGCCGTCTTTCCATACAGGCACCTCGCTGAAGCGAACGGGCTGTCCGACCGGGCGACAACGCCCTCGGAATTAGGACTTTAGCATTATATATTCTCCGCGCGGAACATGCAACAGACCGACCGCGGGCACTTACAACCTGTCTTCCGGCGCCTCATTCCGGGGCGCGACAACCCTAGGACTTGCGTTTGTCAAAGTCGGACAGATCAATGCTGTTGATGAAGTCGTGAAATGCGGACATGTTCCGCATCTCTTCCTCAGTAACAGCCTTGCCCTGGCTCAGGTTAGCAGCTTCTTCATCACCGATCGGCTTGCCGCTGTCTTTGTCGAGCAGAATTCCGGCTTTGTCGAGGACGGAGTCATCAACGAATATGGGGACTTCGGCGCGCACCGCCAACGCCAGCGCGTCGCTGGGCCTGGAGTCCACTTCCATTTGCTTGCCGTCCACATCGAGAACAATTTTGGCAAAGAAGGTATCGTTCTTGAGGTCACACACCACTATTGAATTCACTGAGGCGCCCAGAGCATCGACAACCGAACGCAGAAGATCATGAGTCAACGGCCGGGGCACGCTTGCCCCCTGGAGTTTCACGGCGATGGCATCTGCCTCAGACGGACCGATCCAGATCGGTAAATAGCGGTCCGCAGCTTTCTCTTTCAGGATCACCACTCGCTGGTAATTCATCAGGCTGACCCTGATGCTGTCTATCGTCATCTCCACCATAAGACCAACCTCCTCGGCATGTCCACCAGCAACGCTAATTCTACCCCGTGGTACTGAGGCTGTCAACCTGATGCCAGACTGGCCGGAGCGGGTAAAAACGATGCCTCCGGTCAGCGCTTTGAGGACAAATTATCAGGTACCGCCGTCGGGGAAAACAGCGCCGCCGACAGGGGCTATTTATGCTATAATCCCCCCTGCACCGGACGTCCTCGCGTTTCGCGCGCCGTTGTCCGCGCCGGGTGACAGCAGGATGGTCGCTGGATATGATGGTCCGTCTTCGAAGACGTCTGCGAGGCGAGGTTTGATAACGAATCTGGGAATACGCCAGTTCACCGAGGAAAAGGAGGAAACCCTGTCCCCGCTGGCGGCCCGCAGTCGGTCAACCAGGGGCAGGCTCCGATTCGAGGATCCCTGCCCAATTCGGACCGCCTATCAGCGTGACCGCGACCGGATCATCCACTGCAACGCCTTTCGCCGGCTCAAGCATAAGACCCAGGTATTCATCGCCCCGCAGGGCGATCACTACGTGACCAGGCTAACCCACACGCTGGAAGTCTCACAAATCGCCCGCACCATCGCACGTGCTCTGAACCTCAATGAGGACTTGACCGAGGCCATCGCCCTGGGGCACGACCTCGGTCACACGCCGTTTGGACACATCGGCGAAGAAGTCCTGAACGAGATGAGTTCCGGCGGGTTCCGCCATAACGAACAAAGCCTCCGGGTGGTCGATCTTCTGGAATATGATGGCAGAGGGCTCAACCTCACTTGGGAGGTACGCGACGGCATCTTGAACCACTCAAAGTCGGCCGCGGGCGTGCTTCAAGGCTGGGGCAACGTCGGCACTATCGAAGGCGAGGTAGTCCGCATCGCCGATATTGTCGCCTACGTGAACCACGACGTCGATGACGCTTTGCGGGCAGGCACGATCGCCGAGGCTGACCTTCCGGAAACGGCAGTGGCTGCACTCGGCGCATCGCACTCTGCCAGAATCAATACCATGGTGTCTGACGTCATCGTGTGCTCGTGGCAGGTAAGAAGCGGGGAGGCAACCCCGAACCCGGGCATAACGATGAGCCGCGGCGTCGTGGAGGCGACCGAGCAGCTGCGACGATTTCTTTTCGAGCACGTGTACGACGTCCAGTCAGCGCGGAAAGATGCCGCCAGGGCGAGAAACGCGCTCAGGACATTGTACGGGTACCTGTTATCCGCCCAGGATGGGGCCTTGTCACCTGATCCCTCACCGGACGGTGACGATCGGCATGTCGTCGACCGCATTGCCGGTATGACCGACCAGTTTGCCCTCAGAACGGCGAAGGAAGCTTTCAGGGCCGGCTACCGCCGGCGATGAAGGCCGACGCGGTATTTTCCTCTTCGCAGACCCGCCGGCCGGGGCCTGTATTTGAGCGCACGCCAACTCGTGGGAAAGGCTGCCGGGAAGCTGCGCCAAACGCGAAGGTGGAGCCCCTCTTTGGTGCTATAATGTACACTGCATGAGCGCCATTGAAGACATCAAGCAGAGAATCGACATTGTCGACGTTGTGGGGCAGTACGCCGCGCTGACCAAATCCGGCCGCAACTTCAGGGCCATCTGCCCATTCCACCAGGAGAAGACCCCATCCTTCTTCGTATTTCCTGAAAGGCAGAGTTGGCACTGCTTCGGGGCATGCAATACCGGGGGTGATGCCTTTTCGTTCATCATGAAGAAAGAGGGCATTGATTTCGGAGAGGCGCTGCGCCGACTGGCGGACCGTGCGGGCGTCGCCCTTCCTTCGAGGGTTGAACTAGACACCAAGAAAGAGGCCCGCGAGATGGTGTACCGGGCAAACGAGGCCGCTGCCGCCTATTTCCACGACCTGATGACCGATTCGACGGCCGCAGAGCAGGCGCGGTCCTATCTGCGAAATCGTGGCGTCGACGACGGCTCGTTGAGAAATTTTCAACTCGGCTTTGCCCTCGAAAGCTGGGACGGGCTGAAGCTGCACCTGAAGGAACGCGGATTCACCGAAGTCGAGATGGTCGATGCCGGGCTTCTTTCGACATCTGAAAACGGTCGCGCCTACGACCGGTGGCGGAACCGTATTATGTTCCCGATCAAGGACGAACGGGGCCGGACCACTGGTTTTGGCGCCCGGATCCTGGAGGCTTCGACCACAGGGCCAAAATACATCAACTCGGCTCAGACTCTCGCCTTCGACAAGAGCGGCACACTCTATGGGCTCAATCTGGCGGCAGCCCAGATAAGGAAACAGGACCAGGCAATCATTGTCGAAGGGTACATGGACGTAATCGTTGCCCATCAGTACGGATTCACCAATGTGGTGGCCTCGATGGGCACCTCGATCACCGACAAACAAGTAACCAGTCTGAAGAAGCTGAGCCGGAATCTCGTGCTTGCCCTCGACTCAGACGTGGCCGGCGCCGAGGCGATGTTGCGTTGCGTCGATCACGAGAACACCCTCGAAGCCGAGATCAAAGTGGCCCTTCTTCCTGAAGGCAAAGACCCTGACGATGTCATCAAGGCTGACCCCGGAGCCTGGTCCCGTATGATAGGCGAGGCGAGACCCGTGGTGGACTACGCGTTTGACACGGTAGCTTCCCGGCTCGACCTGACTAAAGTAAGTGAGCGGTCAAAGGTCAGCGACAGACTCTACCCGGTGGTGAACAGCATAGCTGATATCGTCCGCCGGGCGCACTACCTTCAGAAACTGGCCAGGATGGTAGGCGTGACTGACGCCAACCTCGAAGCGTCCATGCGCAGGCGGGCGCTCGCTGCCAACAAGAAGACCGACCGGCGCGGGAACGAACCCGATCCCGCGGCTGCCGGCAACCTCTTCAAGAGCGCCCTCGAGGAGTACAGCCTTACTCTTCTTCTCCATCGCCCCGAGTTACGGGAACGAGGAAGGGACTTGCCGCCGGAGTTCTTTGAAAACAGCGAGAACCGGGAGATATTTCTTGCCTGGCGTGACGGTGGCGACGGCTCGATCGAGTCCGTCACGCAGCTCGTGGATTTTGCCATCCACGAGCATCTGGCGCTGGTAACGAACCGAAGCATTCAACCCACCGCGATCGAACAGAAGTATGATGACTGTGTTCTCCGGTTGCGCGAGAAGTTCCTTCGCAATCTCGAAAGGAAGCGGGAGGCCCTTCTGGAGGGGCAGACGGCCTCGCCTGCAGACTTGGTCAGGAGCAAGGAAGTCAGCACCGAGTTAAAACAGATTTTCGAGATGAAGGCGCGCAAAGAACAGGGTCTCAGGAGCTAGCAATGGAGCCGGAAGACTACAAAGAAACGGAACCGTTCGTCCCGGAGAACGCGGCCGAGGACGAAGAGCCTCCTTCCAGTGAGGAGCTGGAGGATGAACTCAAATCCGAGGGTCTGGAGGTTGGGACTGGAGAGGAAGCAGCCTCGGGACTACTCGAGACCCAGGACCAGGAGGCGGCCGATGACCCGGTTCGACTCTACCTCCATGAGATTGGCAAGGTGCATCTCCTGACGGCGCGCGACGAACGGGACCTGGCCAAAAAGATCGAACTCGCCAAGCGCCTCAGGGAAGCCCGGCAGGTTTTTCTGGAACAGCACGGTCAAGCCGCTACTGCGGCCGATGTTTTCGTCGCGGCAGTCCTCGAACTGGCCAAGGCGGAAGACCTGATCCATGCCCTGCAGGAAGAACTGAAACTAGACATATCGAAGAGTTTCCTTGGCAGCATCTACGATCCACGGTTGCGGGAGACGATCGACGGCGTGATTAACCAGGACCTGGTCGCGGGCGTCGCGAAGAAGATCGGCAAATCGGTGCCGGAGACCGAGCGCCAGATCATCAACATGTCGTTAAACTGCGATCTGTTGCCGAAAGAAGTCCGCGAGGCCATCAGTCCCCGGGCTACCTTTGCCACGGCGGTAAAGATACCCGAAAACAAGCAGTTTATTGCCGCGTTGGACAACAAACGGCGACACAAGAACTTCCTCGATAACATCGAGGCCGACGCAGAGCGGGCGAAACGGCACCTGATCGAAGCTAACCTACGCCTGGTGGTCAGCGTCGCCAAGAAGCACATTGGACGCGGGATGTCTCTGCTGGACCTTATCCAGGAGGGGAACATCGGTCTGATCAGGGCAGTAGAGAAATTCGACCACCACCGTGGTTTCAAGTTCAGCACCTACGCCACCTGGTGGATCAGACAGGCAATTACGCGAGCGATTGCCGACCAGGCCCGCACCATCCGCGTGCCGGTGCACATGATCGAGACCATCAACAAATTGCTCAGGGTAAGCCGGCGCCTCGCCCAGGAATACGGGCGCGAACCTACCTCAAAAGAAATCGGGAAGAAGATGGACCTGCCGGCGGAGAAGGTCAGGGAGATTGTCAAGGTTGCCCAGTTGCCGGTGTCTCTCGAGGCTCCGATCGGGGAAGAAGAAGACAGTCATCTTGGCGATTTCATTGAGGACCGGAACGCCCTGCCCCCCGTGGACACGGCCTCCAAACAACTGCTGAAGGAACAGTTGAGCGAGGTGCTTGGCGAGATGACCGCCCGGGAGCAGCGGGTGTTGATATTACGTTTTGGGCTGGAGGACGGCCGCAGCCGGACCCTTGAGGAAGTGGGGCAGGAGTTCAACGTGACGCGGGAACGCATCCGGCAGATCGAGGCCAAGGCGCTGCGCAAACTGCGCCATCCCAGCCGCTCCCGCAGGCTGAAGGACTATCTGGAATAGTCATTTCTGAATCAGGCTCCGCGGCGACGCCGCGCTCCATGTCATTAAAAAACGTTTCTGCGAGGTCCAGAGATGCACACCGATTTTGCCTTTGTGTGCGACGCCGCTGAGGCGACGACGAAGATCAATGCCCTGGGCATCGGGTTTGACACGATCTACGCGGTCCAACTGCCCGTCCGGCATCCCCATTTCTCTTTGGTACTGCAACTGAGGGCCAGCCCGGCCGAAGCCGGCCAGAAAAGGATCGCGGTGAACCTCGTTGACGAAGATGGGAGGGACGTGATCACCGCGGTTCAGGGGCAGTTCAACATCCCTCGAACCGAAGGCAGGACTTACGGCGTCGGCCGTTTCGTCATGGAATTCAACAGCGTAGAGTTCAAGAGCTACGGTTCCTATACGCTGGCGGTGACCGTCGAAGGTATGGAAGTGGCGTCGATCCCATTTCGAGTTCTGCAGCCTCCCAAGGCACCGCCTGCCTCGGACTAGTGCCGCAGGTCTGCGGCGGAGCCAAGCGGTCCCCGGACACCTGTGACCAGGGGGGCTCCGCCATGAAGATGTCACGCCGCCTCCCGGAGCACGTCAGAGCTGAAGGATGTTGACGTCTATCTTGCCGTCGTTGATGCTCAGAATACCGACGGTACCGAGACCCTGCTTGTAGTGAAGAAAGGTCGGGCTCCCGGGATTCACCAGGAGCATTCCTTCATAGCTTTCGACGATCGTCTTGTGCAGGTGTCCGAACACGACCACCTCGGGGACTTCGATATTCCTGAACTCGTAGGCGCGGCGGTGGAGGGGCGGGGGCGGGGTGAACATCGCGGGCCGTTCGTGGATGAGCCAGATACGGTGGCCCTCGATGTTAAGGATGTGTTTGTCCTTCACCCGCTCGTCTTGCAGCGTGCTGCCGTAATCGTCATCTCCCTGAGCGGCAACCACCGGGGCAATCTGTGACAGGTCCTCCAGCACCGACCGGGCGTAGATGTCGCCGCCGTGCATGATCAGGTCGACCCCTTTGAACGCCGTTCGCAGTTCCGCCATTGGCAGTTCCCTGACTGCCTCCGGGACGTGTGTGTCCGACAGCAACCCGATGCGCATGCCCTAACCCTCCAGAATCGGGGACGGCTTCCCGCCCCTGAAGAGACTTTAGTCAGGTCACGCCGTACTTGTCAAGGAGCGCGCCTGATTGCGGCCGCCGGCAGCCGAGCCGCACCATAGGGAAAACCAAGCTCTGTGATAGAATAGGCAGACAAGAAGAGATGATCCCGATCAGTCTGTCGATTTCAAACTTCATGCCCTATGGATCCAATGTACCCGCGCTCAGTTTCGCTGGCATCCACGTGGCCAGCATCTGCGGCGACAACGGCAGCGGCAAGTCATCGCTCATCGATGCCATCACCTGGGCTCTGTGGGGCAAGACCCGAGCCCGGAGCGACGATGATCTGATACACCAGGGCCAGACGAGCATGCAGGTCCAGTTCGATTTCGCCGTCGGGCAACAGGTCTACCGCGTAATCCGGAAACACACCAAGGCAAAGAGCAGACGCAGCTCGGGACAAAGCAGCCTGGACCTGCTGATCGGGAGCAATGGCTCGTTCAAGCCCATCTCAGGCGACCGCATCAGCGACACCGAAAAGAAGGTAACCGAAGTCCTGCACATGGACTACGACACCTTTGTTAACAGCGCCTTCCTGCGCCAGGGGCATGCCGACCAGTTTACGGTGGCCAAACCCACCGAGCGGAAGACGGTCTTGACCAATATCCTTGGCCTCTCCAGGTACGACCAACTGGAGTTACAGGCCCGGCAAAAGGCCGCCGGGCAGGAATCGGAAAAGAACCGGCTGGAGAGCACGATACGGGACATCGGCCGGGAACTGGAACAGAAGCCGGCCTACGAACTGGAGTTGACACAGGCCGAAGCACAACTCAAAGACATCGACCAGGCCATCGCCGACGCCGACTCACGCCTGACCGGGCTCCGCCGGACCCGGGAGTATCTGTCCGGCAAGAAGGAACGCCTGACGCAGGTTGAAGAGCAGACAATTCGCATTTCGAGAGACCTTGACCGGTGGTCGGAGCAGGCAGAACAGAATCGAGGACGGGCTGCTGGGTACGAGCGACTCCTGGCCGACCGGCCGGGCATCGAAGAGCGATATGGGCGACTCATGGCAGCGCGAAAACAGAATGAGGAACTGAACCAGAAGCTTCGCCTGATCACGGCGCTGCATGAGCGCCAGCGCCTGCTGGACATCGTCATCGAGCAGTCGAACCGCCCGCTCCTCAGGGATCATGCGGTGGCGGAAAACAGGGTGCATGAGCTTCAGGCCAGACACGAGAAGGCCGCCGCGCTGAGGAATGATCTGCTTCGATCACAGATCGAACTGAGCCGGACGCTATCGGCGGAAGAATCGATCACGCAGATGAAACGCGATTGCCAAACCCGGCAAGTGGAGATTCAGCGTCTGGAGGGGGACAAGACGCGGCTCGAGAGGGAGATTGGAGAGATCGGCGAAAAGCTCGGCCTGCTGGCCAGCGGCGTGGGGGCAAGGTGTCCCCTGTGCGAACAGGAACTCGGGATCGACCACCTTACCTTGATCAAGGAGAAATACGGTCAGGAGATGCGATCTCGATCCGAAGAAGCTAAAACGATCACCGCACGCATCGCCCGAGACAGGCTGGAATTGACCCGCCTGGAATATGAGGTAACTCAGAATGAAGCCAGGACGGGCAAATTGAGAAACGCCCTCCAGATAAGAATCGGAATCCTCACGCGCGAAAACGCTGAAGCTGAGGAAGCCGGCCGGCAACTGGACGCGGAGACCGGAAAACTGGCAGAGATCGAGGAGAGACTAGCCAAGAAAGACTATGCAGTGGCCGAGCAGGAAGACCGTCGCGCCATCGATGCCCGGATCGAGACTCTCGACTACGATCCGGCGAGACACGAAGAGGTCCGCCTTGGACTGTCTTACCTCGAGCAGCACGAAGCCCCAATGCGCCATCTCGACGAGGCAACCCGGCACCTCGAGCAGGTTAGAGCAAACATGGCAAGCGCTGACCGGGCCGTGAAAGAGCTCGGCGCCAATCTGGAGGATTGCCGTCGCGAAGCGGCATCGCTGGCGGTGGAGCTTGAGGCGTGGCCGGCACTGATCACCCGCCTGTCGCAGGCGGAACTCGAGTATCAACAGCTGACGGCGAGACAGCGCCAGGGCAGGGAAGCGTTGGGTAGCGCTCGAGAGAAACTGAACCGGTGCGCGCAGTTAGAAGCCGCGCTGGCCGAATATGGCCGGCAGCAAAGCCACGCGGCCCGGGAAGAGGGCATCTACCGGGAACTCGCCGAAGCATTCGGTAAGCGGGGAGTGCAAGCCCTCCTGATAGAGATCGCCCTGCCCGAAATCGAGGCCGAGGCCAACCGACTCCTGGCACGAATGACGGACAACCGCATGCACGTAAAGTTCGAGACCCAGCGCGAAACCAGGAAAGGCGACGTTCTGGAAACCCTGGACATTAACATTGCCGACGAACTCGGAACAAGAAGCTACGAGATGTTCAGCGGCGGCGAAGCATTTCGCATAAACTTCGCTATTCGCATCGCCCTCTCGAAAGTGTTGGCCAGACGGGCCGGTGCGCCGCTGCCGACCCTGATCATCGACGAAGGCTTTGGAACCCAGGATGCCAACGGAATGGAGCGGGTCAAAGAGGCAATCACGTCGGTCCAGGATGATTTCGACAAAATACTGGTGATAACGCACATTGAGGAATTCAGAGACGCCTTTCCGGCCAGGATCGACGTGGTAAAGACGCCGGAAGGGTCAACCATCGAAGTAAGTTAAGCACGACTAGATGTCCGCCCTACCTGGATTCAGATTATTGGAGGTCTGTCACCCATGTCTGTCAATCCAATTGAGATAGCGCTCCACCCTCAATCCGTCGCCGTCGTCGGCGCAACCCGGACGGGCGACTGGGGTGGGGGCGGTTTCGTCGCCGGTCTGGTCCAGTTTGGCTTCAAAGGCAAAGTGTTCCCGGTAAATCCCAAGTACCCGGAAATCCAGGGGTTAAGGGCATACGCATCTCTCAAGGATATTCCGGAACCGGTCGACTACGTCATCTCCAGCATACCGGCCAGAGAAGTGCCGTCGATGCTCGAGGAGGCCGCCCAAAAAGGGGTCAAGATCGTGCACCTGTTCACTGCCAGGTTGAGCGAAACGGGCAGGCCGGAAGCGATCGAGCTGGAACAACGAATATTGACGTTCGCCAGGAACTCCGGTTTCCGTCTGATCGGCCCCAATTGTATGGGCGTGTACTACCCATCCGGGGGGATGGCGTTCCACGCCGATTTTCCCAAAGAATCAGGTTCGGTCGGCCTCATATCGCAAAGCGGCATGCTGGCCCGGGAAATCGTGCTGGCCTCCCCGTTGCGGGGCATGTACTTCTCGAAGGTCTTCAGCTACGGAAATGCAATCGACCTCAATGAGTCCGACTTCCTGGAGTACTTGACGCGGGACCCGGATACCAGCGTGATAATGATGTACGTAGAGGGCGTCAAGGACGGCCGCAGGTTCTTCACCGCGCTGCGGAAGGCCGCGGCGGCCAAGCCGGTCATCATTCTGAAGGGTGGCCGGGGTGAGGCGGGGGCGAGGGCCACTGCCTCCCACACCGCATCGCTGGCGGGGACCTCACAAACCTGGGAGGCAATGGTCGCGCAGGCCGGTGCGGTCAAGGCCAACACGGCGGAGGAACTGATCGACCTGGCCACGGTCTTTCGCCTGTCGCCGCCCGTTCGAGGCCGCCGCGCCGGGGTGGCGGGAGGGGCAGGGGGGTCCAGCGTCCTGGCGGCGGATCAATGCGAACAGGCGGGACTGGAGGTGATCCCACTTCCCGAGGCATTCAGAGCTGATTTGAAGAGACGGGGAGTCTCCGTTTGGGACTGGCTTGGCAACCCGGCCGACATTTCGATTAGAGAAGATGAGAGTTTCTCGGTGGGTCTCATACTGGAGATGATGGCCCACGATCCCAACTTCGATGTCCTCATTGCCATCATGGGGATGCCGGGCCGGGCGCCGGGACAACCGGGAATGACGCCCGACGCGTTCATCCGACAGCAGTATCACCTCGACACCAGCCGGACCAAACCGTTCCTGGCCGTCGTCCCGGACAGAGGCCTGCGAGTGGCCGATATGGAAAGCCGGGAATGGAAATCGCTGTGCGAAACGAGGAGTGCCCTGATCAAGTTGGAGGTCCCGTTCTTCCCCACCATCGGACGGGCAGCGCTGGCGGCGAGAAAGGCCTTCGACTACTATGGTCGTAAAGGGTAGCTTCTCCGTGGGTGGTCCGGTTCCCAAACAGACGGCGCGGCTGGCCGCGAGGAGCGCCCGGAAGCGCCGGCAGCGGAGACAAGGCCGACCGGCGGGCCGTTGCGGGACTCGAAGCGATGACTGGGAGCAACTGACGCGCCGCCCCGGGGGGAGGTGCTCGGCCTTCCCCCGGCCAACGGACAAGTCAATGTTGACCCGGCTAGCACCAGGTTACGTACAGGAAATCCGGGTTCCCTTTGGCAGTCCCGGTGTAACCTTTCATACCCTTGGCCCGGAAATACTTCTCGACGTTCAACGCTTCTTCGGGTGAATCCACGTCAAAATAGTGCCAGATAGTGGGCCGCGCGTGCTCCTCGCGACGCAGCACAGGATTGTCGGTCACCCCGATGGTCCACACGTCATAGCGTTTTCCACCGGTAATCTTCTCGATCGCCGTCTTGATGTCCGCTTCTTTCTTCTGAGGTTCTAATGCCATTCGATAAGTCCTCCCTCGTTATTGTCTGGCCATCCACCGCTCCTTCATCCACCCTGGAACAAGCGCGATTATACCACCAACAACCTGCTTGCTTTCAAGTGCGGCGGGACCGCGCCGGAAAAGACCCATGCAACCGGCGTGGCTAAGCCGACCGCCTTGCACCGCGTCCCGGCTCATGATTGTGAGCACATTCCATCACTGAATCAAGGTCCCCTTGCGTCCGGCAATTAACGAAGAACGCCACAACACCAGTTGCAGACTGACCAGCGGGGGTCGAGTGCAGTACAATCAGGGGGAAAATAGAAGAGACAGCCTCCCATATGTCCGGGAGGCCGGCGACTGTCGGACGTAAGGTGACCAGGGGGTGGGACAGTGAAACGACTGAATGTGTACTTGCATTTCGGAGGCAACTGCGGAGCGGCCATGCAGTTCTACAAAGAGTGCCTGGGCGGGGAACTACGACTCATGACTGTCAGGGAATCGCCCATGGCGTCTCAAATGCCACCGGCGATGATGGACAACATAATGCATGCCGCACTGGACAGTGACGGCATGGTTATCATGGCGTCGGACATGCTGGGGCCGGAAGGGGTGATGAGGGGTAACGCCGTCTCGCTGTGTGTCAATGGAACCGACAAGCAGGAAATCGAAGCATATTTCGCTAAGCTGTCGGCCGGCGGAAAGGTGAAGACGGCGCTTCGAGAGGAGTTTTTCGGAACGTACGGTGATTTCACCGACAAATTTGGGATCGATTGGATATTCCAGGCGGACCCTCCCAAGCGTTAGGTCAGTCGCGGATTGTTCCAGACCGCCGTTCCGGATCCACAGGGCGGGAGACCGGCATCTCCCGGGTTCACTTCCGCCAGGTAAGAAAGCCGAAGAAAGGAGATTGTCATGAACCTTGCCAGGTCAGTCTCACTAGCGCTTGTTCTAGTCACTTTGATGGCTGCTTCGGTTATCGCCTGCACCGCATCGAACTCGTCAGTCACCGCCGTAAAAACCGTTGTCTCCAAGGAAGGAGAGGCGTGCCTGGCCTGCCATCGCACCGCAACGCCCGGTGTAGTTAAGGACTGGCTCGACAGCAGGCATGCCACCAGCGGCACCGACTGTCTCGCCTGCCATGGCGCGGCGGGTAAGGGCGATCGCCCGGACATCGCCGACCATAACGGGTTCAAGATCGTGGTCCTGGTTACCCCCAAGGACTGTCAGGCCTGCCACAGCAACGAGGCCACCGAGTTCCTGGCAAGCCGCCATTCCGATGCCGCCCGGTTCATCGGATCTCTGGATAACATGCTCGGTGAGATTGTGGGCGGCGGCCCGGCGGCGAATGCAGGATGCAAACAGTGCCATGGCTCAACGGTCGTGGTGAAGGCGGGGAAACTGGACGCGGCGACTTGGCCCAACACCGGAATCGGCCGCATTAACCCGGATAACAGCAAAGGTTCATGCACCGCCTGCCACTCGCGGCATCTTTTCTCGGTCGCCCAGGCACGGCAGCCCGAAATCTGCGGAAAGTGCCACCTGGGGCCGGACCATCCGCAAATGGAGGTGTGGCAGGAGTCCAAACACGGCGCCCGCTACTACGAAGCAACTCAGGCCGGGCAAGACTTGAACATCGGATTGCCGGCCGGACAATGGTTGCCGGGACGGGACTACTCGGCGGGGCCCACCTGCGCGAGTTGCCACGTCAGCGCCACTCCCAGCCAGCCAGTGACTCACGATGTCGGCGCCCGAATCTCGTGGACGCTCCGCCCGGCGGTATCCACAAAGCTTACCGACTGGGAGAAGAAGCGAGCGGCAATGGTGGATGTGTGCCGGCAATGCCACGGCACGGCCTTCACATCCGGCTTCTACAACCAGTTCGACGACGTGGTGACCCTCTACAATGACAAGTTCGGCAAGCCGGCCAAAGACATCATGGACCGCCTGACGGCCCAGAAACTGCTCACGACGCAGCCCTTCGACGCTCAAATAAAGTGGACTTACTACGAACTGTGGCACCATGAGGGCCGAAGGGCGCGGCATGGCGCGGCGATGGCCGGCCCGGACTACACCTGGTGGCACGGCCTCTATGAGGTAGCCAAGGTCTTCTATACCGAATTCGTGCCGGAAGCGCGTGCCCTGGACGCCAAGACCGTCGATGATGTGTTGGCCGGGATGACGGAACACGACTGGTTCACCAAGGGACTAAGTCAGGAACAGATCCAGCAGATACTCGAGTTCTATAAGGAGCGCTACGACCAGTAGTCCGGATTTGGAGTCACCGGGACACCGGCCCGCGGCGACGTAAAGCCAGCGTTTGGGGATGGTCCCCGTTTTCGGCGCTAACGCGGTTGCAGTTGGGGCGACTTGAGCGCGGGGAGGGTGGGGCCTGGTGCGTCAGGGCACGTCCCGGTCGTCGTCATGATTGTTGTCTGGATTCCCCCTGACCCACTTCTGCTGGGAGAGGCTGAACACGATGTCCGCCCACCCTCCGGACAACGAGTCGACCCGGGTGATAAGGCCCGCCGGTAGGGTGAGATAGTACCCGGCTTTGGGTAGAGCGCTGACGTACGTCGGGACCAGGTCGTTGGAAGTAAGACGGGCGGCAATGGGGTGGTCGGCGATGTAGCTCGGGACTGCGGCCTTGAGGTTACCCGCTTCGGTGTTGGCTGCGGCCAGCCTCCCAGCCTCCAGCAATGGGCTTGGATTGGGGATAACGCCACCGGAAGGGATGTCGGATTCCGGAGGGATGCCCGCCAGGGCGCCCATCCTCCCTGCCGCCGGATTGGTACCGGTGTCCGAAGACCCGTCGTCTTGGCTTGCCTTTCGAACACAGCCACTGTTCGCCACGGCACAGAGAATGGCTGCCGTAAGCACGCCCAGAACACCGACCGTTTGCCACCTTCTGCTCACGAAACCAGTCTCCCAGGGACGGGAAAGGCACCAGTTGCTCTCATGTCCTCAGTATCCTAGCGCGGTTCATGCTCCGCCGGTGGGGCCGACGCCTTTGCCGACCTGGAACGCATCGCCGACATGGCCGCCGACCGAGGCGTACTTGCCCGATGAAAAGAGCAGCGGCCGCACCTTGGTAGCATCCGGCCGGCCGTCGGTCAGGCAGTCCGGTGCCACATACGTCTCGACAATTCTGCCGATGATGAGTTCGTGGCTCCCCAGATTAAGTATCTGTACTACTTCGCAGGCGTGGCTGACTGGACACTGTCCGATAAGCGGAGCGTTGTCCAGCTTTCCGTAAAACAAGGTGAAACGGCAACTCGCGACCTTGTCGACCTTGGCGCCGGAGACGAGACCGCAGTAGTCCGCTTCCTTGACCTGATCGACTGACGGAATATTGACCGAAAACGCCATATTCTGCCTTATTCCCTTCAATGAATGCCGGTGGTGCTGCAACGCGATTGAGATGGTCGGGGGAACGCTGGCAGCAACTCCCGTCCAGGCCACGGTGGCAAAATCGGGCTTGCCGTCGACCATGGCTCCGACCATCACTACCGGGTAGGCAACCAATATCGGCACCGGTCCGGTCCCTTGCTCCAATTTCACATTCTTCATCTTTGTCCTCCGTAATTGTGATCGGCCGACCACGGTCCGCCATTCATCATAAGACGTCTCCCTAAATATAACACGGCCGGGATTCCCCAGTTTCTGAAAGGCAGACCAAAACAACAGGCCCCGGCCGGTGTAGACCACAAAAGCGGAAAATGGTAGACTAATAAGGCCTGTGATACTTGGAGATCGACCATGCCGAAGTGGCGGAATGGCAGACGCGCTACGTTCAGGGCGTAGTGTTCGCAAGGACGTGAGAGTTCAAATCTCTCCTTCGGCACCAAGCGCTTGTAGCTCAGTTGGATAGAGCGCAGCCCTGCGAAGGCTGAGGTCGTGGGTTCGAGCCCCGCCAAGCGCGCCACTCAACCCACCGAGTCGGCCAGCACAAAAAATGTCCGTTGCAGGTACTCTGACAGGCGAGTTGCAGCCCAAGCCCGTCCTTTTTACAGTTCCAGCGCTCATACGTTACAATACCCTTATTCCGGGCGGTTAGCTCAGTCGGTTAGAGCATCTGCTTTACACGCAGGAGGTCGTAGGTTCGAGTCCTATACCGCCCACCATGCTACGCAGTGCCGCTGCCCCATCAGTCCCACTGTCATTCGCTGCCTGGCTGCACGGCGCCGCTCTCATAGGCGAAGACAGCTATCTGGACGCGGTCGCGCAGGTCCAACTTGCCGAGAAGATTGGAGACGTGTGTTCGGACCGTCGCCTCGCCGATAAACAAACCCCGGGCAATCTCGGCATTCGTCTTGCCGCGCGCCACCAGTTTCATAATATCGACCTCTCTCGTCGTGAGCCTGTTGAGATAATCGGTGTAGTCCCGGGGTTTGGGTTTCTGGGCAAACTCCTCGATAACGCGGCGTGTGACTGAAGGAGCAAGGAGAGCATTGCCCTCTGCCACCACTCTTATTCCGGCCACCAGGTCCTCGGGCGTCGCGTTCTTCAGCAAAAAACCACACGCCCCGGCCCGGAGCGCTTCGAAGATGTAGTCGTCCCGTTCAAACGTGGTCAAGATCAACACCCTTGTGGCAACCTCATCATGCATTTGAACAATCTGCCGCGTCGCTTCCAGGCCATCCATGCCCGGCATTTGTATGTCCATCAAGACAATATCCGGCTTCAGTTTTCTGACCAACGCGATCGTCTCCGCTCCGTCGGCTGCTTCTCCGACCACGTCCATATCAGGCTGCATCTCGAGTATCATGCGGAAGCCTGCCCTCACCATCGCCTGATCATCTGCCAGAAGCAATCTTGTCCTCATTTGGCCTGTTCCTCCAGCGGCAGCTTTGCGCTGACGCGGAAGCCTCCATTCGGAGCATTGCCGGCCCGGAATTCTCCTTTGAGAAGTTTTGCCCTCTCTCTCATCCCGATCAGGCCTTTCCCGCCCGGTTGTCCGTCTTCTTTGCTTGAGCTTCCCTTTCCGGTGTCGGCCACGTCGAGTATCAGCGCATCCTTCTGGTAATCCAGGACCACGGTGGCTTTTGCCGGACCTGCGTGCTTCAGGGTATTGGTCAGTGCCTCTTCAACAATGCGATAGGCGGACAGGTCCACGGTCTGCGGGATTTCACGTTTCTGTCCCTCGATTCTCACTTCCACCCGCAGCCCCGAGGCCGCCATATCGGCCACCAGCTTGTCGAGTTGCCCCAGACCGGGCCGCGCCGTGAATGTCTCAGCCTGTCTCTCGTCTCGAAGAAGGCCAAGCAGGCGGTACAGTTCAGCCACCGCTTGCCGGCTTGATGTCTCGATTAGACTCAATGAGTTGAGCGCTTTTTCGGGATACTGTCTCAACACCTGGCGTGCCGCGCCGGCCTGTATTCCCATGACACTGACGTGATGCGCCAGTACGTCGTGAAGCTCCCGGGCAATTCGGACACGCTCATCAAATACCGCCCGGTGGGCGTTTTCTTCCCGTTCCCGGACAAGTAGCTCCGCGCTTTCCCGCAGACGTTTCGTCTGTTCGCGGCTTAGACGCAGGGTATTGCCGAATCTCCAGGTTGCCAGGTAGATCACCAGATTCCAGATCAGGCCGATAACGCTGAACAGGGTGGCGCTGCTGAAGAATGTAACGTTACCGCTGAACATCAGTTTGTAGGTGAGGCAAGCGTTCATTGCCACAATACAGGCAATGCAGGCAAGGTTCCTTCTCGGTCCACCATAGGCCGCAGCGGTGAAAATCGTGATGAACGCGGCAATCGCGGTGAAGTTCATTATCGGCAGGTTGAGTAACACAATCGCCACCTGGGCTGTCGTGACAAGCAGGAGGGCGGCGACAGGGAAGAGTCGTCGCACGGCCAGAGGAATGATCGCCAGTAGAGTCAAGCCCATCGCCGGGACCGGCTGCAGCGCCGGCGCCTGCAGGGGGAAATAGGCGCGCAGCATGAGCAAGGCCGACCCGGCCAGCAGCAACGCCAGAGCGCCGTCGCCTACCAACGGTTGTTTGGTAATGACATCCCGGACGCTCTTAAACAACTTCACGGCCCCATTATAGGGACAGACACCCGTTATTGCCATCATCCCGGCCGCGGATACGGCGTCCGCCGCCAGGATGATATTGAGTGCCTGAAAACCCCCGCCGAGCCTGTGGGCAAATCAGAGTTGAAGCTGATGACTCTTCCTTCGAGCCCTCTTAACATGGAGGCAGAAAAGAAATTGGTCGAACCACAAATCAAGAAAAGGAGAAGGGGGTAAACGAATGCAAGGAACTGAGACTCTGGGGCAAATGCTTCCGTATCTGGTCCCGTTCATAGTCCTGACAATGGCCCTGCTGGTGTTCTCTCTGATCGACCTGGCCAGGCGGGATCACGTTGCCGGGGGGAACAAGCTCATCTGGGTAGCAGTCATAGTGCTGGTTCAAACTATCGGGCCCGTCATCTACCTGGTGTTCGGGCGAAAGGAGGGACACGTTGAAGGCGATTAATACCGAAAACCTGTGCAAACACTATGGGAAAGCGGTGGCCCTGGACAATCTCACTCTGGAGGTACCTGAGAACGTGGTGTTCGGCTTCCTGGGTCCCAACGGAGCCGGAAAGACAACGACCATCAAACTCCTGACCGGCTTCTCCAGACCGACCAGTGGAAGAGGCTGGGTCGCCGGGGAGGAAATCGGGGATGGTAACCTGAACGTCCGGGCAAAGACCGGTCTGCTCCCGGATGTGCCGGCTTTCTACGACTGGATGAGCGGCCGGGAGTTCCTGCACCTGGTAGGTGAGTTCTTCCGGGTCCCTCGGGCAGAAATCAAGAAGCGCGCCGAGGAACTCCTGGAACTGGTTGACCTGAAGAAGGCGGCGGACCGCCGCATCGGTGGTTATTCCCGCGGTATGAAGCAGCGGCTGGGTATCGCACAGGCCCTTTTCAACCACCCCAAAGTGCTCTTTCTGGACGAGCCGACATCGGCCCTCGATCCAATCGGCCGGCGTGAAGTCCTGACACTGGTGAAGCAGCTTAAACAACACGCCACCGTCTTCATGTCGACGCATATCCTGTCCGATGTCGAGCGCGTGTGCGACGTGGTGGCGATCATCAACAAAGGAAGGCTGATCACCGTCTCTTCGGTAGAATCCCTGCGGGCGAAATACGCCCGTTCCACCTTCGAGATCGAGTGCCTTGAAGATGCGACCGGCTTTGCCGAAGTGCTCACGCACGTCTCCTACCTGTCCGAACCGAAGATCGTCGTGGACAACGGCACCCAACTGCTCCGGGTACGGGCTCTGGACATCGCGAAGGCCCGTGTCCAGTTGCCGCGTCTCATCGCCGAGAGCGGGCTGACCCTTTCTCGATACGAGTTCAATCTTCCGAATCTCGAGGACGTCTTTGTAGAAGTAATTAATGGAGGTACCGCGAAATGACCGGGTTTACCGCACTGTTGAAGAAAGAGTTCAAGGAGCAGTACCGGACCCACCGGCTGCTCATCGTGGGGGCAATCTTCGCCTTGTTCGGCATCGGGATGCCGCTCCTGGTGAAGCTTACGCCGGCGCTCATTAAAGCCTCAGGCCAGAAGATGCTGGTGGAGATGCCGCCGCCTACCGCCTACCAGGCCTTCACCCAGTTCGCCTCGGTAATGGGGCAACTCGGGGTCGTAGTTGCCGTGATGGTCGCCATGGGCGCGGTGGCGAACGAGCTCCGTCAGGGGACAGCGGTCACCGCCCTGAGTAAGCCGATCAGCCGGGCCGCTTTTGTCACCGCCAAGCTGGTCGCCCTGAGCGCTACGTTCGTGATGGCGCTCTCGGCAGCAGCGTTGATCTGCTACTTCTACACGACCGGGCTCATCGGGCCCGCCAATGCGGCCTCCTTCATACAGTTCAATCTGCTGCAAGGGCTTTTCTTCCTGTTCTGCCTGGCGGTAACCGTGCTCTTCTCGTGCTTATTCAAGAGTTCACTTGCCGCCGGTGGTCTGGCAGTGGCCGTCATTATCTCCCAGATGATCATGTCTAACCTCCCGGTCATCGGGGATTACCTCCCCGCCAAGCTGATGGGATGGGGCGTTGGCATTCTTTCCGGACCCGTCCCAAGCTACTGGTGGGCAGTTGGCGCAACGGTGGCCTTGATTGCGGTGGCTGTCTACGCCGGCCAATATGCCTTGAAGACCAAAGAGATCTGAGCTTGGGCGTAAGCAGGAAAGCAAGAAGCCTGCCGGCCGGCAGGCTTCTTGCTTTCCCCCTGATACCCTCGATCCCGCAATAGTAGAATGTATGAATTGACGTTGCGCCGGCTCGCGTTCGACTGGCCGGTCACGGGACAGTGTTCGAGTCTGGTCCCCGGCGCGTTTCATGGCCTGATCGAGACAGAAGGGAAAGGAGAGGAATATGACAGCCGAACAAGCTAAAAAGCAGCCGCCTCAGAATCTGACTGAGTTGTTTGACCTGGCCCGGGAGAACCTGAAGGCGAAAGGCATGGACCGCCCCGCCCCGGTCGGCTCCAACTACCAGGCGGCCGCCCAACTCCAGCGCCGCCTGCTGGACTCGATCTTTCTGGAGACGCGATATCTCGACCCCGTGGAACCGGATACCGGGCTCACCCTCTTCGGCGTCAAGATGAAGACCCCGGTCTTCTGCTCCGCCCTCTCCAAGCCGGGCAATCAGTTGTCCGACGAAGAAATGGTCGATCTGGTCCGTGGGATGGGCCAGGGTGGGGCGATGATGATGCTGGGTATGGGCGGTTCCGACATGCTGCAGCGGGCCATCGATACCGGTGCCCCGGTGGTGAAGGTCGTCAAGCCGTACCGGACGGCCGACCTGATATTCGAGCAGGTGAATGACGCCGCCAAACGGGGGTGTGTGGCCGTGGGCATGGATATCGATCATTTCTACGGATCGTTCCGGGACGGCAGCGGGCGGATGGCCGACACCTTCGCCCCCCATAAGACCGGTGAGATGCGCCAGGTGATCGCCGCCACCAAACTGCCTTTCATCGTCAAAGGCGTGCTCAGCGTCGAGGATGCCCGCAAGTCGGTTGAGATGGGCGCCTCAGCCGTCATCGTCAGCAACCACATCTGGAGCGGGCACGTCTTCAGCGTCCCGTCCATCATGTCGCTGCCCAAGATAGTCAAAGCGGTGGGCAGCCAGGTTACCGTGCTGGTTGACAGCGGCTTCCGGACCGGGGATGATGTTTTCAAGGCCCTGGCGCTCGGCGCCAGGGCGGTTGGATTCACTACGTCGGTGGTTTCGGCCGCCTGCGCCGGAGGCGCCGGTGGCGTCGAACAGCTCATCGGTTTTATCACCGCCGAACTGAAGCGGACGATGGCCACCTGCGGCTGCGCCGGGCTGCCGTCCATCGATAGCTCGACGCTCGTGCTATCGCCGGAACTGAAGCAATGGTGGTAACCGAATCTACGCCGCCCTGACCGGGTGACCTTTCGACCACCGCAGCTGCCCCACCGGGCCGCATGACAGTAACCTGAGACGTTGTCCGGCGTTATATCATAGAGTTGGTCGAACATGAAAAACCGTCCCGGTCTTATTAGTCCAATAGTGTTCGCCGTTATCGCCGGCCTTCTCCTGACGTCGGCCGGCTGCGCCGCCGCGAAGCACGAGGGGTTTGCCGTCTATCTGACCCGGGGGGACACGCCCCCGGCGCAGATGCCGGCCCTGAGTCAGCGTCGACCTCGCCGAACAGCCGTTTATCGCGTTGAACGATATCCTCAGCTACAGTGCTCAGGACCATGAACTGGAACTCACCTCGAGCGCCCTTGAGCGCCTTTCCCGGCTGGACGTCCCGGTCAGAGGCCGGTCGTTTGTGGTGTGCGTCGACCGGCAGCCCGTCTACTGGGGGGCCTTCTGGACGCCGATTTCGTCAATGTCGTTTGACGGCGTCACCATCTGGAAACCCATCGGGCCTGAGGTGACTAAGGTCATCCGGCTCGAGTTGGGCTATCCCGGGGCGTCGTTCTACCGGGGCGAAGACCCCCGGAACAACGCCGCGGTAATCAAATCACTGCAAGATGCCGGCAAGCTTATCACGGCCCAGGCGGCGGACCCGCTGCCGCGTTCGATGAAGGGGTACGAACTCTATTCCTGGCCCGAAGGCGGCCAGTGGCGATTCAGTCTGATAACCGGGACCAACCGGAACAAGACGCTCGAAGAGATCGTTTCCGGGGCCGACGTGGTATCGCCCGACGGATGGGTGCACCTCCGGGTGACCGGCGTGGAAGCGGTCCAGGAGCTGCTGGGGCGGCTTCCCGAGAAGGAGTCGGTCCTGTGGCTCGACGAGCTCAGGGGAGTGCCGGCGTCACCGGGAGGGGCCGATATCTCGCTCCCGCCGGGATTCGCAGTCGATGAGATCAAGGAACATGCCGCCGGTCTTGGCCTTGCGTTCGCCATCCTGGGGCCTTAAAACCCAGTGAAGGGACCCCGGTGCGCACCGGGATCCCTTCACTCCACACCATCCGCCCCCCCAACCGCCACACGTCAAACCGTGGGAAATCTACTCTGTCGCTGGTCGTTGGTTCTGATCACCAGAACCATATTTAATCCCCCCTTTTGGGATTTACAAATATTTTAGCGGCGCGGCAGACCCGGCGCTGTGACCAAAGTCTCACCACGAGTACCAGGCCACGTTGTTGAGCGTTCCACGCGAGCCGCCCGACCAAGTACCAGCAGCGTACTGAATAACTTCATTAGCGCACTATTTGCTTTCGGCCAGACGCGAAATTGGCGTTGGCTAGAACATAATACCTTCACAATGTTCTGCTTTTGCGGTAGAGTGCAGTGTCATGAATTGTTGGAGGAGGGTCTAATGGAATTCATCTACAAGCTACTCCACGTTGATCGCGGCAAACCAGAGACCGATGCCAAGGGCAAACATCAGCAGCAAACCAAGCAAGGGTATGACAAAGAACATCACGAGGTGCGGCGTATACCCGTAAACAAGCATCAGCCCGATCAGGACTATGTAGGTGAACGCGAAATCCAGCAGGGGAGCCAGGATGCTCGCCAGAGGCGAGATAAGCCGGGGAAAGTACACCTTCTGGACGAGGCTGGCGTCATTGATCAAGCTGCTGCTGGCGCGGGTAACGGCATTGGCAAAGAGAGTCCACGGAACGAGGGCGGCGAAGATGAATAGAGGATATGGGACCCCCTCAGAGGGAAGGGCAGCAAGTACGCCAAAAAACAGAGTGAATATGAGCGTCATCAGGGCCGGTTGGAGGATGGCCCAGGCGAAGCCGATGATGGTCTGCTTATAGCGTATCTTGATGTCCCGCCAGGTCAGGAAATAGATCAACTCGCGATAGGCCCAAAGCTCAGCCACGTTGACCGCGATCCAGCCCTTGGGGGGCCGGATCACGGTGACCTTGCCTCCGGTATCGGGCCGCCTGGTCCTTGAGTCTGTGCTGGTTGTCATAAGTCAGACTGGCTAACAGTAGTTCGCATCTTCGTTGGGGCCATGATAGCACGAGGCTGGGGGGAAGGGAAAGAGACGAGCCGTACAGCCGTCAGCGATCAGCGATCAACTTTCAGCTATCAGCAGTCAGCAATCAGCGGTCAGATATCAGCAGTCAGCTGTCAGCTTTTAGCCATCAGCCTGAGCTCACCTCGCAACATCATGCATCTGACCATTTCACGGGGAGGGTGCTAGAATCTGACCTGGCGAAGTAATGTACCGGGGGGAAGACATGCGACTTCTTCTGAACAAGGGGGCACTACGTCTCGCTCTACTGCTGACGGCGGCCGGATTCTCGGGCCTATCGGGGTGCGCCTCGGGGCCGGCGACTCTGTCACCGGCAACGCTGTCACCGGCAACGCTGACCGCGACGGCGTCGCCGACCGTTAGCCCGCCGACCTCCAGCCCGCCGACAGTGCCTCCGGGCACCTCGACGGCGCCTAGCAGCAGCGTCTCCCGCGGGGTGCCGGCCACTCCGACACTCACATTGCCCCAACCGCTCATCGGCAATCGGACCACGTTGAACAATACGCAGTACGTTGTCTTCGCCTGGAACGATCTCGGAATGCACTGTGCAAATCCATCATACGACAAGGCGGTACTGCTGCCCCCCTACAACACAATCTGGGCGCAGGTGATCAAGCGAGGCAACCCGCCCCAGGTTGTGACTTCGGGTCTGTCGGTCGAGTACCGGTTTATAGACAACACGTCCTCGTACGGTAAGGGTGCCTTCGCCCAGTTCTGGGACAATGCCAAAAAGCTCTTCGGCGTGGAATTGGCCAGGAACACCGGACTGAACCTCAAGGACCCGGGTATTCACAACGGACTTTCCGGAACAATGGCCGCCACAGGAGACCATTTCGAGGCGGTCGGAATTCCGTTGACGCCGATCAACGATGACGGGACGTGGAACCCGTATCAGGTCGCCTCGATAGTAGTCAAAGACGCTTCCGGGAGGGTCGTCGCGCAGACAGATGCCACGGCGCCCATTTCTGATGAAATCAACTGCGATAAGTGCCACGGAGCAGACCCGCCGCAGGACATGCTGGAAAAGCACGACAAAAATGTGGGGACGAAACTCGCCGGTAACCAACCGGTACTGTGTGCCGGCTGCCACGGTGATCCGGCGCTGGGTACCCCGAAGACGGGCCAGACGAAGTACCTGTCGGCCGCCGTTCATGGTTTTCACGCCACCGTATCGCCCCAGCCAGCCTGCTACGATTGTCATCCCGGCCAGCAGACGAAGTGTTCGAGAAGCCTGGCGCATACGACCGCTGATGGCAATTGCACCACCTGCCACGGTAACCTGGCCCAGGTTTCCGGGTCGATCGAGAGCGGGAGGATCCCGTGGGCCGACGAACCCGGGTGTGTAACCTGCCATCCCGGAGTTGCCGAAGTCGACACTCAGTCGACTCTGTACAGAAATGCGACGGGACACGGAGGCGTCTATTGCGCCAGTTGCCACTCGAGTCCGCATGCCATGGTGCCGACCTCGGTATTGTCGGACAACTACCAGGCCCTCCAGTACCAGGGGGCGGCCAAGGCCATCGGCTCCTGCGGAGCCTGTCACGGTTCGTCCCGGGGTGATTCTGAACTCAGCGATTTCACTGAAGCTCACGGCGGGGGCAACCCGAGCAGGCCCAACGCCTGCAACGTCTGCCACACGTCAGAATCGACAGATACGGGAAAGTGGCCGCACGCTTTCCAATGGAAAGCAACTTTGGGGTCGGGCAGGGTTGGGGGTGATTAGCGGAATCACAGTATAACGCTCTTTGAGACGCACCGGACCAGCGTCAATCCCGTGATTGGCCGGGGGCCGGCAATAATGTCACAAATTTGTTATATCTCCGGGTTAGAATTCATGATTCTTGAATTAGCCGTCTGCTACTCTGAAGTTATGATTCGCTCTTCTGGCTACGGTTCGCTTCACACAAGTATCCCTGCCTGATGGATTCCAGAACACGTAAAGAGTATTAGCTGTAGTTGTTGCAGCAATGCTGCCACCATGTCAGTTTGGATAGAAAAGCAGAAGAGGAGGAATGAGAGAAATGAAGTACGTCGACGGATTTGTCCTGGTGGTGTCTGAGAATAATTTGCCCGCTTACCGCAAGATGGCTGAGGAGGGCGGGAAGCTCTGGAAAAAGTATGGCGCGCTCGAATACATTGAGAGTGTCGGTGAAGACCTCAACCCGAATGTGCCGGCAGAAATGGCAGAAATGAAGGGAGTCACTTTCCCGCAGATGGCGGGCGCCAAGCCCGGTGAGACCGTGGTCTTTTCCTACATCCTTTTCAATTCGCGGCAGCATCGAGACGAGGTCAATGCTAAGGTGATGAAGGAGATGGAAGCCGAGATGAATAAGCCGGAAAACAAGGACAAGCCGATGCCCTTCGATATGAAACGCCTCGCCTATGGCGGATTCGAGGTTATCGTTGAGGCATAAATGGACTTGGACCGCAAGCGCCTGATAGGCCATTGAAGGATGGGCAGTTCGATGAAAGGCGGGTATCATGAAAATCATATTCACCAGCATATTCGTCAACGATCAAGACAAAGCCTTGGAGTTCTATACGGAGACTTTGGGCTTTGTGAAGAAGAGCGACGTCGCCGCCAATGAATACAGGTGGCTCACCGTTGTCTCGCCTGACGACCAAAGCGGCACTGAGCTTGTACTTGAACCGAACGTTAATCCGGCAGCAACAACATACCAAAAAGCGATTTTTGAGCAGGGTATTCCGGCGACAAGCTTCGGCGTTTCCGACGTTCGGGCAGAGTATGAACGATTGAAGACGCGCGGCGTGAAGTTCACCATGGAGCCAACAGAAGTAATGAAAGGTGTGACTATAGCCCGCCTCGACGACACCTGTGGCAACTTGATACAGATACAACAAACGGCGTAGGAGAAATCCTTTCAAATGGGACAGTAACGTGCCAGAACGTGAAGGAGAAGACGATGCAGAAAATCACCCCATCTTTATGGTTCGATAAGGAAACCGAGGAGGCGATTAACTTCTACATCTCGGTTTTCAATGGCTCATCCCACAAGAGCGGTGAATCCAGGATTATCAGTATCCAACGGTACGAGAAAGGCATGGAAATTCCCGGAGGGGAGGATATGACGGGCAAAGTCCTTACCGCCATATTCGAGCTCAACGGACAAAGATTCATGGCGCTGGACGGTGGTCCGATCTTCAAGTTCAATGAAGCGGTGTCGTTCTATGTGGAGTGCGAGGACCAGCAAGAAGTCGATTACTTCTGGGGAAAGCTCTCGGCGGTCCCTGAGTCCGAACAGTGCGGCTGGCTGAAGGACAAGTACGGACTCTCCTGGCAGATAATCCCGAAGCAAATGGGGAAACTGCTTAGCGATCCGAACAGGAAGAAAGCACTGGCGGCAGTCAATGCCATGCTGAAAATGAAGAAGATCGTCATAGCGGACCTTCAGAAAGCATTCGACGAAGCATAAAAGGCAAACCTCGAAGAACAAAACAACAGAACTGCGGCCGATACTGCGAGTTAAGGAGAAGAAGGAAATGGCGAAAATGGATCCGGTGGTGCATTTTGAAATGCCGTATGAAAACGCCGAACGGCTCATGCAGTTTTACACGCAGGCTTTTGGCTGGCAGATGCAGCAAGCCGGCAAAGAGTTCGGCGATTATGTTCTGGCGTCTACCACGGAAACCGATGACAAGGGGATGATAAAGAAGCCGGGTGCCATCAACGGCGGTTTCTTTCCCAAAGAATGCCGACTCCGCTCAGTATCCGTCCGTGGTTATCGCCGTGGATGACATCAGAGAAGCGATGAAGAGAGTGGCCGATGCCGGGCGGAAAAGTCCTTGGCGAACCGATGGAGATTCCCGGAATCGGGCGGTATGTTGCTCTCAACGACACGGAAGGCAACCGTGTGGGTATGCTGCAGCCGTCTATGAAATAGGTTCTAAGGCGTTCATCACACATATGATAACTGGCCGTCACGAGGCTACGAAAGGAAAAAGGGAATGCCCATAAAGGACTTAGACAATGTTAACAGGACAAAACGGAAACACTTAGCCTCCATTTTGTTGTCGATGGTTGTCCTCGTCACCCAATTCGCATTGTTGTCCTGCATAAGCTCAGTTCCTCAAGAGATAACGACCAGCGAAAGACTCTGGAAAGACCAGGGATTGAGCAACTATGATTTTACCCTGAATCGCCAGTGCTTCTGTCCGGAGGACTGGCGCGGGCCGGTCAACATCCAGGTGCGTAATGGAACTGCTGCTTCCGTCACTTACGTCTCCAGCGGCGCACCCGTCACGGAGGGCAAGTTCGACAATGCGGACACAATTGACAAGCTGTTCACCATACTGAAGAATGCGTATGCCGGTAAAGGTGATTTCGAACAAAAAGCGGAAAGAATAGACGTGACCTACCACGCTCAGATGGGTTATCCCACAACCTTCTATATCGATGTCTCTCAGACTATCGCCGATGAAGAAGTGGGATATACTGTCACAAACCTCATTGCGCGATAGGTTCTTGTCCAACGTATCATTCTGCGAATCATCTGACCTGCCCCCGATAGGTGTACCACCTGCACGACCGTCATGAGAAGAGGACGCAGCATTATGATTATCTGCTGCGCGGATTAGCCTGGCCGGAATGAGCAGTTTCTTCTCAAACAGGAGTGCGGAATGCTTCCTGAGCCGAATAGAGGCCGGGAAGGAGCAGACTCATCCTTCCATGAAAAAGCGCCGGAAAGGTTGTTGGACTGGTTCAATTGTCACTTTTTGGGGTCCACCTCAGATTTCCCCCTTCTACCTGAATCATTTTGACAGTCTCTACTCTGTTTTCAAATCAGGGTCTTGATAATTCGAAATCACTTGGCTACACGCTACTAATGGACATCATCCCAGCATGCGGTTAAACAACTCCAAATGGTACTGTTCGTCGGCCAGTATTTGGTGGAATAGTTTGGCGGTCATTTCATCTGCTTGCTTATTCGCCACGTCTATTATCTGCGTATACAATTGAATCGCGCTTTCTTCTGCACCTCGGTCAATTTGCATCATCTCTTTGGGACTATCGCCAATCAGAACATGGTCCGGCTGGGATGTGGGTTCTTCCTCTAAAGCTACGATTCTTTCGGCAATCGATTCGGCATGTCTCATTTCCGCGACGGCGATCTTTTTCAGACTGTTCCCGGGCAACCAGAGTTGTGAATGCCTTCCTATAAAAGCGCTTCGTTTTAGTTCTGAAGGTTGAACATCAATTATGGAGTCCTTTCTACCGGTCAATAAGGTGTGCTGTATCATGTACTGGATCGCAACCTGCAGTTCCCTGGCAAGTCCCTGGTTTAACAGGATCAATAATTGTCGATGGTTCTCCGATTCCATTACGTCTCCCTTCAACCCCTCTATTCATAATGCCATCGTCGGAGCTGAGGACGGAACACAGTCGAAGTGACCGTAACGAGAGTAATAACCCTTAATGTGGAAGTTATCTGGGTAATGCTATGGTGACTATAACACCATTTGGCTGGGGATGAAGGATTCGAACCTTCCCAAACGGCTCCAAAGGCCGCTGTCCTACCACTAGACGAATCCCCATCGTGTCCGGCGCACTTGAATTATAGCTAGTTGGCTATTCTGAACGTCAATCGCTGCGGTATGAGACCGGCGTCGTTAAGATGTCCGGGACTCGGATTGCTTCGCCTCCCGACTTCGTCAGGATGGACTCGCAAAGACGTCGATGATGGTCAGAGATGAAGGGTGGTCGCTCAAGGGCGAAGGGACTGGTGTCCCGGGGCCGGGGACATGATATCATAGGGCCGTCATCGGCAAACGCAGGAGCCAGGTGTATGCCCCCTCCAGCCAACACTATTTCGGTGCTCATCGCCTCTCCGGAAATCAGCCCCTACGCCAAGTCCGGCGGGCTGGGCGACGTGATTGCGTCGCTGCCGGCGGCGCTGGCCGGGGCCGGCGTTGGGGTGTCACTGGTAATGCCCGCTTACCGGTGCGTGCTGAACGGCGGCTATACGCTGGAAGAAACGGGTATCCGGCTCAGCGTTCCCGTCGCCCGGCGGCGGGACGAAACGGAAGTGCTCCGGATTACGACCGGAGACGGTATTCCGGTCTACCTGGTGCGGGCCGACCGCTATTTCGACCGCGACGACCTTTACGGGACGCCGGACGGAGACTATCCCGACAACGCCGAACGTTTTGTCTTCTTCTCCCGGGCGGTCCTGGAACTGACGAAGCTCCTCCAGCCCCAGGTGCTTCACGCCAATGACTGGCAGACCGCCCTCGCCGTCGCCTTCGTAAAGGCCCAGCCGGACCTCTATCCGGAATTGGCGGCCCTGAAGACGGTGATGACGGTCCATAACCTCGGCTATCAGGGGCAGTTCAAGGCGGCGGACTGGCAGCTGCTGGATCTGGACCGGAGCCTGTTCAGCCCGCGCTACCTTGAATTCTACGGCGGCATCAATTTTCTGAAAGGCGGCATCGTCTTCGCCGACGCCGTCACCACGGTGAGTCCGACCTATGCGGAGGAGATCAAGACCGCGGAGCAGGGGTTCGGGCTGGAGGGCGTGTTCCAGGAACGGGCGGACCGGCTGTCGGGCATACTGAACGGCGTTGACTACCGGACCTGGAACCCTCAAACCGACGGTCTCATCGCCCGCCGGTATGGTCCCCGCGGCTTGGCCGGTAAGGGTGTGTGCAAGGCCGATCTGCAGCGCTATTTCGGTCTCGATGAGGACGGCGCCGTGCCCGGTTATCGGCATGGTAACCCGGCTGTCGGCGCAGAAGGGTATGGACCTGGTCATGGACGTCTTCGAAGACCTGCTCCAGCGCCGCTGCCAGTTTGTGCTGCTGGGATCGGGCGACCGGGAGTTGCAGGACGCGGTGGCCCTTCTGGCGCGTCGGACACCGGGGACAGGTCGGGATCGAAATCGGCTTCAGCGAAAAACTGGCGCACCGGATCATCGCCGGCAGCGATATCCTGCTCATGCCCTCCCGGTACGAACCCGGCGGCCTGACCCAGCTCTACGGTTTCAAGTACGGGACCATTCCAGTGGTTCGGGCCACCGGAGGGCTGAAAGATACGGTGACGCCGTTCGATGCCGGCCGCGGCACGGGCAACGGTTTCGTCTTCTCGCCCTATGAGGCCGGATGGCTCCTGGATGCGGTCGACCGGGCGCTCAGGGTGTACCGCCGGCCGGACGTTTGGCCGAAGGTGGTCCAAAACGCCATGGCGGCGGACTTCTCCTGGGCGCGGTCGGCACAGGGCTATATCGACGTCTACCGGAAGGTACTGGCGTATCCGTAGCGGCGTTAAATTCCGCCGGAGCCGCCGTAATTAACCGCATTGTTACCCCGTCTTAACCACCCTGTAACCTTGGAAAAGAGGCCTTAACCGGTTCTTAACGTGCGTGGGTTAGTCTTTTATTACACACAACTTTCTTTTTCATGACCCTCCCACGATAAAGCCCGGTTGTCCCACCGGGCTTTATCATTTATACGGGATTCGCCCCTTCCGCGAGAACTGGGGCCGGAACAGGTGTGATCGTCTACAAGCATCCCCCTCCGGGGTACCCGTTGACCAAAGATTCGGATTGCTTCGTCGTCCTTCGACCGAAGGACTTCTCGCAATGACAGACAATCTAGACCACGAAACAAGTGAAGAGCGTTTGACATGACGCCGGGTCAGAATACTCGTAAGCTGGATGCGCCGGTTATGGCTTGAGTCTCAGGGGCAGGCCGGACACCATGAAGTAGACTTCACTGGATACGCCGGCCAGCACCTGGTTCGCCTTCCCCAGCAGGTCGCGGTAGACGCGGCCCAGCTTATTGTCCGGGACCAGCCCCAGGCCGACTTCGTTGGTCACGATGATGAAGTCGGCTTTCGTATTCCGGATGCATTTGGTCAGCGCATCGATTTCCCCGTCCACCGCCCGCCCCGATGTTGCTTCGTCGATGTCGGCGCCGTCCGGGCTCAGGAATTCGGCAATCGCATTGTTAACCAACAGGGTGATACAGTCCAGCAGCACGATCTCGCTGTCGCCGATTTCGGCGGAGATACGGGCGCCGACCTGGACCGGCGCCTCCAGGGTGCGCCAGTCCCGCGGCCGGTTCTGGCGGTGCGCTTCGATGCGCCGGCGCATCTCCTCGTCACCCGCCTGGGCCGTGGCCACGAAAAGGACTCTCCGGCCGCTCCTGGCCGCCATTTCCTGGGCGAAGTGGCTTTTGCCGCTGCGGGCGCCACCGGTGATCAGGACCGTCCTCAATATCTTACCCTCGCCTCATCTGACTGTCGCCAACTTCAGTCCGTCCCGGCCGGCTTCACTTCCCTCAAGTAGGTCGTCTCGTTCAGTTGGTTCAGGACGACGCCCCGTGAGTGAGTCTCCATGATGCTCAGCGACGCGTTGTCGATGCTCAGTTGCCACCAGCAGCTCTGGCTGATGCCGAGCATGGCGCAAAGCAGCGCCCGCAGCGGGCCGCCGTGGGCGACGACCAGGACCGTATCGGTCGCACCGTGTTTGGCCAGCCTCTCCTTGAAGGTCACCACCCGGTCGACGAAGGCGGTGAAGGTCTCGCCGCCTGGAAAGGCCAGGTCTTGTTCAGAGGTGGAAAGCTGGTTGGCCAGGTCGGGGTAGCGGCTCTTGATGTCCGCGAAGAGCAGTCCTTCCACCTCGCCGTAGCTGATCTCCCGCAACTCCGGGCAGGTGGTTATGGTCAGCGGGCGTCCCTCGATGACGATCTCGGCCGTGCGCCGGGCGCGTTTGAGGTCGCTCGAGTACACCGCGTCGATCTTGTCCGTTTTGAGGCGGTCTCGTCAGTCTCTCCACCTGCCGGGCGCCGGCCTCGGTCAGGTCGATGTCAACGAATCCGGCGAAACGGCGGGCGACGTTGTACTCGCTCTCACCGTGCCGCACCAGCAGTAGCTTCGTCATCTCTTCATCCCTCGTGCTACCTCATCCACAACCAGCGGTTGTAGACGAGCATAGTGACCACAACCAGTACGGCCGCCTCGGCCATTTCGCTGACCGCACCATAGCTGTCGCCGGTGAGGCCGGCGAACTTCCAGTTCAGGTATTGCGTCCAGCCCAGGATGACCACCCAGGCACCCGCCGGAACGGCGAGGCCGGCCAGGAAGAAACGGGGTACCCCCAGCCACCACAGCACGACGGCCGCCACGGCGAAAGTGAACACCGTCGCCAGGGTGAACCGCTCCCAGTTCGCCTCCTCGCTTGAAGACCGTTCCCAGACCGTCCGGCCGGGCGTAGGGGTAGGCGGTGATGGCGTACACCATCAGCCAGCGGCTGATGACGGGCATCATGATCAGACTGGCAAAGACCAGCCTATGGGGAATGCCGTTCAGCGCCACGAACTTGAGCAGCAGCAGCAGCACTCCCCCCACCACCCCGAAGGCGCCCACCCGGCTGTCCCGCATCACCTGCCAGCGGTCCTCCGCCGGCTTGTTCCCGGCCAGGCCGTCGCAGGTATCGATGAACCCGTCCAGGTGCAGCGCTCCGGTGACGAGCACCAGGCCGGCGATGATCAGGACGTTGGCTAACGCCGCGGGAAACAACTGCTCGAAGATCCAGTAGGCGCCGGCCGCCAGCAGGCCGATGGCCAGGCCGACGACCGGAAAATAGACGATGGAGCCGCCGATGTCCGCCGCGCCGGCGTCGCGTTTGAACGGCAGCGGGATCACGGTCAGAAAGCGGAAGGCCGCCAGGAATCTCACGGGGCCGATTCGCTCCTTTCCGATACACCGGCTTCGTCAAAGGTGGCCATCTCGGCCAAAACCCGGGCCGCGGTCTCGCACAGGAAGATGCCGATGGCGGCGCCGGTGCCCTCCCCCAGCCGCATGTCCAGATCGACCAGCGGCTTCAGTCCCAGGTGCTTCAAGAGGACTTTGTGACCGGCTTCAACGGATACGTGGCCGGCGATAAGGAAACCCTTTATGTTCGGCGCCAGGCCGGCGGCGATCAGCGCCGCGGCTCCCGAAATGAAGCCGTCGACGACCACCGGGACCCGGTGCGCGGCCGCCCCCAGCATCACCCCGGCCAGTCCGGCGATCTCGAACCCGCCGACTTTGGCCAGGACGGACAGGGGTTGCTGTGGATCAGGCCGGTTCACTTTCAGGGCCTTCTCGATGACCGCCGTCTTGTGCTTTAGCTGGTCATCCCCGATGCCGGTGCCGCGCCCGGTCACCTCGGCCGCGCTCTTACCGGTCATCACGGCGCATATGGCGCTGCTGGCGGTGGTGTTGCCGATGCCCATGTCGCCGGTACCGATGATGTCCAGGCCCAGTTTGATCTGGCTACCGGCGATTTCGATGCCGACCTCGAGGGCCCTGATGGCTGCCTCTTCGCTCATCGCCGGACCGGCGGCCATGTTCGCCGTGCCCGGCCCGATCTTGTGTGACAACAACTGGGTATGGGTTGGTATCGGTTCTGCCACCCCCATGTCCACCACCACCACCCGGGCGCCGATCTGCCGGGCGATGACGTTGATGCCGGCCCCGCCGTGGAGGAAATTGAGGACCATCTGGGCGGTGACCGCCTGGGGATAGGCGCTGGTGCCTTCGGCGACCACGCCGTGGTCGGCGGCCATCACCACGATGGCTTTGTCATTTATTCGCGGATTCGATTTCTGCTGTATGCCGGCCAACTGGACCGATATCTGTTCCAGCCTGCCCAGGCTGCCCGCCGGCTTGGTCAGACGGTCCTGCCGCGCCGCTGCGGCGGCCATGGCCCGCTCGTCGAGTCTGCCGATGCTGCCGATTGTCTTCAGAAGGAGTTCACTGCTGCTCAAAAATGCCCCCTCGTATTTCCTGTTGATCTAAAGAATTTGGAAAGATACCCTTCAAAACCAGAAATCCCCTTGCCCGTGTGGCCAAGGGGATTGTTCACGTCGAGTCTAACATGGTCTGCCCCCTTACTCCGCGGAGGTGCGTTGTTCAACAAGACCGGCGTTCTGGCTTACCCGGCAAACCGGGATCACAGCAGGCGGTACTGCGTTGGCTTCACACCAACTTGCCCTCCGGACTCGCGGTAGAACTAGTGCCTCCGGGGCTCTTTCACCATAGGATAGGGGAATTCAACGGGAAATACAAGCCGGTTGCCGGCGGCATGGTACGAAACCTATAATGTTTGTGTGGTGCATCTAACGATTCGTTGTTCGCTTGAGCTTAAGTTCTATGATCCGCACCCTTCGACAACTTCCCATGCTTCGCCTTGGATCGGTGGGGTGAGCGGGTCGGCGGTGCGGCGGCCGCTCGTGGTGAGCTTGTCGAACCACAGCGGCGGGGGACATACCAAGCGGAGCGGGGGTTTGTCTTGCATGGTCGTCCCTCCCAATCGCGGAGACCAGAACCATCGCCGCTCTTCGACATGCTCAAGACCCTTCGACAAGCTCAGGGTGAGCGGAATCGGCGGGTAACGCTTCTTGTGATGCACTTCGCTTTTGAGAATCGGGACGGCAGGAGCACCATGTCGATAGACCTATTCGCACCCTACAGAATCCGTGATCTGAAAATGAAGAACCGCTTCATGCGGTCGGCTACCTGGGATGGCACGGCCGACGCTGCCGGCGGCGTCACCGATGCGTCAGTGGCGCTGTACCGGGAGCTCGGCAAGGGCCACATCGGCCTTATCGTGACCGGTCACGCCTTTGTCTCACTCTCCGGACAGGCCGGCCCCGGGCAATACGGTATTTACAGCGACGAATTGATTCCCGGCCTGCGGCGCCTGACAGAGGCCGTGCACCAAAACGGGGGCGCCATCGCGGTGCAGATTGCCCACGCCGGCATCAATTCCGCCTATCTGGAGAGCAAGGGCAATCCGGCGCTGGCGGTATCGGCGTCTCCGGAGACCCCCCGCCCCCATCGCGAGATGACCGGCGAGGACATCGAGGCCATCATCGCTGAATTTGAGGCGGCGGCGCAGCGCGCCGTCGACGCCGGCTTCGACGCCGTGCAACTCCACGGCGCTCACGGCTATCTGATGAGCCAGTTCCTGTCGCCGCTTACCAATCACCGTACCGACAAGTGGGGGGGGACGCCGGAGAACCGCCACCGGTTCCACCGCGAAGTCGTGCGCCGGGTCCGCCGTAAGGTCGGCAAGGACTTCCCGCTGCTTATCAAGTTCGGTGTCAAGGACGATCAGGAAGGCGGTCTGGCTATCGAGGAGGGACTCGAGGCGGCCCGCCAGATGGTGGCCGGCGGCATCGACGGCATCGAGGTGAGCGGGGGCATCGGCATGACGTCCGTGGCCAAAGGAGAGGCCTATTTCCGGGATCGCGCCGCCGCCGTGAAGCGCCGCGTCAGCGTGCCGGTCATGGCCGTCGCCGGCATACGCAGCATCGCCACCGCCCAGGACATCGTCGACAGCGGCGACGCCGACATGATTTCGATGTCGCGGCCCTTCATTCGCGAGCCGGGCCTGATCGCCCGCTGGGACAGCGACGCCAGAGAAGCGGCCAAGTGCGTTTCGTGCAGCCGGTGTTTTGTGTTCCCCCGCCGGGGCCTGCCTCTGCAGTGCGGACAGGAGCACCGGGTTCCGGACTAGCGCGACACCTCCGGGTGGGGATATGGCGGTGGGGCTCAATTTGATGACCCGCTGATGCGCCGTGTAGAATGACAATAGAGTTACAGCATACAAATTGGGACACGGCGTTTACCTCCGGATATCCGTCGACAATCCCGTAAGGAACGAGTTTGAAAAGCACGGGCGTCTCAGTCAGAGAGCAGTTTCAGAATTTCGTGGGCGGCAGCGACACCCTTCAGGTATATCGCGGCGGCAAGCTGGTGTTTTCGTCAAAGAAAGACCGGGTGGCCCCGCTTTTGGAGTTCATTGATAGTCTCGGTCCCGACGATGGGCCGGTCACTGTGTTTGACAAGATAACGGGCAACGCGGCCGCTTTGCTGTCGGTCAAGGCCCGGGCCGAGGAAGTCTACAGTCCGCTGGGTAGCCAGCTCGGAATCGATACGCTGAAGAAGTACAATATCCGTTATCATTTCAACCGTATCGTGCCCTTCATCCAGAAGCCCGACAGCGAAGACATGTGCTTCATGGAGAAGCTGTCCACGGGAAAAGAGCCGGATGAGTGTTACGCTGCGATGAAGGCCATTATCAAGTAGAAAGGACCACTAATGGACAAAATCAGGTTGGGCAGAACGGGACTGATGGTATCGAGGCTGGGCTTCGGTGGGATCCCGATCCAGCGGGATACCGAGGAAGAGGCAATTGCAGTCGTGCGACGGTGTCTTGACCTGGGAATCACCTACCTCGATACCGCCAACGGCTATACCTCCAGCGAGGAAAGAATCGGCAAGGCGGTGGCCGGCCGGCGGGACCGGGTGGTGATTGCCACCAAGTCCGGCGGACGCACCCGCGAGGACGTCGAGAAGCACCTCGCTCTGAGTCTGCAGCGGCTGCAGACCGACTACATCGACATCTACCAGTTTCACGGCGTCAACAACGCCCAGCACTTGGAGGCCATCCTGGCGCCCAACGGCCTGCTGGCGCTGGTCGAAGATGCCCGGAAGAGCGGTAAGGTGCGGCACATCGGCATTACGTGCCATCAGATGGACATTGCCAAACAGGCAATAGCCTCCGACCGTTTCGAGACCATGATGTTCCCGTTTAACTTCGTTACCGATGAAGCGGCCACCGAACTGCTGCCGTTAGCTCGCCAGCACGACGTGGGCTTCATTGTGATGAAACCGCTGGCCGGGGGCATGCTCGACAACGCCCGGATCTGCTTCAAGTACCTGTTTCAGTTCCCCGACATACTGCCCATCCCGGGCATTGAGAAAGTGGGTGAAGTCGAGGAGATCGTGGACATTCTGGAGAAGTCACCGACGATGACTGATGCCGACCGGGCCGAGATGACCCGCTACAAGCAGGAACTCGGGCACCGTTTTTGCCATCGTTGCGACTATTGCCAGCCGTGCACGATGAAGATCCCGATATCGACCGTACTGACCAGCGCCTCGTTCGCCAAACGCCTGCCGGAGGAGAGATTCTTTGGCGATATGGTCGCCAAAGCCATGGAAGCGGCGTCCACCTGTGCCGATTGCGGCGAGTGCGAAGAGCGCTGCCCCTATCGTCTGCCGATCCGGGAGATGCTGGACGAGCATGTGCAATGGTTCGCGGCCAAGAAGAAGGATTACCTGGCCCGCAAGGCCGTGAGCTAGATCCCGGGGCAGGCGGCCGGGTGGGGAGCACTGTGAAGACCGAAGACGTCAAGACAATTGTCGTTGCTGAGATAGACAGGCGCGCCCCGAACTGCGCGACCTGGCCTTGAGGATACATGCCCACCCTGAGGTGGGCTTCCAGGAGGTGCAGGCCGCCGCCTGGCTGACCGGGTTCCTGGGGCAAAACGGGTTCTCGGTCACTAAGGGCGTGTGCGACATGCCGACGGCGTTTGAAGCGCGGTGCGGTACCGGCCATCCGGCGATCGCCTTTCTGGCTGAGTATGACGCGTTACCGGAAATCGGCCATGCCTGCGGTCACAATCTGATTGCCGCCGCCTCGGTGGGGGCGGCGCTGGGGGCGGCGAAAGCAGTCGACCATCTGGGCGGCAGCGTCCTTGTCATCGGAACGCCGGCGGAGGAAGTCAGTGGCGGTAAGGTGCTGATGGCCAACCGGGGCTGGTTCCGTGATCTGGACGCCGCCATGCTGGTGCACCCCGACAATGCCGATATCGCCACCGCCCAGGCCCTCGCCTGTCAGACGCTCGAAGTGGAGTTTGTCGGGAAGCCGGCCCACGCCGCGGCCCGTCCCGAAGCCGGCATCAACGCCCTGGAGGCCATGCTGCTGTCGTTCGCCGCCGTCAATTCCTTGCGGCAACACATCAGGAGTTCTTCCCGGGTGCACGGTGTGATCACTGACGGCGGGCAGGCCGTCAATGTGGTGCCGGCTCACAGTGCCGCGACGTTCCTGGTACGCGCCAGGGATGACGTTTACCTCGATGAACTCAAGGAGCGGGTGCTCAATTGTTTTGTGGGCGCGGCGACGGCTACCGGCGCCGAATTGAAGTTCAAGTGGGACGAGGCCCGCTACGCCACGATGCGTAACAACATGCCTCTGGCCAGGTTGTACCAGCACAACATGCGCCGGATGAAGCGGCATCCGCTGCTGGCCGAAACCCGGGACGCCTTCGGGAGCACAGATATGGGTAACGTCAGCCACCTGGTCCCTTCCATCCAGCCCTATGTCGCCATCGCCGGGGGGGCGCTCATTCATTCGCTGGAGTTCGCCGCCGCGGCCCGTTCCGAGGAAGGCATGCGGGGAATGCTCGACGCCGCCAAGGCAATGGCCCTGACCGCCGTCGACCTGCTGGCTGACCCGGTGACAATGGGCGAAGTCAGGGACGACTTTAACCGGGGAAAGTCATGAAGTTGGCTAACCACGCTACAGGAGACAATGAATGCCCAGGGTAACCAAAGTGCCAAAAGGGGCGACCGTGATCGCGGTTGATGCCTCCGGAGGCGACTACGCCCCGAGAGAGGTGGTGAGAGGGGCCATCAAAGCGGCCCAGGAGTACGAGGTGAAGGTTGTGCTGGTGGGCCGCCGGGACATTATCACCTTGCTCGGTGGGCGCCACCTGAGCGAACTGGGGATCGAGATCGAGGAAGCCAACGAAGTGATCGGCTTTGATGATCACCCGGTCGAGGGAGTCACCGGAAAGCCAAATTCCTCGATCGTGGTCGGCACCAGGATGGTCAAAGACGGAACCGCCGCCGGGTTCATTTCGGCGGGCAATACCGGCGCCGTGTTCTTTGCCGCCCTCACCATGCTCGGCAGGACCGAGGGAATCGACCGTCCCGCCATCGCCACCATCGTGAACATGAACAGCACCCCGGCGCTGCTGCTGGACTCCGGCGCCAATGCCGACTGCCGGCCGGAGCATCTCGTGCAGTTCGCTCACCTGGGCAACATCTATGCCAATGAGGTTTTCGGACTGGCATCACCCCGCATCGGACTTCTCAATATGGGCAGTGAAGAATCAAAGGGTAACCGCCTTGCCCGGGAAAGCTATCAGGCACTCAAGGCGTCCAAGATGAATTTCATCGGCAACATTGAAGGGTACGATATTCCCAAGGGCGCCGCCGACATCATTGTCACCGATGGATTCACGGGCAACATCGTGCTCAAGACGCTGGAGGGGTTTGGCGATACCATACTCAAACTGAGGGACCACGGACAGACTTTTTCTCACGCTTACAGCGTGCGCGGCCGGGAGTTGCTGGTTGAAGTCGGACTGGGGGCACTCGCCAAGGGTCTGGACTACCGGGAGTTTGGCGGAGCAAGTCTGCTCGGTCTCAACGGCAATGTGGTCATCGCTCACGGGCGCAGCCGGGCGACGGCGATCAAGAATGGTATTGGCCTGGCCAAGCGCTCGGCCGACAAGAACGTGTGGCAGAAGATAAAGGAGGCAACTCATGGCTAAGCCCGTCCCTGTCGAGGACGCTACTTTTGACAAGATGGTGATCCAGGCCGCGCGGCCGGTGCTGGTGGACTTCTGGGCCACCTGGTGCAAGCCGTGCCAGATGATCGCCCCGGTGCTCGATGAGCTGGCCAAAGAATATGACGGTAAGATCGACTTCCTGAAGCTGGATGTGGACCACAACCAGCAGACGGCGGCAAAATACAGTGTCATGAGCATCCCGACCATTATGGTATTCAAGGGCGGCCAGCCCGTGTCGCATATGGTGGGTTTCAGTTCGAAGGCCAATGTAAAACGGACCCTGGACGGAGCGCTTGGTTGAGCCCAAGGTCAGGATGACCATCGTCGATGACACTGCCCGCGCTAAGACGTGCGCTGTGGACTGCGGCATCGACTGGTCTCAATCCGAGACGGTGAGCGTTGCCCGGCAGCGGGTAGGCGAACGCTTTGGTGACCGGGCTGAATTGGAGTATATCGAACTGCCCGCGGCGGCAGACAATGAGTCCATTCGCAAGATGAAGGCGGCGATTGTGGGCCTGCCCTTGCCCGTTCTGCTGGCCAACGGCCGGCCCACGATCGCCGGCGAATTCGATATCCGGCAGATCATGGATGTAATCGAGGTCAACCTGGAGGCGGAGCTATGACGAATGACCGGGCATATGATGTGATCATCATTGGCGGCGGCCCGGGCGGGCTGAGCGCCGGCATCTACGCGGCACGGGCTCGCCAGCGGACACTGCTGATCGAAAAGGACATGATCGGCGGGAACATCGTCTATGCCGAACTGGTGGAGAATTATCCCGGGGTTCACCGCCGGCATCAGCGGCCTCGATCTGACCCGTTCGATGCACGACCAGGCGACCCGTTTTGGTATGGAAACGGTCATGGCGCAGACCACGAGTATCCGGGTGGAAGGTGGTCAGAAGACGGTAAGTACCAGTGAGGGTGATTATACGGGACGGGCGCTGATCATCGCCGGCGGTTCAGCCCGCCAGATGCTCGGCGCCCCGGGCGAAAAGGAGTTGACCGGACGCGGCGTGTCATACTGCGCCACCTGTGATGCCGCCTTCTTCACCGACCAGCCGGTGGCGGTGGTGGGGGGTGGCAATGCCGCGATTCAGGAGGCGGTGCATCTGACGCGGTTCGCTTCGGCGGTTACCCTCGTCCACCGCCGGGCTGAACTCCGGGCCACCCGCATCGAGCAGGAAAGGGCCTTTGCCCAGCCCAAGATCAAGTTCGCCTGGAACTCGACGGTGACCGCGATCGAGGGCAAGGAGGCGGTCGAAGGCTTGCGGATTCGCAACGTGCAGACCAACCAGGAATCAACACTGGATGTCAAGGGCGTATTTGTGGCCATCGGTTTCACGCCGAACACCGGCTATCTCAAAGGGATCGTTACCCTCGACGATGCGGGTCAGGTTGTGGTTAACGGCAATATGGAGACCGGAGTGCCCGGGGTCTTCGCCGCCGGCGACATTCGCTCGGGTTCGCTGCGCCAAGTAGTCATGGCCTGCGCCGACGGCGCTACCGCGGCCATGTCTGCCGACAAATACCTCGAGCAGAAGCGATAACCGTCATCCGGCCTTCCGTACCACGTCCTCGAGCACCTTCTGCCAGGCATCGCCGATGCGCTTCGGGTTCAAGCGGATGGCGAGCGGATCAAACCGGAGGCTGCCGGTGGGCAGCCGGAACCCGTTGATGAAGGGCTCTACTTTCTGACGGTCGAAACGCATCCCCTCGAACCGGCGCAGGACAATGTCCCCTTCATCGACCGCTACCGATTCGATCCCGGCGCGGGTGGCGAGGATCTTGATCCGGACCCCGTAGAGCAGATGCTCGACTTCTCGTGGCAATGCTCCGAAGCGGTCACTGAACTCGCGTTTGAGGGCCTCAATGGCTTCGGTCTTGTTGATCTTGACCAGCTTCTGATACAAGGCAATGCGCGTGTTCAGGTCCTCGACGTAGTCCTCCGGGATGTATGCCGGCATGGGCAGGTCGATCGTGGCGGGAGGCAGTTGCGACGCCTTGACCTTATCTTCCGGTATGCCGGCCTGCCGGGCCTTGAGTTCTTCGACGGCGCGGGCGAGCATCTGGGTATACAGGCTGAATCCGACGGCGCTGATATGGCCGCTCTGCCGGACGCCGAGCAGGTTCCCCGCCCCGCGTATTTCCAGGTCCTTCATGGCGATGCCGAAACCGGCGCCCAATTCGGTGGCTTCGAAGATCGTTTTCAGCCGCCTTTCGGCCACTTCGGTCAGGTGCTTCCCCTTGTCGTAAAGGAAATAGGCATAGGCCGTGTTCGCCCCCCGCCCCACCCGTCCCCGGAGTTGATAGAGCTGCGTAAGGCCGAAGCGGTCGGCCTGGTTCACGATGAGCGTGTTCACGTTGGGCATGTCCAGCCCCGATTCGATGATCGTGGTGCAGACCAGGACATCCGCCTTGCCCCTGACAAAGTCGGTCATCACCTGTTCCAGTTGGTCTTCATTCATCTGCCCGTGCCCGATGGCGAATCGCGCCTCCGGGACCAGCGCCTGCAACCTGCCGGCCACCGATGCGATGCTCTGGACGCGGTTGTGCAGGAAGAACACCTGGCCGTTGCGCTCCAACTCCCGGATAATGGCCTCACGGACGAGGCGGTCTTCGTAGGCGGCCACGTAGGTCTTGACCGGCAGCCGGTCCTCGGGCGGCGTCTCCATGACGCTCATGTCCCGGACCCCAACCAGGGACATGTGCAGGGTGCGCGGAATTGGCGTGGCGCTGAGGGCCAGGACGTCAACCTCGTGACGCATCTTCTTTAGGAATTCCTTGTGGGCGACGCCGAACCGCTGTTCTTCGTCGATGATCAGGAGCCCCAGGTTCTTGAAAGCCACGTCCTTCTGGATCAGGCGGTGGGTGCCGATACAGACGTCGACGGTCCCGTCGGCCAGGCCGTCCAGAATCTGCTGTTGCTGGCGGTGCGACCGGAACCGGCTCAGGACTTCGACCTTGATCGGGAACGCCGAAAACCGCTGGCTGAAGGTGACATAATGCTGTTCGGCGAGTACCGTGGTCGGTACCAGCACGGCCACTTGCTTGTGGTCCATCACCGCTTTGAAGGCGGCGCGCACCGCGATCTCGGTCTTTCCGTAGCCCACGTCTCCACAGACAAGGCGGTCCATCGGTTTCGGGAGCTCCATGTCCGCTTTGACCTCGTCCTGGACCGTGAGCTGGTCCGGCGTTTCTACATAGGGGAAGGCCGCTTCGAGCTCCTGCTGCCAGACCTTGTCTTTGGAGAAGGCATAGCCCGGAACGACCTCTCTCATGGCGTACAGGGCCAGTAGCTCGCGGGCGATCTTTTCGACGGCCTCACTGACTCTCTGCCTGGTCCGCGACCATTCCTGGGTGCCCAGCCGGCTCAGCGCGGGCGGGTGATCGCTGGCTCCGATATACCGGGTTACCCGGTCTATCTGGTCCGCGGGCACGTAGAGCTTGTCGCCGGCGGCGTACTCCAGAACCAGGTACTCCCTTTCCCCCTCCCTCGTCTGCATGGTCGATACGCCGGTCAGACGGGCGATGCCATGCTCGATATGGACGACATAGTCGCCCGGTTTGATATCGATGGCCAGCTTGTGCCGGGGCACCTGGCGGCGGCGCAGTAGCCGCCGCTGCTTGATGAAGCCGAATACTTCGGTGTCCGTAAAGACGTAGGTCCTGCCGTCGAGCACCCACCCCTCCCCGAGGAGCCCCTGCAGCAGGGTCAGCGATGGTTCCGGTGGAAGCTCTCTCACTTCGGTGAGCACCGGAGCGACGATGTCCTGCTCCTCGAACAGTTCCGAAAGCCGCTCGGCCTGGTGGCTGACGATAATGATGCGCTTCTTCTGCTGCAGCAGGTCCCGGACCTTCCCGGTGAAAGCCATGATCTGCCCGGCATAGGTCGGCGCCGGCCGGAAGGGCAGGGACTGTCTGTTTTCTTCAACTCCCCACGAAGCCAGGTCGAGGCCCTTTCGCTGCTGTATGGCGGGACCCAGTTCCGGCCAGGTGAAGTACGGGCTGGGGAAGTTGCCCGGCACTACCTGCCGCTCAATTCTATCGACGCGAATATCCTCCGTTTCGCTCTCGATCTCTTCAACGTCGCTCTGCAGACTCTCCGGTTCGTCGACGATGACGATCCCGTTCTGCGGCAGGTAGTCGATCAGGCTGGCCGTGTTGAAGAGGGGCGCGTAGAACTGCTGCCCGGGGATCTTGCCTCGGTTTGTCAGGGTGGCGAAATCCTGCTCGAATGGGCGGAGGGACTCAGCGTTGAATCCAGACAGGTCGAGTTTCTTGAACACCGGGTCGAGTTTCGAAGGGTCCGCCGATGACAGGGCCAGGAGTTCCGTGGCCGGGGTGACCTGAATGGCGGATACCGCCCGCATCGACCGCTGGGTGGCAGGGTCGAAGAGACGGATGCTGTCAATCCGGTTGCCGAAGAACTCGATCCGGGCCGGTAAGTCATGCTGGGGAGGGAAGATGTCCAGTATGCCGCCCCGGTGGCCAACGGTACCTGGGACGTCGACGGTTGGCTCCAGCCGGTAACCCAATGCTTCCCAGCGGGCCATCAGGTCAAATGGGGTAACCGTCATACCGGTGTTGATGGTGTGGGTTGCCGCTACGAAGTCGGCGAGCGACAGCGTCTTCTGCATCAGTGCCGGCGCCGATGCAATAATCAGGGGTGGCGGGTTCGTGGCGGGCCCTCCCTCCGCCGCGACGCCGGTCATCATGGCGAGGACCTGGAGCCGGTCAACCTCGGCGTTGTTGTCTGACGCCATACGTTCAAAGGGCAGTGTTTCCGGTTCCGGATACAGCCTGACCGGACTACCGGGACACCACGTCATCAACTGCTCATAGAAGTATTTGGCCCGGTCGGGATGGGCGGTGATCACGACCATTGGTATCCCCAGCTTGCGGTACAGCGCCGCCACCAGGTAGGGCTTGGCCGATTCGACGACGGAGACGGCCGTTCTGGTTTCTCTTGCCAGAGCGGCCAGTATTTCTTGGCATCCGGGGACTGTTTCGGTAAGCTGGAGAAGCTTGCTCAGGTCTAGTGGCATTGCCGGAAACACCTCGAGGGCTAGTCCCGGCTCGAGGGCTAGCCCGTGGATAATTCTAGCACGCGTTGGATCGGGCGTCATAATGAATCGACCGTCAGTGTTCGCTACGACCGCCATTGACCGCAACAGCGCCGCGGAATAGAATGAAGCCAGGAGACTATTCATGACCAAACGAAAAGTAGAAGAACAGGAAGAACCGGTGGCCGATTACCAGCCCAGCCGGACCGAGATCAAGAAGCGGCAGCTTCGGATAATGATGCTTTCGCTGGCCGGTGTCGTCATTCTGGCCGTTGGCGGCGTTATCCTCTATCAGACCTATCTCGCTCCTTTCCGCAAGGCCGTAATTACGGTTGACAATTCCGTGGTTCGCATGGGCTATTTTCTCAACCGGGTCAGGATGACCGGCAACGATCCGTCGGCGGTGGTCGAGCAGCTGACCTACGAGCAAATCGTTAAGCTGGAGGCCCCGAAGCTGGGCATCGTGATTCCGGATAGCGCTATCGACAGTGCACTTCAGGATGCCGCCGCCTCCGCCGCCAGCAACAACAGCACCCAGTATGACGTGACTACCGCGGCTGGCTTCAAGGCCTGGTATGACGAGCAATTGAAGAACACCGGTCTGTCGAAGGCACAGAACCGGGACCTGATCCGGACCAGTCTGATGGCCGCCCAGATACAGCGGGCATTGGCCCAGCAGGTCCCCGACAATGGCGAACAGGTCCATCTGCAGGTAATTGTTCTCGGGAGCGAAGCCGACGCCAACAAGGCAAAGGCGCGGTTGGACAAAGGTGAAGACTTCGCCGCCGTGGCCAAAGAAGTATCTCTGGATACGCAGACTCGGGCGTCCGGTGGTGACCTCGGATGGTTGCCTAAGGGTGTGATACCGTACGATGACGTGGTGTTCCAACTTGCTCTCGGGCAGGTGAGTGCCCCGGCGGCGGTAAATGCGAACGATCCGGCAAACAGCCAGTATATCCTGTTCCGCGTCTCCGAAAAGGAACCGGAGCGGGCTATCGACGAGGCTACCAAGCAGCAGATTGCCTACAACAGTTTCTACTATTGGCTTAACGAACAGATGGCGAACCACAAGATAGAGTACGGCCTGGACGCCGATACTCAGGCGTGGGTCAACTGGCAGTTGGCTAAGGTCAGGGGTTAGGCAGGAGTCACCCTGACCGGCGTCTTTGGTACTTGCGCCGGTCGGGTTCAGGAACTACCGTAATGAAAGCTAGCAAGTCTGCCCGTCCTTTCCACCGTATCGTGGTCAAGCTCGGGACCACCCTCCTCACCGCCGGGACCCCGAAGCTGAACGAGGAACGTATGGCGCCGCTGGTGGCGCAAGTGGCCGAACTGCACCGGCGGGGGCTGGAAGTCGTTATCGTATCATCGGGAGCAGTGGCCGCCGGCCGGGAAAAGGTCGGCCTTCCCCGAAAAGTCAAGGGACTCCCCTTGCGGCAGGTGATGGCCGCGGTAGGGCAGAGCCGGTTGATGAGCGTGTACGAGCGGCTTTTCGCACCGTATGACATCACCCTGGCCCAGGCCTTGCTCACCCGGGGAGACCTCCGCGAGCGCGTCGGCTATCTGAACGCTCGGAATACCCTGCTCGCCCTGCTCGAACTGCGCGTCATCGGCATCATCAACGAGAATGATGTGGTGGCGGTTGATGAATTGCACGAAGGACGGTTCGGGGACAACGATAACCTTTCGGCGATGGTGGCAAACCTGATCGATGCCGACTTGCTGCTTATTCTGAGCGATATCTCCGGATTGTACACCGATGACCCGAATCTTAACCCGGATGCCCGGCTCATACCGGTCGTGGAGCGGGTGACTAACGAAATCGAGAGTATGGTGGGCGGGACGGCGGGAAGCCAGGGGACGGGGGGGATGATGACGAAGATCGAGGCCGTCAAGACCGCCACCGCCTGCGGCACCACCGTGATAATCGCCAGCGGGCGTGAGCCTGGGGCCATCGTGCAAGCCGCCGGCGGCGAAGCCGTGGGCACGCGCTTCTTACCCTTGAGTACCCCCCGTGAAAGCCGCGAGCGGTGGATGCTCAGCGGCCTGTCCACCAAGGGCAGGCTTACCGTTGATGACGGCGCCGCGGCGGCTCTCAGGAAGGAGAAGCGGAGTCTTCTGGCGGCCGGGATCACCGGTGTTGAGGGCGCTTTTGAACGGGGAGATCTCGTTGACGTGGTGGATGGGACCGGGGGGCGCCTTGGGTCCGGGATCAGCAATTATGGTCTGCCCGATGTCGTTCTCATTAGAGGGGCCCAGTCCGGTCAGATAAGCGGCTTGCTGGGGCACGATTACGGGTCCGAGGTTATCCATCGCAACAATCTCGTGCTGCTGTGATCGGATGGTAGTTCCGGGAGGAAGAATATCAAGATGACTGACGCGGTTGAAGTACTGGAAGCTAAAGGCCGGTCCGCCAGGGCGGCGGCTCACAAGCTGGCCTACCTCTCCACCGACGTGAAGAACCGGACCCTGTCGAACCTTGCCTTCGATCTTGTGGCCAGGAAGGATAGGATACTTGCCGCCAACCGGGAAGACATGATCGAGGCTAAGGCAAACGGTATGGGCGAAGCCCTGCTCGACCGGCTGTTGATTGACGGCTCCCGGCTTCAGGGGATGTCCCAGGACGTGCTCGCGGTCGCCGCCCTTCCGGACCCGGTGGGCGAGGTCTTCGATATGCGGACCATGGCCAACGGGCTGGTAATGGGGCGTAAGCGGGTGCCGCTGGGAGTCATCGGGGCTATTTACGAGAGCCGGCCCAACGTGACCATCGACATATCCGTACTATGCCTGAAATCGGGTAATGCGGTCATTCTACGCGGCGGCAAAGAGGCGATCCATACCAACTCGGCGTTGGTTGAGGTGGTCCAGGAGGCGGCGAAGCGGGCCGGAATGCCTGAAGGCTGCATCCAATTCGTTGACAACACTGATCGGTCGCTGGTCGACCATCTGCTCAAGATGAACGACTACATCGACCTGCTCATTCCACGCGGCAGCGCACAGTTGATCAAACTCGTGGCCGACACGGCCACTATGCCTGTGGTAACGGGGGGAATCGGAGTCTGCCACACTTACGTCGACAGTCAGGCGGACGCCCGCAAGGCGGCCTCGATTATCTACAATGCCAAAGTGCAGCGGCCGACGGTATGCAACGCCCTCGATTGCGTTCTCATCCACTCGGATATCGCCGGAACGTGCCTGCCCGGGATCGCGGCCGAATTGGCTAAGGCCGGCGTCGAACTGCATTGTGACGAGCGTGCCCTGACCATACTGCGTTCCTCGGTCGGCCTCAAGACCAAGCCGGCGGTTCCGGAAGACTGGGGTAAGGAGTTTCTGGCCCTGGTGGCCGCCGTCCGCGTCGTCGATTCGCTTGATGAAGCGCTAGCCCACATCGAGCGGTATGGCTCCGGCCATTCCGAGGCGATCGTCACTGAGAATTACGGGTCGGCGATGCGCTTCTTAAACGAAGTGGACGCGGCGTGCGTTTACGTCAACGCCAGCACGCGCTTCACCGACGGCGGGCAATTCGGGCTGGGGGCCGAGGTGGGCATCAGTACGCAGAAGATGCATGCCCGCGGGCCTCTCGGACTGAAGGAACTCACCAGCTACAAGTGGATCATTTTCGGCGACGGCCAGGTGCGGCCGTAGTCCGGATCAAGACCGGAACGTGGCGATTGCCGCTTCCTGGGCGAGAAACAGTTCTTTGATCCCCTTTTCCGCCAGTGCCAGCATGGCATCGACTGCCTCTTTGTTGAAAGGCTTGCCTTCCGCGGTTCCCTGCATCTCGACGAACTCGCCCTTGCTGGTCATGACAACATTGAAGTCTACCTGGGCGGCGAAATCCTCGTCGTAGCACAGATCCAACATGCGGTACCCGTGCACCACCCCTACGCTGGTGGCGGCTACGGCACTTTTTAGCGGCAACACCGAGGAAATCACGCCCATGTTGGCCAGCGTCTGCAATGCCTGATAAAGGGCGACGTACGATCCGGTGATCGCCGCCGTTCGGGTGCCGCCGTCAGCCTCGATAACATCGCAGTCCACGATCAGCGTCCGTTCCCCGAGCGCACCCATGTCGGTGATCGCCCGAAGGGAACGGCCGATGAGCCGTTGTATCTCCTGGCTGCGTCCGTTCACTCTCCCCGGGGTGGAGTCTCGCTGGCTCCGCTTGACCGTCGAGCGGGGGAGCATGGCGTATTCCGCGGTAAGCCATCCACCACGTTCACCACCTTCCCTGAGGAAAGCCGGCACTCGGTCCTCGACGCTCACCGCACACAAAACTCGAGTCCGGCCGACTTCAATCAGCGCCGACCCTTCGGCAAAGCTGAGGAATCCCGGGGTTATTTTCACCGGTCTAAGTGCTTCCCAGCTACGTCCGTCAGCTCGTTTCAAGTCGGCCCCGCAAAGTCAAGAATACCCGTAGTGTAGCATCTGACTCAGATCATGACAAACCGGGCGACCACCTGCCGGCGAGGAATTCGTCCAGCCACGTAAGGGCTGCCTCCGCGGCCGCCTGCTTGTTAGTAAGGCGGTCACCATCAAACAAATACCTGCGGCTGAAGGTTCCACCGTCACAGGCAAAACCCAGATAGAACAGACCGACTGGCTTTTCGGGGCCGCCCCCGTCGGGGCCTGCAACACCGGTGTCCGCGAGGCAGATGTCAACGCCAAGCAGTCGCCGTCCGCCGGCGGCCATTTCCCGGGCTACCTCCGCACTCACCGCGCCGTGCAAGTCAATCGTTCCTCGGTTGACTCCGACCACCCCGGTCTTGATCTCGTTGCTGTAGGCGATGACTGATCCCCGGAAGAAGTGCGAACTGCCCGGAACGTTCGTCACCAGGTGCGCGATGAGCCCGCCGGTAGCCGATTCGACGGTACCCAGCGTGAGTCCGAGGTTGCGGAGGCGCGTGGCGATGTCTTCTGTGCGAGTACTCACGGTCAAGGATTATAGTGCAATGCTGCCGCTGTTGCATGGTGATAACCGCGGAGCTATAATAATTGACTGAAATAGCCGGCGACGTAGCCAAGTGGTTAAGGCGGGGGTCTGCAAAACCCCTATTCGGCGGTTCGAATCCGCCCGTCGCCTCCAGCCCCTGCGACTCTGCCGGCCCTACACGAGGTCATCCATCCGAAACCTTGAGCAGATTCCCGTGCGATGCATTCGACGCTTCGTGGTCTCGCCGGATTCGTTCTTGCGTCCAACGTCGACAACCGCCCGGAGACAATGGTCCTAGCGCTTCGCGTTTTCTTCCTGTCTGCGGCGGTCATTGCCGCGAGACTTGGATCTGAAGATCAGAATGGCAACCACTCCGGCAATGATCAGTATGGCTAGAATGACTAAGGGCATGCTGTCCTCCTTCCTAATACGATAGTGCCTTGACCACGGCAAGTCGAGGGTCTATCCGGGCACGCTCGCGGCCGGGCGCCCCGCGTCCCCGCCGATGCTCTTCGTTGCCAAGGTTGCGGGCTCTCCTCCCGTCTTGCCGCCGCCATTGTTCTTCCGCCCCCAACCCTGGATGGCGGTCACGGTTGAGCGTGGTCGGAATGATTATACACTATTACTTCATGGTGTGCCCGCGGCCCTGCGCCGGTGAGCGGATTGCAGCGCGGTCGCCTTCGGCCATATAATATCGGGCATGCAGGAGGGCGTGGTGGGCCCGGCCGACGCGGTGATTCCGTCGGCCGTCGGTGGGCGTTGAGATCAGACGTGGAACGTCGGTAGCCCATCATGAAGTTGTGCAGGGCCGGGATGGCGGAACTGGCAGACGCAGCGGACTTAAAATCCGCCGGAGCAATCCTTGTGGGTTCGAGTCCCTCTCCCGGCACCAAGGATGGGACAGATGGCTTGGCTGATGCCCCTGTTCGGGTATCTTCTCGGGTCGATTCCGACTGCTTATGTGGCCGGCCGGCTTAGCCGCGGCAAGGATATCCGTCAGCTCGGCGACGGAAACATGGGCGCCCAGAATGCCTTCCGTCAGCTTGGACCGGCCATCGGTATCCTGGTAGGTTTGATCGACGCCGGGAAGGGCGCGGTGGCCGTGCTCCTCGCTCAGACAGTCGGTGCGCCCCAATCGGTGGTGTTCGCGACCGGCGGCGCGGCCGTTATCGGCCATAACTGGCCGTTCCTTATCGGTTTCCGGGGTGGTCGGGGGGAGGCTACCACGATTGGTATATTGCTGGTCCTGGTCACCGGGCCGATGCTTATCGTGGTCTTGCCCTCCATCGTTACCTTGGTGCTAAGACGCAGCGTTACGCTGGCCACGGCCGTGTTGGTAATCTTGCTGCTGCTGGTCTGCTGGTGGCAGAAGGTCCCCGGTGCGCTGACCATCTACAGTCTCGCCCTGTTCATCCTCGTCGCTGCCGCCCACGCCCTTTCGCTAAGGCGGATAGCAGTGAAGCATGCGTGACCGCCGTGGTCGGCGCCGCTGCGGTTCGGCTCTACGCTATGGGTGTTGCCGGCGCTTCCGGGCGCTCAGCTATTCTGGCGCTGAGCTCGGACCGGGCCAACTGCTTCGCCCGCTCGGAATAGAAGTAGTAGGCTCTGTCGATGTCGGTCTCCAGGTCCTTCCAGCGCGGCTCTTCCCCGGGCTTGCGCCTTCGGGCGCCTGCCTCGAAGCTTCGCCGCGAATAACGCCATAGCTTGTCTGCGTCGCGCACCAGGCCTTCGTTCTTCGAGATGAAGCCTTTCCTGGTGTCATGCTGGGAAATGATCTCCAGGATTTCGTCGGTCATCGGCGCCGGATAGTGGAGCCGATCGAGAATGTCCCGGGCCAATTTCACGCTCTCGTTCTGATGCTCTAGAACCACTTCGCGACGCTGTGCCTCGGGGACGGCCCGGTCGAAGACGAGCAGCCTTCGTTCTTTCGGCAACTGGCTGTATCCAATGTCATGGAGCATGATGGCCGGGATGACAATGTCAGGATCGCCCCGCTCTGTTGCCACCAGCCCTTGAGCGTAATACAGCGTCACCTCGGCGTGGCCCGGGTCATCCCGCTGGTCCTGGTACGGCAGGGCGGTGTGCCATATCTCTTTGTGCCCCGGCTTCAATCGCCGGTCTTCATTTGCTAGCAGCTGGCTCACTCTATTCCAGACAATCCGCCTGACATCGGGTTTGGGCAGGGTGCCGTCCACGATCAGCCAGCGCCCGGGCTCCTCTTCCGTCATGCTGCGGTATGCCGCCGATACCCTCTGGTGGAAAGCGAAGTTGGTCCGTTCAAAACGGTCATGCTCGCCCCGGGCGGCCTTGCGGCGCAGCCCTTCATCCACCGGCACCTCGAGCAGTACGGTCAGGTCCGGTTTCAACCCGCGGGTGGCCGCGCCGCAGGCCGATTTTACCGCGGCAAGGTCGAGGCCCCGCCCGTACCCCTGGTAGGCGATGGTGGAATCGGTGAACCGGTCGCAAAGGACAATCCCCCCTTGTCCCAGTGCCGGCCGTATCATCAGGTCCACCAGGTTGGCCCGGCTGGCATTGAAGAGGAGCAACTCGGCCAGCGGCGAGATGGGGACTTTCCTTGCCCACTTGAGCAGGAAGCTGACCCGTTCGCCCAGCTTGGTCCCGCCCGGTTCGTGGACCAGCAACGCCGGCAGCGCCAGCGCGGTCAACTTGCGTTGAAGCAATCGGGACTGGGTGCTCTTGCCACAACCTTCGACGCCTTCAAAGGTAATGAACAGGCCTGTCATCATTCTCCCCCGGCCAACTGCCCCGCCAGGCTGGCGCATAGATTATCATTGCAGAAGCCGTCACCGGCCGGCGGGCTGGCGCCAACGTCGTATATGTGCAGTGGGGTCAGCGAGATGCAGCCCTGCTCCACCGCCTGGATATCGGTCGTTTCAGTGTGCTTGCGGTCCGGGCGGCGTTTGCGTACCAGCCAGTAGTAGCTCCGTTTACCGTCATGTCCCTCTTCAACAGTGTCGATGTGGCTGTCGCTGGCTAGCCGCGTCACGCGTACGCCTGCCGCCCCCCCGGGACGGCGGTCGGGCAGGTTGACGTTAAGAAACAGGGGTGGTGTGGGAGGGGTGGCCCGGATCCTTTCCACCAGCAGGCGGCAGGCTCGCGCCGCCCCGGCAAGGTTCGCCGCCTGGGTCCCCGCCATCGATATCGCCACGGCGGAAAAGCCGCGCAGGTAACCCTGCAGGGCCGCTCCCACCGTCCCCGAGATCAGCACGTCGGTGCCAACGTTAAGTCCGGCGTTGATGCCTGACACCACGATATCGACCTGCCCTTTGAGGAGTCTCTCCAGTGCCAGGATGACGCTGTCGCCGGGGGTGCCCTGGACCGAGTAGGTTTCGATCCCGGGAACCAACGGACTTATCTTCTGGACCCGGAGCGGCTGGGTCAACGTCAGCGCCGTACCGACGGCGCTTTGCTCCCGGTCGGGGGCCACCACCGCCACTTCTCCCAAACGCTGGAGTTCCCGGGCCAGGACCCACAGCCCTTCGGCCAGCACGCCGTCATCGTTGGTGACCAGGATTTTCATGTCCCGGCCAGTGTAGCACAGCCGATATTCGGGCGGCAAAAAGGCATGGTCCCCCTCGCGGTGGCGCATTTGTGATATAATGCTTCATCCTGTGTTATACTGTATCCAATGTCTCCAGTGGATAACTGGAACTGACAAATCAGGGAGTATTCGAATTGAACAAGGCCCAAAAAACGGAAATCGTCGGCAAGTTCGCCCGCAAAGAGAAAGACACCGGGTCAGCTGAGGTCCAGGTCGCTTTGCTGACCGGCAGGATAACCGAGTTGACCACGCACATGGCTGCCAACCGGAAGGACTTCCACACCCAGCTTGGCCTGCTTCGCCTGGTCGGCAAGCGCCGCAGAATGTTGGGATACCTGAGTCGCGAGGATGCCGGCAGGTACAACAAGCTCATCGCCGAGCTTGGACTACGCAAGTAACGCACCTCCTTAGCCCCTCCCAGTCTGATTGCTGCAACGCCGGTGAGGCGAATCGCACTTCGCGGAGGGCTGACATAAGGTTGAGTGGAGTGAGGTACTAATTGGCACAAACCTATCGTTCCCTTGAGCAGGAAATCGGCGGGCGCAAGCTCACCATCGAAACCGGCGTGCTCGCGCTTCAGGCCGACGTTGCCGTGACAGTGCGTTACGGCGACACCGTGGTTCTGGTCACCGCGGGTATTGCCAAAGAGCCGCGACCGGGCATCGATTTCTTGCCCTTGACCGTTGACTACGAGGAGAGACTTTACGCCGCGGGGAAGATCCCCGGTGGCTTCATCCGTCGGGAAGGCCGTCCCAGCCAGGATGCCGTCCTTTCCGGACGTCTCGCCGACCGCACCATCCGGCCGTTGCTTCCCAAGAACTGGCGCAGTGATATTCAGCTCATCATCACGGTGTTGTCGGTCGACCAGCAAAACGACCCCGATCTCTTGGGACTGATTGGCTGCTCGGCTGCCATGACTCTATCGCAGATGCCTTTCCATGGCCCGGTCGGGGCGATTCGGGTGGGGTATTTGAACGACGAGTACGTTCTGAATCCTACGCTCGCCCAGTTGGAAGACAGCCTGCTCGACCTCGTTGTTGCCAGCACCAAGAAGGACATTGTAATGGTCGAAGCCGGGGCCAATGAGGCGGACGAGGAGATTGTCCTTAAGGCGATCCAGATCGCGCACGAAGCCAACCAAGGCATTATTCGCCTCCAGGAAGAATTACAGCAAGCCTGCGGCAAGCCTAAGATTACCATCCCCACGGCCGACCTTGATGCCGAACTGGTCAAATCTGTCTCCGGGCTGGTCGACGCGAAACTCGTTGATGTTCTTAAGTCCGCCGAGAAGGCGCCGCGGGACCGGCTTATCTCCGATCTTAAAGCAGAAGTAATCGCCAAACTGGGCGAAACTTACAGCGCTGCGGACCTCGATGTGGCTCTCGACCAGCGGATCAGAATAGCGGTACGGTCAAGTCTGCTCCAGGGGAAGCGGGCGGGCGGAAGAGGACCTGGTGAGATACGTCAGATAAGTTGCCAGGTGGGCGTGCTTCCCAGGATACACGGTTCCGGTCTGTTCACCCGTGGCGAAACCCAGGTGCTTACCATCACCACCCTTGGATCCGCCGGGGAGGAGCAGAAGCTTGATGGGCTGGGCATCGAGGAGAAGAAGCGGTTCATTCACCACTACAACATGCCTCCATTCTCAACCGGGGAAGTGAAGCGCATGGGTAGCCCGGGGCGGCGCGAAATCGGACACGGCGCCCTCGCTGAAAGGTCGCTCGAGCCGGTGATTCCCACCGCGCAGGATTTCCCCTATACCATGCGTCTGGTGTCTGAGGTGCTGAGTTCCAGCGGAAGCACCTCCATGGCCAGTGTTTGCGCCAGTTCGCTGTCGTTGATGGACGCCGGTATCCCGGTCAAGCGGGCCGTGGCCGGCATCGCTACCGGATTGGTAACCGACGATCAGGGAAAATACTTGATTCTGACGGACATCGAAGGCCTCGAAGACAACTACGGTGATATGGATTTCAAAGTCGCCGGGACGAGTCAGGGTATCACCGGAATCCAGATGGACACCAAGCTCAAGGGCCTCTCCATGGAGATCGTGCAGAAGACGATCCAGCAGGCTCGTGAATCGCGTTTGTTTATTCTCGGCATTATGAACAAAACGATCAGCGCCAGCCGGCCCGAGATGAGCCCGTACGCGCCGCGTATGTACAAGATCAATATCCCGACCGATAAGATCGGCGCCGTGATCGGTCCCGGGGGTAAGACCATTCGGGCGATCATCGAGCAGACCAAAACGACCATTGACATCAAGGATGATGGGTCGGTGGTGGTCGGCTCCCCTGATGAGAGCGCGGCCCGGAAGGCTATCGCCATGATCGAGGGCCTCACCCGCGATGTTGAAGTCGGTGCCGTCTACACCGGAAAGGTGACCCGCATTTTGCCCTTTGGCGCTCTCGTCGAAATCATGCCGGGTAAAGAAGGCATGGTCCACATCAGCGAGTTGGCCCACTACCGGGTTGCCAACGTAGAGGACGAGGTTCGTCTCGGTGACGAAGTCACCGTGAAGGTGTTGCGTTCCGAGGATGGCAAGATCGGGCTGTCCCGTAAGGCCGTCCTCGAAAGAACCCCGGATCAGGGTCCTCCGTCTGAGTCTGGAGGGAGCGCACCGCCGAACAGAGAATCTCGTCCCTTCCGGCCGTCGCGGCCCGGTTTCGGGGGTCCGCCTCGATCCGGCCCCGGCAGATAGAGGAATACCGTGACCCCGATCAGAGTCGTTGTTCACGGCGCCGCCGGTAAGATGGGCCAGGAGATCATTAGCGGTCTCTGCCGTGATCCGGGCTTGCAGGTGGTGGGGGCTGTCGACGCAATAGCTGACAAGCCCACCCTCCAGTTGCCGGACGGTTCGGGGGCCGTGCCTTTTTCCAGTAATCTGGATACCATTCTGAGTTCCGCGTGTCCTGACGTCATTGTTGATTTTTCGATTGCCAAGGCCACCCTTCCGGCCGTGCGCACTGCCGTCGCCAGGGGCGTCAACATGGTGATCGGCACCACCGGCCTCAGCGCCGGCGATATTGCAGAAATCCGGCAACAGGCCGAATCCCACAAGACCGGGGTGGTGGTCGCGTCCAACTTTGCCCTGGGCGCCGTCCTCATGATGCACCTGGCCCGGATCGTGTCGAAATACATGGACTACGCCGAGGTAATCGAGTTGCACCACCACTTGAAGGCCGATGCGCCTTCGGGGACCGCCTTGTCGACTGCCCGGGCGATGGTGCAAAGCCGCGGAAAGCCATTCAGTCACGCCGCCGGTCAGGGACCGGCCGGCAGCCGCGGTCAGGATGTGGATGGCGTGGCCATCCACAGCGTGCGGTTGCCGGGTCTCATGGCCCACCAGGAAGTCCTGTTCGGGGCCAGCGGGCAGACCCTCAGCATCCGCCATGACACCATTAACCGTGAATGCTACCTGCCAGGCATCATAATCGCCGTCAAAGAAGTTGGCAAGCACCAGGGACTTATCTACGGCCTCGATACTCTGCTGAATCTCTAGGGGAGACCGAATGAAGAAGATCGGACGACTCATTACTGCCATGGTGACGCCATTCGATGATAACGGGGGCGTCGATTACGAGCAGGCGAAGAAGCTTGCGCGCGCCCTGGTGGACTCCGGCAGCGAGGGCTTGGTAGTGGTCGGCACCACTGGCGAGTCGCCCACCCTCCTCCGCCCCGAGGAATTGCGCTTGTTCCGGGATATCAAGGCGGCCGTCGGGGACCGCGCCTCGGTTATCGCGGGCACCGGCAGCAACAGTACTGCCGAGGCTATCGAGGCGACCCGGGAGGCGGAGAAGATTGGCGTCGATGCTTGTCTTTTGGTGGTGCCCTATTACAACAAGCCGACCCAGGACGGCCTCTATATGCATTTCAAAGCAATCGCTGAAAGTACCAGCCTACCCTGTATCCTCTATAATGTGCCCTCGCGGACCATCACCAATCTGGCCGCCGAGACCGTGATCAGGCTCAGTCAAGTCAAGAACATTATCGGGGTCAAGGAAGCCAGCGGTAACCTTGAGCAGATTACCCGTATTATTGCCGGCAGCCGCAATGACTTCATCGTCTGGAGCGGCAATGATAGCGACACGTTGCCCATGCTGGCCATTGGGGCGTACGGTGTGATCAGCGTGGCTTCGCATCTGGTGGGAAATCAGATAGGCGAGATGATCAGCAGCTTCGTTGAAGGTAAGATGCAGCGGGCGGCCGAGCTTCACGGACACTTGATGCCGATATTCAGCGGGCTCTTCGTGATTTCCAATCCCGTCCCGGTCAAGTACGCCTTGAACCAGGTGGGGTTCAGAGTTGGCAAGCCACGCCCCCCGCTCTATGAACCGGACGCCAGAACGGCGGCACAGATAATGGACATCGTCGGTAAATACAAGATCGATCTTCCGCTGAAGTAGGCTAGGCCCTGGTCGCACCGGCCGGGGTGCTACACCGTCCGGTCGAGGTTTCCCAGTTTCTTCTCCAAAGCTGTCTGCCGGATGACGAGCGTCAGGTCGCTGCGGGTCTTTTCCAGCACGCCGCGGACCATGTCCGTGGTACGTCTCAGGCCGCCGGTGATGGCGTCCGGGAAATCCATGGTGACCAGGACGCTGTAGATGTCGTCCATCGCCGCCAGCAGTTCTTCACCTCTGGTCAGGTCGCCGTGCCGCATGCCATCCAGCAGGTAGCGTCTCAACTCGCCCACTGCCTCGCCCAACCCATTGAGATATGCCGCCGAGTCAATCCCTAGATCCGCCGGGCCCGGTGTCGGTTTGCCTGTGACCAGCGCCAGAAGAAGCGTTCCCTCAGCGTATTCTTTCTGAGCGTCGCGTAAGAAGCCGGTATTCATCACTTCCGGGCTCCCTACCAGAGATAGCTCTGCCTCTTTGATGAGGGCGCCTGCCGACCGGAGCAGGTCCACGGCCTCAGCAAACTCCTGGCGGTGAATGGAGCGGATCGATTGGCTGCAAAAACGGATCGCCTCGCGACACACCGGCAGGGCCTTTTCCCGGGCCGCGTCTTTCGCCGCTAAGCTCAGCCTGATCTGTTCAGCGATCGAGTCCAGATTGTCGCTCATCCTCTTCCCTCAACTATATTTGCCAGCCCGCGGGCGGCCGATTCCGGATCGGCTGCGCTGACGATTGTGCTGATTACGGCCACGGCGCTTGCCCCGGCGGCCATCACCGCGGCTGCGTTACCCTGGTTGATTCCCCCGATGGCAACGACGGGTGCCGATACCGCCCGCCTGATCTCAGCGAGTCGGTCAATACCGACCACATCGATATCCTTGGTCGAGGTCGCGAAGATCGAGCCCACCGCGAGGTGGTCCGCCCCGGCCGACTGCGCCGCCAGTGCCTCAGCGACCGTACTGGCCGAACAACCGAGAAGCTGGTCCGGTCTCAGCAGCCGTCGGGCGGCGGCCACCGGCAGGTCATCCTGACCGACGTGGAGGCCGTCGGCACCCACGTCAAGGGCGACATCAAGGTAATCATTGACCACGAAAAGGGCGTTCAGTTCGGCGCAGATTTGCCTCAGGTCCCGGGCCAGGGGCAATAGGTCCTTCCTGAGCATCGTCTTTTCCCGGAGTTGGATGACCCGGGCGCCGCCGCGTATTGCCTGGCGGGTGATCTCGGCGTGGCTCCGGCCTTGGAGCCACTGTCCGTCTATGATCACGTACAGGCCCGTCAGACGTCTCAGTTTCTCCTGGCGTAGCAGCAGCGCCAGCATTTGCTGTTCGATCGTATAAAGGTGGAACCGCGCCTGCATGAAGGTCTCCGAATCGGGGTTGGTGAGAATCCCCGGGAGTTTGGTCATTTCCTCGAGGACGCGGAGCGATTCCTGGGCGCGGCGGGCATTGGCTACCAGGACGGACCGGAGATCCCCGCCGGCTTTTTCGCCGGAAACGATGGTGTTGCGGCCAACGTCTCCGTCAGCGTCCCGCGACCATACTAGTTCCTGCTGAAACGCGGGATCGGTGTGGACCAGGCGATGCCGCATCGCCTTCAGGGTGGCGCTCAGGTTGGCGTGGTTCAGCGTAAGACGGGCAATATCCTCGAGCACCCGCAGCCCTTCGGCGGTGCGGTTGAGGTTAGCGTCGATGATGCGTAACTCCGATCTATCCACGACCTCTCCAGCTTACTCGCCGGCCAGCGAATCCGGCAATTGGCCGTCCCGGGCGGCATCGATTTCCTGACGGATTTCCGGCGGCACTGCCATACCCAGGTCGCCGAATCTCTTCTCCGTCCAGCGGCCGATGTTCCGCGGATCACGATAGAAATCGGGGCTTGATTCCATCGTTGGTTCTCCTGCCTCTTCATGAATCGCCTGCATCGATCTGTGGTAGGCAAAGGTGGACATCAGCCGTTCCGCCTTAGGCTCGCCACAGCGAGGACAGGCGGCATCAGCCGCGGCCGGCTTGCCCCGCACCAGGACGGAGAACCGGGAGTGACATTTGGAGCATCGGTATTCATATATCGGCATCGGCCGGTTTCTACCCGGGGCAATGTTAGCACAGACTGTCTCGAGGGTCTATTCTTCGCCGACTGCGCTCTCGAAGATCTCGACCCGAGTCGCCTTTCCCCGGTCGTTCATCTCAACCGCCACGAAATCAATGCGCCATGACTCCGGCAGCTTTTCGTGCGACTGACGGTACCGGCGTGCCGTAACCCGCATTTTGCGCCGCTTGGCCGCCGTGATCGACTCCTCCGGCGTGCCGAAGTCGAGGCTGGTCTTAGTCCTGACTTCAACGAAAACGAGGCAGTCGCGTTGCCGGGCAACGATGTCGATCTCGCCTTCACGGCACCTGAAGTTGGTTTCGATGATCCGGTACCCTCGTTTCTTCAGAAAAGCGCAGGCTATCTTCTCCCCCAGGGCGCCGGTTTCGATGCGTTTCATCATCGGCTGGAAGTCACCGCTCCCGGTTCAGGACATCGGCCACCGGCTCAAATGTCCGGCGGTGGATCGGCGATGGGCCAAGGCGTTGCAGACAGGCCAGGTGGCGGGCCGTGCCGTAGCCTTTGTGCCGGGCGAACAGATATCCCGGGTAGCTCAGATCGTAGCCGTCCATGAGTCGGTCGCGGGTGACTTTAGCGACAATGGAAGCGCAGGCAATCGAGAAACACAAGGTGTCCCCGTCTACCACGCCCTTCTGCGGCACCTTTATCCCAGGTATTCGGAAGTAGTCGATGAGGAGCGTTTCGGCCGGAGGGGAAAGCTGCCCGATCGCCTGCAGCATGGCTATTTGCGTGGCACGGGCGATTCCAATCGTTTCGATCGTCCAGGAGTCTACCGAGCCAACCCCAATCGCCACGGCAACCTCGCAGATCGGTTCGAACAGCGCTTCGCGCTGTGCCGGGCTGAGCAGCTTGCTGTCCCTGACCCTTGCCCGCCATCGAGGCCGGATCTGCGGAGGCAGAATTACCGCCGCGGCCATGACCGGCCCCGCCAGCGCCCCGCGGCCCACCTCGTCGACGCCGGCGATGAGTCGGTAGCCCTGCCGGCGCAGCCGGTTCTCTTCGACAAAGGAGGGAACCCTGGATCTGACCATCTGGCTCTGCCCCCCTTGGGCCGTGAAAACCACTCTTAGCTTTGGGCGTTGGGTTCCGGCACTTCCGGCTTACCTTCGGGGGCCACATCCGCGGCCGGCAACTCGACGGTCACGAGGCTCTCGTCAAGGCGTACCAGAAGCGTCTCAATCAGCGGATTGACGCCCACCACCTTGCCCGCCCCCGAAGGAGTCGTGACGCGTTGGCCTTCCCTCGGTAGATTCTTGCGCATCTCGCGATACTGCTGGCATTCGTAGCTGAGGCAGCACATCAAACGGCCGCAGCAACCGGAGATCTTCATCGGATTGAGCGGTAGGCCCTGGTCCTTGGCCATTTTCATCGACACCGGGGCGAGCTCGCTCAAGAACGTCCCGCAGCAAAGCGGGCGCCCGCACCGCCCGTAGCCCCCGACGATCTTGGCTTCGTCTCGCGGCCCTACCTGGCGTAATTCTACTCGGGCCCGGAATCTTCCGGCCAACTCGCGGACGAGCTCCCGGAAGTCGACCCGCTCCTCAGCAGTGAAGTACACTGTAACCCGGCTACCGTCAAGGTTGTACTCTGCCGAGATCAGTTTCATCGGCAGCTTCAGCCTCTCCACGACCTTGGCGCCCTCGGCCAGCGAGTCCTTCTCCCGGGCTTCGAACTCCTTCATCCGCCTGAAGTCTTCCGGCTCCGCTTTGCGGATCACCGGTTTGAGCGGTTCCGGGATTTCTTCCGCGGGCACGTCCCTCGGCGCGATCACCACCTGTCCCAACTCGAGACCGCGGGCGGTTTCGACCACGACCTGGTCGTCAATCTTCAGGTCAAGACCTGCTGGGTCAAAATAGTAGGTCTTACTGACCGGCCTGAATCTGATGCCGACAATGCTCATATCTCCCCCATCAGGGATTGGTCCCCATCCCTGTCACCACTTCGTTCTGACCGGCCATCGGTAAGCTCAGCATAAGCACCTCCAGAGCCAACCGGGCGTTGGCATTCTGCTTTAGCTGGTCCCTGGCCAGACTGATGCTTTCAATACCGGACCGTATTTGCCCCAGGCTCAGTGCCCCGGCTGTCCCTGTGAGCGTCTCCAGCCGGTCCACGTTCATTATCGCCTCGACTAGTCGGGTCTTCATCAGAAGCAGGTCATGCCACCAGCCGATCCACAGACCGAGCTTCTGCTGCACACGTTCGCGGTTCTGCGCGAATTCCGTCGCCAGCTGCGCGGCGTAGGCAAACCGAGCCTCCAGATCACCCCCGGCGACTTCAATGATTTCGTCCATAGCCTCCGTGTGGCGGTCAAGCGATCCGTCGGCGATGGCGGATACAGCCCATCCCAAACAGCCGCTCGACAGGTGGGCGAGGAGCCGGGCTCGATCCGGTTGGACCGACCATTTCTCGATCAGCGCCGCTTCGACCTGGTGAGCCGGCATTGGCGTCAGTTCAACACGCTGGCATCGGGACACCACGGTCGCCGGTAGGAGTTCTTCCTTAGAGGTCAGCAGTATGAAGACGATGGCATCCGCCGGCTCCTCGAGAGTCTTGAGCAGGCGGTTGGCCGCCTCGAGTGACAGCAGTTCGGCTCCGTCAATGACGAAGACCTTGCGCCTGCCTTCAAAAGGTGGCAGGTTGGCCCAATGCTGCATTTGCTTGATGTCTTCGACGTTTATTTCGGTCAGCGTCTTCCCTTCCGGGTTCTTGCTGAGGCCCTGTTCCAGGAGATCTGAATGCTTTCCGCCTGCGATCCTGAGGCACGGAGTACACTCGCCACACGGTGGTTCCCCCGATTCGCAGTTCAATGCTCTGGCCAGGTCACGGGCCAGGGTCATCTTGCCAACGTGGGCCGGGCCCACGAATAGGTAAGCATGTGCCAGATGCCCTTTCATCAGGCTGCTTTCAAGGAGCGACAGCGCTTTGGTCTGTCCTAACGTGTTCCACATGCCATCAGCTCAGTCGACCGTATCACATCGTATCAGGTCTTCGATTGTCTCCCGCCTCCGTATCGATCGCGCGGTGCCATTCTTGACCATGACCACGGCTGGTTTGAGAAAGGCATTGTAGTTACATGCCTGGGGGATATTATAGGCTCCGCACCCGGGCACTGCCACCAGGTCGCCGCTGTGCGGGGTCGGCATTTCGATGTCATGGATCAGAATATCACCTGATTCGCAGAACTTGCCGGCTATGGTGTAGACCCCATCTGCTTCGTCGTTCATCCGGTTGGCTAGTACGGCTTCCATCCGGGACTGGTAGAGGGCCGGCCGGATATTGTCCGCCATCCCGCCATCAACGGAAACAAAGGTCCTGATCCCCGGAATCTCCTTCATCGTCCCAACCGTGTACAACGCCACGCCTGACTGGGCTACGAGCGAACGGCCGGGCTCCACCACCAGCCGGGGCAGGGGGAGGCCGAATTCACCACACTTCGCTCTGACCGTGTCCGTTATGGCCCTGGCGAAGACCGGTACGTCGGGCACCGGACAGTCCAACGTGTACTGGACGGGGTAACCACCCCCGACGCTCAGTTCCTGGAGAGCAAAGCGACGCTCCCTTACCATCCTGGCCGCGAACTCGAGCGTAATGGCGGTCGCCTGTTCGTGCGATTCGGTATCGGCGAGTTGCGACCCGACGTGGAAGTGCAGTCCGATCAGGTCCAACTCCGGCATCGACATGGCTCTTGTCACCGCCTGCTCACCCTGGGCCAGCGGAAAACCGAACTTGCTGTCCACGGTCCCGGTCGCTTCGTATCGATGGGTGTGGGGGTCGACCCCCGGCGTCATCCGTAACAGGATAGCCGGTCGCAGCGCTTTCGCGCCTGCGATCTCGCCGAGCACCCGGAGTTCATCAAAATTGTCCACCACGATCCGCCCCACCCGCAAATCCAGGGCCAGTCGCAACTCGGCGGCCGATTTGTTGTTCCCCGGGAAAGAGACTCTGTCCATGGGGAACCCCACCGACTGCGCGATCTCGATCTCGCCGCCCGAGACTACATCCAGTCCGATCCCTTCGTCCATGACCAGCTGTAACAGCGTCTGGTTGATGAACGCCTTGCAGGCGTAGAGTACGCTGACTCTGGGATAACGCCTTTCGAATTCGTTGCGGAACTGGTTGATCTTGGCCCTTAGCGCAGCTTCGTCGAAGATGTACAGCGGCGTGCCGAAACGGGCGGCCAGATCCGCCGTGTCGCAGCCCCCGATAGCGAGGCGGCCGAGGTCGTTGACCACCGCGCCGGCCGGGAATAGAGTGAGTCTGTCAGTCTGCCTCAGTGTCGCGTCCGCTCCTGGTTCAATATTATCAACGGGCGTGGCTTTAGTCAAAGAATCATGCCATGACAAGGCTCGAATCAATCTGCTACACTTGGTCATATGGGAAAGACGCTGGCCGAAAAAATACTCAGTTCGAAATCGGGAACCGACGCTCGGGCCGGTGGCCTGGTAGTCGTCGGCGTGGACCTCGTTTTTGTCCAGGACAGTACCGGTCCGCTGACCCTGCGCCAGTTCGCCGAATTGGGTATCGGTACCTTGAAACAACCGAAACGGACCGTCGTCTTCATCGACCACTCCGCCCCGAGTCCCGCCCGCGAGTTGTCCAACGACCATCTAATGCTGCGGAAATTCGCCGCCGACACGGGCGCTGTCCTCAGCGACGTTGGCGAGGGCGTTTGTCATCAGCGTGTGGCCGAATCCTGGGCCAGTCCCGGCGACGTCATTGTAGGCTCCGATTCTCACACCGTTATGGGTGGCGCCGTCGGCGCCTTTTCGACGGGCATGGGGTCAACTGACATTGCCGTCGCTATCGCCCTCGGGAAGACCTGGTTTCGCGTGCCCGAAACCATAAGAGTGGAGGTCAGCGGCCATCTGCACAACGGCGTCTACGGCAAGGACCTGATCCTTCATGTCATCGGCCGCATCGGGGCGGACGGCGCCACCTACAAATCGCTTGAGTTCGGTGGCGAAGCCGTCGGTAGCATGGCGATGACGGACCGCCTGACCATCGCCAACATGGCGGTCGAAGCCGGGGCGAAAGTGGGACTGTTCCCTTCTGACCGGGTGACGCAGAAGTACCTTGAGACTCAGGGGCGCGGGGATCGTTACCTGCCGCTGACCGCTGACGCCGATGCCTCGTATGAGCAGACTCTTGAGATTGACGCCACGTCGCTTGAGCCCACGGTCTCCCGGCCGCATACGGTAGATAACATCGCCCTGGCCCGGGAATTGAAGGGGGTCCATATCGATCAGGTCTTCCTCGGTACCTGCACCAACGGTCGGTTGGAGGACTTCCGGATCGCGGCCGACATTCTCCGCGGGAGGAAGTGCCGTCCCGGTACCCGGCTGATCGTGGCGCCGGCTTCTCAGCAGATCTATCTCGACACCATCGCCACGGGTTACATGACTACGTTGATTGAAGCCGGGGCCACCGTTGTCCCGCCCGGATGCGCGGCCTGCCTTGGCGTGCATCAGGGTGTCCTTGGCGACGGCGAAGTCTGCCTGTCCACCGCCAACCGCAACTTCAAGGGCCGCATGGGCAATCCCAGCGCCTTCGTCTACCTGGCCAGCCCGGCGACGGCCGCCGCCACGGCGATAGCGGGACAGATTACCGACCCGCGCGAGTTTCTATAGAACCGGTGGTGGATGGTCCAGATGCTGAAAGGTAAAGTCTTCAAATTCGGCGACAACATCTCGACTGACCTGATCATACCGGGCCGGTTGCTGCATCTGAGGAGCAACCTGCCCGAACTGGCCAAACACGTCCTCGAGGACGCCGATCCGACCTTTGCCCAGAAGGTGAGGAAAGGTGATTTCGTGGTCGGCGGCAACAACTTCGGGCTCGGCTCAAGTCGCGAGCACGCCCCCATCGTCATCAAGATGGCCGGCGTCAGTGCCGTTCTGGCCAAGTCGTTTGCCCGCATCTTCTTCCGTAACGCCATCAATATCGGTCTGCCGGTCCTGGTCTGTGACACCGACAAGATAGGCGACGGCGATGAGCTGCAAGTCGATCTTGGCGCCGGGACAGTGCTTGATATCACCAATGGCGCCGAGCTTCATTTCAGCCCGATGCCGGATATCATGCTCCGCATCCTCAACGAAGGCGGTCTCGTCCCTTATATCCAGAAGCATAAGGACCTTGTGTTGAATTAGGCGCGCCGGCATCATCGTCCCTCGGAGGTACTTCGTTGGAGCATAACGCCACCCTCATCCCCGGCGACGGGGTTGGTCCTGAAGTGATCGAGGCAGCGCGGCGCTGCCTCGAAGCCACCGGCGTCAAGTTCCGCTGGGAAGTAATAAATGCCGGGGAGACCGCCCTCAAGACGGAAGGCGACCTCCTTCCCGGGCGCCTGCTTGATTCGATCCGCAAGAACAAAGTCGCCCTCAAAGGCCCCACCACCACGCCGGTCGGTACCGGCTTCCGCAGCGTCAACGTGGCGCTGCGCAAAGCCCTTGATCTGTACGCCTGCCTTCGCCCCTGCCGCTACTACCCGGGAGTGCCTGCGAAGTACGAGGGGGTCGATATCGTCGTCGTCCGGGAAAACACCGAAGACCTGTACAGCGGCATCGAGTTTGAACGCGGCAGCGCCGGGGCCCGGAAGCTTATCTCTTTCATCAAGGCGGACCTTGGCGAGGACCTGCCGCCGGACTCCGCCCTGGCCATAAAGAGCATATCGGATGCCGGGAGCCGCCGGATCGTGCGCTACGCCTTTGACCACGCGCGGGCCAACGGTCGAAAGAAGGTCACCGCCGTCCACAAGGCCAATATCCTGAAGTTCACCGACGGCTTTTTCCTCGAGGTCGCCCGGGACGTCGCCCGCTCCTATCCGGACATCGAGTTTGAAGACCGCATTATCGACGACCTGTGCGCCCAGCTTGTCCAGCGTCCGCACCAGTTCGATGTTCTCGTTCTGCCGAATCTCTACGGCGATATCATCTCCGATTTGTGTGCCGGGTTGGTGGGCGGATTGGGTGTCGCCCCCGGTGCCAACATCGGTATCGGGTTGGCCATGTTCGAACCGACTCATGGTAGCGCACCTAAGTACGCCGGACTGAATAAAGTCAATCCGCTGGGCGCCATCCTGTCGGGGATCATGATGCTGCGGCACCTGGGCGAAAGCAAGGCGGGGGACCGGCTGGAAGCTGCGGTTGGGGAAGTGGTCGCCCGGGGCGAGTTCGTTACCTACGATCTCAAGGCCGACCGCGATGATCCTTCGGCCGTGGGCACCTCGCAGATGGCCGACGCGATAATAGCCCGGATGAAAGCATAAACGCGACAAGTGCTGAGTCGTCCTCGTGAAACCCACCCGCCGGGTCCTCACCCGGTCCTACGCCAGTGGCGCCAACGTCAGCAGTTCGCGCGCGAATCTCGGGATACCGGGCGATGAACAGCAGTTCTTCCTCGACGAGCGGCTTCTGCGCTTCCACGTTGGCGAAGCGGACCAGTTCGAGAATGTTTTCTGCGTCGGCGCGGTGGGTCAGGTCGACCTCCAGCTTGCCCATAATGTGGCGGAAGCCGGATATGCCGCTGTACTCCCCGGAGCAGATCTCGCGCCCGGTTTCAACCATCTCCGGATCGCCCCGGCCGAGCTCTTCGAAATCGTAGAGCTCGTAGTTGTGCGGGTCTTTGAGTACGCCGTCGGCATGTATCCCGGAGGCGTGGGCAAAAGCGTTCGCGCCGACACCGGGCTGATTGATCGCAATTGGTACTTTGAAGGCATAGCTGGCGTAGTTGCACAGCTTCCAGGCCATGTTCAGGTGAATCGGCATGCCGAAAGTGTGCTTCCGGGCCATGCCTTTGGCCTTCTTGAGGGCCAGGACCACCGCCAGCAGGTCGGCATTACCCGCCCGTTCGCCGATGCCGTTGACCGTGGTGTTGATGTAGGCATCCTGTCCGGCTTCTACCACGCCCATCGCCCCCGCCACCGAATTGGCCACCGCCATCCCCAGGTCGTTGTGGCAATGCAGTTCGATCGGCAGTCCCACGGCCTTGGCCACCACCTTGCATGTTTCATATATCGTAAATGGAGTGTCGTAACCCAGCGTATCGCAGTACCGTAAACGGGCGGCGCCGTGCTCCCTGGCCGCCTGTCCGAAACGTACCAGGAAGTCCAGATCCGTCCGGGACGCATCTTCGGCATTGATCCCGACGTGGCGGGCGCCGTGTTTGAGGGCGGTATCGAGAGCAGCCATCGCCGTATCCAGCACCGCCTGTTCGCTCGTGATGGCGCGGAACTTGCTGCGGATCATCTGGCTGGAAGTCGAGATCGAAAGGTTCAAGTCCTCGAGTTCAGGTACCAGTTCAAATGCCCGGTTCACGTCATCGGTAGTCGCCCGCAGCCAGCCGCCCAGGTGGATCGGGTCTAGGACTCCCATCTTTTTGAGTTCCAGGTTCGCCTTCAGGTAGTTCGATTCGTGCCGGGTGGTGGGGAACCCAAACTCGCTCTGGTAGACTCCCATTTCGTTGAGGTAGATGTTGATCATGGTCTTGGCCAGTTTGGAGAGGCCAAGCTTGGCGGTTTGTACCCCGTCGCGGTTGGTCACGTCGACAATGAATATCTTCCCCTTCATCTCTCTTCCCCTTCAGGCGTTCTTCTTGTCAATATATAGGCGGCCGTCGGGGCGTGTCAAACTACATCAGTGATTTGTCTGTTTGACCTCACGCAGATTGACTGCTAATATCAACAAGCATCGTTTGGGTGGGGAGGAGCACCATGCGTTTCTTGGACAAGCTAGCCGCGGCCGTCCACAAGAACGGCAGCCTCGTCTGTGTCGGGCTCGACCCCGATCCGGACCTGATGCCCGCGGGCATGGGCGTGCTGGATTTTAACCGCGTCATCGTCGAGGCTACTTCGGATCTCGTCTGTGCCTACAAGCCCAACCTCGCTTTTTACGAAGCGCTCGGTATCGACGGGATGACTGCCCTGCGGGAGACGGTGAAGCTCATACCGACCGGGGTGCCCGTCATTGCCGATGCCAAGCGCAGTGATATCGGAAATACGGCCAAAGCCTACGCCAGGGCACTATTCGACTACTATGGCTTTGATGGCTGCACCGTTAATCCCTACCTCGGGTCCGACGCCGTTGCACCCTTCCTTGATTACCAGCAGAAGGGGATATTCATTCTCTGCCGCACCTCGAACGCCGGCGCCGTTGATTTTCAGTCGTTGCGGTGCGAGACCAGCGATGGCATCCGGCAGCTCCACGAAATAGTAGCTGCCAAGGCCAACAGCTGGAACCGGTACGGCAACGTCGGTCTCGTGGTGGGCGCCACTTACCCGGACGAACTCAAAGCCGTCCGTAAGAGCTATCCCGACTTGCCGTTCCTGGTGCCGGGCGTGGGCGCCCAGGGCGGCGACCTCGCCTTGACCGTGAAGAACGGGATCGACGTCCGGCGGAACCGGACGGTCATCAACTCCTCGCGGCAGATACTTTACGCCTCCCGGGGTAACGACTTTGCGGCGGCTGCGCGCCGCGCCGCCGGAACGATGCGTGACCAGATCAACGAAGCTCTGGCCCCATAGCCGGTCGTTCCGGTTCGCGCCCGTTTCAGGGATTGGCTGTTGCTCGCTGCTTTGAGGCTGCGTGGGGAATGATTTGAGCCTGGATATTCCTTTGAAGAGACGCGTCATCGCCCGGTCGTTGGCCCATGCCTCTTTGGGAATATCCTTCGCTGTCGCCCTGCACTTCGGCCCAAGGGATTGTGTCATCGTCGCCGCGGCCGCCCTGACCGGGCTGTTTGTGCTGGGTGAGTTCGTCAGTTTCGTGTTTCCACGGCTGCGCCGGTGGCTCCGCCGCCAATTGGACCTGTTCCTGCGTCCCGAGGAAGACACCAGGGTTACCGGGGCCACTTATTTTCTGATCGGCATAACGGCGACCATGGTCGTTTTCCCCACTGACATCTCGGTCCTGGCCATCCTGTTCCTTGCCTTAGGCGACCCCGTCGCCTCGGCGGTCGGCCGGTGGCTGGGGCGGACGAAGCTTCGGGCTAAGAATGCCGAAGGACATCTGGCCTGCCTGATCGTGTGTCTGTTGCTGGCCGTCGCCGTAACCGTGTGGTCACCCAGGCCCGGGCTCGGAGTCGGCGCCATCGGCGCACTGGCGGCCACGCTGGCCCAGGCGCTTCCCTGGCGGGTCAACGACAACCTGACCATACCCATCGGCTCCGCCGCCGTCATGTTCCTGGTGGCTCGAATGTTCGGGTTGTCGTGATGATCAGTGAACAAGGCGGGCTACTTTTGTCTTAACCGGCGGGCGAAGAACTTGATCATCGCCTGGCTATCGTCCACCCGGTCCACCGAAAAGTATGGCGCCAGCGCGTTCTCGAACTTCTTGCGGAAGTGCAGGTAGATCGGCCGGCCCAGGAACCGCTCCAGTCTGGCCATGTCACGGGCGTAGGGGTGTTCGCGGTTGGGAATGTCCACCACCAGCCGTGCCCCGGGTTTCATCACCCGGTTCAGTTCGCCGAGCGCGCCTCTGATATAGCGCAGACTGCAGTATTCGAATACGCCGACGGCCGCCGCCATGTCGAAGAACTTGTCCCAGAATGGCAGGCGCCTCACCTCGGCCACGTAAAGGCCCCCCGGCGACAGCCCCCGGGCTGAGGCAAAGCCTTTCATGGCCTCGATTAGCGCCGGGCTGATATCCACGCCGTAGTATGTTGATGGCCAACTGTCCAGCCGGTAGTTTGCCAGGTTGGCGCAGCAGCCGACGTCGAGGAATCTCGTGCCGGACCGGGGTCTCAGATAGCGCTTGATATCGGCGGTGGCACTGTTCGACGCGCTCGGCCCCGATGTGAACGACCGGAAGAAAGCAGACTCCCTGATGGCGTCGGGGACATCCCGCAACGGGTCGGCCCCTTTCCGGAATTCGTCGACCGTACGGTCGTAAGCTGCTCTTACAATCGCGAGACGTTGGTCCATCGGCCCTCCTGCCCCGGTCAGGCGCATCATATCCTGTTGGCCGTTGTTGGTCAACCGGCCGGTCGCGAGATGTTCGCAGCATTGCGCCGATGCCCTGCTGCGGTTATCATACGGTACTGACTGAATAGCATCGGGGATGAACGGATGGAAAAGATACTGGCGGGTAACCGGTGGGTAAGCGTCTCACCGGCTGTTATCGCCGGCGCCCTGGTCGGCGGGAAGGCCAACTACATTACCCTGGGTTCCTTTGGCGGCATGTCCCTGAGCCCGCCCACGGTCTATATCTCGATCAACAAGGCCCACTACACCAACGCCGGCATCAAGGAAAACGGCTACTTCAGCGTCAATATCCCTTCCCGTGACCTGATCGGCCAAACCGAATATGTCGGCCGCGTGTCCGGACGGGACACCGACAAGTCGGGCGTCTTCACCGCCTTTTACGGCTCCGTTAACAAGGCCCCGATGATCGCCGAGTGTCCCGTCAATATGCTGTGCAAGCTCATTAATACCATCGACCTGCCCCGCAACGAAGTGTTTGTCGGGGAGATCGTCGAGACATATGTGGCCCGGGAAGCCATGGTCGAGGACAAACCCGACATGAAGAAGATCGACCCGCTTGTACTGGCCGGGAGCGGTTACTGGGGGTTGGGGGACGTGGTTAAGAAGCGGGCGTAGGGAGTCTCGGCTTCGAAGCTAATTGGGCGGAACGTGACAGCATGAAACCTGACCGGCCTTCAGACTCCTGGATTGAGATTCGCCCCGATTCGCTGGATGCGGCGGCTGGAGTGCTGGCGCTGGCATTTGAAAATGATCCGCTTATGAAGTACGTATTTTCGGGACCGGCCTACTCCCGTCACATTGGTGATCTCTTTCGTTTCGTCTGCGAGGCGCGTCTGGAACTGGGGTGGCCGATCATCGGCACATCCAGTGATGGCAGACTCGCCGGAGTGGCCTGCCTGTCGCCGCCGGAGGACAAGGCCTGGCCACCATCGTTGGCCGAAAAGTACGACCGGTTTCGGTCGAGCATAAACCCCGAATCCTTCGATCGTCTCGGACGGTTCTCCCGCCTGTCTCGCAAGCACGCCCCGGGGCAAAGCCACTTTTACCTGGCCGCCATCGGTGTCCGTCCGGAGTTCCAGGGGCGGGGATTCAGCCGCGTGCTTCTCGACGCCGTGGGCGAAATGGCGGAATCACATGCGGAGTCGACCGCTGTCTATCTGGAGACGACCCGGCCGGAGAATGTGACCCTCTATGAGCACTTCGGCTACCGGGTGTTCGCCACGGACGTTCTGGATGATGCCGTCGACTTGTGGTACATGCTCCGGCCCCCCCTCACTCCCCACCCGCTTTGAAGTTGTAGACCGGCTTCATGAAGAACTCAATATCCACCGTTTCGGCTACGGCCTTTACGATCGCGTCCTTGCTCTTGTAGGCCGCCGGCGCCTCATCGATGGTGTCCCGTGTGGCGGTGGAGGTGTAGATCCCCTGCATCGCTTCCTGAAACTCGTCCAGCGACAGCTTCTTTCGGGCCTGGCTTCGCGACAGGATCCGCCCCGCGCCGTGCGGCGCTGAGTAGTTCCACTTACTGCTCCCTTTCCCGCGGCAGACCATCACCCCGTCCCTCATGTTGAAGGGGATGATCAGTCTCTCTCCGGCCCGGGCCGACACCGCCCCCTTACGAATGATGTTGTCCTCTAAGCTGATGTAGTTGTGTACGGTTTCGATCGCCTCGGTGTCGCCCTCGGTCTGATCGAAGAAAGTCAGTATTACCTGGGCCATCACCGCCCGGTTTAACCGGGCATACGACTGGGCGGTCCGCATCGCCTCCAGGTACTCTTCGCCACCCCTGCCCATGGGCAAGTACTCGAGTCCTCGGTGTGCCTCGGCCGCCGGCCGAGGCACACCGAGGGTCTTCGGCTTCAGCTCTTTGGCCTTGTTCTGGTAGTAGTTGGCCACCCGCAGGCCAAAGTTCCTGCTGCCGGAGTGAATCAGGAGCCAGTATTGCCCCTCGTCAGATCTGTCGATTTCGATGAAATGATTTCCCCCTCCCAGCGTCCCCACCGATCCGATCACCCTGCTCATGTCTTGCCCGGTTTCCTCGGCCAGGCCAACTACTCCCTTCATGCCGCGGTCAAAAATGTCCTTCGGTTTGCCTCCGGTGATCAGGCTGTCATTAGCGCCCCGGATCTTGAACCCACTCGGGATATTGGTCTTGATGAAGCGGTCAAGTGAGCGGAAGTCGATGTGCCGGGCGTTCAGCGGGTAGGCCAGCACACCGCATCCGATATCGACTCCCACCACATTGGGGATGACGTAGTCGTTTCGCCGCGCCGTGAATCCGATAACCGCCCCGGCTCCCGCGTGAGCGTCGGGCATGATCGCAATGTACGTCCCGGCAAAGGCCGGATGGTCCAGAAAGGAACGTATCTGACTGAGCGTCTCTTGATCAAGATCGTCAATCATTATGTTGGCCGAATTGTATTTGCCGTGTAACGCGATCACCTGGACTACCTCGGTTCTTCCGGGACGTCGCACTCCCAGTCCCGTTAATTTAACGATACCTCGATGGCGGCGGCGCGCACAAGTGGCAAAAAGAAAAGAGGGTACCACCGGTACCCTCTTTGTATGATCGACCGTTTGTCAGCGCTATTTGGCGGTGACGGTTTTCGTCTCGGCAACTTTCCTGGTGTTGGCTTCTCTCACCGCGGCAGCGATGCCGCCGATGTTGAGATACCACACGAAAGCTGCGGGGAACAGGATCACGGGGATGGCGACTGCCAGTGCGATTATGTATCCGGTTTCCATTTTTCTTCCCCCTTTGTTCTTGGCGCTTTCTCTTTGTTCTGGTTTAAGATTATCACCGGGGCGGGCGGTCCGGCTTCCGCCGGGCTACCTATTTCGACCTTCCGTTCATGCCTAACCTGAACGCTGGTTGATGATCGGTATATGTAACCGCGCCCGCCGGCTTCGCGTATTGCCGGGCGCGCCCTAAGCAGGGACGCGTATGCGCACTTCTGAAGAGACCGTTCGCCGCCGGGTCTGTTGCCCGTTACCAGGGGTCTAGAGCGTGATTTCCAGGCCTGGATTGCTGGCTCTCAGCGACTCCAGCGCCCCGATGAAGACATCTTTGCCGTAGTCGCAGGTGACCCGGATTGACATGTACGTGTCATCGCCGGTGAAGACAATCGGGTAGACCTGGCAGACCACCGCTCGCACCGGGTATACCTGGCACCCGTTGCGTTCCGCATCGTAGAAGCGGCAGGGTAGTGGCAGCCACCTCGTGAATCCCAGCCTTATCAGTTGGAAGGAGTAGGGCACGGTCTTGCCGGCGACCGTGTTGCGCGCCAGGGTCTCAACCGGGACGTGAAGATGGTTTGCGATCGCATTGAGCTCTTCTTCGAACACTTCAACCCCCGGGCTTTCCGGATTTGCCGGATTTGGCAGGCAGCACCGGCCGCACCTCCGGCACTCCGACCGGGCGAGCACTTCGCGTACGTTGTCAGCAGTGCACGGCACCGGCAGGTTAAGCGATATCTCATCGTTGCCCAGGGCCAGCAGTAGCTTGTGCAGATCTCCGCGGTCCAGGGTCACCATGTTCCTGCCCGCGAGATAGGACAACCCGTATTTGTCCAGATCAAGCCGGTCGATCTCTTCCGATTCGTAGTCCATAGCATATCCTAGCATTTTCCATGGTTGGCCCGCTCCCCGCGACTGCCGGCGGGGGGCGGCGCCCGGTCCCCCTCCTCGAGTTTGCGGGAGGAGGCCGGCCGATGCCGCCCTGTTGCCTTTGCGGGGCAAGTCGCGTATCATACTCGGTAAATTCGCCGGACGCGCCGCGGTAGTCCCGGCAATCCGGGTGCGCGCGGCTAATTCGTGGAAGCGCCTCTGAGAACTTGAAGATCCCCGGTCTTGGAACGGACCCGAACGAAGACAGCGGAGGGTACAACAATGGGAGACGGAAATAAGGGCGCGGCAGGGGCGGCATCGCTGGCCGGGATGCTCTGGTTCACCGGTTGGCTGTTCACCATCTCTTTTGCCAACCTTGTGTGGTGGAAGATTATCCTAGGTCTGGTGGTATGGCCCCTCTTCCTCGGCGTCGAGCTTAGATAGCCGGCGCGGTTACCCGCCGGTTGGCCGGCCGGGGTCCGGGACCGACAGCCACTTCAAACAGCTTGACCACTTCCGTTGGAGCGGGTTTCCGCTTCAACGGGCGGACTCCTGTTGCTGACTATCGTTACCGTCCATCATACCCAAGTCCGTGCTATAATCCTCCGTAGTTTTCTGAGGATCGGGTGGCTGAATGATACTTGAACGTATTACCTCTCCGGGCATTGCTCACAACTCCTATCTCGTCGGCGCCGGTTCCGACGCCGTCGTAATCGACCCGCGGCGGGATTGTCAGGCCTACATCGATCGCGCCCGCGAGCACGAGTTGCGCATCAGGTACATTTTTGAGACTCACCGCCACGAAGACTTCGTCATCGGCTCCCGTGAGCTGGCCAACCTGACCGGGGCTGAGGTTTACCATGGTCCCGGACTCGACTGGAAATTCGGCCGGACGCTGGCCGATGGGCAGGAGTTCCGTATCGGCAATCTGATATTGAAGGCGCTCCACACCCCCGGGCATACCGACGAAAGCATGTCCTACACGGTGAGCCCGGCGCGGGGTGGGGCCACGCTGGCCGTTTTCAGTGGTGACGCCCTCTTTGCCGGGGACGTCGGCCGGACCGACCTCTATGGTCCGGCCGAGGCGCCGCGTCTGGCCGCCGCCCTTTTCGAAAGCGTCTTCAACCGTCTGCTGCCCCTGGGTGACGGCGTCATTCTCTACCCCGCCCATGGCGCAGGCTCGGTCTGCGGCCGGCGCATCGCCGACCGGGATTACACTACCATCGGTACGGAAAAGAAGATTAACCCCATGCTCCAGTTGACCAGGGAAGCATTCCTGGCGCGTAAGGTGGCTGAGAAACTGGAGTGGCCGCCATACTTCCGGCAGATGGAAAAGTACAATCTCGAAGGGCCTCCGCTCTTAGGGGAGGCGGCGGCTCCGGTACCGCTCGGCACCGGCGACTTTAAAGCCCTCGTCGAGGGTGGGGCGTTCCTGATCGATACCCGGGAACCTCCGGCCTTCGGGGGTGCCCACATAGCGGGGTCCTACTCGATCTGGCTTGAGGGCTTGCCCGACTTTGCCGGCTGGGTCCTCTCCTATGACCGGCCTGTCCTGCTCGTCCTCGAAGATCATTCTCACCTCGAGCGTGCCCTTCAGTCCCTCAACCGGCTGGGCTTCGATCGTATCCTGGGTTATCTTAGAGGCGGGATCGAGGCTTGGTACAACGCCGGCCTTCCGGTGGAAAGCCTGCCGCTGCTTTCGGTACACGAGCTCAAGCGAAAGCTCGACGCCGGCGAGGACCTCGTGGTGCTCGATGTCCGGCAGGACGACGATTGGCGGGCCGGCCACGTATCGGGCTCCCGCAACATCTATGTTGGCAGGCTTGAATCGAAGGTGGCCGAGGTGGACCGTAGCAAACCGGTGGCCACCTTCTGTACCGTGGGGCACCGGGCCGGGCTGGCAGCCAGCATCCTCCAGCGCAGCGGTCACCCCCGGGTGTACAACGTTCTGGGTAGCTGGGATGCCTGGCGGGCGGCCGGATTTCCATCGGTCAAAGAGTAGCCGGTCACCCCCCGCCGCCCGTCCCTCCCCCCTTCCTTTGCGAACAGCCTGGCGACCAAGCAATCCCTTCCCGCCTGTCATCGGGAGGAGCGTAGCGACCAGGCAATCCTCTCCCGTCCGTCATTGCGAGAAGCGAAGCGACGAAGCAATCCGAATTCACGTTTTCAGAAGGCAGAACGAACCACCCCCCACACCGCCAGTCCTTCGCACCTCTCTTTGCGAGCTGCGCTCTCCCCGTTCTAGCCTTGCTTGATTGCCCGGCCAACCTGGGCGCCCAGCTCCCGGCATTTAGCCAGGTCCTCGTCCCGGGGTTGCCACTTCACGCGCACCGCCTCGGCGACTTTGGTGACCTTGCTCCGGGCCAGGTGCTCTTCGAGGATGGCCGGCGATTCGCCACTCCACCCGAAGCTGCCAAAAGCGGCCCCGATCTTGTTCTGGAACTTCAGGCCTCTGATCTCTTCCAGTATCGGCGTGACCGTCGGCAACACCCCCGCATTGTAGGTCGGGCGAACCAACGATGATTGCTTTGCTCTTGAAGATCTCGGTTACCACGTCGTTGCGGTCCGAGACCGATATGTCATAACACTTGTAGGCGATGCCCTCACCGTCCAGTCCGTGGCCAATTGCCTCGGCCATGTGCTTGGTGGCGTCCCACATTGAGTCGTAGACAATGACCGCCGTCTTCTCCGGGACCTGCGCCGCCCATTGCTGGTATTTCTTCACGATTTGCAGCGGGTCCTGCCGCCACAGGATGCCATGGCTGGGCGCGATCACATTTACCGGCAATCCCAGTGCCAGCACCTCATCGATCTTGCGGAGCACCTGCGCACTGAAAGGCGTCAGGATATTGGCATAGTATTTTAACGCTTCTTCATAGAGCTCATTCTGATCAACCTCGTCGTTGTAGCGGCCGGCCGCCGCGTAATGCTGTCCGAAGGCGTCACTTGACATAAGGATATTGTCGCCCGTGAGATAGGTAAACATGTTGTCCGGCCAGTGGAGCATCGGCGCTTCTACGAAAACGAGTTCTCGCTTGCCCAGGGCTACCCTTTCGCCGGTCTGTACCGCCCGGAAATTCCATGGCTGATGGTAGTGCCCTTCCACGCTCTCCCGGCCTCGCTTGGACACGATGACGGTGGCCTTGGGCGTGTGCTCCATGACCGCCGGCAGGGCGCCGGAATGGTCCGACTCCGCGTGGCCGGCGACCACAATGTCGATCTTCGCCGGGTCTATGATCTCTCCGATGTTCTTCATGAGCTGGTCCGTGAATGGACCCCAAACCGTGTCCACCAGCACTGTCTTATCGGTATCCACGATAAGATAGGCGTTGTACGATGAGCCGCGATGCGTGCTCAGTTCGTGCCCGTGAAAGAAACGTAGCGCCCAGTCTACGTAACCTACATAATAGACACCTTTGGCCAGTTCCACTGTCATGGCGACTCCTTCCGGTCTGGTCGAATTTCGGATTTGTGCCGCGCAGCGACGTACCGTCTCTACATTCTAGCTTGTTTTGGAGGCGGGCGAAAAGGCCGCCGCTGCGCCTGGGGTCCGGCCGGCTGTGCCGGCGCTGCTCGCGAGTGGCCGGACGCCTGTCACCCGCCGTCCGTCTGCGGGAAGGCGACCTCGGTGAACATCGATTCTACTTTCTGCTTGTGCCCCAGTTCCTCGGAGGCCAGCTTGCGCAGCAGCAATCGGGTCTCGCCGTCAGGATGCAGGTCGGCCAGACTCGTGTAGAAATCGCAGGATGCCTTTTCCCGGTTGGCTGCCACCAGGAAGATGTCGGACAGCTTCATATCGGGCGTCAGCGCCGGAGCCTCGAGGTGCTCCGCGATACGGTAGTCGATCACCTGCTTGGGGTCGAGCGCCCCACCGCCCAGGCCCCCACCGAGATATCGCTGGAGTATCTCCTGGTGGCGCTTTTCTTGTTGCACCAGGGTCGAAAGGGCAAACTGCGCCGCCGGTTCTTTTACCCTCCGGCCCAGGTCGGTATAGAGTCGTTGGGCTTCGATTTCTCGTTGGATACCCGTCTGTAAGACATCGCCTACCGTCAGTGAAGGGGTCATTGCAGCACGCTCCTCAATCCGAATGGCTGTTACATGAATTCGGCGAAAAGGGATTCCGCCCGTTTCGGGCCTATCTCCCGGGACACCAGCGGGCCTTTCTTGAGCGCCGGTACCTGTTCCTCGTAGGTAGGCGCCGCCGTCCGGTAGAGAACGCCGATCGGGATGCGTTCCCCCCATTCCTGTGCCTTGTGCAGCGCCGCCGCCTTATCCCCCGGGTCATAGGAAGTGTCTGCCTCCAGCTTGTATACCCGCTGCTGGTACCAGGCGAAGGTGTTCTGGTGATTGAACGAGACGCATGGCTGCAGGATGTCGATGAGGGCGAATCCCCGGTGTCCGATCCCCTCCTTGATGAGTCCTGACAGGTGACCGGCATCACCGGCAAAGCCCCGCCCCACGAAGGTTGCGCCGGAGGCCAGGGCCAGAAACACCGGGTTGACCGCTGGGGCCGCGCCGTAGGGCGTCGTCCTGGTGACAAAGCCCGCCTCGCTCGTCGGCGATGCCTGCCCCTTGGTCAGTCCGTATACCTGGTTGTTATGTACCAGATAGGTGATGTCATGGTTCCGCCGCGCCGCGTGGATGAAGTGGTTTCCGCCTTCGCCGTACGCGTCACCGTCGCCGCTGACGGCGATCACTGTCAGTGCCGGGTTGGCGATCTTGGCGCCGATGGCCGGCGGGACGGGACGCCCGTGCAGCGAGTTGAAGACGTTGCTCCTGGTGTAGTGGGGCAGCTTCCCGGCCTGGCCGATGCCCGAGACGAGCAATACCTGCTCGGGCTCAAGGCCAAGCTCGACCAGGGCCGTGTTCAGCGCCTTCAGTATGCCGAAGTTGCCGCAACCCGGGCACCACGCCGGCACTTTCCCGGTGTAATCAGCTATTGTCGCCATCGCTGCCACCCTCCTTCCGGATCGTCTCCGCCAGGTAGGCCGGGGTAAACGGCCGTCCGTCGTATTTGAGTATCTTGCCCGTCACCCCTCTCCCCGTCTCCATACGGATGAGACTGGCCAGTTGGCCGGAGGCATTGTTTTCGATGACGTAGCTTGCCTTGGCCCGCCCGATGGCGTCGGCGACCGCTTCCGCCGGGAAGGGCCACATTTCGTTGAGATGCAGCACACTCACCTTGGTCTCGTGGTGCAGGAGATCGACCGCTTCCCGGAGGGCGCCATAGGTGCTTCCCCACCCGATGAGCAGATTGTCGGGATTGTGCGGACCGTACCAGCGCGGCGGGCTTATTTCCTGCTTGAGGCTGAACATCTTGCGCAGCCGCTTGTCCATCTGTGCCTTTCTGGTCGGAATGTCCTCCGCCAGATGCCCGGCCTCGTCATGCTCATCAGAGTCGGTGACCACCAGGGCTTTGCCGGCGCCCGGGAAAGCCCTGGGCGAAACGCCGGTTGGCGTAATCCGGTGTCTCAGGTACGCGGCGGGCTCAGTTGCTGACGGCTCATACATCGCGCCGTGGTCGATGGTCACCTTGCCCAGGTCAAACGGGTCCACCGTCGCGTAGGAGCCCGCCAGATGATGGTCGGTGAGGATGATCACCGGCAACTGGAATCGGTCCGCCAGGTTGAAGGCCTTGACCGTGGTCCAGAAGCAGTCATCGATAGTGGCCGGAGCCAGTACCGCCCTTGGGAAATCGCCGTGGTGGGCGTGGAGAACAAACTGCAGATCACCTTGCTCGGTCCGCGTCGGCAGGCCGATGGCCGGCCCGGGACGTTGCCCGTCGATTACGACCAGCGGCGTCTCGGTCATGCCGGCCAGGCCCAACCCCTCCACCATCAGGCAGAAGCCGCCCCCTGAGGTTGCCGTCATCGCCCTGACGCCTGCGTAAGAGGCGCCGATGGCCATGTGCACCGCGGCGATCTCGTCCTCAGCGTGCACCATGGCGATGCCGAGGTCCTCCGACCGGGCGGCCATATACTCCATTATCGAGGTCGTCGGTGTCATCGGATAGGCGGCCATGAATTGGCAGCCGGCGGCCACCGCCCCCAACGACATGGCGTCGTTTCCAGTGAGAAACATTCTGGCCGGCTGGGCCGGCGGCTTGAGCTGTCGAACGGGGCCTCGGTACTGTTCCCGCACGTGATCATATCCGGCCTTGGCCGCGGCAATATTGGCACCCGCCGTCGTGCCGCTTCCGAAGTGCCCTCTGAGGACCTCGCTGAGTATGGCTGGATCGTAGCCCACCATCGCCAGGGCCGCCCCCAGCGCCACCGTATTCGACATGATTCGGTCGCCGCCGCTTTCGATGGCCAGCTTCTCCATGGGCAAGTCCGAAGAACTCACTGCCCAAGCCGGTCTGCTTCGTCCGCTCGTTGTCGTACAGGACCACCCCGCCCGGCGCCAGTTCCTGGTGATGGAGATCAATCGTCTCCTGGTTGAGTGCCACCAGCACGTCCACCGGCTCCCGGATGGCGCCCACCACTTCTTCCCTGAGCCGCACCCGGAAGAAGTTGTGTCCCCCCCTTATTCTCGAGTCGTAGTCCTGATCGGCGAACACGTGGTAGCCGCTGCGGGCAAAGACCTTGCCCAGAAGCAGACCGACCGACTGGACGCCCTGGCCGGCTTCGCCCCCCACCATGAAAACAAGGTCCGTTGGCATCAGGCATCACCTCTCTTCCGGATCGTCATTCCAGCGTAGTGCTTCTGGCGCAGCTTTGTTCTCTTTGCAGGCGGCGCACCATAAGCGGCTGCCCGCCCAGAGCGTAGCGTTGGGATCGAGGGAAGCAGAGGGGGTGGCTCCGCCACCCGTCTACAGGTTGGAATAGAGGCGGCAGGGTGACCGGGAGCCGCAGTCATGATAGATGAGGGCTCCGTCCTGGGTAAACTTGCGCGTCGGTGTTAATTGGCCGCCGGCGATTTGCAGTGTTTCCAGTGCCTTGCAGTGCGGACAGAGTACCACGATCTCGCTGGGCGAGTTCTGTTCCCACCGTCGCCATGGCGTGTAATTCGGTTTCCTTTGTCGCGACCAGTGTCATGAGTGTACTCCCCCCGTCTATTGTCCAAATTGTAGACCAGGGGTAGTGTAGAAGTCATAAAATGACGGCCGAAAAAGTTACAAAAGTGTGAAATCTTGCCTTCAGGGCCGTTGCGCCCCGGACGGTCAGACCGCGGGCCGGTTCGCTGACGGTTCATCGATAATGTAGCCGGTCTTGGGAGTCGTGCGCACGATCACGGGATGACCGGGGTCGATTTCTATCTTGGATCTGAGGCGGCTGATCCAGGTGCGCAGAAGTTGGACATCATCGCGATATTCCGGGCCCCACACCCTGGTTAGCAGCTCCTCATAGAGCATGAGGCGGCCCGCGTTTTGTGTCAGTTCGCTCAGCAGCTGCCACTCTATCTTGGTAAGCCGGACCTCACGCCCGTCCACCGTGACCACCCGTTTCCCGAAGTCAACCGCCAGTCGTCCCGACACGTACCTTTCGTGCACCTTGCGGTTCTCGGAGGGCCCCACCCGGCGCCTCACCGCGTCGATTCGGGCCACCAGTTCGTCCGGACTGAAGGGCTTGGGCAAATAGTCATCCGCCCCCAGCCCCAGCCCCTTGATGCGGTCGGTGTCGGCTCCCCGGGCGCTCAGGAAAATGACCGGTACGGCCGAGAAGGTCCGAAGCTCCCTGAACGTTTCGAACCCGTCCATCTTCGGCATCACCACATCCAGCACGATGAGGTCCGGTTCCTGGGCCTGCGCTTTTTCGATCGCGTCGGCCCCGTTTGACGCCGTCAGCACTTCGTAACCTGAGGCGCGCAACTTGGCGCCCAGGAAGTTCAGAATTCTCGGCTCATCGTCGACGGCTAGTATGCGAAATTGTCTCACTCGAACTCCCCGGGGACGTAATGATTGCCCACATGATAGCCAGAATGCGCTATGGTGTCAAATCCGCAGACTCGCCGCGTGGCGTCTGCCGTTGTCCAAATGCGGCTGCCGGTGCGGTCTTGTGGTTGTTCTCCCCGGTTTGCGGCTCCGTGTTTGGCTGTTTTGCCCTCTTGCACCCTCCGTTCGGCCGCCTGGTCTGTTTCGCCGGTGAACTGGGCACTATAATTGAGTAGTGAGCTTGATAATTCTACTTGTTCGCAGGAGGTGTCCATGCCGAGGGCTTTCTGGAAAGGGGTAATCAGTTTCGGGATGGTGGCCATTCCGGTGAAGATGTACACGGCGACCGAGACGCGGGCGATCGCCTTTCACATCCTCCACAAGAAGTGCCTGAACCGCACCCGGCAGGTCATATACTGCCCAACCGACAACGAGTACCTCGACCGCAAGGAGACCGCCCGCGGGTACGAATTCATCAAGGGGCGCTATGTCGTCCTCACCGACGAGGACTTCAGCAAGATCCCCCTCAAGACCGCCCACGCCATCAACATCCTGCGTTTCGTGGACGAAAAGGAAATCGATCCCACTTACTACTCTGGCAGTCACTATCTGGAACCGGAAGAGCTGGGCGCCAAACCTTTCCGTCTTCTGAGCGATTCATTACGCAAGACCGGGCTCGTGGGTATCGCCAAGGTGGTTCTGCAGCGGCGTGAGCACCTCTGTTGCATCCGGCCGCACGGCGAGGTGATTGCCCTGCACACCGTTCGCTTCAAGGACGAGATCGTGCCCGCCGATCAACTGGTGCCGCCGAAGGCTGAGGTTACGGCTGAGGAACTGGACATGGCGGTTTCCCTCATTAAGGCCATGGTTGGGCCGTTCCAGCCGGAGAAGTACCGCGACGAGTATCAGTCTGCCCTGAAACAGCTCGTCGATGCCAAGGTCAAGGGGGAGAAGATCGTCGCGCCCGAAGAGCCCAAGATAGAAATCGGTGATCTCATGGCCACCCTCCGGGCCAGCGTCAAAGCCGCTCGTAAGGAGCCGGCGGTGGCGCACCGTTAGAGTCCCAGCAGTCCTCTCATCTGCAGGGCGTTCTGTACCGGGTAGTCGGCGTGCTTGTTCTTGAAAATGATGTGCACGGCTTCAACCCGGGCCGCCATTTCCCGTATCCGGGGCACCCACTCACGCAGCTCCTCCGCCCCGTAGAGATAGTTGAATCGGTCTTCCGCGGTATTTCCCCTCCCCTCCCAATGGTCTTTGTTCCTGCCGTGAAACCGGACCACCGCCAGCGGCGCGGTGACTCTCTGCCAGCGGCGGCACGCTGGTCTTCAGCCCCTGCGGTTCATCCACGCACACCAGCGCCATCCCGTGCTGCTTGAGGACCGCCAGTGTCTCCTCCCGGTGCTTCTCCTCCAACCATGACCCCACCCGGAACTCCACCGCCAGCGGAAAATCGGCCAGCCGCTTGCGGCAACTGCCCAGGTATTCATAGTTCTCGGGGTTGGGATGGAACCAGGGCGGAAACTGGAATAGCACCGCCCCCAATTTGCCGGCCGCCCGGAAGGTGTCCGCGGTTCGCCCGAAACCTTGCCACAGATCATCCAGCGCTTCCGCCGTGAGATGATGAGCGTAGATGCTGTCCCGGCTTTCGATCCGGTCGCCGTACCTGTCCCGGAAATTGCGGGGCAGGGCCTTGAAGGGGGTGGGATGTCCGGTAAACAGGCTGAACGCCCGCAGGTTGAAAACGAATCCCGCCGGCGTATTGTCCAGCCAGAGGGTGATGTTGCGGGCCGTGGCGAAGGAATGGTACGTCGCATCAACCTCCGCCACTGAGAATTTGGTCGGCGTAGTATTTCAGCCTGGCGGCCGGCGTATCGACCTCGGGCGGGTAGAACCCGCTGCGTAATAGGTCTGCGTCGGCCCACGCCGAAATGCCAAAGAAGATACGGCTCATCTCACCATCCGTCTTCAGTCGGTTAAGGATATAATCTAGAGTATAGTGAGCCTCAGGCAGTGATGACAGACGACCTGAAACAGTACCTCGGCAAGCGGGACCTGGATAAGTCCGGCGAACCTGGCGCCGCCGCGCGGGAAGGCTCCGGACCGCTCACCTTCGTCGTGCAGAAACACCGCGCCAGCCGGCTCCATTATGACCTTCGGCTGGAGGTCGACGGCGTCTTGAAGAGCTGGGCCGTGCCCAAGGGGCCGTCCCTGGATCCCGCCCAGAAACGGCTGGCTGCCATCGTTGAGGACCACCCCTTCGACTACGCCTCGTTCGAGGGCATAATCCCTGCGGGCGAGTATGGGGCCGGAGAGGTCATCGTTTGGGACAACGGCACCTATTCGCCCGACGAGTCGGGGAAGTTCCTTTTCACCGACCGCGCTGCCGCCCAGGCGGAGATGCGTCGCGGCCTCGAAGCCGGGAAGATTAGCTTCTACCTGCGCGGGCACAAGATGAAGGGATCGTGGACTCTGGTGAAGGTCCGCAGCCGGGAGAAGGACTGGCTGCTCATCAAGCACCAGGATGAATTCGCCCGGGCCGGCGGCGATATCCTCGATGACGCCGGCTCGGTACTATCGGGACGGACCATCGCCGATGTCAAAGCGGGAACGCCGGCGACCGCCCCGGCGCTGTCGTCGTTGAATGTGGCCGGCACCCCGGGGGCGCGGCCCGCCCCCTTCCCCGGCTTTGTGCCGCCCATGCTGGCCAGCCTGGCGGCGGCGCCGTTTTCCCACCCTGGATGGGTTTTCGAGCCGAAACTCGACGGGTACCGCATTGTCGCCGCCGTTCGCCACGGGGTTCCCGACCCTCTGGTCCCGCCGCGGCGCCAGCGTGACCGGCAAGTATCCTTTGCTCATGCCCGCCCTGGGCCGCCAACCCGCCTCGGAATTGGTGCTGGATGGCGAGATGGTCGCCCTGGACGCCGCCGGCCGGGTCTCCTTCGAACGATTGCAGCAGTACCTGCAGCCTGGTTCACAGCCGGGCGGACCGGCCATCCCCGTCGTCTACTACGTGTTCGATATCCTTTTCCTGGATGGCTACGACTTGACCGGTGTTCCCTGGCGCGCTCCGGAAGACCTTTTGAGCGCCGTCCTGCGCGAGGCCGAAAACGTCCGACTGGTTGAGTCCTTTGAAGCTGACGGGCGGGCTGTCTTTGAGGCGTCGGTCAAGAACGGCCTCGAAGGCATCGTCGCCAAGAAAGTCGATGGCCTGTACCAGTCCGGCCGGCGGTCTCAGGAATGGCTCAAAGTGAAATCGGTGCTGACCGGCGACTTCATCGTTGCCGGTTACACCGCCGGCGACGGCAATCGGGCCGGGTCCCTGGGATCGTTGTTGCTCGGCTATCTCGATGACCGGGACAAACTCGTTTATGCCGGGAATGTCGGCTCCGGCTTCACTGGGGAGACGCTGTCCCAGGTCAAACAGCGGCTCGACCGGATACGGAGTGACCGTTCTCCATTCAGCCCGGAGCCCCCCGCCCCCACACCCCCCGTTTGGGTCCGTCCCGAGGTTGTTGTCGAAGTCAAGTATGCCCAGTGGACTCGCGACGGCCGCCTTCGGGCGCCCGTCTTTGTCCGGTTGCGTGATGACAAACCGGCCGCTGGTGTTACCCGGCCTGAGGGAGGCGTTGGGCCTCCCGAAGTGGTCACCGGCAGTGATCCGCCTGAGGCTGGCGTTAGTTCTCCTGAGGGAGGCGTTGGCAAGCCGAAGGTACCCCGCGCCCGTCACCGGGCCGCCCCGCCGGATCCGCCTCCGGCCGGAGCCGGTCTGGTGGCCCAACTGGCTGCCGGGAAGGGTGGCTTCAGTATCGACGTCGACGGCAGTCCCATAAACGTGACCAACGTCGACAAGGTCCTGTGGCCGGCGGTTCCTGGCCATCCTCCCTTGACCAAGCGTCATTTCCTCACCTATCTGGCCCGGGTCGCCCCCTTCTTGCTGCCGCATTTGAAAGACCGGCCCCTCACCCTCAGCCGTTATCCGGACGGTATCCACGGCCAGCATTTCTGGCAGAAACACTGGGGGCATCCGGTGCCGCCGTTTGTGCGTACCGTGAACATTGCCGAAGACAGCGGGAAAGAGGGCGAGTACCTTGTCTGTGACAATCTGGCTACCCTGATGTGGCTGGGCCAGGTGGCCGACATTGAGTTTCACACCTGGTACTCGCGGACCGGCCGCGATCCGGAGATGAATGACCGGGCGGCCGGCGCCGGCGCTCCGCTGGACTATCCCGACTTCATCGTCTTTGACCTTGATCCCTATATCTACTCGGGGAAGGAGAAGGCCGGTGACGAGCCCGAGTTGAACCGGGCTGCCTTTAACCGCGTGTGCGAGGTGGCCTCGTGGTTGAAGGAGGTCCTGGACGGGCTGTCCTTGACCGCCTTCGTGAAGACCTCCGGGAAGACCGGGCTGCACGTCTATCTGCCCGTGGTCCGCAATCTGGAATTCGGGTCGGCCCGGCGCGCCGCCGAGACCATCGGTCAATTCCTGATGCAGCGGCATCCCCGGGACATCACCATGGAGTGGGCCACCGAAAAGCGGACCGGCAAGGTGTTCATCGACTACGCCCAGAACGTGCGGGGCAAGACGCTGGCGTCAATCTATTCGCCCCGCCCCGCCCCTGGCGCCCCCGTGTCGTTTCCCCTGCGTTGGGAGGAGCTGGGCAGCGTTTACCCGGGTGACTTCACCATGTTGACCGTGCCTGGCCTGCTGGCGGAACGCGGCGACCTGTGGAAGGATATCCTCGGCGCCAAACGGGATCTGGGCGACCTGCTGGCGAAGGGGACCCCTTGAACGTCTTCGCTGTCGTCATACTGGCCGCCTTGATAGCGGACTACCTGCTCGGCCTGGTTGCCAACCTGCTGAATTTGAACCGGCTCGGCACGGACGTGCCGCCGCCGCTCCAGGGCATGTACCAGGCGGCGGACTATCGCCGCTCCCAGCAGTATACCCGGGCGGCTACCCGTCTCGGCTTTGTTTCCAGCACGTTCGCCCTGGCGGTGACGCTGGTCTTCTGGTTCGCCGGCGGCTTCCGTTTTGCCGATGTCCTGGTGCGGGGTTGGGGTTTACCCTCGCCCGTCACCGGCCTTGTCTACATCGGGTTGCTGCTCGGCGCCTACAGCGTGCTCACCCTGCCCTTCAACATCTACCACACCTTTGGCATCGAGCAGCGCTTCGGTTTCAACCGCACCACCCCCCGCCTCTTTGTCGTCGACCGCCTCAAGGGGCTGGGACTGGCCTTGATACTGGGCGCCCCTCTCCTTGCCGCCGTCATTTTGCTCTTCGAGCATGCCGGTCCGGTCGCCTGGGTCTGGGTGTGGCTGTCCGTCAGCCTCGTTTCGCTTGCCATCCAGTTCGTGGCTCCGGCCTGGATCATGCCGCTGTTCAACAAGTTCAAACCCCTCCCCGAGGGCGATCTCCGTAGTGCCATTCTCGAGTACGCGTCACGCGTCCGGTTTCCCGTTTCCAACCTGTTTGTTATCGATTCCTCCCGGCGTTCCACCCGGTCCAACGCCTATTTTACCGGCTTGGGCCGCAACAAGCGGATTGCCTTGTTCGACACCCTCGTCCACCGCCACACCACCCCCGAGATCGTCGGCGTCCTGGCCCACGAGATCGGCCACTACAAGCGTAAACACATCCTCCAGGGCATGGTCATCGGTATCCTGCATTCCGGAATCCTTTTCTTCCTGCTTTCGGTGTTCCTGGGTAGTCCCGGCCTCTACCAGGCCTTCCGGCTTGGTCAACCTTCGGTCTATACCGGGTTGTTGTTCTTTGGTCTGCTTTACACGCCGGTCGAATTGTTGCTGTCGATTGCGCTGAATGCGTTGTCACGGCGCAATGAATACGAAGCCGACCGCTTCGCCGCGGCCACCACCGGAGACCCCGCCAGTCTGATCGGGGCCCTCAAGCGGCTGTCCACCGATAATCTGTCGAACCTGACTCCCCACCCCTTCTACGTCTTCCTCAATTACTCTCATCCGCCCTTGCTCGCCCGGTTGCGGGCGATCACTGAGGGTTGTGACAGCGCCACGACCCCGCGGTGTATCGATCTAACTGCATGGTGCCAGACGGGACATGATTGGATCTCGTTGATATGACCCACCCCATGTAGACAACGCAGCCCGTCCGGGTAACGGAAGGAGACCGAACAGTGGCGCCGACTGATGTCGTTCCTGAGCTCCGGGGTGAACTCAGAGAGTATCTGCAACGGCAGGGTTATCAAGTCAACGAGCATGCCGGCCTCGTGGGCAAGTCCGGCATCAGGCATTCCTTCGACATGCTGGCGGAGAAGAACGACGGCCTGTCCACCCATCGGCTGGCCGTCGGCATCGCCGCTGGGTGTGAGCCAAACGCCCAGGCGGGCGTAATATTCGACCTGGCCAACCGCGCCTTTGACGCCGGCATCAATAACCGGCTCCTCATCGCGGTACCCGGTTTCGACGAGAAGTCGAAGCAACTGGCCGGCAAGCAGCGTATCATGGTGATTGATCGCGAAACCATCGGATCGCTTCTCACCGTTAAAGAGAAGAACCCGCCCAGGTCCTTGCCGCCCCTTAAATTTGAGACGTCGGCCGAGTTGGCTGAATCGCTGGCGGCGCGCGGTTACAGGGTCCAGGAAGGCGGCAGGCTGACCGGAAGGTCCGGGGTGGTCTACTCCTTCGATATCCTGGCCCGGGTTGAAGGCGGACAGGTCAGCCGGCTCCTCGGGGTAGATTTCCTGCATTCCGCCACTGAAGTTGGCCTGAGCGAAGTGGCGCTCTTTGACACCAAGGCCTACGACTGCGGGGTTGATGACAAGGTGATAGTCGTCTCTCCGACTCTTACTTCTCAAGCCCGGCAATTCGCGCTCCACCAGCGTATTCGCGTCCTTGGAAAACGATAGCCGGATGGCCAGACTCGCTGCTGCCGTCATCACCGGAGTACCCGTTGCCAAGCCCGCCGACAAGAAGAATGATGTCAAGTCTGCCGGCAGACCGCTCCGGCAAATGATCACGCGCGGAGGCCCTGGCGCTGATTCCCGAAGTCATGGCGCGGCGCTACAACGCAGTGCCGATGTCGGTGGTCGGGAACTCGTTGCAGGTGGCCATGGCGGACACTACCGATATCTTTGCCCTGGAGGCCTTCGCTGCCCAGAGCAAGATGCGGATCGTCCCGGTGTCGGCCGGCTGCCCGCGAGGTGCGGGAAGCGATCGATTTCAGCTACAAGGGTTACGGCGAGATCGAGAAAACGATTTCCCGCATTTCCGCTTCCGAAGATTCCACCGACGACAGCCCCGCCATCAGCGCCACCCTCGACAGCCCGCTTACCCAGGCCCTCACCCTGATCGTCGAAGAAGCGGTAAAGGCGCGTGCTTCCGATATTCATATTGAACCGGAGGACGACCGCCTCCGCGTCCGCTACCGGATCGACGGCATTCTCCAGGACATGATGTCCCTGCCCATGAGCGTGCGGAGGTCCCTGATTTCAAGGATCAAGATACTTTCGGAGTTGAATATCGCCGAACGCCAGCGTCCCCAGGACGGCCAGTTCACCGCCGTGGCCAAAGGCCGGGAGATCGATATCCGCGTCGCCGTCGCCCCCACCGTCTGGGGGGAAATGGCGGTCCTCAGGATCCTTGACAAGTCCCTGGCAGTGATTGAACTGTCCGAACTGGGCATGCTGGACAGCGGTCTGGCCAAGTACAAAGAGATGCTCAAGGTGCCGCATGGGATGATCCTGATATCGGGCCCTACCGGCGCCGGCAAGACCACTACCCTTTACGGTTCGGTCAACTCGCTGGACAAGATGGGACGGAACATCGTCACCATTGAAGACCCCGCTGAGTACCGCTTCAAGGACATTAACCAGATCCAGGTCAACAACCTGGCGGGCATCACCTTCGCCTCCGGCCTGCGGTCGATACTGCGTCTCGACCCCGACGTGATACTGGTGGGCGAGATCCGCGACAGCGAGACGGCCAACATCGCTGTCCAGGCTGCCTTGACCGGACATCTGATGCTGTCCTCCATCCACGCCAATGACACGGTCGGCGTCCTGTTCCGGATGCTCGACCTGAATATCGAGAACTTCTTGATCGCGTCGTGCATGATCGGCATCGTCGCCCAGCGCATGGTCCGGCGCATCTGTCCGGACTGTGCTCAGTTGATCGAAGCGCCGTCCATGGAGCAGATGGCTTACGAACAGGAAATTGGAGAAAAGCAGGCCCGGTTCATGTACGGTACGGGCTGCAAGTCGTGTGCCTACACCGGTTACCTGGGCCGGACCGGCATATTCGAGATTCTGTCGATGACCGACGCCATCCGCATGCTGATCACCAACCGGGCCAGCAGTACTGAGATCAAACATCTGGCCGTCAAAGAGGGCATGGTGTCGCTCATGAAAGACGGGATGAGGAAAGTAAAAGCCGGAGTCACCACCCCTTCCGAGGTTATCCGCAGCGCCTACACAATGGGGTAGTTGAACGACGAAGCAATCCGAATCCCCGGTCCTGAGTAATGCCCCGCCCCTCGACTTGTCTTTGCGAGCCACCTTCGGTGGAAGGAGGCGAAGCAATCCGTTCTGTGGCCGCTGGTGAAGTCCCCCGCTTCCCCCTACGTCTTCGCAAACAACACCCGCTTGAACTGCGTGCTCGCCGCCACAAACGAGCGGTAGGTTTCGGTTTGCTGCTGCCACTCCCCGATGCTCCAGCCCAGCAGCCGCCCCATCTCCACCGCCACCACTTCGACGGCATCAAGGCCCTGGCATGACGCCAGGCCGGTGGCGCCGCGCCGCAGCAGAAAATCGCTCACCGTCAGGCAGGCCTCCTCGTTCACCGCATGCCAGATCTCCGCGACGATGTCCGGCGAATGGGGGCACACCCGGTCTTTTCCATGGGCATCGGCCGCCGCCAGTTGCAGTACCTCTCCGAGACGCGACCCGTAGCTGGCGTTGAGATGGTCCATCGTGTCCTTGGGCAGCCCGCTTTCCGCGCCCATCTTCTCCAGCGCTTCGGCGTCAAACCCCGGGGCGCCGGGGAGGGGCGTTTCGGCCGTCTTGCATTCCGCCGTCACCCCCAGTTTCCTGCCGATCAGGTCGACCGCCTCCGCGGCGATCGAGCGGTAGCCGGTCATCTTGCCGCCCAGGATCGAGTAGAAGCCGCCCACCGAATCGGTAGTCTCGTGGTCTACCAGCTTGTGGGACCGGGAGATGTTCGACACCTTTTGCCCGCTCGGACCCACCAGCGAACGCAGGCCGGCGAAGGCATAGAACACGTCCTCCGCCCGCAGCTTAGGGAAGGCGTTTTTCGCTTCGCCCAGCAGGTAACGCACATGGTCGGCCTCGGCGGCGATGTATTCCCGGTCACCGGAGTATTCGGTGTCCGTCGTGCCGATCAGCGAGTACCCCTGCCAGGGGATGATGAAGATGAGGCGGCCATCGCTTTTTGCGAACAGTACCAGTGCGTTGTTCGAAATCTTCGGTGTGACCAGGTGCACGCCCATCGTCGTCCTGATCTCGTTCTTCGGATTGGGGATCACCATTCGCATCACGCCGTTTGCCCAGTGGCCGGTCACGTTCACGACCGCCCGGGTCTCCACTTCGCAGGTCGCCCGGGACAACCCGTCCTTGAGGCGTACCTTGTCCACCGCGTTTCCGGTCATGCCGATGCCCGTGACCTCGGCGTGGTTGACCATGACCGCCCCGGACGCTGTGGCCGAAATCGCATTGTCCACGCACAGCCGCTCCGGTAGAGATACCTGGGCGTCGTAGAATTGGTAGGCTCCTTTTAAACCCTCCAGACTGAGTCCCGGCTCCATCTCCAGCGTGCGTCGCCTTGAGAAGTGATGGTACGACGGCACGCTCTTGTCGTATGCCAGGACGTCGTACAGACGCATTCCGGCGGCCATCACCAACCGCTGCGACTGGCCGGTCAGCGGCAGCAGGAAAGGTAGTGGCTTGACCAGGTTGGGGGCGATCCTCAGCAGTATCTCTCGTTCCCGCAGGTCCTGCCGGACCAGCTTGAAATCAAAATGGCTCAGGTAGCGCAGGCCGCCGTGAATCAGCCGCGTCGATCGGGATGTCGTGCCGTAGCCGAAATCCTCTTTTTCCACCAGCAGCGTCTTCACCCCGCGCATGGCCGCGTCTCGGGCTACGCCCGTGCCGATCACCCCACCCCCGATCACCACCAGGTCAAATCTCTCTTTGCCGAGCCCGTCAAACTGTCTTTTCATATTGTCCTTTCATGCCCAGCCGTAGCTGCGCCCCACCGCCTTGCGCCATCCTGCGTACAGCGTCTCCCTGGATGGCTCGTCCATGGTGGGAAGCCACCTCCCCCCGGCCGTCCAACTCGCCCGCAGCGCGTCCGTGTTCTCCCACACGCCTGCCGCCAGTCCGGCCGCGTAGGCCGCGCCCAGCGACGTCGTTTCCACCGTCCGTGCCCGGACTACGGGTATACCCAGGATATCCGCCTGGAATTGCATCAGCAGGTTGTTGACCACCATGCCGCCGTCCACCCTGATCTGTTTCAGCCTGACCCCGGAGTCTTCCTCCATGACCTCAAGCAGATCGCGGGTCTGGAACGCCGTCGCTTCCAGGGCGGCCCGCGCGATATGCCCGCGGTTGCTGTGCCCGGTCAGCCCGATAAGCAGGCCGCGCGCCCGGGCATCCCAGTACGGCGCCAGCAGACCGGAGAAGGCCGGCACAAAGTAGACGCCGCCGTTGTCCGGGACTGCCGCCGCCATCGGCTCGATGTCGCCTGAGTTGGGGAACAGCTTCAGGTTGTCTCGCAGCCAGCGCACCAGCATGCCCGCCACCGCGATCGGCGCTTCCAGACAGTAGACCGCCGGCGCCGTGCCGATCTGGTAGCCCACCGTCGTCAGCAGGCCGTGGGTGCTCGGCCGCGGACTCGTCCCCGTATTCAGCAGCAGAAAACAGCCCGTGCCGTAGGTGTTCTTGGCATCCCCCGGATCGAAGCAGGTCTGGCCGAAGAGCGCCGCCTGCTGGTCTCCCAGGTCCCCGCACACCGGGATCGCCCTGCCCAGCGGTCCGTCTTTTAGAGTATAGCCGTATGGGTTACTGTCGCTCGATGGACGTATCTCCGGCAAGACCTGGGCGGGTATTCCCAGTGCCGCCATTGTCTCTTTGTCCCATTGCAGCGACGCCAGGTCCATCAGCATCGTCCTGCTCGCGTTCGTGACGTCGGTGCAGTGGACCCCTTTGCCTGGTCCCCCGGTCAGCCACCAGATCAGCCAGGTATCGATCGTCCCAAAGATGGCGTCTCCCCTCTCCGCCGCCGCCCCCGCCTCCGCTACGTTATCCAGTATCCATCTGATCTTCGGCCCCGAGAAGTACGCTGACAGGGGCAGTCCGGTCTTTGCCCGGAACCGGTCACGCCCCCCTTCCCCCTCCAGACGTTCGCAGATGTCCTGAGTTCGCAGGCATTGCCAGACGACCGCGTTCCCGTACGGCACGCCCGTGTGACGGTCCCAGAGCAGCGTTGTCTCGCGTTGATTGGTGATTCCGATGCCGGCAATGTCGGCGGCGTCGATCCCGCTTTTCTGCAGCGTGGCCCGGATCACCGCTTGCGTGTTCTGCCATATCTCCATCGGGTCGTGCTCCACCCACCCCGGGCGCGGGTAGATCTGCCGGTGCTCGAGCTGATGCCCGGCCACCGCTTCGCCATTCCCGTCGAAGAGACTGAAACGGGTGCTCGTCGTGCCCTGGTCGATCGCTCCAATATAACGCTGTCTGCTCATGAACCCTCTGCCAGAAGATGATGGCCTATTTTAGCCGCAACCCGAACAACTTTACAGCGTTCATCGTGGTGGCCGCCGCCATTTCGTCTTCGGCCAGGTCCTTGAGCGCCGCCGTGGCCGTCAGCGATCGCCGCACGTCGGCCGGCCGGGCTTCAAATACCGCCTCCGCTCCCTGCCGGTACCTTACCGGCGAGTCGGTCTCCAGCAGCAGGCGGTCCAGCGGCGATCCCCTCACCGCCGCCCGGTGCTCCTCGTGATACGCCGCTGCCGGCGTGGCCGAAATGTAGTACCCCCGGTCGGCGATATCCTTAAGCACGCTGGCCGGCCCCGTGAACCAGTGGAATACCGCTTTCTCAATCTTCGCTTCGTCAACCAGATCGAAAGCGTCCCGCCATGAGTACCTCGAGTGGACCAGGACCGGCTTGCCGTGTTTCGCCGCCACCTTGAGCAGCATTCCCAGGACTTCCTGCTGGCGTTTCTTTGAGGCCGCCCCGAGGGCCCGCTTGTGGTAGTCCAGGCCGATCTCGCCGATGGCCACCGACTCAACGCAATGAGCCTCGATGAATGATAGGGTGGGCTCCAGGTCGCTGTCCTTCAGGTTGCCCGGATGCAGCCCCAGCGCCGGGTAGACGAAATCGGGGTATCGCCGGGCGATGTCGATAACCTTCTGGTTCGAGACTCCGTCCGAGCCAACCGCGACAATGGCCGCCACCCCGGCCAGCCGGGCCGCGGCCAGCGATTCATCGAGGTCGGCGATCTCTTCCAGGTGCGCATGAGTGTCAACCAGGCGATTCATCGGTGCGTTTGATTATATCATGGGCGCGCCGCCCCGACTCCCAACCCCTTTTCCCCCGGTCCCTCCTTCAAACCTAAGAAGCGGCCATCATTCCGAGTTTGACCGGTCATGAACTGCCATACCATGATCCATAACACTATACTATTTGATTAACCCCAGACTCTGGTTCCGGTCCGATTTGGGGCCGGCTCACGGGCTGTTCCGCAGAGGACTGCCCGCAGGTACTGGTCAATATGAGCGGGTACAGCGGCATGACGGAATTCGGGGACAGCGGTTTGAAGCGTTCCAGTAAAGCCACCGCACTGGTGAAAAGACGGTATGACCGGATGGCCGCGCTTTTCGATTTTCTTGAGGACCTCGCCGGCGGTTCGCGGCTGAGGCGATGGCGTGCGCTCTCCTGGACCAGGGTGGAAGGCAGTCGTATCCTGGAAGTCGGAGTTGGTACCGGCCCCAGTTTCCCCTTCTATCCGGGGGGTGCCACCGTCACCGCCATCGACCTCAGCCCGAAAATGCTCGAACTCGCCCGGCGGAAGGCCGGTCAACAGGGAGTCATCGTTGTTCTGGACGAAATGGATGTGCAGTCGCTTCGATTCGCCGACAGCACCTTCGACACCGTCATCGCCTCGCTTGTGTTTTGTGCCGTGCCGGATCCGGCCCGCGGCCTGGCCGAGATAAAGCGCGTCTGTAAACCGGGCGGCAAGATAGTCCTGCTGGAACACGTCTTGAGTTCCCGGCGATGGCTGGCTTTCATCATGAATCTTCTGAATCCTCTCGTCTTCTGGATGATTGGCGACAATTTCAACCGGAAGACTGTTGACAACGTCGCCCGGAGCGGACTCGTGGTCGAGAGAGTCACCGATCTCAGTGGCATCTTCAAGCTGATCGAAGCTCGAAAGGACTGAATTGATCTGCTCCCTGGCGGAGGTGGAACGGCGCGCCGCCCATTGTGATCAGCTGGACAGCAGGTCCACTACATCTGCCGGCTTCCTGGCGAGCGCCCTTGCCCCTCCCGCCAGGAGTTCATCCGCGGTGCGAAAACCCCACAGGGCTCCGACCGGAAACATGCCGGCCGCGGCCGCCGTCTTCATGTCGACGCCGGAATCGCCGAGATAGAGAAACACGGACGGGGAAAGGCTCATTCGGGTGGCTATCTGCAGCGCGCCCGTGGGATCAGGCTTCTTGGGTATGGCAGGTTGCGCCCCCAGAATGACGTCGAATTGCCGGCCGGAGAGGAACTTCGAGACTGTCAGTTCGGCAAAATCCTGTCCCTTGTTGGACAGAATCGCCAGTCGCGTGCCGGATTTCATCAGGGCGTTCAACAATTCGGGTATGCCCTCAAAAGGATGTGTGTTGTTGGCCCAGCGCGTCCCGTATTCCTGGTCAATGCGAGCGACCACTTTGGCTACTGTTGTTTGATCCCTGGATTCCTTGGGAAGAGCGCGCGCGGCGAGCATGTCCACGCCGTCGCCCACGAAGTAGCGGTAGGCGCTGATTTCGTGCTCCGGAAAGCCGAAATGAGCCAGGGCGCTGTTCGCCGAGTCGGCAATGTCCCGAAGGGTGTCCAGTAGCGTTCCGTCGAGGTCGAACAGCACAGCGTGCAATGCCATGCCATCATACTAACACAGCCTGCGGCCCATCCATCCCCCGGGCGCTGTACAGCATTTGCGGGTGTTTGTGCCTGGATGCCGGAAATGCCGCGCGGGTATTGACGTTCTTTTGAAGCTGTGTTACTATTTTCGATGAGGGGTTACTATGACCTCTACCTGTTAAGAAGCCGCTGCCAAAGCGGCTTTTTTGTTGTCCCGCCCCGGCTTGTCTTTGCGACCTTGGCGTCTTAAGGTTGGTTCCTGTTCCGTGCAGCGCACGCCTCGTTCAACCCGCCGACCACGTGTCGCGCACGTGCACTGCCGGTGTTGAGCTACCGTACCCAACCGTACCCAACAGTACAGTACCGTACCTATAAAGAAATTTATAAAGAAAAGGGGGACTCATGTGAGGTTTCTTGTTTTGAGTTTGTTTCGTATTTAGTTTTTCGTATCGAGGATTTGGAGGTTTACCATGAGAAAGCGACTCACCCAGAAGCAGGAAATGTTCTGCGTGAAGTACTTTGAGACCGGTAAGGTCGCCCAATCGGCCGTCGCCGCCGGATACAGCCCGCGTAGTGCGGACATCACCGGATCGGTCAACTTGAGAATCCCGTTGATCGCCGCCCGGATCCAGGAGTTGCGGCAGCGGGTGGAGGACGACGCCGTCATGAAGGTGCTGGAGCGCAAACGAAAACTGAGCGAGATCGGCCGCGGCCGCATCACCGACTACCTGGCCGACCGCGGCGTTGGCTTCAACGTCGGCCCGGGTAGCGCCAATCCCGGCGCCGTGGAACATCTCAGCATCCGGACCCGGCCGGGCCGCAGTGATGGTGACTCGGAAGTGATTACCGACCTGCAACTCCACGATCCCGTCCGGGCCATCGCCGAGTTGAACAAGATGGAAAGAGTCTATGTCGAGACTCCGGCCGTGCACCACACCACGTTCATTATCAACGTCATCAGCCCTGAGGCCAGGACCTTAGTCGAGCGGGTCGCCGCTGGAGAGCGGACGGAATGACCTCTTCTGAACGCCAGCTTAGCTTCAAGACAACCCGCGTCTTCGCCGAGACCCTGACTGCCTGGCTCGGCGGTTCCCGTCGTTGCCTTCATGAGGGCGGGACTTCGAGTTCCAAGACCTGGTCGATCCTCCAGGCGCTGCTCCTCATCGCCCGGAACGCCCGGTCTCCCCTGCTCCTGTCGGTGGTCTCGGAATCCTTGCCCCATCTGAAGCGGGGGTGCATTCGCGACCTGTTCCACATCCTCGACGAGAGCCCGGACAACAACCCCCGGTGGTCGAAGACCGAATTTGTATACACCTGTGGCAACGGCCGCATTGAGTTCTTCGGTGCCGACGATTCCGACAAGGTGCGCGGACCTCGCCGTGACATTCTCTTCATCAACGAGGGCAATAACGTTCCGTGGGAGACCGCCCGTGGCCTCGACATTCGGACCGCCAAATTTACCATCGTCGACTGGAATCCGGTCGGCGAATTCTGGGCACACCAAAACTGGCTGGCCGAGCCTGGTACCCACTACTGCCATTCGACGTTTCTCGACGCCAGGGACGTGCTTCCGGACGAAGTGGTCGCCAACATCGAATCGAACCGCGACAAGGACCCCAACTGGTGGAATATCTACGGCTTGGGGCTGGTCGGGAAAGTGGAAGGCCTTGTCTACCCTGCCTTCCAGCAGGTCGATGCTTTGCCCCTCGGGGCCGTCTTCTACGGGCTGGACTTTGGCTTTTCTGATGACCCGACCGTCCTCGTCAAGAACGTGCTGGTCGGTGATCGGCTGTATAGCCAGGAACTGATCTACGAGCGGGGTATGACCAACGATCAGATCGCCCGGCGGATGGACCTGTTGGGGGTACATCCGCGCGATCCCATCCTGGCCGACGCTGCCGAACCCAAGTCCATCGAGGAGATCAGGCTGAAGCATTTCAACATCATGCCCGGTGAGAAGGGACCGGGCAGTGTCGACTACGGTATCCAGAAGGTAAACCAGTGCTTTCAGTTCTGGACCCGGGACTCGGTCAACTGTATCCGGGAACAGCGCAATTTCCGGTACCTCCTGGATAGGGTGAACGGCCGGCTGACCGACCGCACCGCCCACCTCTACAGCCATGGTATGGACGCCCGGCGCTATGCCCTGGCCGGATACCGCCCGCGGCGGCCTGCGGGGCGAATAACCTACGGCGCCTAGACCCTTTTCCCTTCCAGTCCTTTCTGTGGATGATGGTCAACGCCTTGATCCACGGATCTTGTCCCGTGCCCCGACACGGCAGCAGGCCTGTCCTCGAGGCTTGTCCTCAAGGGAATCCAGTGAGTCCCGCCCACCTTTCTCCGCGCGGAGTGCAGCGACGAAGCAATCTGAACAGATGCCCGTCACAGTCGTTTGGCGCCGTAAGATCCGCGTCTGCTCAGTCGCTCACCTCGTAGAGGAAGTCCCTGACCTGGGTGGCAATCTGATCGCCGCGGGCAAAGGCCGTAATGTGGTTGAGGCCGGGGAGCGACACAAACCGCGCCTGCGGGATGTGGCAGACGCTTTCCTGGGCGCCCGCATGGAACGGGTCGAGTTCACCGGAGTATACGAGACACGGCGATTGGATCCCGGCCAGATCTTTGTCGGTGAGCGGCGGGCGGGCCAGGAGCGCCTCCTGCCCGGCGATACTCGCTTCGGCGTCCCGCGAAAGTAACTCGTCCCGGTCTTCCGGCGAAAGCTGATGCCCGGTCAGCCCTTCCATCCGCCGGAGGTACTCGTCAGGGTCGGATAGGCGCAGCTTGAACAGGTCAATCGAGATGTTGATCGCCTTGATCATCTCGTCGGGCCAGGCGTAGGGGGTCATTCCACCCAGGATGAAGCTGATGAATCGGCCGGGGCGGTGGATGGCCAGGTCAAAGCCGGTGCTCGCTCCCATCGAGTAGCCCCAGAAGTGCCCCTCTGACATCCCCACCGCGTCCAGTACCGCCGTCGCGTCATCGAGCGGGTCACTGTTTGATGGGGCTTGCGGTCGGACGGTGCGCCCGTGACCCCGCGCATCGTACATTATCAGCAGGAACTCGTCACGGAGAGCGCTCGCGTAGCCGCATTGCCGCCACGTATCCAGGTTGCCGCTGCCGCCATGAGCCAGCACCAATGGCGGTCCCCCCTCCCCCTCCACCTCGTAGTAAATCTTAACACCCTTGTTGTCTGCGTATGGCATAACGACCCCCACGGTCAGTACTCCCCATTCCAGTGCAAACGGGAATCCAGATCACTGCGAAAGCAAATCCTCATATACGTCATTCCATCCTGGATTCCCTTCCTCTATCAGTCTTAGCTTCCAGGCCCTGTTCCACTTCTTAAGCTGCTTCTCTCGACGAAGGGCCCCCTCCTTGCCGTCACAGACTTCGTAATGGACGAGCGTGTGGACGCCGTATCTCTCGGTGAAACCATGGACGAGGTCGTTCTTGTGTTCATAGACACGCCTCATCAGATCGTCAGTTTCGCCAATATACAGGGTACCGTTCCGACCACTGGCCATAATATAGACGTAATAGCATCTATACATGCTTGTGTTCATACAACCGGGCTCTGGATTCCCACCTGCGTGGGAATGGGAATACCATAGGACCGTATCAACCCCAATACCCCATTCCAGCAATCCCCCATTCCCGTGGAGACGGGAATCCAGATCCCTGAGTGGACCAGTCTCAGCCCGATATCGCCGGCAACCGGATGCACGACGGATGGTCGCTGTCGTGCCAGATCGTGTTGCGCGCCGTCTAGATCTCATCCCGTTCGTCGTCACGGCGGGGAGTCTGTTTCGTATTTCCATCCAGCGGCCGTCCCGGGGCCCCTGATCTGACCGCTGTTAGCTGATAGCTATCTCCTGCACCGAAGGCCCTCCTTGCCGGCGCGGTAGCTTGGCCACCAGGAATCTATCACTTTTGCAGTTTGGGTTTCAAGTGGCTGTGTGCAGCGTCTCGCGATTTGATCTTCCGGGTCGCTTCTGGCATTCTCTCGTAGTATGATGCGAGCGACCTCATCCTGAGATTACCGGATTGGAGATCAAGTGTGGACGTGACAATCAGAAACGAAATTGAAGCCGATTACAGCATTGTTGAAGGGTTGGTCCGCGCCGCATTTTGGAATCTGTATGTTCCAGGATGCAGCGAACACCTCGCTATGCATAATCTCCGGAGAAGCGGCGATTTCATCCCGGAGCTTGACTTCGTTGCTGAGAAAGAAGGGCAGATTGTCGGCCAGATTGCCTACAGCCGGGGATTGATCAGGGATAGCGAAGGTTCGGAGAAGAAAGTCATAAGTTTTGGGCCTGTGAGCGTTCTGCCCGCGCTTCAAAGACGGGGAATCGGGACCGCGCTGATTGTCCACAGTGTCAATCTCGCCCGGAACCTGGGCTATCCCGCGATTTGTATCTATGGAGATCCGAGGTACTATAGTCGGTTCGGTTTTAGATGCGGCGAAAAATACGAAATCAAGACCGCTGATGACAAATTTGCGGTTGCCTTGCTGGTATTGGAGTTGAAGCATGGCGTGCTCAATAATATGGCAGGGAGATTCATCGAGAGTGCGGCTTTCGAGGTCGACGCCAACGAACTCGCGAAATACGATGCCGCATTTCCCCGCTGGGAGAAAGCGGAAACGGAATCGCAGCGGGAGTTCACGCTCTTAGCGAGCCTCAGATATTGAGCATTGGTCAGGCTACACCGGAATCCGCCGACTCAAGTCCCGGCTATGCGTTAACGTATTTTGTGGCTGACCCTTTGCGCGTTCGCCGGTTTTTTCCAGGCGACGGCTCGTTTGACGGGGCCGCGACCAGCTCCCTCGGCTCACCTGAGGTTTCGCTCGGCCCGGTAACTGAAGGGGCGGAACGCTTGCCCCGGGCGCGCTCCAGGGCGAAGTCGTACTCGATCAGGACATTGCCTGCCTGCCGCATGTCTTCTTCCCGCAGCCCATAAGTCTCCCAGGAGGCTTGTCGGCATATCTCTTCCTCGAAGCCGGAGAGACCGGCGCTGTCGGCGAACAACGCTGCCCTGGCCGAATCCCCCCCCAGCAGCAGGCACGCGTCAACCCGGTCGTGCTGGGCATCGCTGTAGGTGATCGACAGTGAAGTGCTCCTCGCATATGGCAGATGCTGCCTTATAAGTGCTCCCATCTCTTCGCTGACGATCTCTTCGGACAAGCTCGCGGCCCGGCTTTTCGGTACCCTCAGCAACAAGTGGCAGACGAGAACCGCCTGTTTGGAGACGTTGTTGGCCGGGAAGCTGATGGCACTCTCCAGGATGTTGCGCAGATTGCCGAAGATTTCAAGGCTGCGCCCCAGGGCAAGACAAGGTACGACCAGGGTAACGCCCATCGATCGGTTGATGCGCACCACCTCGGAAATACTCTGCGAGGACAGGTTACTGATCATGAGGTCGCTGAACGCTGCCAGCAGTCCCTCAGTCCTCAACTCCTGGGCCCGTGTGCCAACCCCTCTGATCCTCTTCATGCGGTCTAAGTGGACTGCGACCACCAGGTCGGCGGCGTGGCCGTCGGAAGTGTCCAGGAGGCGGGCCAAGCCGTAATAGGCGTTCAATCGATTGTGGAAGGATTCGTCGCGTCCCGGGACGATCACCAGTGCCACGGTACGGCATTCCGGGTTCAACTGCTGGGACTTCTCGACAACTACCCGGAGGGCGCTGCCGATGCCTCCGCCGGCCGCGGCCACCAGAAAGACTGTTTGGCCGTTGTCGGGTCGGTTGATGCCCGCTTTCCGGAGGAGCGGCGCCAGGGTGGGGTCGTCTCTGACCAGTGCTTCCCCGATGCCGCAGAACGTCCCCGCCGTCGGCGTGGCGCCGAGGCTTAGACGAAGGCCGTCCGCCGGTCCGCACTCGGGGCCTGTTCCCCGGGCGTCGATGGCCAGACCAGTGTGGTCCGGCATGGATAAGACGCTGCCCTCCCGGGCAGTATCGACAAGACCTGCGCCCGTTGTCCCCAGACCGATCAGCACCGTGCGTGGCGAACGGCGTCCCATCGGCGCCCTTGCGGTAACGTTTTCAGCCAGAAGATCGAACTGCGCTTTCAGGTCGAATAGCGGTAGCCCACAGACCTTGCACTGGCTCAACCCCCCTGGATTATCATGTTCATTTGGGCAGAAGACCATCTCGCTCCCTCTCCGGGTCTTGCCCCGGGTCTTTGTATTCGAACGGCCGCGTCTTGAAAGACGCCCTGAGGGCGCTTTCGATGCGCCCCGCGGTCCCGGCGATCAACTCCGGATCTCTCGCCGCCGCGGCGGCTTCCGCGGCGTCGATCAACCCGTCCAGTTCCACTTTGAAACACTTTCGAAGTACGGCCGATGCCGGGCGGAGGATCGAGAGCCCGTTGCTGACTCCGGTCCAGTCTTCGATTTGCGATGACAGCACGGTCTCGAAATGGCCCGCGCTGAAGAGCAAGAAGTAAGGCAGGTGGTTCCAGTTGGGCGACATCGAGCTTGGCTGGATTTCTTCTTGCCGCCATTTGGCCCAATAGGGTTCGGTCTTCAGGACGCCGTCGCCCAGGGCCTTGAGCAGCGGCCCCGCTTTCTTCATGACCTCTTCCCCGTCCTCCGTGCACATCCTCTTGTCGAGCTCTTCGAGTGGCGGCATCAGATCGATCTGACACCGCTGCTTCAGCCTGTCGGCTTGCTGCCAGACGGCCGAGTATTCTGTCCTTGCCGCATTCCAGTCCCCGGCGATCACGGCGCTCTGCATTGCATAGCCCGCTCCGGCGATCGACCAGATTGCCTCCGCCGACTGCCACACGTCGGCCGCAAATTCGGCGCGCACCTGTTTGCGGCGCTCGGCCGCCTCCCTTTCCAGGCGGAGGGTTTCTTCTGTGCGGCGTCTCTGCTCCTGTTCCGCCGCTTCCAGCAACCCACCAAGTACCGACGTAACCGTTTCGGCGTCGTGCCGGTCGGGAAAAGAGAATGTCTCCACCGCCGGCTCCTCCTGCGGGACGTCGAATTCGACCGACACGCTGTTGGTCGTCGTATCCGGAGCTACTGATCTCAGGCGCTCGGTTGCGAAATCCCCGGCCGGTTCCAGCCGGCCCATGAACTTGCGCCGGTAGATCACGAGCTTCGCCGGTTCAATGACCAGCCATCCCGAACGGATGCCGTGCCATCGGCGAATTCTGGCCTTGACATGACTCTGGGTCGGGTCGATTGTCATTTCATCCCCTGGTTTCGACCGGCTCGACCGGCTGGAATCCGCTGATGCTTGTGAGTCTGCCCAGGTCCCGGTCGATGCGGAACTGCCCCGGGTGTTTGAGCCGGTAAAGCTCCAGGTATTCAGCCGCGTACTTGCGACTTACCGGAAGATCGGTAACGTTGACCTCGGCCCCGGTCTCAACCTTCTCGTCGACCAGATACTCAACGTTGGCGTAGTTGATCAGTAGCTCGTGGGCGACCGAGTAGTCCCTGTGCGCGTGCGCCGCCGTTTCCAGGATCGAAGGTCCGGCCTTCACGAGCGACATGCGGTCATGGATTCCCACCGGCTTTCCGCCGGCCGGCGATAGTCCCGTCAGGCGAGCAAGGCTGTCAGTCTTCATGCTCCAGTTGTAGCCGCGGGGTGTTTTTTCCATGACACTGGTTTCCAGGGAGGCGATCTTCTCCGCCAGCCTTGAGCCGAGGCTCACCATGAGCTCCCCCAGTGCGCCCACCACCGAGACGGTGCGCATGAAATCGGGCAGCCTCGCCTTGTCCCCGGGAAGGTCGCCCAGCCTGTCAACCTCACCCAGTACCTCGCCGTAGTAGTGGACGCTAACCTCATCGCCCTGATTTGCCGCCGTCGGCATCAAAACATCCGTCACAATTGTTCTCAGACTCTCCAGCACGGCCCGAATTTCCCTGTCCAGGCCTGAGACGATGTTCCCCAGGGCATACTGAATCTCGCTCAATTCCTGAAGAAACTCCTCCAGCCCCTCGGAGTAGCGGCCCTGGGCGAGGTAGTCGCGGGCAATGTCAAGGCCGGCCCGTTTGAAGTCCGGGTCGACCTCGGTGCGGATTCGGCCGGCCAGCTTTTCAACGCCTTCGGCAAGCGTCCGGGCTGCAGCTTCGTAGCGTTCATTGAGCGCCGTCTGCAGTTGCAGCACCTCGCGGTAGTCCATGGCTGTCAGCGCCGCGAAGTCCGGGCCCTCAAGCATTTCACCAATCGCGAATCCGTAGCCGCCGGCCAGGGTCAGACAATGGTTGTACCTTTGCCAGTCCTCGTCGTAGTACTTGTACAGTCTGGCGTTGCTTTCTTGTACCGCCTCGCGCAGCTTCGTTTGGAGTTGGTCAAATACGGTCGCTTTTTGCTGCAGGTCGGCCAGAGACATCTCGGCCACGGCCTGTTCGGTGAAAGCTAGTTCCTGCTCGCACATCTGGCGTAAAGCATCTTCACCACTGGTGTCGATTGGCCGGCACAGGGCTTTGGTCTCCTCAGTCCGGTTCCTGAGGAGATCAGCACTGGCCCTTACCGCCGACGCTCGTTCGGCCAACCGCTCTCGATAGTCCAGAGCGACGTCCGCGCCGCTTTAGCCAGACCTCGACAATTGAGCCGCCGCCACCGGCCGCGACGCCTCCGATCACGACTAAGATGGGCCTCATCACGCTGGCATAGTCCAACGGTCGGGCCAGAAGTCTTGATAGCGCCAGAAACGCCATCATTCCCCCCAGCATCCCCGCCACCGGGGCGACCGGCCAGAGACGCGTGCCTCCGACTTCCCGTTTCCGTAACCAGCGGAAAAGGAAAAGAATCGACGCCGCCGTTACCATTGCTGCTGCGGCCAGCATCGTGAAGATGATGCCCGCCGGCAGCAGTCTTCTCTCCGGCGACAGCGGCCAGTATTCCGTAAGGCTCCTCAGGTAGGGCGCCGCCTGGCGGGCCGAACCGTTCACGATCGGGGAGAGCCTGGTCGAGATCTCGTCGAGGCTTAGGACCGGTACCGGGGGGCTGGCATGGAAGGCAACGCGTTGCAGGACCGGCACCGGGACGTCAGGCGTGCCAACTCCACCTAACGCCAGGATCGGGTAATAGAGAATGACAAAGGTGATGATGGTCACCAGCGCGCCGACCCGGGCGTGTTTGGTACGGACAAGAATGGTGGCAACAATCAGCGGCAACGCCAGCGGGGCAAACGGAGTCAGCATCAAGACCGCCGCGATTGCCCCGGCGGCGATGCCCAGCGTCACTCCCAATTCACCGGCTATCACCGCGATAACCAGCAACAGCACTGACATCGCCGCCACCATGGATAACGGCGCCCCGACCGCTCCCGGGAGCGCATTGCTGATCTGATAGGCATAACCTGGCATCGCCAGCAGTACCATCAGCACCAGGGCCGGGGTGGGGAACTTGAAAGCCAGGGCCCCCAGTCCGACTGCCACAAAGACCATCAACTCCCTTGGCAGCAGCGGCATGACCATGAACAAAAGGAGTGACGCCACGGTGACCGAGAGCGCCGCGACTGCTCTCAGAATTGTCTGACGAAGCCCGGACTCTTTCGCCCGGTAGCTGTTACTCGGGGCGGCATCCAATGGTTGTACCGTTTCCATCAGGTGTGTTATCGTGCGCCGCCATTACGTCGCCCTCCCGCCACCTGGTGGAGGAGTCCCAGCTTCTCAGGCAGCGTGGCAGGATCGTCGTCATCGAGTTGCACCCCGTACTCCAGCAGGAAAGAATGTGCCATCAGCCGCTCGCCGGGAGTCGCCGCCTCGTAGGACTGCTTCATGTCGCGGTAGGGACCGAGTTGCCTCGGGGTGGCTTTGGCCGCGATCAACAGGAACCGCACCCTCCATGGATCGTCAGACTCTACTTGCCGTATGTATACCGTCCTCGAGACATCCTCTTTCACGTAGCCTGATAGCGCCGTCGTGACGTCCTGTTCCAGGTCTTTGTTCCAGATACCTGGAGGAACCACTGCCGTGAACCACAGGAAATCCGAACGGTAGTCACCGGTCAGTCCCAGCGTATCAGGGAGTCGGAACATGTTGATCACGCTTACCAGGTAGCGGTGCAGGTGGTCCCAGTCAAGAATCTCCCGAAGTATGTTTTCTCGGCTCAGCGCGCTCTCATCACCCTTCAATATGCGCTGCATGATCTTGAGTCTCTCGTGCTCGGTGAGCTCTCCGGTGCGATCGTAAAAGCCCCGGTCCTTGACCAGGTCGGTCTGCTTCTCCTGGTACCTGTTGGCCAGCGCCAGCGCGTCCACTACCATCCGTCGATATTCTGAATTGACCTCGAACTTCCGTTCGATGCCGCTATACTCCCTGATCTTGCCTCTGACGCGCTCGACCTCCGTTTGCGACTCCTTTACGTCATCGGCCAGTATCTGAAGGCGCTGGTTCACCTCTCCAAGCTTGCGTTCCAGCAGCTTCTTCCTGCCCGGAGAGGAAAACACCGGTCTCACCCGCTGTATCTCGCGCTCCAGCCGCTCTTTTTCCGAATCGGCCGAGATACTCTGTTCACCCACCGCGTCCATGATGGTCGCCGCCGTCTTTTCCTCCTCCACCAGCATCCTCTTCATCCGCCGGCAATTGGTCAGATACTCATCCATGTTCTTGAGTTCGGTGGCCAGCGGACAAAGCATCGACGACATCAACGAGAACAGCACCACCAGTTCCGGGCTCGAAATCTTGCGTATCCTCGCGATCATCTTGTCCCGGATCTCGGTCTTTTCTGACGCCTCCAGGAGGCGGACCAGCCGGTCTGACAGTTTGCGTATCTCGAGATAGTTCCTCAGTGCGGCCATGTAGTCAAGGACAATGCCCGCAAAATCCATTACGTCCCAGACTAATTGCACCTGTCGCGGCGCCAGTTGCTGCGTCGTCAGCAGGTCCTCCGGAAGGCTGGCCAGTATCTCCGGCACCCGGCTTTCGAAGACCTGTGGTTTTTGGGGTACTTCGATCGCCAGATCGTAGAATTCGAGCAGGAATTTCCGGATCCTGGCTTCAAGGGTCCCCTCGGGCGCGTCCAATCCGATGGCTCTCACCGAGAGATACAACTCGTCCAATTGACTCCGGATGGATTCATTGACGCCTTTGAGGTAAAGCATGAAATCCGTTTCAACCGACCTGTCCTCATAGACCATGGCGTGCACTGTCTCAGCGAACTTGGCCGGCTCGTAACGGTCCCGGGCGATCATCCACCGCCGGTAGACATCACTGAGTTCCGACCGGCACGCGTCCAGGAGTCGGCGCACACCCCCGGTCTCGCTTATGTTACTGCCCCCCGAAAGCTCCTTCTTCTCCTTCTTGAGCTCCCGCATCTTGTCAAGCCTCGAGAGGTACAGTTTGGTCAGGTCGATCTGCTCCTGGACCGGGTAGGAGATGCTGATCGTTGACAGCGTGTGTACCCACTGCCCTTCCAGATCGACATTGGTTCCGATGTGGGCGAGAAGATCTGCTGGATCGAAGTTGAAGCACTTCAGCAGTATGTCCGAGACCGCCTCATCGATAATGCTTTGAGCGTAAATCAGACCTTTTCCCTGGCCGTAGGCCGGACCCAGCGGCATCACGAAGAAACCGTTGAACGGGTTCTCAAACGGGACCCCGAACTTCCTGGCAACCAGCTTGTTGGCTTCTTTGTCGGCCAGCATTCCGCTCTCCAGGAGCGACGAAAAGGCGGAGACGCCTTTTGCCGGCGGGTCATCGCCCTGGCACGGAAGGATGGCCAGACCGATGATCGGTATGCCGCTGCCCAGACTCCGGCGCAAGTGCCGCACGAAGTCGACTGCCATGCCGCTCCCCGATCCCCCGCCCAATCCGTAGATGACGAAGACGATCGGCTGGATGGACGACGCCACCACGTGCTCTTTGAAAGAGGTCAGTCCGTCACCGATCAGTCTCAGGACGTGGTGATTGAGACCGTAAATGGCCTTGGCCAGTGCCCTCTTTCTGCCTACGCCCCCGGCGAGCGGCGGGATCTCGATGACCGAGGACAGCCACGGCTCGTAGTCCGTGGGCATAACTGCCCCCTCGCGGCCAATATAGGTGGGATAGTCACGAACGAAATCGAACATCACCTCCGGAGTGGGAAATTTGACCGACTTCGCCGCCAGAAATATCTTCTCGGTGGAGATATTCCGGTCCTGCAGTTGTTTCCTTAGTTCTTCATAGGCTGTCTGCAGGTTGTCGATCTGGGCGTTCGCCACGTCCAGCGCGAAACACGAAACTCGTATCCCATCCGTGTTCAGAAGCGGGAGAATGAGGCGCTCGTTGCGCATCATGGACGCAATTACGTCTGCCCCGGTCCCCCCCAGTCCCACAAATTGCGGGGCAAAGTTCCTCTTCATTACATGTTCTGCCATTAGCTACCTCCGGCGGCTTGTTCGAGTTCCTTGCGCACTTGTTCGATCCCATCGGTCAGCGTAGAGTCCCCGATGCGTGATGCTTTGATCGCCAGAATCTGCAGACGCTTGGCCTGACCATCCGTCTGGCTCTTCACGAACCCGGCCTCGTTACGCGCCCTCATAAGCAGGAAACCCAGTCCTGCGGCGATGATCGCGAGTACCCCAATGATGACCCACTGGTAGGATGTGGAAGCTTTTGGGGCGGCCCAACCGGAAGTCGGGACGCCCTTCAGCGCCGCCATCGCCAGGTCAGTATAGCCAACCCTGGCTTGAGCCTCGGCGCTGGCTACCACCGCCTTCGCCATGGTGATGTATGACGGGTCTGCGTTCATGCCGGCAATGAGTTGCTTCTTGGCGCTCAGAGCGCCCCGGAATTCCTCGATAGAACTGTCGATGACCTCGAGCTTGACCGCGCTCAGTACCGCTCCCGACTCCAGGGCCAGCTCAACCATGGGTATGTCCCTGGCGGTGTGCAGCGGCTCTCCCTCCGGACCTGCCCCGGAGACATAGTCGGCCGGCACGCTCCCCTCAAGCTGCAGTTGTGCCTTTCCGGGGACCGCGTCGAAGAGAATGGTCGATTGTCCCGGTTGCCAGGATACGGCATCGATGCCCGGGTAGGTGCCCTTGAGCGTCCAGAACCGGTCCGAGCCCGGGGCTCGCACCAGGGAAGTCCTTAGAACGGCCTTTTCTTTGAGGCCCGCGGCGGCCTCGATGACAAAGCTGACCCTGTAGGTCGCGCCGGCCATCAACGCCGTGTCCTTCACCGCCTTGCCGTCCACGGTGGTCACCAGGACCTCAGTGATCGTTGCCGGCGCTAACTGCTGGGCTTGGGCGTAGGCCGGGACCAGAGTGGCCATCGATACCAGCGACAAAGATAGAAACAAAAACAACGGTCGCAACACTTGCATCCTTATGTCCTCCTGGTAATCAACAAACTAACAAAGCCCTCGAAGGGCGGCGTCTTTCGGAATTCGGTCTCGATGATGGTTGCGCTTCCCCGGGTGACGCGGCGTGGAGAATCCGCGCACTCCAGTGGCACGCCATTGGGGGCCCGCCGGCGGTCCAGGTCACCGAGCCGGCGCGGTCTAGCGAACGAATAGCATGATACTCGGAACGACAATCATGACCATACCGACTGTCAACCCAATCCAATGCCACCTCTTCACTCGCTGGTTCCCCCTTGTTGCTGTCTCGCCGGTCGGCCCGTTAACCACCCGCAACCTTGCGCACGTCACGAGCCCGGTCGTCTTTCCCAACAATAACGCTTCACCGTGGGGGGAACAATAGGCCGGTTGGCCAAAGACGGGGTTCGATAGTCATGGCAAGAAGGTAAGACCGCCGTGAGCGACCGTGGTCCCTTGATCGGTGGCCGCTCGGCGGCTTGCCTTTACCGCCGGCCGGGGGAGCGCTATAATAGCCTGGCATTGTTGGTCACGGAGGTGCAGCTTGGTCACTCTCTACTTAACGTCTTCCGCCGGTGGGACCGGCAAGACCAGTGTCGCCGCCGGCCTTGCCCGGCGGTTGCTCAGCCAGAATAAGAAGGTTGGCTATCTTAAGCCTGTTGTCGCCGCTCTCATGGCACCGGCTGACACTGATGCCGCCGTGATGCAACGCTTTCTTGGCCTCTCGGAGAGCCTTGATGTTCTTGCCCCCGCTTTCGCCGATGAGAATGCCTTGCGGAACGGCATCAAGGCCGCCGTGAATGCCGTGTCGTCCGGCCGGGATGCGGTGATTGTTGAAGGTCCATCGGCCCGCGGCCAACTCGCTCTCGATATGGCGACCGTTCTTGGCGCCACCGTCCTTGGCGTGGAGTCCTTTGCCGTCGATTCGGCCGGTCTCGCTCTCTACTACAAGGCACTGGGAAATCGCCTGGCCGGTGTCATCGTCAACAAAGTGCCTCAGAAAAGGGTCGCCCAAGTCCAGTCCGATTTTGCCGCCCGGTCGGGAGGTATCAAGCTCGTGGGGACGGTGCCCGAAGTGCGGGCCGCTGCCGGCATCAGTGTCGGGGAATTGGCGGAGGATGTGAGGGGGAGTATCGTCAGTGGTGGCGTCGGTTCCGATGTGATCGTCGAGAATATCATGCTGGCGGCCATGAATCCGGACCACGGTCCCGAGTACTATGCCCTGAAAGAGAAGAAAGCGGTCATCGTCCGCAGTGACCGTCCCGATATGCAGCTGGCGGCGCTGGAAACGCCGACCGCCTGTCTCGTGCTCGCCGGCGCCCAGCCGCCTATCCAGATCGTCCTCCGCCGGGCCGACGCTAACCGCGTTGCCGTCATTTCAACTAAGGCCGATACCGCCGCCGTGATCGCCGGTATCGAGGCCGGACTGCGCGATATCCGGGTGAATGATGCCCGGGCCGCCGCTGTGGCCGGAGTTATTGACCGGAGCCTTGATTTCGCCGTCCTCTTCCGCACTCTCGGCCTCTCGGTCTGAACGCCATCTCTTTGAGATATTAAGAAAGGAGCCCCGGCGACCCGCCGGGGCTCCTTTCTTAGTTGATTGTTCCCAGGCCTCTTGTTCTTATCTGCCGGGCATCTTCGATTTCATGGTCTGGTCGATCCAGACGTACTTCGCCCGGAGGAGCCACCTGCGGCAGAAGAGTATCGCCTTCTCATCGTGGAAGGAGTCGGCAGGGGATCTGCCATTGGATACGGTGCCGTCCGCGCCTATTTCATGGACATGTAGTAAATGGTCAGGATCACCGTTGTATCTGCGGTAATGTGAGAGACGGTGGAAGCCAATAGTCCCCCATTGAAACGGTTCATCTGTCTCCAGAACCACGCTCCGGTGGTCAGGGCGACGAATAACACAATGAGCCACACAGCATGCATTCGGCCGGCCGCGACAATCAAGTGGTATCCCGAGAACACCAGATCGTTCAGCACTATTCCCTTGCCGGCCGATGCCAGATAGCCCCTCCAGTAGTATTCTTCGATCAGGGGATTCATGATAATGAAATACGTAAGGAACGCAGGCCATGTCCGTTCGTTTAGTCCGATGCTTCGCACATATGCGTTGATTCCCCCCGCCAATCCCAAATAGGGCCACAGAACGTACAGAAGTATCCCGGCGCAAGCCCCAGCCAATGCCCCGATCAAGGGGATACCATATCCTCTACCCCGAAATGCTTTCTGCGGAGTAATGCGTGTCCCGGAACAAGAAATGATCGCTATCATTCCTGCGTGATAACCGAGAATAGCCAGCCATGCGTTGTGAAAGACCAGCAGACCAATGCCAATCGTTACGTAGGGAATGATTGGGGCAAGAATCTTCTTAAGGGGCGGTTCGCTCATAGCATTCAAAGAGTATCACGAACGGCGACGCAACAGCACAGCGCGGTGCGAGAACCATCGTCCTGCAACACATGAAACAGACTTAGGATGATTCTGCCGAGCACCACCCCCGGTCGGTTGCCAGGAAACCGCAGAGGTCGTAGAATCGTCCCAGAACGAGGAGGGCAACACATGGCTGACAAAATTGAAGTCCACGGAACCCGCGATGACCGTTTCGCTTCGGTAGAGAAGACGTTCGCTGAAAACTTCGATCATGGTTTGGAGGTGGGTGCCTCCTTCGCCGCAACCATTGACGGCCGGTATGTCGTGGATATTTGGGGCGGGCATGCCGATGCAGCGCGAAAACGGCCCTGGCAACGCGACACCATCGTCAACGTGTTCTCTATGACTAAGGTCATGACCGCTGTCTGCGCCTGGATGCTTGTCGACCGCGGCCTGCTCGATCTGGACGCCCCCGTCGCCAAGTACTGGCCCGAGTTCGCCCAAAATGGCAAGGACAGAATGCCTGTGCGTTACCTCCTGAGCCACCAATCCGGCCTGGCTGGATTCTCTGAACCCGTTGCCCTCGAGACTCTGTACGATTGGGAACGGGTCACCCGGATTCTGGCCGCCATGAAGCCCCTGTGGGAGCCGGGCACAGGCAGCGGCTATCACGGCATCACCCAGGGCTATCTGGTCGGAGAAGTTGTCCGCCGCATAACCGGCAAGACGCTCGGCACTTTCTTCAGGGACGAGGTCGCCGTTCCCCTTGGCGCCGACTTCCATATCGGCACTGGCCCCGAGTACGACTCCCGTATCGCTGAACTGGTCCCACCTCCGGTCCTCCGGCCGGGAGATGCCGGGTACATCGCTCCAGACCCCGGTTCTGTGCAGGGCATCGTGAGGATGAACTCCGCGCAGGGGGGGCTGGGTATGGGAAACCAGATAGGTTGGCGGCGTGCCGAAATACCGGCTGCCAATGGCCACGGCAATGCCCGTGCCGCGGCGCGCGTCGGAGCTGCTTTGGCCTGCGGCGGGACCCTTGCCGGCGTCCGTCTTCTGAGCACCAAGACGATTGAAACCGCCATGCAGGAGCAATGCTGCGGGGTCGACCTGGTTCTGGGCGATGAAATACGCTGGGGTCTCGGTGTGGAACTAAGCACCAGCAGGCGTCCCTTGGGGCCGAACCCTCGTACCTTCTCCTGGGGTGGGGCCGGTGGCTCGATGCTCGTGGTCGACCTCGACGCCAGAATGAGCTGGGCGTATGTCATGAACCGGGGCAACCAGGGCGCTCATTTCCTTGATCCGCGACACCGCGCCCTCGCCACGGCCCTTTGCGCAGCCCTGTAGGCCGAGACCGGTCCCGCGCCCAATTCAACGGCATGTTCATGCCGGCGTCTGACGATGGTCTTAGAATTCTCACCTGGTTGACACCCCCGGCGGCTGCTGATATGCTGATCAGGGTATCGAGCTAAGGGAGGCGTCAGCGTGGATAACCTGATGACGTTCGGCCAGGCAGTTGCCACGGCCCGCAAGAAGAAGCTGATGAGCCAGAAGCAACTGGCCGCGACCGTGCTCAAGGAAGACGGGGGGCCGATCTCGCCGCAGTACCTTAACGACATCGAGCGCGACCGGCGGAATGCGCCCGGCGAGCACCTCATCGCCCAGTTTGCCCGGGCTCTTGACGTGCCCGAGGAGTACCTCTTTTTTCTCGCCAACCAGATCCCGCCCAAATACCGGGCGCCCGCGCCCGAGAGCCCGCGCCAGGTCAGAGAGGCTTTCGAGGCGTTCGCGCGTAGCTACCGCCGCCGGCGGCCCGGGGACACTGAATGAAGTGGGTGCCTGATGATACCAGCCGCTTCGACTGGCGGCCGTTTTACGACAGCGATGAGCTCGATGCCGAGTGTGAACGGATCGTGTCGTCGTACCTCGCCGCGCGGTATGGAGCGGTCCGCTTCCCCATCTCGACCGACGATCTGACCGTGATGGTCGAGCGTGACACCTCCGACCTGGACCTGTACGCTGACCTGTCCGCCCAGGCGTCTGACGTGGAGGGGATGACCGACTTCTTCTATCGTCGCAAGCCCGCGGTCAGGATTTCCCGGGACCTGTCCCTGCAGCCCGACAGCGACCGGCGACTCCGCACGACTCTGTCACATGAATACGGCCACGTGCGGTTTCACGATTTCCTGTGGCACACCGCCACCGCGTCGCGTGTCGCCGCGACTGCCCCGCCGGCCAACCTGGCCCGCCAGCGCCGCAAAATCATGAGTCTTCGTTCAAAGCTCTTCCCTGAACGAGACCCTGGTGAACCTGGTCCCGTCGCTGACCGGTTAGCGCGGACGCCGCGCCCGGCCCGATACCCGCCCGGACCGAGGTGCCGTGGCACGCGTCTGTTCGACCCGCCGGACTCGGACTGGATGGAATGGCAGGCGTGCTATGCCTCCGCCGCCTTGCTCATGCCCGCCACCCGGGTTCGTGCCATCGCCCGCAAGGCAGGTAAGGGCCCGGGGTTGATCGCCGCCGTCGCCCAGGCTTTCGACGTTTCGCTTGAGGCGGCCGGGCGGCGTCTCGTCCAGACTGGCCTGCTGAGCTGACCCGGTTGTTTGACTCCACTCTGATTGACTGTCTTTGCCTTCTATGATACTCTGATATGCTAATCCGCATATCTACGGATTTCAGGTACAGCGGAGTGTGAGTTCATGCCTCAAGTCGTCGCCGAACACCTCAGAAAGACCTTTAAAGTATCGAACCGGCAAGCCGGACTGTGGCGGTCGTTGGGCAGCGTCATCAAGCGGGACCATCACATTGTCGAGGCCTTGCGCGGCGTCTCTTTCTCAATCGGAGAAGGTGAGCTGGTGGGTTACATCGGCCCGAACGGGGCCGGCAAGTCGACCACGGTCAAGATCGTGAGCGGTATCCTCGTGCCCGACTCCGGACGGTGCCGGGTGATCGGACGGACACCCTGGCAGCAACGTAAGGAGCACGTCCGGCAGATTGGCGTCGTCTTTGGGCAGCGGACGCAGCTGTGGTGGGACGTGCCTGTCATCGATTCCTTCGATCTGCTGCGGGACATATACCGTATCCAGCGACAGGACTACCGCGCCGCCCTCGATGAGCTTGTTGCGGCGCTTTCCCTGGCGCCGCTGCTCACCGTGCCGGTTCGGCAGCTCAGCCTGGGCCAGAAGATGCGCTGCGAACTGGCCGCCTCGCTGCTGCACCGGCCGCCCATACTATTTCTGGACGAACCCACGATCGGTCTCGATGCCGTCTCCAAGATCGCCGTCCGGCTGTTCATCGCCAAGATCAACTGCGAGCGCCGGACCACGGTCATCCTGACCACCCATGACATGGACGACATCGAGGCGCTTTGCTCTCGAGTGATGGTCATCGGCAAAGGCGTGATCCTGTTCGACGGCTCCATGGCCGGGCTCAGGGAAACGGTGGTAGCGGAGCGGATTATCAAGGTGGACTTCCATGAGCACCCGGTCAGACTTGACTACCCGCCGGCCATTCTACACTCCCACAACGGAAATCGGGCGGAGTACCGGTTCAATCCCGGGCGCACCTCCGCTGCCGAAGTAATCGGGGCGATATCGAGCGACAATCGCGTCAAAGACTTCATCGTCGAGGACCCACCCATCGAAGAGATCGTCGCCGGAATGTACCGGAGATTTGAGATTTGAGGGCGTACCTCTCGGTCTTCCGCTTGCGCTTCGCCGTTCACCTGCAGTACCGGGCCGCCGCCGCCGCCGGGTTCTTCACCCAGCTCTTTTTCGGTTTCATCATCGTCATGGTATATAGGGCCTTCTACGCCTCGAGCACCGCCGTGCCTCCCATGTCCCTGGCGCAGGTGGTCACCTACACCTGGCTGGCGCAGGCTACATTCCGGATGCAGCCCATCTATGCCGACACCGAGGTAGCCGCCCTGATTCGGTCGGGCAACGTGGCCTACGAGTTGAGCCGTCCGCTAAGTATGTATTTCCTGTGGTACAGCCGCCTTCTTGCGCTGCGGGTGGTGCCCACCGTGCTGAGCGGTGCGCCCCTCCTGGCGTTGACGTTCTGGCTGCCGGGCGGTTTCAGCTGGCACTTGCCGCCCTCGGCCGGTGCCGGGGCCGCGTGGGTGCTATCCATGCTGCTCGCTCTTCTCCTCGGCTGCGCCATCTCGAACCTGATGACCATCTCGGGTCTGTGGACCATCGCCGGTGACGGCATGCAGCGCATACTGCCCGCCATATCGATGATACTGTCCGGCATGAATGTACCGCTGGCGTACTTCCCGGACTGGTCCCAGAACCTGCTGCGGGCGCTGCCGTTCAGCGGCCTGGTCGACACGCCGTTTCGACTCTATCTGGGCGCCGTGCCCTCCGGAGAGGTCGCGCCGCGGATCCTGCTTCAGGCGGCGTGGACGATCGTGCTGGGGCTGGCCGGCATCGTCCTGGCGTCGCGGGCGATGCGCAAGGTGGTGCTCCAGGGTGGCTAGTTCTCTGGACGCCGCCCGGCTCTATCTGCGGCTGGTTAGCATCAGTGTCCGCAGCCAGATGCAGTACCGGGCGTCCTTTGTCCTTTACACCATTGGTAACCTGCTCGTCACGTTCATCGAGTTCGTCACCGTTCTGGTGCTATTCTCCCGGTTCGGCTCGCTGCGCGGTTGGCAGCTCGGGGAAGTCGCCCTGTTCTACGGCGTGGTCAACATCAGCTACGCCATGTCTGAGGCATTGGGCAGAGGGTTCGACATGTTCTCCCTCCAGGTCATCAGCGGCGAATTCGACCGTACCCTCCTCCGCCCGCGGTCCACCGGGCTTCAAGTGCTCGCCCACGATTTCCTGCTAATGAGATCCGGCCGGCTGTTGCAGGGACTGGCGGTCACCGTTTGGGCGGCGTATAACACCGGCATCACCTGGAACCTGGCTAAAGGAACGCTGTTGGCGCTATCGCTGGTGGGCGGGATGGCCGTCTTCACCGGACTGCTGGTCCTTCAGGCGACGATGTGTTTCTGGTCGACCCAGAGCCTGGAAGTTATGAACTCCTTCACCTATGGCGGCGTCGAGGCGCTGCAATGGCCTCTGCCCATATTCAATCGGTGGTTCGCCCGCCTGTTCATCTTTGTAGTTCCGCTTGCCGGGGTCACCTATTTCCCGATGCTAGTGATTCTGAACAAACCGGACGTCTTTGGCTTCCCGGTGTGGTTCCACTGGACATCACCTCTCGCCGGGTTCCTCTTCCTGGGACTCTCAGTCCTCGTCTGGAACGTCGGCGTGCGGCACTACCGGTCGACCGGGAGCTGAGGCCCGGTCTCGCTGCCGTCAACCCGTCGTACCCCATTGAACCATGCCGAAGTTGATCTTAAGGCGGCGACGCGTTCAGGCGCAGTCTCCCCTCGGGCCTATCGAACGGGCAACGTGAAATAGAAAGTCGATCCCTTGCCCACCTCGGACTCAACCCATATACGTCCGCCGTGGGCCTCTACCAGGCGGCGGCACACCACCAGCCCAAGGCCCACTCCCTGTATCCCCGCTAACGAACCCACATCCAGGCGCTGGAATGCCTGGAAGAGCTTCAACTGATCTTCTCCGCCGATGCCTATCCCCCGGTCAGAGACCCCGAATACCACACCATCGTCTTGACCCCGGACCGAGATTCGGATCTCGCCGCCTCGAGGGGAGTACTTGATGGCGTTGTCAATCAGGTTCTCCAGTATCCGCTCAACTCTGGTCCGGTCGGCAAAGACCACCGGCAGATCGGGAGGAACATCTGTCACTAACACGTGTTTGCCAGATTTCTTCGTAGCCTGCGCCGTCATTTTGGAGATTACCTTTGGGATCGGGAGAGGTTCGGCACTGAGCGTGAGACGGTTCGCCTGCCATCGGGACAGTTCCAGCAGATTATCGACGACGTCGGCCATATCCTTCGCCCCCCGGGCGGCGTCCTCCAGCATGAGCTTCTGATCCTCCGTTTGAATGCCCTCAGACATGGCTACGCTTAGTGCGCCGGTTACCACCGTGAGCGGTGTCCTGATTTCGTGCGATACCAGGCCGATGAATTCGTCCTTGAATTGCTCCGCTTTCTTGCGTTCCGTGACATCGCGGAGCACGATCACTGCGCCGGTTATTGCGCCGGACTCATTTCTTATCGGCGCGCCGCTGTCATCGATTGGGACCTCAGTTCCGTCTTTCCTCATCAGCGTGTGATTGGCCAACCCCACAATCCCCCCGTCCCGCATGACTCTCTCCACAGGGTTTTCGAGCGGCTGTCGGGTCATCTCGTTCACGATTTTGAGGACATCGGCAAGGGGGCGCCCGTCAGCTTCGGCGGCCTTCCAGCCGGTAAGGGACTCGGCAGCAGCATTAGTGAAGCTGATCCGGCCAAAGGAATCTGTGGCGATGACAGCGTCACCGATACTTGCCAGGGTTGTTGCCCATCGCTCCTCGCTTCGCCTGAGAGCATCTTCTGCTTGCTTGCGACCGGTGATGTTCTCAAACAGAGCCATAAAATACCCTTGTTGCGGGCTGTAGACCGAAACCGAGAACCAGATTCCAAGCTGTTCAATGTAGGTCTCGAAGCTCTCCGGCAACCCCGTCTGAGCCACTCTTCGATAGATTTCGAACAGCTCCGGGTTAGAGTCCTTTATCCCGGGTATTACCTCGGTCAACGTCCTGCCCACCACATTTCTCAGTCCGGTCAGCACTTCAAAAGCGGGGTTAACCTCCAAATAGGTGAAGTCAACTGCCTCACCCTCTTCAAAGACCACACGGAAATAGGCCAGACCACCCAGCATGTTTTCGAACAGCGATCGGTATCGCTCTTCCGTCTGGCGCTGGGCATCCTTGGCCTGCTTGTAAACGGCGCTTTCAATGATATCCCATTTGCCTTCTTCCTTGATCAGGGCGAACTGGTGATTCTTGACCACATCAATTACTGCCGCTCCGTCACACTTGTCCAGGGAATAGGTGCAAGCTGCCAGCATTCGGTACTGGCCGATCACACTGTTTACTTTGGCCTCGTACTCGGTAAACGCCCGCCAGTCACTTCGCTCCAGCCAGAAGGTGTTGCCCGTCAACCTAAGTCCGGCGTAACCCCTGGTCAGCGCCTGTTCAAGCTTGTCCACCCAGCCCTTCAAAACCCGGTCATCGTTGAAGGCGCCTCCGAGGAGATACCACTCGGTGTGGGGGATTATCTCAATCTGTCCCTCGCGCAAACGGCGATCAAGGTCTGGGAGTTCCGCCGCCAGTGCGTCTCGAGCTTCGGTCACTTCGAGCGGCTTCGCCGTAACCCACATGCAGAACTCGTTGTTCTCCAGGCCGGCTTTGAAATAGGGCACGAGAGTGTCGACCAGGTCCTGCTTAGTATGGTAGAACTGGCAGAAGTGAGTACCCCAGGGCACACTGCCAATCGCCTGGATGCCGCTTTGTCGCAGTTCCTTTTCCATACTGCCCTCTCCACGGGACCTCGCTACTGCGAGAATTCTGGGGCCCATTGTATGCACGCCTTGGTCCCTTATGCAATGTAGGGCTCTGCTCGGGCGAATCCTGGATTGTCTTGGGGTTCCTCTCATCTACCTCGGCAGCCCTGCGGATATCCGAAAAAGGATAAACGAGGTCTTCAGCGTGCTCAGATCCGGAGGCGCACTTGTAGCCGACCCCGCCAATGTTCCACTACAGACAGAGTAGACCATTGAATGTTGACTATGCTAATCGGAATGATTTGACAGTCGGCGGCGTGCGGTGCTACATTGCGCCCAATACCGCCGCCGCGTGGGCCGGGGACACGGCCGCAAGCGAATCCCAACCCGATAACGTTTTCGGGTTGGAAGGCGAGGAAGGCCGTAGTCGTGTGGGAGGGAATCTGCCATGACGTGCCCGAGGTGTGGCCGCGCGAATCCTGATGACGTCAGGTTCTGCAATGGATGTGGGGTCGAGTTCAGCTCGGAGCCAGCATGTCCGCGTTGCGAGCGGAAGAATCCCCGCGGAAGCAGCTTCTGCAATGGATGCGGCCAACGTCTGGCGCAGCCGGTACCTCAACCTTCACTGGAAGCTCCCCCCTCCACCCAACCTCCCCCCGTCCCCACCTCCTTCGCTTCCGGTCGCTATCAGGTCAAGAAGTTCCTCGGAGAGGGGGGAAAGAAGAAAGTCTACCTGGCCCATGACAGTGTGCTGGATAGGGACGTCGCCTTCGCCCTCATCAAGACGGAGAAGCTCGATGAGGCCGGACGGACCAGGATCAAGCGGGAAGCCCAGGCCATGGGCCGGCTCGACCACCCTAATATCGTCTCCATACTCGATTTCGGCGATCATGAAGGCCAGCCCTACATGGTGCTGCCGCTGCTATCGGGTGGGGACGTCGAAGGGCTCATCAAAAAGGCCGCCGGACACAAGCTGTCCCTGGACAGGTCAATTGAGATAGCCATATCCGTCTGCAAGGGGCTGGAGTTCGCCCACGCCCGGGGCATCATCCACCGTGATATCAAGCCGGGAAATATCTGGATGAGCGCCGATGGGACGGCCAAAGTAGGCGATTTCGGCCTGGCGGTGGCCGTAGAGCTATCCCGGTTAACCGGAGACGGCATGATGGTGGGCACCGTCTCCTACATGCCCCCGGAGCAGGCCATGGGCGGGAAGGTTAACGCCAGGGCGGACCTTTATTCTCTCGGCGCCATGCTCTACGAGATGGTGGCCGGACGTCCGCCCTTTGTCGGCGACGACTCCATCGCCGTCATCGGGCAGCACATCAACACCCCACCCGTCTCCCCCACCTGGCACCGGGCCGACCTCCCTCCGGCACTTGAGACCCTCATCATGCGGCTGCTGGAGAAGGACCCCGAGAAGCGTCCCCCGTCGGCGACCGTCGTCCTCCAGGCGTTGGAGGGCATTGGGGCGGGTAAGGCCGCCAAAGAGCCCGCCGCCGCGACGGCTGCGCCGGAGGGAGACTCCTCGACTACACTCGGCCCAAATCCGATCTACCGGCGTGTCTTTGTGGGGCGGGAGCAAGAGCTGAAGCACATGCAGGCCGCATTCGATGGGGCGATGTCGGGGCGGGGGGCCCTGGCCGTGGTGGCCGGCGAGCCGGGCATCGGCAAGACCTCCTTCTGCGAGCAGCTAGGCACCTATGTGAAGCTAAGGGGCGGACGGACCCTGGTGGGCCACTGCTATGAGAAAGGCTCCCTGTCACTCCCCTATCTGGCCTTTGTCGAAGCGTTGCGTACCTACGTGCTGGACCGGCCTCCCGACGAATTGCGCAAGGAGATGGGATCCGGCGCCGGCGACGTCGCCCGTATCGTCTCGGAGGTGCGGGAGCGCTTGAGGGTCGAGTCTCGTCCCGCCGGCGACCCTGAAGAAGAGAGGTACCGGCTGTTACAGGCGGTGACGGAATTCCTGGTCAACGCCTCAAACGTCCAGCCTCTGTACGTGGTCCTTGAAGACCTCCATGACGCCGACAGGGGTACGCTCGAGATGCTTACCCACCTCTCGCGTAACCTGGAGAAGTCGCGCCTGCTCATTGTGGGGACCTACCGGGATGTGGAAGTAGACCGCACCCACCCCCTCTCCGCCTCCTTGGCGGAACTGAGGAGGATACCGACCTTCACCAGGGTGGGGCTGCGGGGACTCACCGCGGATGAAGTGCAGCGGATGCTGCAGAGCGCCGTGGAGCAGGAGATACCGTGGGGGCTGGCCGAGGCGGTACACCGGCAGACGGAGGGCAATCCCCTTTTTGTCCAGGAGGTGCTCCGGTATCTGGTCGAGGAAGGCATCGTGGCGCGTGATGGAGGCAAGGGGAAAGCCTCCGGATCGACCCCGGTTGCTCTTGCCATACCCGAGGGACTAAGAGACGTCATCGGCAAGCGCCTGTCCCGTCTCAGCGAGAGGTGCAATAAAGTGCTGGCCATTGCCGCCGTCATCGGGCGCGAGTTCAGCCTGCAGGTACTGCAGCTTGTCCTGAGCCGGGCCGAAGGAAAGGTGGCCGGGGTCAATGAAGAAGAGCTTTACACCGCTCTTGAGGAAGCGACCGCCGCCGCCGTGATCGAAGAGCGGTCGGCCGTAGGAAAAGGCTCCAGCTTCCGTTTCCAGCACGCCTTCTTCCGGCAGACCCTTTACGAGGAGCTGTTCGCCCCGCGCCGCATCCGCACTCACCAGCAGGTCGGGAAGGCCCTTGAAGAGGTCTACGCCCAGCGCCTGGAGGACCACGCCGCCGAACTGGCCGCCCATTTCAGCCAGTCCACGGAGGCCGGCGACCTGGCCAAAGCCGTGAAATACGGGGAGATCGCTGCCAAGCGCGCCCTTTCCGTCTACGCCTACGGCGAGGCGGTGCGGCTCTATGAGGAGTGTCTCAAAGCCCAGGAGGTGCTCGACCCCGACGACAAGGCCAGGCAATGCGATCTGCTGCTGGCTCTCGGCGAAACCCTGATAGATGCCGGGGAACCTCTGCGCTACGTTAACGAGATAGCTCCGAAAACATTCGCACTCGCTGAGGCAATCTCAGACAGCCACAAGGCATTTCTTGTCAGCAGGTTGGCATATCGAGGAATGACGAGCTATGGACAAGGTCCAGCCCTGGCCACGGCCCACGGCGAACTTTGGATGGAGCGCCTGGACCGCTACGCTGCGCCGAATTCGCGTGATCGCGTCGACGCGGACCTATTGCTGGGGTTTTTCAACCGCGTTCATGCCCGAATTCCGGAATCCCGCAGACTGACTGAGCGCGGATTAGACCTCGCCCGAAAACTGGAAGACAACGAAGCGTTCTTGTGGGCTGCCGGGGAGTGGCTCTTTTCAGGCCCACGGCGTGGATCCGGCGAGGAAAGACTGAAGCTATCGGAGGAGATGCTGCAAAAACCCCGCTCTGGTGTCAGCGAGAGGGCATTGTTTCAATCCCTTAGCCGTTTGGTCAGTTTCTTTGTAGAAACGGGACAAAGGGGGCGGTTGGAAGAAATTTCAGGTGAGGTTCATGCCATAGCCGAGCGGAGCCAACAGGCAAACCGGCGCCTGAGCGATATGCGATTCCAGTCCATGACTGCAACCATCGACGGCCGTTTGCAGGAAGCTGCTGACATAGCCCTTCAAATGCTTGCGATCGGTTCCGAGCTGGGCTTAGTTGAAAATGTTCGAGTGCTTATCGCGAACGGAATTGATAGGACGTTCCTGGAGCTTGGGCGAGTCCAGGAGGTCGTTCAGGTCATTCAGGAGATACCAGCGGCCGCAAGTGATTACCTGCAACAAGCTCGCGTATGTCTTTCCCGTGCCTACCTGGGCAAATCAGCCGAGGCGGCTGAAATTCTGGACAAGCTTGCACCGGCCAAGACCCAATTAGGTCCTGACCATGATACGTCTGATTTCAGCACAGACCTCAGGTTACTGGAGGCAGCCACCTTGGTTCGGCACGTAGAGGCGACGACATTCCTCCTTAGGCGCTTTGCGGTAGGCACCCATCCGCCGTTTGACGCGCTAGGGCTGACCTGCGCTTTCCGCCTGTTAGGAGCAGCCAAAGCACTCCTGGGCAGATATGAGGAAGCCAGGGTTGACTACAAAGAAGCCTTGAGGGCCTCCACCGAATTCAGGTTCAGGCCGGAGGTCGCCCTCACACGCCTGGGGCTCGGCGAACTGCTGCTCGACCACTACCCCGCCGAGAAGAAGGACGCCCTGGAGCACCTCGACTTCGCCATCAAAGAGTTCCGCGAGATGAAGATGCAGCCGTCCTTGGAGCAGGCGCTGAGACACAAGGAGATACTGAAGGCCTAAACCCGAAATCCGAATATCGAAGCACGGAACAAGCACGAATTACAGGAACCAGAATGACCAAGACACCAAGCTATTCAGCATAAAGGAGCATCACCAGCTCAAGAAATAGGATAGAAATCACTGCTCCGCCGATGATAAAGCGAATACGGAAGGATAGGAGGTTCACATGACTACAGACCAGAAAAAGCTCCAGGGCGTTTGGGAGAGCGTCGAGGTTACCACAACCGGTCCGAATGCCTCAACTTACCCAGCACAACCCGGCCTGTTTATCTTCACCAGCAACCACTACAGCAGGACAACAGTATCCGGGGAAACGCCCCGCACCAGGCCCGGGGATCAGTCGAAGGCGACAGTTGACCAGCTGCGCGACCTATTGCGATTTGCGGCACAAGCCGGCACTTTCGAAACCAAGGGCGGTGATCTCGTATTCAAACCGGTGGTCGCGCTGGGCGTCGCGACCATGGCCCCGGGGGTCACGTTGACATCTTCGTACAGAATAGACGGCAACACGCTCTGGTTGACTCAGAAAAGTAACCAGAGCGGACCCGTGGCGAATCCAACGACATTGAAGCTACGCCGTATCGAGTGACCTTTGCCCCCGGAAGCTTCTTCCATTTCGGCCTGAAGAGTTCCGCGAGATGAAGATGCAGCCGTCCCTGGAGCGGGCACTGAGACACAAGGGGATAAAAAAGGCGTAGGCCCCGGTCATTCCCGACCTGATCGGGAATCCAGAATAGGTGCGGTCTCTGGATGGCCCGGTCTCCGTAAGGGGGAAAACAACCACAAGTCGTCAGGCGCGGCCATGACCCCAGAGCGGGATGAAGATGCAGCCGCACCTGGAGCGGGCACTGAGACACAAGGGGATAGAAAAGGCGTAGGCCCCCGTCATTCCCGACCTGATCGGGAATCCAGAATAGGTGGGGTCTCTGGATGGCCCGGTCTCCGTAAGGGGGAAAACAACCACAAGTCGTCAGGCGCGGCTATGACCCGGAGCGATATGAAGATGCAGCCACACCTGGAGTGGGCACTGAGACATAAGGAGATCCTGAAGGCGTCGGGCGTTCTCGTGGGGGCGACCCTGCGTGGTCGCCCCTACGCCAGTAGCAAGGAGGATACATCATGTCAGTCGAACAAAACAAAGCCTTGAAGCACCGCATTTGTGACGAGATCTGGAACAAAGGAAATCTGGACCTCATACCTGAACTGGTCGGTCCTAATTGGTCGTTGGCGCGCTTCAAGGGTCCGGACGGATTCAAGCGATTGGTAACGCAGTGGCGCACCGCCTGCCCGGACCTTCGAATCACGATCGACAACTTGATCGGCGAAGGGGACATGGTGGCATATCGCTCCACGCTCCAGGGTACCTTCACCGGTAAGTATGGAGACAACGAGCCGACCGGCAAGCCGGTCAGTATCACCGCTGCTTACTGTGACCGCTTCGCCGGGGGGAAATGGGTGGAGACCGTGTGGAGCGTTGCGCCTCTGCGCGAACTCTATCAGCAAATGGGCATCAATCCGCCGACCGCTTAGCAAAGAGACAAAGGAGGTGAGGTATGCCATACGCCAACAACAACGGGGTGAGAATCTACTACGAGGTGGAGGGGCAGGGGCCGCCTCTCATGCTCATGCACGGAATGAGCGGCAGTCTGGAGGGCTGGCGGGTGAATGGTTACGCCGAGGCGCTGCGTAACGACCACCGCTTGATTCTGGTAGATGCCCGCTGCTTCGGAAAGAGCGACAAACCGCTCGATCCGTCGGCTTACGAATTCGAGTCCCGGGTCGGCGACCTGGTGGCGGTTCTCGACGATCTTGGCATCGCTAAGACGGACTACTTTGGCTACTCGATGGGCGGCAAGATAGGGTTTCGCATCCCCATCTATGCCCCTCAACGGTTCAGCTCGCTGATTCTCGGAGGCATGGGATACCCAACCGGCGGACAGGAAGAGTGGGAAGACCCCATCGGAAAGCAAATGGAACTCGACTTGGAGAATGGAATACGAGAAGTGCCGCAGAATCCCATGGAGTTCGTGGCGGCTGCCATGGAGAAGAGAATGGGGGCACCGCTTCCACCGGCGAGAAGGGCCATATTACTCGGTAACGATGCCCGGGCATTTCTCGTCTACATCCGTAAGTCGCGGAGTATAGTCAGCCCGAAAGCGGAAGACGTTTTGCCGAAAATCAAGATACCTTGCCTGCTGTTTGCAGGTGAACTCGATCCCTGGTTCCCTCTATCAAGGGAATGCGCCGCCCGTATTCCCGGCGCCAGATTCGTCGGTCTGCCGGGGCTCGAACACGCGCAAGTGACAGCCCGCATCGACCTCGTACTGCCGATGGTCAGGGAGTTTCTGGCCGAAGTAAGCACGAGGTGATGAGGATGCAGCCTGTTCTGGATCGTGCACCGGGGCAATCACCAGGACCGCCGCCGCATCCGGCGGTGTGGTTTGGTTCGCCAATTAAAGGAGGGAATGACCATGTCCGGTGAAGACAACAAGAGACTGATGAGGCAGTTTACCGCGGAGTTCAACACCTTGAACGGTGACGTCGCCAGGATCCGGGCCCTGTACGAGAGATTTCTCGCTCCCAATTATGTCGGCCATAGCCTTTTGAGAGGCGACATGAATCGTGAACAGAGGATCCAGTCCGTGGTCATGACCGCGCCTGTGATGCCTGATCTGAAGTATACGGAAGAAGATATGCTGGCTGAAGGAGACAAGATCGTGACCAGGTACACGGCCCGATTCACTCACCAAGGGCCGTTCATGGGTATCCCCGCCACCGGAAGAGAGGTTGTTGTAAAGGGGGTCCAGATAAATAGAATCGTAGACGGCAAGAACGTAGAAACCTGGGATTTCATGGATTATCTCGGCTTGATGAATCAGCTGAAGACAACCCCGTCCACGTAGCGCGGATGCTTCTCCGATGTCGTGATGACATCCAGTGTGTTCTTTCGTCTTTCCGGCTCCGTAGAAATGATTTTGTCCCGTTTCCACGGCATGCCCGCTATTATGGCCTTGTTGCTGCCGGCAAAGCAACTGCTCGAGGCCCGTAACAAAACGCTATATCCTGATTGCCGGAGTCCTTCCAATCTCTGACCCAGGGTGTTGACGTTCAGTTAGGTCAGTTGGGAAGAGGACCATAGCTTTCATTTCCCGTGCTTGCTGGTAGAATGGGAAACGGGGAGCAACGGTGTGACCAAACCTTACGAAGAACTGCGGCGCAACAGAAAGGATCTCAGTGCCAAATACGCCAAGTATGCAAACCTGGCGCACCGTGTGTGGAACGAGGTAATGCCTCTGCTGGAGCCAGAGCCGCATGGGGCCGAGTCTTGATGCCTTGGCGTTCAAGTACAAGGAGGTGTCCCCATGAGAATTGTCGATCTCGAACCGCAAGGCATGGATCGGCGTCGCCAGGCAGCGGCCCTGCTGGTTGAAGGTTTCAGTGATACCGGATCCACCTCCTGGCCTGATCTGGAAGCTGGACTCAAGGAAGTAGCAGAATCGCTGCAGGAGGACAGGATCACTCTAGCCGCTGTAGATGACAGCGGGTCGGTGGTGGGGTGGATTGGCGGAATCCGACAGTACGATGGTCACGCCTGGGAACTGCACCCGCTGGTGGTCAGACGGGAATTCCGAGATCAGGGGATAGGGCGAGCCCTTGTGGAAGCGTTGGAGAAACGTGTTGGCGAACAGGGCGGCGTCACGATCTATTTAGGCACAGACGACGAAAACGATCGGACGTCGGTATCAGGAACGGACCTCTATCCCAACGTATTGGAGAGCCTCGCGAGTATCAAGAATCTACGTGGCCACCCGTTTGGGTTTTACCAGAAGGTAGGTTTCACCATCGTGGGCGTTATTCCTGACGCAAACGGGTGGGGCAAACCCGATATCTTCATGGCCAAGAGGGTGGGCAGGTGACGACACCTCGCCGGCGAGTGAATGTCCAGATCGTGAACTTCTCCTTTGCACCGCCATGTCTCCTCGAGGTTTCGACCCGACGACGTTCGTTCTCGCGTCCGAACAAATAGCGTTCGCCCACCACGTTCATCCATCAATTCCGTCGGTGGGCAAGAGCTGAGGGCAAGGACATCGACAAGTTCTTCTAGTTGCGAAGGAGATTGATCTCTCCCCTGACGGTGTCACTCTACGATGGACTGTGACCGGTGAGTCTTTGGGAATTATCCACAATGTGAGACAATGCGAGAACCAATAGCAAGTGGGTTCTTTTTGCCACGAGGAGGTCCCACGATTGCCCGACTGCAGCTGGCCTGTGAACGACGAATTGATGCAGAGGTACCATGACGAGGAGTGGGGCAAACCAAAGCATTCCGACAAGGTGCACTTCGAATTCCTGATACTCGAAGGCGCCCAAGCCGGTCTAAGCTGGAAGACAATTCTGCACAGGCGCGAAGGGTACAGAAAAGCATTCCATAATTACGACTGGAGCCGAGTCGCTCGCATGACTGAAGAGGATGTGTCGCGATTGCTCAAAGACTCGGGCATCATTCGCAACCGCTTGAAGATCAGGTCCGCCATTAACAACGCGCGAAGGTTCATGGAAGTAGTTGAGGAATTCGGATCCTTTGACACCTACCTGTGGCATTTCACCAACGGCAAGACTGTCGACAACTCGCCGAGGTCGCTGGCGGAGTTGCCTTCAACGTCGGAATTGTCCGACAGGATCAGCAAGGATCTGAAGGCACGCGGTTTCAGCTTCGTAGGCTCGACGGTTATCTATGCTCATTTGCAGGCAGTCGGCATAGTGAACGATCACCTGGTCGGCTGCCGCCACAAGTATTAGAGTTGATTCAAAGGTAGGAGCGGGACACAATCTGGCTGAATGTGACCGCCTTGCAGTATGAAACATGGCGCTGGACGGAGGCGATGCCGTTATCATGGACTGGGCAGGGCGGAAATACACACACTGCAGGCGGACTCCTAGATGTCATTCTTAGAAGTCCTTGCACTGTTCAGAATATGCATCGCGCGCGAGGTGTTGAACGCGCCGCAGGTGCAGAACTTCGCCATGAACCTCGCACATCGTTCGGGGGCGACCCGGCCCTCTTTCACGCTGTCAATCATCTTCTTTGCCAGGTTGCTTGAGACAAGCCCATGGCCGCACATGGTGGTTAAAGCGAGCACGTACCGGTCCGGCAGCAGATGCAGATTCCCCCTCAGTCCCAATGCGTAGTTTATCGAGTGTGGCGGGACGCCTGTGCGCGAAGCCATTTCTCTCACATCGTCCACGAGTGCGGAGACATTCACCGAGAGGCCCAGGTCCATCTTTTTGATCTCTTTGAGAAAGCCCTCGAGCGCCTCTTTATTGTCGAATACCGCCAGAGCCCTGCCGGGTTCGGGCATCTCGTCAACGATGGTTGCCGGTGGCACTTTCTCCTTTCGCCCCTTCATATACAAGGAGAATGGATTCAGATGCTTCTCGGGTCGATACAATGAGCCGTACCTTGTGTCGCCCGCCAGATTGACCGGATTGTACCTGAGAGCAACTTCAAGGAACGCCTTGGCCTTTTCGCGCGAGCCAACATCATTGGCTCCCTTGCTCGTCAGAACGAAAGCAACATAGTCATCCTTAAGACCATCAGGCTTGCCGAATCTGTGTAGCGTGTTAGTCATGTGCCTTCTCCGCTGCCGCCGCGTTGGTCCGTCTCCCGAGCCCCATGTTGATTTTCCCTCTCCAAGCCTCGTATCCCATCGAGACCAACTGGGCTTGGACTGCGTCGTTGCCCTTCGGGTCGCAGCGAACCGCGAGTCCGAGCGCGACAACTGTATCGAGCTTCTTCACTTCCTCTTCGATCGCGTTCAGGACTGGAGCCGTCATGTTCGCCTTTGCCTTGAACTCGAGAATGTACGAGAGGACTCGCTCGTTCAGGATGTCTTCGCGAAGCTGTCCCGTGCTCACATCTGACATGAGAGCGCTGACCGGGTTCTCAGTCTGAAATTCCACTCCCATCCTGGCCAGTCTCCGACAAAGGGCTTCCGCGTCGGAGAAACAAGACCCCACCCCTGGACGACCGAACTCTATTGTGAACCCTACCTCCCCCTCCTTTACCCGGCCCGTCACGTCGTTGGTCTTCACCTCCATAGTGCCTCTCCCCCCGACACCGGTCGACGGGTGAGGTTCCTGAGGGTCGCTAAACTGGCGCCTCAGAATCCTGGGCCATACAAGCTCATCCTGGGTGATTGCCCCCGTCGGACAAATGTCCGGGTCAGGCTGAAACCGTAGCTTCACAAGCGAGAGCAGGCCTCTGAGAAAGCGTGTCGGTTGCTGGGGGAGGTTCTCCACACTCATCCCTTTGTAGCATGCCTGGCACTCCACGCAGGCGTCTTGGTTGATTTCGGAGAGGTGGTCGTCTCCGATGTAGATGGCGCCCATGGGACAGACGGGCACGCAGTTCGCGCACCCGACGCACTTCTTCTTGTCTATGTGCAACTCTTAACTCCTTTCTCGACCCTGACGCCGGAGATGCATATCTTAGATGGTCGCTGGACAGTCCCCGCAACCTGAAAGATTGGCCCGATGATACGTTGTGCCGGAGCACCTGTCAACAGCAGTTCATACTCTCAAGATCTGAGAGCGTAAACCGATTGACATCTGTTACACAAGGTTTGAAGGCAATGAAGAGAGGCCCCGCTGACGGGGCCTCTCTTCATTCGAGTGTAGGTTGTCCGGTCTGTGAACGCTCCGATCGTTTGGTGCAACCACCGAGAAGTGAACGGGGACAGCGTCAGTACCCCAGTGATCTCTTCAGCGCAGTATCTATCCACAGGTACGGGATATATCCCAGCTGGTTGTCGTATCCAAGCGTTGCCTCGCCGTGATAGTTCTTGACCCACGGCCACCATATGCGATATTGCTGAGGCGCAGGCAGCCAGATGCCCCAGGCCTGTTCCAGGCTGAACTTGCCCACGTCTTTGAGTATCCCGTTGACCGCAGCGTCGTCAATGCCGACGATCCGGCTGATATCCTCGTACGCTTTCCGCGTGTATGGGTCTTCAAAGTAGGCTGGGTTGTCGAAACTCTCCTTCCGCACCATCAGCATGCGGAAAGGAAATGCATAGTCTACACTCCCTTTCATGAGCATCTCTTCGTGAGTCCTGCCCCTGTATATGCTGGTGTAGACGCCAGTCTCCTTAGGCTGGATTTCCATGTCTATGCCGACTTTGAGCAGGTCCTCCCTTATGATGGAAAGCAAGTCCGGCTGAGTGGATGCCCCGTCGCAGACGATCTTCGTCTTGAAACCGTTCGGGTAGCCCGCATCCTTCAGTAACTGCTTGGCTCTATCCGTGCTGTAGGCAAACAAGTCCTGCACACCCTTGGACTGCCCCTCCAGTGGCGTGTAGATCTTATCGTACGTCGTCGTTGGCGGCCACGGGTAGCCGAGTAGCGCAGCGTGGCCTCCATAGTAGCTGTCCACCAGGGCCTTCTTGTTTACGGCGATGTTCATTGCCTGCCGCACCCTGATATCCGCGAACGGTAGTTCCGGTTTGTCAACGCGTCCGACAGGGAAAGCGGGCGCAACATACCCTGCCTTGCTCATCATCTGAGGGTTTGTCTTGATCAGCGATTCGGCGTCTTCCCACGCGATCCCCGGTAGCATGTCTATCTTTCCGGTACGTAGTGCCGCCAACCGCGTCGATATGTCCGATATTACTAGCTGCTTCACGCCGTCTACGTAGGGCAGTTGGTTCCCCTTGCCGGTGCCGGCCGGGTCGGCCATCCAGTACTTGGGGTTCCGGACGTAGGTCACAGAGCTGTTTGAGACGAAATCGGTGAGCATGAAGGGACCCGTGCCGACGGAGTTCCTCCAGTCCTTCATGTCTCCGTACTTGTTGATCACTTCCTTAGGCCACATGTACATGAAGTCGCCAATTACCAGGAGCATGAGGCCGTGCATAATCTTCGGCACTTTCACTTCGACTGTGTACTTGTCCAACGCCTTTACAGAGGTAGGGGCGTATCCACCTGGTACGTACGCACCGTACAGATACGCCGTCTTGGTGAAGAAGTTCCGGTTTATGCTGAAGACTACGTCGTCTGCCGTGAACTCTCGGCCGTTTGTCAGACGGCTCGCCTCGCTCGACGGGTTGAGTGCCCACCTGACGCCTTTGCGGATATGGTAGATAATGGTCTCGTCGTCGGGAAGATCCCATCCTTCGGCGAGCGAGGCGGTCTCCAACTCGACGCGGCCAATGAAACCGTTCGCCCAGTCGGTTTCCCCTGTCCCGGCAGGGCCCTTAGCCCAATTTGCGGTCATCAACTCATCGTGGGTCAGACGAGCGGTAGTGACATTGGGATTGACCGTATAGGCCTCGTCGAAACCCATGGGGTCCGTGGCCAGCCATCCTGTGTAGACGCCTCCGTATTTCGGCGCGTCAACGGAAGGCCTCGCGGTGGGTGCTGTAACAGCCGTGATGGTTTCTGTTCCCGGTGGTACCTGGGGGGTAGCCGTGGTGACGGGGTTAACGGAAGTCTCAGCCGGAGCACAGGATGCCAACACGATACCGAGACTGGCAAGAAGAACCAAGAATGAACACACACACCTGTTCTTCATGGGTGACCCTCCTCAATACGATTGGATGTTCACGTTGTGAATCAGGACTTTACATTGCAGTTCCTCCGCCGACGGATTTCGTCTTCCTCGCTGCGTCCCTTCAGCGAATCGCCGGCTCGGTCGTCATCCTGATACAGCCTGTCCCTGGATGTACTAGGCATACGGGTACGACGGTCGCGAGATATGCCGACTTTGGCTAGCTTATAGCACCTTAGTATAGGCATTGTCAATGTCCAGATCGCGGCGGCAAGCGACTTCAGCCAATTGTCGAATGAGCGTGATTGACCTTCTATCAGTTTTAACTGAATTACACAAAACGGTCTGTTGTGGCCTGGCGTCACCTTTCGTCAAGCGGGGACATCACAAATGCAGGTACGCCGTCTTCCGGGCGTGCTGACAGGCGGGCTTCGTATCTCGGTGCTCACTTGAAGAGTTGCCGAACGAGGTTCTCACGTGATGACATACTCGGTGCATGTGGTTGCAGACGGCTACCGTGATTACTTGGGTTCAGTAACCGTCTGGACTGGAAGCTACAACACACACAACATCCTGATGAGACGCTGATGGCCAACCATTATGCCCCTAACAGAGACATGCCCGGATCAAAGTATGGCAGCGTCGCCTTCCGTTCTTCGTCGACTGCGATCCAGCCAATTGCCGAATGAGCGTCTTTGACCTTTTATCAGTTTTAACTGAATTCCACAAAACTGTCTGTTGTTCAATTGGCCGGCGTGGTCCCGGCCCGCTGCTGCGACTCCCGGTATGCCCAGCATGCCGACCACGGCCAACGCCAAGCCCTGTGGCATAGCGCTTCTTGAGAGGTTGGCGTGTGCCGTGCTGTAGAACATCAAAGACATGAACATCGCCCCACCGGTGAAGGCCAGACAGCAGAAGCAGGTAGCCGGCGATTCTCAGTCTCACTTCCTTACCTCCGTCCAGGGCAGGTCTGACGTCGCCCGCATGATACAATATGCCCAGGCACGGTGCCGTAGGCAGCGACCAGCGGACACAATCTGGCGTGTTACTCAGGAAGCTCGTGTTATAATCGCTTCAACATATATGATCCTCATACATTTACCAGTCGGGAATCACTTACCAACAGCTAAGGAGGATAAACAATGGCAAAGCAGAAATCAAGAGAAGAAATACTGATCGATGACCGGAAATTGAAGGAAGAGATCCAGAAGAAACACGGCAAATCGGTGGAGGAGCTTTACCACGAGAGGGAAAAGAGACTGTATGATGCCATTACGCTCAAAGTACCGGACAGAGTCCCTGTCCTCTTTTGCGGGACCTACCCGGCATGCAAATACAGCGGTGTACCTTTCTCGAGTGTCTATTATGATGCTCCTGTCTGGAAAAGCGCTCTTAAAAGAATGTTGGTTGATTTTGCGCCTGACGGGTGGGGAAACCTGACATATGGACCAGGCACGGCCCTTGATATTCTTGATTCAAATTACGAATGGCATCCCGGGGGCAGACTTCCCCCTCATCTTCCCCACCAGATAAACGAACAGGAGTACATGAAAGAGGATGAGTATGATCTCTTCCTCCTTGACCCTTCCGACTACATAATCCGCTACTGGATGCCGCGGGTAAATAACTCGATGAAGCTCCTGGCCAAACTCCCGCCCCTGAGAGACCTGGGAACAAACGCGTTATCTTTCGCCACACTCTTCGATTCACCGGAATTCGAGCAGTTTGCCAGAGTAATGAAACAAGCAGCACAGGAAAAGAAGAAATGGGACAAGGCCGTGGGTGATATCGAACAGGAGATGGCATCGATCGGCTTTCCCCAGGACCCGTTCTGGCGGATGGGAGGGGGAGTTAACCCTCCCTTCTCCGGCTTTTCCAATAGCTTCCGCGGCTTCAGGGGGGTAGGTATAGATATGTTCCGAAGGCCGGATAAGCTGAAAGCAGCTCTCGAGAAGTTTCTGGAATTCCGGATTTCCCAGGCGAAACCGGCCGTTCATCGGGATGGTAAGCCGGCAATTGGCGGGGCCGGAGAATCGCACAGGGTGTCCGATGAATTCTTATCAATAAAGCAGTTTGAGGAGTTTGTCTGGCCTAATTGGAAGCGAGCTATTCAAACAACGTTCGACCTTGGATACGATGTCATCCGCATGTTTTTCGAGGGAAGGCGGGACAACCAGCTGGAGTATTTTACCGATTTTCCCAAAGGTACTTTCTATATCCGAATTCAAGAATCAAATATGGTTCGAGCCAAAGAAATTCTTGGTGACGTTGCCTGCCTGTGTGGTAATGTACCTGTTTCATTACTCTGCACCGCTTCACCGTCGGAGGTGGATGAATACTGCAAGAAACTGATACTGGCCTGCAAGAAGGACGGCGGCTTTATCCTGACTTCTTCAACGACTGGCTACGGGGAAATCAAACCGGAAAATGTAAAAGCTATGATAGACTCAGTCGATAAATACGGTCGATATTAGGCCCCTACGTCAGAAGCCGACGTGCCCTTCGAATCGCCGTCGGCTCGCGAATCGCGTGACATAATACGGCCGACAGTTTACTCAGGTCTTTCATGCGCGCCGCGATGATTAAGGCATCCCGCCGGGAGGCACAAAGGATGGGAGGAGCCAGCACGCAGTCCGCAGTGTATCAGAGACGCTGGTTGACATTGCTGGTCATTGCCGTCAGCGTTTTGATCGTCGTCCTCGACTCGTCCATCGTCAACATAGCGTTACCCACCCTTCAACGCGAGCTCGGCGCGACCATTTCAGACCTTCAGTGGATAATAAGCGCCTATATCATGGTATTCGCCGGGCTCATGCTCACCACGGGTTCATTGGGAGACCGTCTGGGTCGCGCCAGGATGCTGCAGGCCGGGATCGTGGTCTTCGCTGGCGCGAGCCTGGCGGCCGCCTCTTCCCAGAGTGGCGCGCAGCTTATCATGTGGCGCGCTGTCATGGGCGTCGGGGGAGCCATGATTCTCCCTTCGACCCTGGCCATTATCGCCAACGTATTCCCGAGGGAGGAAAGGGGTAGGGCTATCGGCGTGTGGGCCGGGCTCAACGGCGTCGGCATTGCCCTCGGTCCCATCATCGGTGGGCTCATTATTGAGAACCTGAGTTGGCGCTGGATGTTCTTCGTCAACCTGCCTGTCGCCGCCGTGGCACTGGTGCTGGGCTGGTTCTTCATCCCGAACAGCCGCGACCAGAACCCGAAACAGCTCGACTTCCCTGGGACGCTGCTGTCCATGGCCGCGCTATCGACGCTGGTATTCGGACTTATCAAGAGCAACGATTGGGGCTGGACCGATGCCCGCGTCATCTTCAGCCTTGCCGGCGCGGTCGTGCTCATCGCCTCCTTCATCCTCTGGGAACGCCACACTTCACATCCCATGCTTGAAACCCATCTCTTCCGCAACCGCCGTTTCTCGGCCGGCGTGGCAGCTGTGAGCCTGATGTCGCTCGGTTTGGTGGGGATTACGTTCACTCTGACGCTATACATGCAATTCGTCAAGGCATTCTCGCCGCTTCAGACCGGTGTTCGTGTCGTGCCGCTTGCCTTGGGGATGTTCATCGGGGCCGGTACTGCCGACAGGCTTGTGCGCGCCATCGGGACCACCAAGGTCATGCTTATTGGTTTTCTGGGGACAGCGGCCATCGGCGCCGTCGCTTCGTTCTGGGAAGTCAATACGGCTTACTGGCAACTGGGCTTGGTGTTTGCCGGCCTTGGCTTTTCTCTGGGCTACGTCGCCGCGCCCGCCACGGACGCTGTCATGGGCGCGCTTCCGGAGGCCAGGGCAGGTGTCGGCTCGGCGATGAATACGGTCTCCCGAATGGTATCAGGGTCCCTGGGTGTAGCTGTCCTCGGTTCGATACTCAGCAGCATATACTCTTCAAGCTTCAACAGGGAAATCGCACGCATTCCCGGCATCCCGCTCGAGGTTGCCGGCCCTGCCAGCGATTCGGTGGGAGCGGCGATAACAATCGCCGAGAGGGTGCCCCCGGTTGTCGGGCAGGCCATAACGGCGATCGCGCGAGAGAGCTTCATGGACGGATGGCGAGTCATGGCACTCGTGACCTGTGGCATGGGAATCGTTGGGGGGGCTTTCGTGCTGAGGTTCATGCCTCCCCGGCACGCGACAGCTCAGCAAACAGGATTGCTCTGACGCGCTACGTCTCCCATAGGTCCGGAATGACATGGTCCAGTCCCAGGGCTTTCAGAGTCTCCGGAAGCGGTTTCCCGGTCCTGCGTTCCCAGCCCATGTCCCTGTAATAAACGTCGAGCATCTCGTCTCGCACCGCCATGAAGCTCCTACCCTGGAATGGGCCGTCAACCGGCGCAGATGCGTATCGTGGTGAAGGTACTTCTTCGTCTGTAGTGTATCCATGACGTAAGTTGAACGCCCGAAGCAGGTTCACGGCGCGCATACCCACCTCGGCAATCTCGTCCCAGGTTACGTCCCAGCCGGTGCTTGCGGCTATCTGCCGCGTTATGATTGCAGTGTCACCCCTGTTAACCATACGGCAAATGCCCAGGCAGTCGATGGCCGGCGTTACACCCCTCGTCCTGGCAAGCCGGGCGGCAATCTCCTGATGAGCAAAGGGACTCGAAATAGCCGGCAGCCCCAGGGCTGCCGCGCTTGGCGCCAGATGATACTCGCTGTTGCCGATGTCGGACGTGGTGGCATCCAACTGCATGATCCAGTTGCGGCGGTGGTCCAGCCCGACGGGCACGCCTCCCCGATTGCCATGGATGGCGAAATTGGGGGCCTCTCCGCCGATGTGCCTTGCGGCCCGCATGACTCCTTCGGCCAGAACATCGCCGAAACCCTCGCGGCCGGCGATCATGTTCAGCATGCCCCTTACGGCCTCAATATTGCCCCAGCTCAATTCAAGTCCATCGGTATCCTTCTTCGTGATCAGCCCTTTTTCGTAGCATTCGATGGCCATGCCCATAACCCAGCCGGACTCGTTCACATCCAGCCCGAGACGGTCTACTTCGTTCGCCAACGCAGTAGCAGTAATGCCATTGTAGTTCCCAATCTGAGTCCCCATGCCCGTAAAGCCTTCGTACTCTGGCTCTTCGCCAGTCTGGCCGGCCAGAGGCCCCTCGGGAATAACTATCAGATCGCAGTGGTGCATCTGGCAGGCCCAGCACGGATGACGCTGGACAAGCTTCAAATTGGCACGCAAGTATTCCGGGGTGAACGTCTCCAGTTGCTCGGCAGTCATTGCCAAAGTATTGACGGCATAGTTTCGGAAAGGCGCACCTCCGCTCACAGCGGCGTTGCGCATGATGCCCAGCGTGCCATATTCCACCTGCACCGCCGCCGGCGAGTTCTTCATGGCCTCGAAATTCTGTCTGGCCAGTTCAGACAGTCCCGCTTCGTCCTTCACAGCGACGCGCCCGGTACCCCTGGCGACGGCGATGGCTTTTAGGTTCTTCGAACCAAGCACGGCGCCGCTGCCGTTATGGCTCGCGGAATGGCCGCGGTCGCCGATGAATCCGGCAAAGCGTACCAGATTCTCCCCGGCCGGACCGATGGCGAACACGCTCATGGCATTCTGCGCCATGCCCAATTCCTTCTTTACCAGGTCTTCAGTATCCCACGTGGACTTCCCGGTCAAGAAGGCAGCATCACGTATTTCAGCCTGCCCGTCGTGAACATAGAGGTAACTCAACTTCTCGGCCTTGCCCTGAACGATGATGGCGTCAAAACCGGCGTGGCGCAGGAAAGCGCCCATATAGCCGTTTGCCTGAGTAGCGGTGGGCCCGCCGGTGATTGCCCCTTTGGTCACGAGAGTAACAGTAGCGGAACCCATCACCCTGGTGCCGCCGAGCGGCCCGGAGGCGATGATGACGCGGTTCTCCGGATCGGACCACTCTACCCCGGGCGGGACTTCTTCGTACAGAATCTTGGCACCCAGCCCGGTGCCGCCGAGGTACTTCCGCGCCGTCCTCTCATCAAGATCCTCGATACTTGTCTCCCTGGTCGTGAGGTTCACTCTCAGAATCTTGCCGTTGTAACCGCAATACTCCCCCATCATGCAACTCCCCGAATCTGTATTTTGACCTGATCTCCGTCGGACACCAACCGCATTCTATACGGAGGGCAGCGCCGAGGCAAGAACGTCGCATACTGTGACCTTACCCCCGAAAACAGTAACACCGTAAAGTAGAGTCCTCCGCTACAATACTGTGTCCTCGAACGAGACCGACTTCTGTTCAATCGCCGTCCCTTACACGTGCAGAATTGCAGTATGTCTCCAAGCGGCGTATGACTCTCAGAGTGATCTTTCGTGTTGACCGGCAAAGCGTTCAGGACCAGAACTACGATGGGTACTTCGCCTATTTCATGGACATGTAGAACACCGTCAGAATTACTGTTGCATCCGCCGTCAGGTGGGAGACGGTGGACGCCAACAAACCTCCGTTGAGATGGTTCATCTGTCTCCACAACCAGGCCCCGGCGGTCAGGCAAACGAATGCGCCCAAGAGCCAAACAGGCTCTATCAGGCTCGCCAGGACAAGCACGTGGTATCCCGCGAACATCAGATCATTCAGTCCGATTCGTTTACCAACGGACCCAAGGTAGCCCCTCCAATAATATTCTTCTATCAAAGCATTCGTAAGGATGAAGTATGCCAGGAAGGCAGGCCACGTCCGTTCGTTCAGTCCGATGGTGCGTACATAAGAATCAGGGTCATTGATGAATCCCAATGAAGGCCAGAGCATGTACAACAGCAATCCGGCGCATGCCCCGGCCACGGCCGCACCTATTGGGATCGAGGACCCGTTGCCTCGATAGGAGACCTTCGCGGCGCTGCCTGGGCGGGAAAAGAGGATGACTGCCATCATGCCCGCGATAGCCCAGAATAGCCAGCCATGCACTGTGAAATATCAGCAGTCCAGCGCCAATCGTTACGTATGGCACTACTGCGGCAAGTATCTTCTTTCGCGGCAGCGCACTCATGACTTCCATAGACTATCACGACTGAATAGACAACAACATAGCGTTTTGTCGAGACGCACACAGCCTCATGTTCTTGTCAGCCCGTGCCTGTTGGCCTATAATCCTCAGACCAGCAGGTGACTCCGAAGGCAGGAACAGTTGTGCCGTTGTCTCAAGAGACTCCCGAGGTACATTCCGCCGAAATCGTTACGCTCCCCATTGAGGCATGGGAAGAGTACAAAGCGCTGCGATTGAGAGCTCTCAAGACGGAGCCTCAGGCGTTCGGCAGTTCCTTTGCAGAAATGGAGCGGTCTCCGGATGAGACATGGCAGCGACGCCTCCACGACGTAATCGATGGGAAGAGGCACCTGCTTTTCGCCAGGCTATGCGGCAGGCTCGTCGGCATGGTCGGGGCGTTCCAGGAAGAAGAGGACCGACGCAACTCCGCCGCCTACATTCATGGTATGTACGTGGACTCCGACGCACGTTCCCGTGGGATTGGGAGGATGCTGTTGTCTCGACTGCTGGAGAACCTGGCAGAAAGCGGCATATCGAGGACTAAGCTTGATGTGAGCACTGACCAACTGGCGGCCAAACAGCTGTACCTCAGTCTGGGCTTCGTCGTTACTGGCTCGAGCATTCAAACGTTGGGCGATGGGAAGCAACATGTTGAGTTGGACATGGAGCTGCTTGTTCACTCTGGATAGCGGTAAGATGTCCATTCTGTACATATCCTCTAACCAGAGGTCTGAATGCCGATAACTGACCAGCGGAAATGGAAGCGAACAACCGCCGTTTTTCTCACCACCCAGACGCTGTCCATGCTTGGGTCATCGCTGGTGCAGTACGCTCTCATGTGGTATGTGACCCTGGAGACGAAATCCGGGGTGATGATGACCGTCTACATCATTGCCGGATTCGTGCCCACGTTTCTACTTTCCCCCTTTGCCGGGGTCTGGGCTGACCGCTATGATCGCAAGAAGCTCATAATACTGTCGGACGGCTTGATTGCACTGGTCACCACTGTCCTGGCCATTGCATTCATGTCTGGCGACCGGAGCTTGTGGCTCATCCTTGTCGCCGCGGCGATGAGATCCGCGGGGAGCGCTATCCAGGGACCGGCAGTGGGTGCCATACTTCCTCAGTTCGTGCCCCAGGACAAGTTGATGCGGGTCAACAGCATAAACGGTACCATACAGTCGGCCAATATGCTGGGATCTCCCATGATCGCTGGCGTCCTCATGAGTATTGCCCCTCTGCAGGTCGTCTTCTTCATTGATCTGATCACTGCGGCCGTAGCCATCAGCCTGCTCGTGTTCTTCCTTCGTATCGAGCCCCATGCCCGGTCGCAGAAGAGGCAGCTGAACTCCCACTTTCGTGACATCGCGTTGGGCTTCGGCTACGTCCGCAAGCACCCCCACCTGATGCCATTCTTCACGTTCACCGGGATCATTCTTGTACTCGTCACCCCGGCCGCATTCCTCACACCCTTACAGACTGTCCGCAGCTTTGGACCCGAGGTATGGCGGCTCACTGCCGTGGAGATGGTATTCTCGATCGGCATGATGGCTGGCGGGGGCCTTCTGGCAACATGGGGTGGCTTCAGGAATCGGATGAATACTATGGTGCTTGCCACGCTCATCATGGGCGCGTGCACGGTGGCGCTCGGGCTGGTTCCGGGTTTCTGGCTCTACCTTACGGCCATGGGCATCTTCGGGATTGCCATGCCCCTGCACATGACTCCCACCATGGTCATGCTCCAGGAGCGGGTCGATCCAGACTACCTGGGCAGGGTCTTCAGCGTTTCAACCATGCTCTCCACCTCCCTCATGCCGCTGGGCATGCTGATCTTCGGACCTCTGGCCGAAGTGGTAACCATTGAGACACTGCTGCTGGTTACCGGCGCCCCGGTCATCCTTGTGGGAGTCGCGGCACCCCTGTACCGCAGACTGATGGCCTTTGGCGAGCCGGTTCCGTCCACCAACAATCAAGCTGCAAAGGAGTAGGCGACGAAGAGCCGGATTCTGCAACGCCCAAGATGGCCCCTCGGGTACAGGCACGAGCCGCATCGCCATCACCAAACGCCAACAGGTAGTCCCGAATCGAGCCGTAGTCCTGCTTCATTGTCGACAGGAATAGCTCCATCGACGCCGCCGACGCCTCGAGGATGAAAGCCGGCAAGCCTTGGAGGAATTTCGCATCATTTGGGTCGCGGCTCATTAGCTCGATATGTCGGGCCATATACGGCCCTGTAAGCGTGTAATCCTCCACGATGTTCCCAGAGTCGACGCCGAGGACACTGAGCAGACAGGCAGCCAGCACGCCGGTCCGGTCCTTCCCGGCCGAACAGTGGAAGACCAGGGGATGATCGGCTTCGGCAATCACTCGGAGGCACTCGATCAACCGGCGGCCGTAGCTCACGTCTCGCACGTTGAGGAGGTAGACTTTGCCGGTGTCGCCCAGAGACCGAAGAAGTTCGACAGTTCCGATGTTGCCGCCGTCTGTGGATAGCGGGTTTGCCGGCGACAAGATCGACTTCGACCTCGCCGGTGCAGTGAGACTCCGGCATGTACCCGGTCTGGTACAACCCGTCCTGTATGCCGCAGACCGGGGGCTACGAGTGTCTCGAGATACAGCACTGGGATGCGTTCCGGGACAGGATCGAGTCATTGTTCGCGTAGGTCCCGCAAGAGAGTAAGGTCGACGATGGAGCTTGATTTCGCTGCGTTAGACCATTCGCACTTCATGAAAGAAGCACTCAAAGAAGCCGAGCTTGCCGTCCAATCAGGCGAGTTGCCAATTGGTGCGCTCGTCGTCCACGACGGCAACGTTATTGCCCGGGGGCATGCCCATCATCTCGCCCGAAGAAGTAAGATCGCTCACGCCGAAATGAACGTTCTTCTTGAGGCCGAGACCTATCTCGACGCACATCCTCATCAGTGTGTCATCTACACCACGGTTGAGCCCTGCGTTATGTGTCTGGGGGCCATCGTCATGAGCAACATCAGCCACATCGTGTTCGCCTTACCGGACAACTGGATCAAGCCGAGAGACATGCTGAACAACGACTATGTGCGGCGGCACGTCGTCGAATACGTTGGCGGCGTCATGGCAGATGACTGCCTGGCTTTGTGGCGCAGGGCCAGGCCTCAGGATATTCCCCTACTGCTTGAAGGAAGGCGCCCGCGATAGAGTGGGACAATGAGCGAGATCACGTTTCGGCAAGCCAAGCCAGAAGAGATCGAAACCGTACTGTGCCTCCTGCGGGAGGCGGCCCTTTGGCTGCGCGAAAAGAAGGTCGACTACTGGCAGGACTGGATCTCGCCGCCCGCCAATCTGGTGGCCTGGATAGAAAGGGGGTTCGACAACAACGAGTTCCGCATCGTGGAGAAGGCCGGCGCAATTATCGGTTGCTTCAGGCTTCAATGGCAGGACCCGGTGTTCTGGGGACAACAAGAAGACAACGCTGGCTATGTGCACTCGTTCACGGTATCGAGGAGCTTGGCCGGACAAGGCGTGGGCAAACTAGTCCTGGAGACAATCGCCGCGGCCTGTCGCGGACACTGCAAGAGGTTTCTGAGACTGGATTGCGCGGCGGCAGTGACCGGCCTCAGAGACTACTATGAGAGAAACGGTTTCAAACCGGTCGGGACGGCGAAGGTGAAATACTTCCGCTCCGAGACGCTCGAAAAGCAAGGGTGTGATGTGGAAGAGGACCTTGTCCTGTATGAGAAACAGCTCTAGTTCATCCTCGGTGCGTGGAATAGATGACTGAGTTCATGCTAATGCGCCATGGTCATCCGGACTACTCCGGTCCAAGGAAATGGCAGACGCCCGGATGGGGTTCGGACCTTGCGCCGCTCTCCGATGAAGGCGTAAAACAGGTCGCCGGCCAGCTCGGAGCCGTTCAAGAGTTCAATCCCGAGATTGTGATCGCGTCTCCGATGACGAGGGCCGTGCAGACCGCCCTGGTCCTACGCCCGGGGTTACAGGTCCCGTTCATGGTGGAGTTCGATTTGCACGAGTGGGTGCCGGATAGAACGTTCCAATGGCGCACTCTTGGCGAAGTCCAGGCGCTGCAGTCCGACTACGAGCGCTGTAACGGAGTCTGTCCTGAGGATGAAACCAGGCTTTGGGAGACAACCGAAGCTGTCCGGTTGCAGCGTGCTCGCGGTCCTAAGAAGGTATCTGGCGTATGACCGGGTCCTGGTTATCTGCCACGGCCAGGTGATCAAGTCGTTAACCGGGATCGATCGAATCGACTTGGCCGGTTTGACCTCACTGGAGCTGGACCAGCAAGCGCCAATTGTCCGGAAGGACGAGTCCACCGGGCTCTCGAGGTGCCTAGGGAGGGAGAATGCTCTTGGAGACTGATCGCCTCATACTCAGAGAATTTGAACAAGGTGACGTAGATTCCGTACAAGACTACGCGGTGGATCCCGAGGTCTGCAAGTACATGTTGTGGGGTCCAAATACTCTTGCCGACACTACTGCCTTCGTCCAGAGCATCCTCGACCAGCAACTCAAACAGCCCCGGACCGATTGGAGCTTCGCGCTCACCATGAAGGGATCAGAAGGCCGGCTGGTAGGGGAATGCCGGATGCATGTCGTCCACCCCGCCAACAAGGAGGGGGAAATCGGCTATGTCCTGAACCGGATGTACTGGAATCAGGGATACATGACCGAGGCAGTGCGAAGGGTGATCGACTCTGGCTTTGAAGAACTGGGCCTTCACAGAATAGTTGGAATCTGCCATCCAGCCAACCGAGCTTCGGTCAGGGTCATGGAGAAGACGGGTATGGAGCGGGAGGGCCATCTGAGAGAGCATCTACGGTGGAAGGGGCATTGGAGGGACTCGTTGCTCTACTCGGTGATCGAAAGTGACCGCCGGCTCCTTAACCGTTCCGACTGACTACTCGTTAGACGAGGCTGTGGGGAGTGCAAGAAGAATAAGGGCGACACTTCAACCGGCATCAGGACTCCCCGGCTAGCGCCAAGGTGCAGAACCTTAGTCTGTCTTTACCAGAAGACAGCAACGTTAGCATTGCACAAAACTCGGTTCTGTGCAATCCAAAACAAGATCCTTCAGATGCTGTCTCCAAGGTCATTGTGCCTCAAAGGATATTACCCTACAATTCCGGCATCGATATCTTGTTCAGCCGATTATGAAATCAGGGGGAAGTTCCGATGAAAAGGCAACAGGACTGGAAGAGACAACTGAAGGCTGATCCAACCGATTGGCTCCTAGAAGAAGATGACCCCGGGGTCAGATACCTGACGTTACAGGATATAGTCGATGCTAAAGAAAAAGAAATAACAACAGCCAGGAGAAAAGCGCACCATGAGGGACCGATTGCGGAAATACTGGATAACATGAATACAGAAGGCTTCTGGATAAACCCCAGCCACGTTTACGCCCCTAAATTCCAGGGTACGTCATGGTCAATCATCTCACTAGCACAAATGGGTGGATCTGTTGAAGAAGACAAACGTATCGGCGTTGCCTGCTCATATCTGCTGGACCATGCTCTATCAAAGGGAGGTCAGTTTTCCAGTGGTGGGGATGCCTTCAAAACGTTCAACTGTTTTCAAGGCAACATGCTAACCTCATTGATGGACCTTGGCTACAAAGACAAAACGCTAGATGCTGCTTACGAGTGGACCGCACGTACAGTTTCCGGAGAGGGCTTACCCGATAAAGTAACCAAAGAAGGGCTGACTATACCAGACAACAATTCAGGGAAGCTTTCACCTTTCTCCTACATAACCGGTCCGCTTTTTTCCTGCCGCCGGATGACTCATTGCGCATGGGCGGGAGCAAAAGTCATGCTTGCCTTTTCCCGTCTGCCGGTTGAACGTAGAACAGATCTGATCAAACGAGCGATCCAAGCCGGTGTAGAATATTTCTTTAACTCCGATCCCGCCACGGCGAACTTCCCCGGCGAAACGGCACCGAGTCCTGACCGCCGCTGGTGGAAATTCCATTTCCCTGTTGTAGGTATGGATCTCCTTCAAGTAGCGGAGGCATTAACCGCTTTAGGTTACGGCGGTGACCCTCGACTGACAAATACCCTGGAGCTTATAAGAAACAAACAGAATGAAGATGGCAGATGGCTGTCAGAGAAAAATTTCGGTTATTGGCACAAATGGTGGGTTAATTTTGGCACAATAAACAAGCCCAACAAGTGGGTAACCTTGAGAGCACTTAGAGTACTGAAACAGGCTGAACTGAAGAAAACTGGATGAGCATTGGTCACAATAACTCTTTTAGTGACAATATCCTGTTGTTCCGGGTCGACTCCACTGTGCGGCCCTCGCGTCAGACTATGCACACTCACTGTTCACACTATCGGCGCGACAAGCAAATGCGATTAACTCTGCAGACATAAGTGAACGTCGGGTTCACGAACTGGGTACAACGCGCCTCAAGCACCTGTCCCAACAGCAGGTATGCCTCCCCACGAGACAAATTGTAGTCCTCTTCGAGCCAGAGGACTATCTCCACGAGGGCCAGACGGAAAGCGTCTTCGGCGGGTCGCCCCTGGGCAGTCCAGGCAAGGTCCTCTTTTCGCCCGCAGCCCGACCTGCTAGAATCACTGCGTTGAAACGTGCGAGGAGAAGGCAGGTAACGTGAACAGCGGCATCCTCAGCGAATTCGAGCCCGTGTTCTATCCCAGGTCAATTGCCGTGGTTGGGGCCTCGTCCGACGACGCCAAGTCCGGGACGCAGTTCCTGCGTGCCCTGGTGCGGGCAGGCTACCAGGGGTCAATCTATCCGGTAAATCGGAGTGGCGGTACCAGCCACGGTTTGCCGGTCTGCACTAATCTCGGCTCGATCCCGGGCCCTGTCGATTATGTGATCTTGGCGATACCCAGGGACGGGGTGCTGTCGGTGCTCGATGACTGTGCCGCAAAAGGGGTGAAGGCAGTGCAGTTGTTCACGGCCGGCTTCAGAGAGTCCGGGACTGAAACCGGGCTGCGATTGGAGAAGGAAATCACCGGAAGAGCGTGGCGCGGGGGCTTTCGTCTCATCGGCCCGAACTGCATTGGCGTTTACAATCCTTCCATGAGAATCCCCTACGGCCCTTTGGACAGAATTGGTGAGCCCGGGTCCGTCGGTTTCATATCACAGAGCGGCGGGCATGGCGGGAGGTTCGTCGAACTTGGTCTGGAAAGGCGCATTAACTTCAGCAAGCTTATCAGCTTCGGGAACGGCGCCGATCTCGATTGTGTCGACTTTCTCGAGTATTTTGCGGCCGACCCCGAAACGAAGATCATTGGGGCCTATTTGGAGAGCGTCAGTCGCGGCCGGCGCTTCCTGGAACTAGTACGCGAGGTCTCGACAGTGAAACCGGTGGTTGTATGGAAAGGGGGGCGGACTGAGGCCGGTGCCGAAACAGCAGCGTCCCATACCGGGGCGCTTTCCTCAAGCTACTCGGTGTGGAGGGCCGCCATGGTTCAGGCCAGGGCGATCACCGTGGAGAGCCTCGAGGAGGTGGCGGATACGGTCGTCGCCCTAGAGACCCTTGGCAGCGCCGTAGGACGGCGGATTGCCATCGTGTCGGGTCTCGGGGGCGGCGGTGGGGGTGAAAGCGTGCTGGGTGCCGACGCGTGCAACGGTCAGGGCCTCGAGGTCCCGCGCTTCGGCGATGAGACACGCCGCCAGATCGGCGCTCTTCTTCCGAAGGCGGGAACGATACTGAGGAACCCCATCGATCTCGGGGGGATCTTGCCCAGTCTTCCGGTACTGGAGAGAATCACGAATCTGATCTTCGCCGATGAGAATGTGGACGTGGTGATCATACAAGAGCATCTCGGCAAAATGATGGGCAGTCTGCTGGGTGGGCAAGTACGCGCCCTCAATGATGTGCTCGTGAGTGCCTGGCGGGCACAGCCCAAGCCGCTGGTGATGGTCGCCCCTGCATGGGCGGCCCCGCCGCCGGCATTAGAGATCGAGGACAGCCTCCGTGTCGCCGGCATACCTGTTTACCGTAGCTTCGAGACGGCGGCCCGAAGCATAGATAGGATCGCTCGCTACTTCGAGCGGCGCCGTGTAAGCTAGCCAAGCTCAATCCCCGGAAGAGCTCACCGCGAAAACACAAGCCAAAGCTGTCGGTTAACAGCGCATCCTTGTTTAAGGCGGGCGACACAATCTGAGAGTGCCGAAAAAGTATTCTTCTTCCCCGATGCCCCCTTTCTTGAGGGGATATTGAGACCAACCTAGCTCCAAAGGCTTCCTAAATCCCCATTCTTCGAAGACTGATAGGACTTTTTCAGCAGTCTCGAAAAGTGGCCTTCGACTATTTCTGTAGTCATTACGATCGTATTCTGCTGATAGTGGTCTATAATAGGAGTCAAAATAAGGCCGTGTTTGTGCGTACCAAGACCTGATAGCCGAATTGAAATGAATCTGGAGACTGCCATTTGGAATGCCATTGGTGGCGCGACATCGCCTTCGAGGAATGAGTCATGGCGATCATAAGGTGTACCGCCAGGCTGTTGCACGAGCTTGGGGTCAAACCAGTGAACGCACCAGACCAGCCCCCCAGTTAATTCGATTGGCACGCCAACCTGTTGTGGCTGAATCGCAAGAAGTACGTGCTGTTCACAAACGATCAGACTCTGTATTCGCTCCTGATGCACTGGAGGAAAACGCCACGGTCGGCAGACTTTCTGGAAAGATTCAGGCTTGGCTTGTTCAATGGCGTGATGAGCGAGCGATTAGCCGAGGCGCAGGTAGAGTATATGCTGACCGAACACTCACAAGTCACGATTACGAAGACTAATAGTCGCAGCGTTTTGGGGTCTATGAACGATCTGGCTTTTCAAATCAAATCCATGATCTGCATGAAAGGCGGACTGGCCAATGCCGATTTGTCCGAAATCTCTCGGCAGGTGAATCGTATTCCCATGAGCGCAATAAAGTACAAAGTTGGCATCGATGAACTGAAACGAATGATCGCTGATGCGCATGAATGAAGTAGTGCGGTGTTTGAGTCACTGCCGGCGGCAGGAACGGGCCTACAATTCGTGAGTGCCAACCCGTATCCACGATATTGAAAATTAGCCTCATGGGCATATCGAAATAAGCGTCACAGTCGGGCGTTTTGTTCCACTGGCTTTCGCCGTGGTATCATCTGCCGTCGACATAGTCCGAAGCGTGAAGCATGGGGGAAGACACATGCCGGGTGACGTGTATGGAAAGCTGTACCTCGTGGCTGACAAGCTGAGAGCGATAGCCAACTATGGGCTCATGCATCAGAAGAACGAGTATGACAGAGAGCGTCTATATGGGGTCTTGTCGGCGAGCGCCGAGATGATCAGCATTCTGGACGATCGCTCTCAGGACGATGTAGTAGCCGAGTACAAGGACGATATGAATCACGTTAGCCCGCTGATCGGTGCCGAAGCGGCTGTCTTCAAAGATGACTGTCTGCTCCTCATCAAGCGCCATGACAACGAACAATGGGCCGTCCCTGGAGGGAAGGTGGACGTGGGAGAGTCCTTGAAGGAAGCCGCAATCAGAGAGTTGAAAGAAGAAACTGGACTGATAGGGAAAGCCGACAGGCTCCTGGGAATCTTTGACTCCCTCCTGTGGGGGAGCAAAGACAAGGTGCACCTGTATCACGTGGTGTTCGAAGCGTCGACAGAAGATGGGTCACCAGCGATAACAAAGGAAGCGATTGACTGGAAGTTCTTCCGGTCTGACGAATTGCCCGAGCTTTCTCCCGGTCACGACAAACGGGTCCCTTTTCTGTTTAGGCTGCGCCGGGGAGAGATCGAGACTCCGTTTCTAGATTAGTTCAGCAACCGGCTATGATTGGCTACAGTTTGTCTGCAGCCTGGCCGCATGGTCGATATGCACCAACGAAGCAGCTTCAGCTTCCGGCTAACGATTTAGTTTATGACCTCAGTCTTGAGTAAATGTAGGAGCCGACAACGCCGCATATAGCCCCCACGACGAGGCCGATGATTCCACCAACGAACATCCCCACGAGCATAACGTCGCCAGGGGATAGTTCACGGTGCCGGGCACCGATGACGGCGCCTGGGACTGCCCCAGCCACCACCCCCGCCAGTATCCCGATCCTCACCCACCAGTCTTTGGGAGCTTTCGTCGGCGGCTTTTCCGGGTCACCGTCAGGAGCCAACTTCATGTCAAGGTAGTGCTCATACGCCACCCGGTCATAATCGGGACCTTCGGCAATCAGGATGTTAGGCACGCACACTCTCTTGGAACTCGTCGTTCCGTACCTTCCGGTGGATTCCTAGTTTTCACTTTGTACCTGTTCGTTGCCTCTTGTCAAATATTTCATGCTGGTTTAATCTTGGCAACAGGCCGCCGACCGCGTATCCAAGGAACTAAAGGTGGCTGGCATTCGCGCAAAAGTGGATGATCGCGAAAAGGTTCAGCCCCATCGCTGATTCGCTGGGCTCCGCTTTCTACTGACGGCGCCGCAACTCGGTCGTTCTCCGCGTCAACAGTTTGACTCGCGTCGACAGCCGAACTATGATTCTCTCGACATGGTGACCCGAACGTTATGCGGGTTCCATTCGGCGGGCTCCCAAGGAGAAGTCGGTGAAAGACAGATTGGTTGCACGGGAAATCGTCGGTGGGGTGGACAGGGCAATTGGGGCTTTACTGACTGTCATGGTCATGTTGGCATCTCTGGCGGCTGCGTTATGGCTCTCCGAAGTGTTCCCGGACATGCCTATCCAATTCGCCATACCGATCTTCTTCATCGTGTTCATTTGCCCCGGCGTTGCTTTTGGCCTCGTTTGGATGAAGATGAGAAGGAAGAAGGTCGTGGTGACCCCATTTCTGCAGGTAGATGAAGCGACTCCGATTTCTAAGGAACAACAAGAGGTGCTCGACAGGGTTGAAGGTGCTCAGCAGCTTCAGGGACTGATAGTGGGTGGTGGGTTGGTGACGGACCTTGCCCAAAGCGCTCTCTTGGCCGCAGCCAAGAAAGGAACCCATTCTAGATTCACTCTATGCCAAGAAGGCTTAGTATGGTATCGAGGTTCTTCTGCCAATTTCATCCCTTGGAGGCGAATCGGTAGCGTGAGCGCCGATGGAAAGAACAAGCAATTTGAGTTGACGCTCAGAGGAGTGGCAGGGAAGCTGAATCTGATTACTCCAAACAAATATGACGACGTAAAGAACGTGCTTTCCGCTCACACGGTAGTGGGCGAACGGGATTAACGACCGCTTGGCATGGCGTCGCCGCACGCGACCGTCGTGTTCCTCCCACGGTCACCCCTGCCCCCATCGTGTCCTATTGTCGCCTGTTCCCCGATCAGAGACATGCGTAACTCTCTGCCTTTCGAGGGTATCTTCATCGCTTGGCCGACAGTCCCAGAGACGCTTTCTCCAGGCACGCAGGCGGTCTTCAGTAGGTTGTTCTGGATGTTGCCCCTTCTGAACATGCTCTGGTCTCCTGCATTTCAGACGGCAACTATTGTGAACTACCCAAAGTAGACTGCCAACCGCAGAATCGGATTGCCCGAAACTTCTCCTCGCCTGGCCTTTGGACCCGGAAGTCGGAGACCGTGGTGTAGTCGGGCACTTCGGTGTCGACCGCCAGTCCCGGGCAGTACTTGTAAGCCAGATTCAGTTCACCCGCATCCTATCACTTATCTCACCCTAAACGCGACTTTTTCGGCAGTCTCAATTCGTCCAGCAGGTTAAAGAGAAGGTGTCTGTCCAAAGACCATGAGCTCTTGGGCACTCGAGAAGAATCGCTTGGCCCCCGCAGCGGCTAACGATTAACAGAACAAGTTCAATATGGTAATTGAACGGACATACTATATTGACAGACATAGTACTATGTTGTATGATGGGCGTCATGGAGGTGATCTTATGAGCGAGAACAGAATGACCTCCGACCTGCTGCGCGGGCATACCGATACGATGATTTTGCGGCTCTTGTCCGGAGTCGACCGCTACGGATACGAGATAGTCAAGCTGATTGCTGAGCGCTCGGGCGGTGAGTATGAACTAAAGGAAGCCACGATGTATTCCAGCGTCCGGCGGCTTGAGGCGGATGGTGACATCGAATGGTATTGGGGCGATGAAACTCAGGGTGGACGGCGTAAATATTTCCGGATTACCGAAAAGGGTAAGGCTACTTACGTCCGCAACAAGAGCAACTGGGAGTACGCGAAGCGCGTGCTTGAGAACCTATTGTAAGGAGATTGATGCCATGGATGAGAAATTGACAAACTACTTGAACGGCGTTTTTGCGCCTTACGACGGGGTAAAAAGCGTCGCCGAACTTAAGGCCGACCTGCTCTCCGATTTGCAGGACCGGCTCCACGCACTCAAAGCCGAGGGCAAGGACGATGAAACGGCATTTAGGATGGCTATCGAAAGCATAGGCGACATCGAACAAACGATACTGGAAGTCGCTAATCTTTCCCGCTCGCTGGAGCGCCAGGTGGTGACAAACTTCAGCGCGAGTAACCTACCCAAGAGCGACTTTGCAGGCGTCATCGCCCACAAAGGGAATTTTAAGGCGAGCGCGTTGCGTGGCTCCGACTTTTCTGGCGCAGACTTGACCGGCAGCTCATTCAAGGGCAGCGATGTGCGTGAGGCCAGTTTTGACGCCGCTAACCTGACTGACTGCAACCTGTCTGGCATTGACCTCAGGGATGCGAGTTTCAATAAATCCATCCTTGTGCGTACCAACTTCAGCGCGTCTGGGCTGGTCGGAGCAAAATTCATCGGTGTAAACCTGACTGACGTCAAACTGACTGTGACCGATCTGAGAAGAACAGTTCTTGAGAACTGCATTTTCAACGGCGTGGACTTTAAGCATTCCGACCTGCGGGGGCTGTGCCTGGACGGGCAGACCTTTCTAAGCGTCAAATTTGACGGAGCGGCGCTCGATGGAGCCACTTTCAGAGGAGCGACCCTCAAAGACGTGTCTTTTCATTGGGCGCGGATCCGGTCCACAAAATCCCGTTCCGTCGAAGCAGGCCGCTTTGACGGCGCCAAGATGGATAAGCTGACCTATGCCTCTCTCAAAGGCCTGGAGGCCGATTTGTCACAGGTCACTGTCACTTAAGGAGGGAGAAATGCCAATATTTCCTGCTATTCCATTGTGCCTATGGTCTTTGCGTGTTGCCAACTGAGGCATATCCCCTGTAGTCTTGTCAACCACTCCGCAGCCGATAATATCGTTGTCCAAAGACACACCGCAAGAAGGCGATGACCGCCGTCCTTAAGGGTGCCACCGCGACGCTCGGTGACAAGCCGGCGGTCTCGGCTCCCCTTGGACACGATGATCATCGTGTCCATTTTGGCCTTCCTTGTTCTGTCTAACATGTTCTATCATGCATCAATTCTTCGGGGGCAGGTCGTCTTATCAGGGCAGTCCGCTTGGCGTCATGCTTTCCATGATCACCTCAGCCGCGATCCTGGCTCCGATACCGGCCGCCACCGTGCATTTCTCATATCCCTTTGCCTCAACGAACGCATCCGCATTCGCCTTGCCGCCGCTGGGGTCAAAATAGCGGCCCAGTAAGAGGGTCTGGATATCCCTGCACTGCAGCGAACCGAGGGCCTCTTCGAATCTCTGTAGAAAGACACGTGCCGCCGCCCCGGCGGCGCGGTTGCTCTCATATTGCAGCAGGTCGTCGCTGCCAAAGTAAAGTCCCAGCGCCAGCAGACCCCCGGAGACCGCCCCGCACGTCCGGCCGGTACCGCCCAGGCCGGGAAACGGGGACAAGGCTTTGACGGTCCCGAAGGAACCCAGGCCAAACTCCTCCATCACGGGAAGAGCCGCGCCCTTCGCTCAAACATGGCTGAGGTAAGTGCACTCCTCCGCGCGTTCCTGGATGCCTTTGAGAATACGTCTCTTGCCGGCGGCGACCTCCTTCGGAGCTATTACCTTGCCGGGTATGCCTTCCTTCTCCAGACGCTTGAACCAGGCCTCGATCGATCTGGTATCCCAGACTCGCTCTGCCTGCTCCTTGACTCTCGCCTTCAGTTTCTCGTGTTCTACCATGTCTCTGACCTCCCGGACAGCTTCCTCAATTGTATCAGGGTGTGTCCAGATGCCGTCCCCCCGGTCAAGTCCCAGGACGAACCGCTTCAATTCGGACTCGTCACGGCCACTACGACGGAGGTCGACGAACACAGGATGGTGAAGACCCTGGGGGCCATCAACGGCGGTTTCTTCCCGGAGAACACGGATTGCCCGTCTCAATAAGACGCGCATTGACTTCGCCTGCACACCACAAAAAAAGGGGGGCGGGGACCCGAAGTTCCCGCCCCCCTGCCGTCTTCGTCGAGCAGCCTGATCGGCTGCTACCTGCCCAGCATCTGTGTCTTCAGGTTCTGGTCGATCCAGGCCCACTTCGACCAGTTGCCCTCGTTCCAGTAACCTACCGCGAACTCATTGCGGTAGTTCTTCACCCACGGCCACCACAGGCGGTAACCCGGCGCCTTGGGGAAGGGGATCACGTATGCCTGGTCCAGAACGTATTTCATCAACTCTTTGTGTATCGGGTCCGCTGCGTTCTGGCCCTTGGTGGCGACCGCACTCACCATCTTGGTGAGTTCGCCTTCAATGAAGGGATCGTTCACCCGGCTGGCGTTGGCAAAACCGGGGCCCGAGTAGTTCGTGCCCACGAAGGCCGTGCCCAGGCCGCCCATGCTGGAGTAGGCCAGGTCGGTCCATGAAAGCGACTGGGTTATCGAAGTGAGGACCGCCGGTTCCTTGGGGTCGATCGTCAGATCGATGCCCACTTTGGCCCACATATTCTTGACAACCGAGAAATAGTCGACTTGGTTCGGATTGCCGGTCGGCGAACTCGAACAGACCACTGTCGTCTTGAATCCGTTGGGATAGCCGGCATCCTTGAGCAGCGCCTTGGCCTTGTCCGGATTGTAGGTGTAGAGTTCCTTGACCGAGTCAGGGGCCTCCTCAATCTTGAGGAAGAGCGCGGCGTATGCCTTGTTGAAGGTCACCGGCCAGGTGTTGATTTCGGCGGTGCCGCCGAACAGCGTCTTCACCATGGTCGGGAAATCGGTCGCCATCATCATCGCCCGGCGCACGCGTACGTCGGCGAACAGCGGGTTCTTGATGTTGATGTGCGTGTTGAAGCCGCCGTCGAAGATGTTCGTGCCCGACTTGAGGGCGGGGTTCTCTTTCAACAGGCGCGGCCCCATCTCCCAGTCAGTGCCGAACTGGTCGATCTTGGCTGTCCGGAACGCCGCCTCCATCGACGACGGATCGGGGACGATAAGGTACCTCACTTCGTCCAGGTACGGCAGTTGATTGCCTTTGCCCGGCCCCACCGGGTCCTTGTCCCAGTAAGCGGGATTCCTCTTCATGGTCACCGAACTGCCGGCGACATAGTCGGTCAGGATGAAGGGTCCACTCCCCACCGATACCCGCCAGTCACGCATGTCCCCGTATTTGGTGACGACTTCGGGTGGAACGATCGAAGCAAAGCCGCCGAAACGCAGGATGGCGGCCGCGTGGTAGGCCGGTTGCACCTTGATCTGGACCGTCCACTTGTCCGGCGCCGTAATCTTGGCATCCTTGAGTCCCGGCTGGTTCGCCAGGTAAGCCCGGGTCTGGGTGATGTACATGTTCAGCGTCGAAACCACGTCGTCGGCGTTCACTTCCCGCCCGGCGACCAGGCGACTGGCTTCACTCGCCTGGTTGATAGCGTACTTGATCCCGTGCCGGATGTGCCAGATAGATGTTCCCGGTTCCGGGAATTCCCAACTCTCCGCGATCTGCCCGGCATTGTCTTCCCAGCGGTCAAGCCCACCTATTTCCCATTCGGTGTGGTTGTTGCCCGCCGGGCCTTTGGCCCAGTCGCCGGTCCAAAGCTCTTCGTTGGTGAGGTGCATGGTGGTCGTCGGATTGGCGTGGAAGCCGATCACCTCATCAAAAGCGGTGATGTCCGTGCCGTACGCCTTGACCAGGGTGCCGCCGTACCGGGGAACGTCGGCGCTTGGCGTGGTGGTTGCTGGTGTGGTGGTCGCCGTGGTCGGGGGGGCCGTCGTCGTGGACGTCGGGGGGGCCGTCGTCGTGGCCGGTCCGGCCGCGCACGAAGCCAGTAGAAGAGCTGCCGCGAGCGCACTCGTCGACAGCCAGACTGCCTTCCTTCTATTCATCGTCTTCTCCTTTTCGTGGTAACACAACCCTGTCCGCACAACTCTTCTATCAGGCCTTCCCAAACCCTTTGCCTTTGCCCGGATAACCGCACGCGTGAAACCACCACGTTCACGCCAACTCTGGATTGAAGTAGGGACTCCGCCATAGTGTCATGGTAACGATATTCAAACAGAGCCCGGCCTCCCCTGCGGGTGGATGGAAGGCCGGGCCCCTGAATGCGGATTTCGGTGGGGTGGTCATGCGCTTGCCCCGATGGGTTGGCGCGCTGCTACTTGGCTTTGATCCAGGAGTCGGCCAGCGCCACGCCTGCCATGGCGTCTCTGCCGTAAGCATCTGCGCCGGCGTATTTCTGGATTTCCTCATCGATCTGGCCGCCGCCGATCATGATCTTCACCTTGTTCCGCAGCCCGGCCTTCTTGATGGTATCGACCGTCTCCTTCATGGAATCGAAAGCGAGCGTCAGGAAGCCACTGAGCGCCACGACCGAAGCGTTGGTCTCCTTGATCTTGTCGACGAACTTCTGCGCCGGGACGTCCACACCAAGGTCGAACACTTCGTAGCCATTGACGTCAAGCATGAAGACCACGATATCCTTGCCAATGTCGTGGATGTCTCCAGCAACCGTGCCCACGATTACCTTGCCCTTGCGTTCGGTCTTGATCTCCTTCTTGAGCTTGGGCTTCACGATTTCGGAAACGCCCTTCAGGATTTCCCCGGAATAGATCAGCTCGGGAAGAAAGTAGGAGCCATCGGCAAACCTTTTGCCCACCGTCTCCATCCCTTTCCTGCTCTCCTCGAGGATGGCCGCTGGATCCTTGCCCTTTTCCAGCCAATCTTTGGCCAGCCTTAAGGCTTCCTTTTCCTCCAGGTCGGCAATTGCCTTAGTAAGCTCACCACTCATAATGAATTACCTCCCGTAAATTTTGGTCCGTCGTTCGGGGCCTGCGGCAAACTGTCTGATTATAAACGCAGCGGCCCGTATTGTAAAGAGTAGTACTTCCAGACCCCGACTTTCGCCTCCGCCGTCTAGCCTACTTGGGTGATTGTTTCGCCTAACGGGCTCAACTACCATCAACTAGAGGTAGCTAACGGCAAGTGAGGAGAAGATATGGTAGAGGAGCGGCAGATCCGGCCGATGCTCACAGTGCGGGAGGTGGCGGAGATGCTCCACATCCATGCCAATACCGTCAGGCGGTGGAGCGATCAGGGAACGCTGCGGGCTTATCGTATCGCCCATCGCGGCGACCGCAGGTTCCGGCGAGAGGATGTCGCCCGTTTCCTGGCTGAACTGAACTTCGGCAGCGCCTGGGAGGAAGAGCACGCCCGCACCCGGCGTTAAGTACAGTATCCACTAGTTCCCGCGGAGGTCCTCCAGTTTCAGGCGCAGGCCGGCCCCAGTCCCGTCTCGGGCAGCGTGGGGCGTGAGGGGGGGCCTCCTTCACATTTTCCGCAGTTTGGGTTTTGGCGTTCCACGCGTCTCACCTCGGGTTCAAAATCGACGAACGTCGAAATTCGTTCCAGATTGGCTTGCCAGCCATCACTTGAACGGGCGATAACGCGGTGGTAGAATACCTGCTTGGTGAGACGCTAAGTCCCCGGAGAGACCGTATCCTGCATGGCAGTCCCACACCGTACCGGGGCGCAAGCGCGACCAAAAACCGGAGGTGCAACGCTTGTACAAGATCCTCTTGAGACAGGACCTGGTACCCAATGTCCATCTTTTCAAGATCGAAGCCCCCGCCGTTGCCAGGAAAGCCCAAGCCGGGCAATTCATCGTCATCAGGGTCGATGATAAGGGCGAACGCATTCCGCTGACTATCGCCGACTGGAATGCCAGGGAGGGCAGCGTCAGCGTCGTCTTCATGGAAGTGGGCGCGACCACCCGGGACCTGGCGAGACTCGGTACCGGCGAGTTCGTGGCCGACTTTGTCGGTCCGCTGGGACTGGCGACCCACGTCGAAAACTATGGTACGGTGGCCTGTGTCGCCGGTGGTGTGGGGGTGGCCGTGATCACCCCGATCGCCCGCGCCATGAAACAGAAGGGCAACCGGGTAGTGTCTATCATGGGGGCCCGTAACAAGAACCTCATGTTCTGGGAAAATGAGTTGCGGGCGGCCAGCGACGAATTGATTGTCACCACCGACGACGGCAGCTACGGGCGCAAAGCGCTGGTTACCGAGCCGTTGAAAGAGTTGTTGCTGGGTCAGGAAAAGGTGGCCCGGGTGATCGCCATCGGTCCCACCATGATGATGAAATTCTCTGCCCTTACTACGCAGCCGTTTGGCGTGCGGACCATCGTCAGCTTGAATCCCATAATGGTCGATGGAACCGGGATGTGCGGGTGCTGCCGCGTGTCGGTCGGCGGGCAGACCAAGTTCGCCTGTGTTGACGGCCCGGACTTCGACGGCCATCAGGTCGACTGGGATCTCCTGGTCAACCGGCAGCGCGTCTACATGGACGAAGAAAAGAAGTCGGTCGAGAATTGGCAGAAGCAGTACGCCTCTGCTTGAGCGGACGAGGAGCTGAACAAGAATGGCGAAACTCAATCTCAATCGCGAAGAGATGCCCCGGCAGGAAGCAAAGGCGCGGGGCAAGAATTTTGACGAAGTGGCCTTGGGCTACACCATGGAGCAGGCTCTCGGCGAATCCAGCCGCTGCATCCAGTGCCCGAAGCGGCCCTGCACCGCTGGTTGCCCGGTGTCCGTCGACATCCCGGAATTTGTTGAGGCCTTGAAGTCGAACGATCTGCCTCTGGCCGTCCAGGCCCTCAAGCGTAAGAATGCCCTGCCCGGGATTTGCGGCCGGGTGTGCCCCCAGGAGACTCAATGCGAGGCTACCTGCACACTGGCCAAACGGGGAGCCCCTGTCGCTATTGGGCGGCTGGAACGGTTTGTGGCCGACTGGGAGCGGCAGAATCCGCAGCACAGCGAACACCCGGTGATCAGCCCGGCATCCGGGAAGAAGGTGGCGGTGGTGGGGTCAGGGCCAGCCAGTCTCACCGTGTCTGCTGAACTGGCCAAGATGGGACACAAGGTGACGATGTTCGAGGCCCTGCATGTTGCCGGTGGCGTTTTGGTCTATGGAATTCCGCAGTTCCGACTGCCCAAGGAAATTGTGCGGAATGAAGTGGACTATGTGACGTCTTTGGGCGTTGACATCAAACTCGACTCGGTGATCGGCAAGATCGAGACCGTGGACGAGCTTTTAAGTAATGGCTACGACGCGGTGTTTCTTGGCACCGGGGCCGGTTTGCCCATGTTCCTGGGGGTCCCCGGTGAGAACCTCGGCGGGGTCTATTCGGCGAATGAGTTCCTCACCCGCACCAATCTCATGAAAGCTTACCTGTTTCCCCAGTACGCGACGCCCATCAAGGTTGGCAAGAACGTGGCCGTCATCGGCGGGGGTAACGTGGCCATGGACTCGGCACGGTGCGCTCTGCGGCTGGGCGCCGAAAAAGTATTCATCGTGTACCGTCGTTCCAAGGCAGAGATGCCGGCCCGCCGTGAGGAGGCAGAAAACGCTGAGGAAGAAGGGATTATTTTCAAGTTCTTGACCAACCCCATTCGTTTCCGCGGTAACGAAAAGGGGACCGTAACGGCCATGGACTGCAATGAAATGGAACTTGGCGAGCCTGATGCCAGCGGCCGGCGCCGGCCGATCGTGAAGAAGGACAGCGAGTTCACGATGGAAGTGGACACGGTCGTCGTTGCACTCGGAACCACGCCCAATCCTCTGATAGCATCGACGACCGAGGGATTGAAGACAACCAGTCACGGGACGGTGGTCGCTGACGAGGCGACCGGCAAGACTGCCAAGGAAGGCGTGTGGGCGGGCGGCGATATTGTTACCGGGTCGGCAACCGTTATCAGCGCCATGGGAGCCGGTAAGCGGGCTGCCGCCTCAATCGACGCGTATCTCAAAGGAAAGTAGACTGGGTCTGGAGGGTGGCAGCGTCGCGGCTCTCCTCGCAGGGGGTGCCAAACCCCGTGCGCGACTCGTCTGCACGCCTGTTGCCGGTGGCTGACTGATATGGTATACTTCATACTGCTTACTTTGTGACAGCACGAGTTCAGGCTCTTGATTAGGGGGTTAAACTTGCCAGATACCACAATAAAAGAACTTCTTGAGGCCGGCGCTCACTTCGGCCATCAGACCAGCCGATGGGATCCGCGCATGAAGAAGTATATCTTTACCAAGCGAAATGGGATCCACATTATCGATCTGGAGCGCACCAGTATCATGCTGAGCAAGGCGCGGGAGTTTGTCCGCGAATTGGTGGCGGATGGTGGCATGATCCTGTTTGTGGGCACTAAGAAGCAGGCGCAGGAAGCAATCGAGCTCGAAGCCAAACGCTGTGGCATGCCCTATGTAAATCAGAGATGGATCGGCGGAATTCTGACCAATTTCAGCGCCATCCAGTCGCGTATTGACTACCTGGTGAGATTGGAAGATCAGCGAACCAGAGGCGAGTTCACCCGTCTTCCCAAGAAGGAAGCATTGAAACTGGAAGAGGAAATGGCCAAGATGAACCGCCAGCTCGGCGGTATCAAGGAAATGACCCGGCTGCCGGTGGCGTTGTTTGTCATCGACACAGTCAAGGAGCGGATCGCCCTCGCCGAGGCGAAGCGGATGGGTATCACGGTGGTGGCCGTTGCAGACACCAACAGTAACCCAGATGAGATTGACCATCCGATCCCGGCGAATGATGATGCCATACGCGCCGTGAAGCTGGTGTGCAGCAAGATTGCCGACGCCGTGGTGGAAGGCAGAATGGTGCAGGCGCCGCCTGTGACCGAGAAGGACGGAGACACCGGGTCTCCCGCTGATGGCGCCGTCGGTCTGGCAACTGTCGCCGCTGCCCCGGCCGGGCAGCCGTAATCCAAGGAGGAACGCTTGAAGATCCCGACCGAGGCCATTAAGGAGCTCAGAGAGCAATCGGGTGCCGGCGTCATGGAGTGCCGCAACGCCCTGGTTGAGGCTGAAGGACGCCTGGAGGGAGCACTCGAGATCCTGAAACGGCAAAGCCTTGTCAAAGTTGAAAAGAAGAAGAGTCGGACGGCGGCCCAGGGGCTGGTTGAGTCCTATGTGCACGCCGGCGGACGTATCGCGGCCATGGTTGAACTTAACTGCGAGTCGGACTTTGTGGCCCGTACTCCGGAATTCAAACAACTTGCCCACGACCTGGCTATGCAGGTGGCCGCGATGGACCCGCAATACATTAGCCCCGAAGATATCCCGGCGGGCAGTGGACTTGATCCCGCGGCGGTCTCTCTGACAGCTCAGGCTTTTATCAAAGACCCGTCGGTGACCATTAGCGATCTCATCAACCGGCTGATCTTCAGACTGGGTGAGAACGTTAGAGTAGGTAGGATCGCCCGATTCGCAGTCGGTGACTAGGCCCGAGACGGACGCGGGCGAACGCGGTAAGCTCACACAGATGGTAGACGCTAAGGCCAAATACAAGCGGGTCCTCCTTAAGCTTAGCGGCGAGGCCTTTGGCGGCCAGAAAGAATGGGGCATTGACACCTCTGTCCTGACGAGCGTTGCCCGGCAGATCAAGACCGTGATGGAGATGGGCGTAGACGTGGGCATCGTGGTAGGAGGTGGTAATATCTTTCGCGGCGCCGAGGCAGAGAAACAAGGAATGGACCGGGTCACTGCCGATTACGCAGGCATGGTGGCCACTCTGATCAATGCCCTGGCTCTTCAGGACACGCTGGAGCGTGAAGGTGTGGTCACTCGCACGCAGTCAGCGATCACTATCCAGCAGGTCGCTGAACCATACATCAGACGGCGGGCGATCAGGCATCTCGAAAAGGGCCGGGCGGTCATCTTCGCTGGGGGTACAGGTAATCCATACATGACAACTGACACGGCGGCTGCCCTGCGGGCAATCGAAATCGAGGCCGATGTCCTTCTAATGGCGAAGAACAATGTCGATGGCATCTACAGCGCGGACCCGCGGAAAAACCGGGATGCCCAGAAGTTTGACAAGCTGACTCACGCTGAAGCCCTGAGCAAACGTTTGGCGGTCATGGACACAACCGCCGTTTCGTTGTGCCTGGAGAATCGGTTGCCGATCGTGGTCTTTAATCTTCAGACTCCGGATGCAATAGTAAGAGCAGCGAGGGGCGAGCATACCGGTACCCTCGTGACCAGTGAGTGAGGGTATGGCTAACGACGTATTGAGAAATGTCGAAGACAAGATGCGAAAGGCCGCTGAGGGCCTGAAGAAGGAACTGGTGACCATCAGGACGGGACACGCTTCGGTGGCCTTGGTAGAGCACCTGAAAGTCGACTACGCGGGAGTTCCGACTCCGCTGATCCAGATGGCCGGTATCTCCGCCCCCGAGGCGAGGCTCCTGGTCATTCAGCCATGGGACAAATCGGTGATGCGCAACATCGAGAAGGCTATTCTTGCCTCGGACCTGGGTCTCACTCCGATCAATGATGGGAACGTCATTCGAATCAGCATCCCACCCCTCTCCGAAGAGCGCCGCCAGGAACTCACGAAGGTGGTGCGGAAGCGGGTCGAAGAAAGACGGGTCGCCATTCGTAACCTGCGGCATGAGGCTCTGAACGAGATGAAAGAGCTTGAGAAGAACAAGGAAATCTCCCAGGATGAGCTCAAACGGCTCACCACGCAGCTCCAGAAGGGCACTGACGGCTTTATCGCCGCAGCCGAGCAAATCGGCCGTGATAAAGAAGCCGAACTCACTCGGGTCTGAGCCGTACTCGAGTTGAAGATTGGCTAGTAAATCCTCCGTCAAGATAGAAAAGCTCCCCACTCATCTTGCCATCGTGCCTGACGGAAACGGCCGGTGGGCGGAGCGGAAGGGGCTCCCCCGTTTGAGCGGCCACCAGGCCGGGGTCCGTAACATGCTGCGCATGGTGAAGTACCTCAATGACCATCCCATCCAGTACGTCACCCTTTACGCATTTTCCACCGAGAATTGGAACCGGCCGGAAGAAGAAGTCCGCGGTCTGTTTGCCCTGCTTGCCAGGTTCATCGACCGGTACCTCGCCTACCTGCATGAGCAGAAGATCCGCCTGGTGCACATCGGGCGGTTGGAACAAGTGCCGGAGCGCCTTCAGGAGTCGATCGGTCGCGCCGTCGAATTGACCCGGAACAACGCGCGCATGACTCTGAATGTGGCATTCAACTACGGCGGGCGCGCCGAAATCGTCGACGCTGTGCGCAGGATTGTGACGGACGGGGTGCCTGTCTCAGACATCGACGAACCAACCTTCGAGAAGTATCTGTACACCGCAGGGTCGCCACCGGTCGACCTGCTCATACGCACCGGGGGCGAGGTGCGGTTCAGCAATTTCCTGATCTGGCAGACAGCCTATAGCGAGTACTACCTTACCGACGTCCTTTGGCCGGACTTTGGCAAGAAGGACATCGAAAAGGCGCTGTTGTCCTATAGCCAGCGGAAACGCCGCTTCGGGGCGCTCTAAGCACCGAAGTATCTGTTCTGGTATACTGCTCTACGTGCCATCGATTGCCGCGCGTGGAGTTAACCGCGGTAAGTCGGGACGTCGACGGCCACCGGGTTCTCCTGGGAGCCGCACCGCGCGGGGAGGCGAATGTTAAAGCAGCGGATGATTACGGCGGCCATTGGCCTGCCCGTTTTGCTTGCCGCTGTCTGGTTCAGTCGGCCGGTGCCCTGGTTCACTCTGCTCGTGGTGGTGGTGGGAGCTGTGGCCGTCCTGGAGTTTTATCGGCTGTCCGGCGTCGCCAGGGTCCGGTCCCTGCTCTTGTTTGGCACGGTGTGGACCATTCTGGCTATCGCCGTCCGCGACACCAGCATGCTCGCCGGGTTCAGCCTCTCGGTGAGATCCGAGGAGATTTCGATGCTGCTGATAACCTCGGCGACGGTGTTGCCCCTCATCTGGCTGCTTCGGCGGGGCCCCCGGAATGAGGCATTCGCGAACTGGGCTTGGTGCCTGGCCGGTATCGTCTACATCGGCTTTTTGCTGGGATACTTTGTCGCCCTGCGGGCGCTGGAGGACGGGCGTAACTGGGTCTATTTTGCCTTGTTCACCACCTTTGCTTCGGACACGGCTGCCTTCTTCGTCGGTCGTACCTGGGGCAAACGGCGGCTCGCCCCTTCGATTAGCCCCTCAAAGACGTGGGAGGGGTCGGTCGGGGGCCTATTCGGTGCCTGCCTGGTCAGCCTGTTGTTCGTCCCGCTCACTTTGCCCTGGGGCGCCAACCTTCTGCACCTCCCGGTGCTCAGCTTTGGGTCGGCCGTCTTCCTTGGCCTGATGGTCAGCGTCGTGGGTCAACTCGGCGATCTCGTCGAGTCCCTGTTCAAGCGGAACACGGGGACGAAAGACTCGGGCCGACTCTTCCCGGGCCACGGCGGGGCGCTTGATCGTCTGGATAGCGTGGCCTTCGCCGGTCTCGTGGTATACTACTTTGTATGGCTGATACGGTAAAACTCGCCATACTGGGCTCAACCGGTTCAATCGGCCGGCAGACTCTGGACATCGTTCGCTCTCTTCCTGGCCGCTTTCGGGTCATCGCTATGGCAGCCGGCCGCAATAGCGCATTGCTGGCCCGTCAGGCAGCCGAATTCGAAGTCCCCGTCGTTTACCATCAAGGGCAGTCATCCCCGCCGCTGGAGGGGCGCGACGTCCTGTCCCCGGCTGAAATGGCGCGTTTGCCTGAAGTGGACGTCGTGGTCGTGGCGCTGTCAGGGGAGGCGGGTCTGCTTCCGACCCTGGCCGCGGCGAAGGCCGGGAAGAAGATTGCCGTGGCGAATAAAGAGTCTTTGGTAGAGGCCGGCGAGATCATCACCGACGAAGCTTCAAGGAGCGGTGCCAGTATTTTGCCGGTTGACAGTGAGCACAGCGCTATATGGCAGTGTTTGGCGGGGGAAGTGTCAACTCCGGAGCGTCTCATTCTCACTGCGTCAGGGGGGCCCTTCCGCCATTACTCGCGGGAGGGGTTGCGCGACGTGACTCCTGAGCAGGCCCTTCGGCATCCGTCCTGGCAGATGGGTAAGAAAGTCACAGTCGACTCGGCTACCTTGATGAACAAAGGCCTGGAAGTGATCGAGGCTCACTGGCTGTTCCGAATGCCGATCGATCGGATCAGCGTGATCCTGCATCCTCAGAGCATCATCCACTCCATGGTGGAGTTTCCTGATGGCGCGGTCAAGGCGCAGCTCGGATGCCCCGATATGAGGCTGCCAATCCAGTACGCCCTGTGTTACCCCGAGCGACTGCCCAGCGGTCTTCCCCGTCTGGATTTTGGCGGGATTCGGGAGCTGACGTTCGAGAGCCCGGACATTGAGGCTTTTCCCTGTCTTCAACTGGCCATTGACGCTAGTTCCGGGGGTGGGACGCTGCCGGCGGTGCTGTCCGCGGCCGATGAGAGCGCCGTGGGCCTTTTCCTGGATGGGCAAATACGATTCACTGACATACCGTGCCTGGTCGAGCGGGCGCTGACCGCTCACAAGCCGGTGGCCCGGCCATCCATCGAGGATATTCTAGCTGCCGCCGCCTGGTCCCGGGAGACGGTGTCGTTGCACGGTATTAGGAGTTAGATTGTGACCGCGTTTATCGCTATCTTGTCGTTTCTGGTAGTCATTCTTGCCCTTGTCGTCGCCCACGAGCTCGGCCATTTCATTTCTGCCAAGGCAAAGGGGGTCAGGGTCGTCGAATTCGGTATCGGCCTGCCGCCGCGATTGTTCGGCGTCAAGAGGGGCGATACTACTTATTCGCTGAACGTCTTCCCCCTCGGAGGCTTTGTTAAGCTTGCCGGAGAAGAGGACCCCAGCGTGCCCGGGAGCCTGGCTGGCAAGAGCATCGGCACTCGTCTGCTTGTGCTGAGCTCCGGCGCTCTGATGAATTTTGTCCTCCCGTTTTTGCTCTTCGGTATTGCCTTCATGATCCCGCACCAGGTGTACCAGGGGGAGGTAGTTGTTGAGGACGTGTCTCCGGCATCTCCGGCTGCCGATGCCGGGATCGTGCCCGGCGATACATTGCTCAAAGTGAATGGAAGGGCGATCAACCACACCGGAGATCTTAGTCGCAGTATTCAGTTGAACCTTGGCCGCCCGGTAACCATTTCACTGCGTCACGCTGATGGCACGGCCGGGAGCGTGACCGTGACGCCTCGCTGGCGTCCTCCGGCCGGCCAGGGCGCGGTTGGGGTGCTCACCAGGACCGCCAATGCGAGCCAGGTCAGGGAGTCAATGCCATTCTGGAGGGCAATCCCCGCCGGCGTGACATCGTGCGTCCAGACGCTGGTGCTGTTCAAGAACGGTATCATCAGCATGATCATCGGGACGGTGCCGGCGCAATTCGCCGGACCGGTCGGGATCGCCCAGTTGACCGGCCAGGTGGCGAGCGCCGGTATCAGCCCCCTCCTGGAATTCGCTGCCTTCCTTAGTATCAACCTGGCCATCTTTAACATTTTCCCGCTTCCCGCTCTTGATGGCGGGCGAATCGCGTTCGTGGTGGTCGAGTGGATCAGGCGCGGTAAACGTATCGCCCCGCGTTCCGAGGCCCTGGTGCATTCCATCGGGTTCATGCTTATTATCGCTTTCTTCCTGGCCGTCACCTACCAGGATATTGCCCGTATCGTCCGCGGCGGTAGCCTGGGCGGCTGACGGGCGGCTGGGGCTGGCACGATGACACAGCGAAGGAAATCCAATCCCGTGCGTATCGGCGCCGTCACCGTGGGTGGTGGCGCGCCCATCGTTGTCCAGTCAATGACCAACAGTGACACGCGCGACGTCATCGCCACCGTCCGGCAGATTAACGAACTCGAGGAGGTCGGCTGCGAATTGGTCCGCGTGGCCGTGCCTGATGCCCAGGCGGCGGAGGCGATCGCTAACATCAAGAAGGGTATCAGGGTTCCGCTGGTGGCGGACATTCACTTCGATTACCGACTGGCGCTGGCTTCATTGAAGGCCGGGGCGGATGGTTTGCGACTTAACCCGGGGAATATCGGGGAGCCTTGGCGCGTCAAGGCCGTGGTGCTTGCAGCCAAAGAGCGGTTTGTGCCTATCCGCATCGGTCTGAACGCCGGCAGCCTGCCGCGCGCTTACCGCCCTGATCTGACTGTGGGCCGGCGGATGGTGGAAGCTGCCCTCGAGCAGATTCAACTACTGGAGAGGCTGGATTTCGATCTGATCAAGGTATCCCTCAAGGCTTTCGATGTGCCGACCACGGTTGAAGCTTACAGTGATATCGCGGGCAGGATGCCGTACCCCCTCCACGTTGGCATCACCGAGGCGGGTACGCCGCGCGCCGGCATTATCAGGAGCAGCGTCGGCATCGGTATTTTGCTCAATAAGGGGATCGGCGATACTATCAGGGTGTCGCTCACGGCTCACCCTCGGGAAGAGATATTCGCCGCCTATGAAATACTGAAGAGTCTGGACTTGCGGCAGCGCGGTCCGGTGCTCGTTAGCTGTCCCACCTGCGGTCGGACCGAGGTCGACCTTATTCCCATCGCTGAAGCGGTCGAAAAGGAACTGCTCAAGATAACACGCCCGCTGAGAGTGGCGGTGATGGGTTGCGCCGTTAATGGCCCTGGCGAGGCCCGCGACGCTGATGTGGGTATCGCCTGTGGGAAAGGCATGGGAATCCTCTTCAAGAAGGGCGAAAAGGTGGCGGTGGTGGCGGAGGGCGACTTCGTTGCCGCTTTGATGCGAGAAGTCAAGTCGCTCGAATGACGGTGCCCCTGCGCATCGCTGAGATCAACCCCGTTTGACGGCCATCCCCTTGTCCTATCGTGGTGGCATCTCCTATAATCCGGGACATGCCAGTGCGGAGAAAAACAACGGCCGGACGGCGCATCGATCTGCTGCTGGTCGAAAAAGGGTTGGCCGAAAACCAGGCTAGAGCTCAGGCGATCATTCTCGCCGGGAAGGTGACCGCCGGAGGGAAAGCCGTTACCAAGGCGGGGACGGTGGTGTCCGGGGACGTGGCGCTGGAGGTGGCGGCGCCCGAGCCGTTCGTCGGTCGGGGTGGCGCCAAACTCGCGCACGCCTTGGATGTCTTTGGGATCGAGGTTGCCGGCAAAGTAGCTGTCGATGTGGGGGCCTCAACCGGAGGGTTCACCGATTGCCTTCTCCAACGGGGGGCGGTCAAGGTCTATGCCGTGGATGTCGGGAAGGGACAACTGGACTGGCGATTGCGCCGGGACCACCGCGTGGTTGTCATGGAGGGCGTGAACGCCCGTTTTCCGCTGGCGCTGCCTGAGACCGCCGACCTCGCCACCGTAGATGTCTCATTCATTTCGGTGACCATGGTCATCCTTACCGCCGCCAACGCCATCAAGCCCGGCGGAGACATGGTCGTGCTCGTCAAGCCGCAGTTCGAGGCGCAGCGGCGGGAGGTGGGTAGGGGGGGCGTGGTCCGCGATCCGGTCGTCCACGCCAGAGTCATCGGGCGGGTTGTCAAGTGGGCCGCCGGCAATGGTCTCTGGTTGAAGGGACTCGTCCCCTCCCCGATAACCGGTGCTTCGGGGAACCGTGAATTTCTCGTCCTATTGAGCCGCAGTCGGGAGGATGTCCCGCTGGCTCCGGCCAACGGCCGTGAATGAGTGCCTCGCCGCCCACTTCTCATGTGGGCGGAGTTGACGTTTTGACGAGTCGGCGAGGAGGCAGCGTCGGATAAGTTGACATAAGGATGTCGCCAGGCGGTCGCCGTTTGACCCCGCCGGGCTGATTCCGATATAATGAAGGGGTCAGTAGAGAGGCGGTGGACTTGCACGAGAGCTGTGGAGTGTTTGGCGTCTACGGTCCCGACGAGGATGTCGCTCGCCTCACCTTCTTCGCACTGTTTGCCCTTCAACATCGCGGTCAGGAGAGTGCCGGCATCGCGACCGCCGACGGACAGAAGATCCAGGTGTTCGCCCGCATGGGTCTGGTCTCTCAGGTATTCACTGAAGAGTCTCTGAGCCAGCTGAGCGGACATATCGCCATCGGCCACAACCGCTATTCGACCAAAGGCTCCAGCCGCATCTGTAACGCCCAGCCTATGGTTGTTGGCAAGGGTCCGGATTCGCTGGCGATCGCCCATAACGGTAATATCGTCAACGCCGACCATCTCAGTCGGGAGTTGGAGCAGCTGGGCTACGTGTTCACCTCGACGACCGACAGCGAGGTGATCGCCAACCTGATTGTGTCGTCTCCTGGGAAGGACTGGGTTGCCCGAATCCGCTATGCTATGCACCGCCTTCAGGGAGCCTATTCCATGGCTCTCATGAGCAAGGACCGGTTGTTTGCCGCGCGCGATCCGCTGGGACTTCGACCGTTGTGCCTGGGAGAGGTCCACGGGGGCTGGGTTATTGCCTCCGAAACGTGCGCCTTGGACCACATCGGCGCCCGCTTCATTCGCGAGATTGACCCCGGGGAGATCGTAGCCATCGGCCCCGATGGAGTCGAGAGCTTCCCCGAGCCATCAGGCCAGCATGCCATGTGCATATTTGAGTACATCTATTTTGCGCGGCCCGACAGCACCATAAACGGCCGGCTGTTATACCAGGCCCGAATGGCGATGGGCGCGGGGTTGGCCGAGGAGCATCCGGTTGATGCTGATCTCGTCATCGGCGTTCCTGATTCGGCCACTGCCGCCGGGGTGGGATACTCGCACCGTTCCGGGATTCCGCTGGCGGAGGGTCTCATCAAGAACCGCTATGTGGGCCGTACTTTTATTGAGCCTGACCAGCACATTCGCGATCTTGGAGTTGGATTGAAGTTCAATCCCTTGCCTCAGGTACTGGAGGGAAAGCGGGTCGTGCTCGTCGACGACAGCATCGTGCGCGGTACAACCACCCCCAAGGTGATCAAACTAATCCGAAAGGCCGGGGCCAAAGAGGTGCACATGCGTATCTGTGCGCCGCCGCTCCGCTTCCCCTGTTTCTTCGGGGTCGATATGGCCACGCGGTGGGAGTTGATTGCTGCCCAGAAGTCGGTGTCGGAAATCAAGGACTTCATTGGGGCCGATTCGCTGGGATATCTGAGTATCGAAGGATTGATCAAAGCGGTCGCCCTGCCCCGGAAGGATTTCTGTCTCGCCTGCTTCAACGGGGACTACCCCATCCCTGTCCAGATGGAGATGGACAAGCTCTCGCTTGAAACCCTGCCTCACAGCCACGCCGCCCGCCTCGAACTGAAATAGGCCGGCGCTTCTTCACGCGGGGCGGCCGGACTCATTGGGGCTGTTCTGCTCTTCAGCGATCCCTGTGCGCTCTTCGTCCATCCGAACCCACTCTCGCCGGTTGATTTCCATGAATAGGAAATCGTGACCGTCGCGGACCAACCGGACGTAGGGCTTGAAGCCGGACTTGCGAAAACAGCTTTGAGCCCGGTAGTTGTCTGCGAGTGTCTTCAAGTACACCCGCTTCAGTCTCGTGGTCTCAAAGATGTGGGCAAGCAGGGTTGCCAGTACGTCGACGCCGTAGCCCTTGTTCCAGTAGTCGCGGTCCCCGATCATGATCCCCAACTCGGTTTCACCATTGCGCTCGTTGATATTGTAGTAGGCGCAGTTGCCGATGTGCTTGCCGTCGAGCGTGTCAATGGCAAAACGGCAGCTGGCGGCGTAGGGATTGCGCAGCTCTTCACTGTAGTTGGAACGGTATCGGGCAAACGAGTAGCTGATGGGGTACGTGGCGTCGAGCCGGGCCAGTTCCGGGTCACTCTCCCAGGTGTAGTCGTTTCTGGCGTCATCGATGGTCTTGTCCCGGAGGACTATCCTAATTCCGTTGATCATGTCAGTCAGTGCAGCAAATTACCAGATGGAATTCACAACCGCAGCGACAGGGGGTCAGCATCGGCGCGGAGGTCCTCGAGAGCGTGGCGGGCGGCATCCCTGAACGTGGCGTCCCGCGCGCTGGCGCAGCTCATCAGGAACTCCTGTGCCTTGGTGCCGCCGATCTTCCCCAGAGCTTGGATGGCGGCCATGCGTACTTCGGCGTCGGGATCATTGCTCAATTCGATGAGCCGGGGTACCGCCGCCTCTTCTCCAAGCTCGCCGAGGGCGGTCGCCGCCTCGAACCTGAGTTCAACGTCGGTGCTGCCAAGTTCCTTGATAAGAACCGGGGTCCAGGCCGGGTCGCAGTTCTGGCCCATGGCATACAGCGCGCCTACCCTGAGTCTCTCGTTGTTTCCCTCATAGGCCGCCGTGATCGCCTGTTTCACCTCAGGCGCGCTGAGGGGAGCGACCGCTTCCAGCGCCCTTCGTCGCACTTCGTCGATATTCCTCGGGTCATTCAGCACGCCCAGTAGAGCTTCCTTGAGGACGGGCACGTGGTGGGGTCGGATTCTGCCATGTTCTCCGAGAACTGTAAATCGGAGCAGGGCGCTGGCGGCCGCCGCTCTCACCATGTCCGAGGCGTCATGGCGCAGAAGACCGAGTAGCGGGCCGATCAGTCGGGTTTCTACGTTTTCCCAAAGGCCCTCGATTGCCTTGACCCGGGTGTCGGCATCGGGGTCGCTAAGGCATACCTCATGTATGGCATCGAAGTTCAACTCCACGTTGTCTTCTGCCAGTTCGACGAGGTGACTGATGATGCGGCGCCGCCGCTCCGGTTCTATCCCCGGCCAGATGCGCTTGAAAGTATCGAGTTCCGCGGCGTCGAGTTCCGTAAGGTCGGCCAGTTCCGTGCTCTTCAGACCGTCAACGGTGGAGCCGTGACTGAGGATCTCGGCTACGGACCGTGTTTCATCGGGCATGAATCTATTCTTCTTCCTCTTCTTCCTGCCCCTGTTCCCAGATCGGCTCGGTGAACAGGTCAATGTACTCCCCCATCGCCTCCGCCGCCATCTGTTTGAGCGCGGCTTTGGCCTGGCTGGCAATCTGCTCGAGCTCAAGCATGTCGATCCTGATGTCGAGCATTCTGGTGAGCACACGCAGTATCGCCAGCGCGGCCATCGGATTCTGTATTCGCGCCGCTTGGGAGGGGACTTCGCCAAGCAAGCAGATGGCGTCCACCGCCCGCTCCCTGGCCACGCCCAGCAGGAGCCCGTTGAGTCCGGCAATCTGCAAGTTGCCCCGCTGCATCAGGTCGTAGCGCTGAAGCTCGCTGGTCAGGTTTCGGGTCGTGGCCACGCCCCACGCCTTGGGCATTTCGGTATGGTGAATGCGTGTTATCGCGGCAGCGCACGTGTAGATGCGGTGCACTTTGAAGCGTACCGCCATGTCCAGCACCGCGTTGGCCATCTCATACGCCTTGACGGGCGGCTGGTCATCTCCGATGAAAAGGATGAGGTCGCTCTTACCGGGATCGTTCTTCCAATAATAGAAGCGGCTCTGCGGAAATTGCGGCTCTTCGATGACGTTGTCGCGCGCGGTCACGCCGATGGGGTCAAAAAAATAGGGGGCGTCAACCTCGCCAAGGTCCTTGAAGTCCAACCGTCGCTTAAGGTAGGTGACCGCAATGGTTGAGACATTGGCGATGCCCGGCCACACTGCCACCATGTTCGGGGCGGTAAGCTTGGGGCGGGCTCGAATCTTGATCAGCTGGGTCACGTGCTCGCCACCGATACGTTCGGGAAGAACAAGGACGGAGTGCTGAGACCGCCCAACCACCGCGTGTCATTGCCGATCGCTACCGCCTGTCTAAACAACTGGTAGATGTTTCCTGAAACCATCGTATTCTTGACTCTACCTGTTATTCTACCATTTTCCACCTTGTAGCCTAACAGTACGTTTCCACTGAAATCCCCTCCCAGCACATTGCCCTGCTCTGCCCCCATCAGGTCCTCGACGACGAGGCCGTTATTGATGTCGGCGAGCATCTGCTCGAAGCTCACCGTCCCCGGGGTTATCACGAACGCGCTGGGTGACGGCGCCGGTAGCCCGCGCCCCCGGCTGGCATTGCCCGTGCTGGAGCGTCCAGCTTGTGCCGCCGTTTGCAGGTCATAAAGGAAGCTCTTCACCACCCCGTTTTCGATCAGCGGTGTCCGCTGGCTTGGTACTCCCTCGTCGTCGAAGGGACGGCTAGTGGGCCGGAACGCCAAAGTCGGATCGTCGTACAGAGTGAGACCCCGGTCAAATACCGTTTCGCCGAGTTTCTTGCCGATCGGTGACGCGCCTTCGAGCACCGTTTTGGCGTTGAAGGCGGCCATCAGCGGCGACGCGAGGGCGCTGGCGACTCCCGAGGGCGTGAATATGACGGGCAGGGAGCCGGTCGTAATCGTGGCCAGGGCGCGTGCCCATTCCAGCTGGCGTATTACCATGGCGGCGAGCCGGTCACCTTCAAGTATGGGACTGCACGAGCTTTCGCCCTCGCCCACGAACAACATATCGGTGCCGCGAATCAATTCGCCCGAGACACTGACACTGAAATAGGTGCGCCGGTATGTTGCGTCTGCACCTCGCGTGTTCATCACGCGTAGTGTCGAAGCCCCCTTGCCGATCCCTGCGTGGCAGGTCAACTCCGGGGTGTGGGCGCGCAGTTTGGCGATCATTCCCTCGCCCAACTGTACCATCCGGTCGAGGGGAACCGCGTCGGTCTGCGGGTCGGTTATGGTTACTGTCGGGTAGCGGCCATGGGCCGGGAACTCGAATCTGGCGGCGGCCCCGAATTCGGCCGTCTCCGCGGCAGCCCGGACAAGGCTGGCCACGTCGTCGGGCCGTGTGCCGGTGGCGTAGCCAATTTTGCCGTTCTTGATTACCCGCACCGACACCGAGGTACTTTGGTGCGTCTGGGCGTGCTTGAGCCGGTTGGTTTCAAATTGGATCGGGGTGTTTTCCGAGCTGACTGTGAAGACTTCGGCCTCGTCAACGAGTTCCTTGGCCCGGGTCAGTATTTCTTCCATGGCGGTCTCCTGGGTCGAGTGGTATTCGTGTCCTGTCCGGCGAGTTGATGGGCGTCGATCTCGGTCGGACCCTGCTCAGCCTGACTGGAGTTCTGGTGCTACCTGCCCCCCACCAGACAATGGCGGATTCGTATGTGGGGACTGCCGTTGCTGACCGGCAGGGGGGATTGCCCCGCCTTGCCGCACCCGCCGCCCTGGTTCATGTCCAGGTCGTTGCCCACGGCATCAATGTTCTTGAGTGTTGAAAAGACGTTGCCCGTCAGCACTACCGGTCTCACAAGCTCGGCCACCCGGCCATCTCTGATCATGAAGGCCTCGCCTGCCGAAAAAGTGAACATCTCCATGCTGGTCGTGCCGCCGTGCCAGTTTCGGGCATACACGCCTTCCTTGATGCCGGCTATCATGTCGGCGAACGACGTCCCCCTGGGTTCGATATAGGTGTTGGTCATCCGCACGATTGGCGGGTGACGGTAGTTGATGGCGCGCGCGTTGCCGGTGGGCTTTTCGCCCATCCGGGCGGCGGTCTCCCGGGAGTGTAGTCGTCCTGTCAGCTTGCCGTCGCGAATCAAGTAAGTCTTGGTGGCGGGTACTCCCTCGTCATCGAACTTGAAACTACCCCGCAAGTCAGGCTCGGCCGCCGAATCGACGATGCTGAGCTGGCGGTCGCCAAATTCCTTGCCCAGCGTCATTATCTCGCGCATGCGGTCGTTTTCGTAGACAAAATCTGATTCTGAGAGATGGCCGAATGCCTCGTGGACAAAGACGCCGGCCAGGATCGGATCGAGCACCACGGTGTACTCGCCACCCTTAACATGGGGCGCCGTCAGCATCTGCACCGCGCGATGCGCCATCTCGTCGATCTGTGGCCCCAGGCCTCGTATCTTACTGAAATCACCGGGGCTGCCCGTACTGAGGCCAACCTGCTGGACATCGCCGTTTGAGGCAGCAATGGCATTGAGGCGCAGGGTGATATCGGCTCGTTCCTGGACGATGTGGCTACCCGAGGAGTTCAGAAAGATGACCTTCTTGCGGGCGTCGCCGTATCCGATCGATGAAGTCTGTATCCCCGGCGTACGCCAGATAATGTCGTTGTATTCATCCAGCAGTGCCTTCTTGTCGGCCAGTGGTATCTGAACCGGATTTGTTGGGAGCGGTGCCGGGGAGACGTCCACCACCGGCGTTACTTCGGCCAGCGAGCTGGTTTCGCCGCTGACGTACCGGGCCTGCCGGATGGCTTGCTCGATCCGGTCCGGAAGGTGGTCCATACCGTTGAAGCTGGTGAAACCCCATCCCCCCTTCACCAGCGCCCGAACGTTGCCGCCGGCGGAGGTGGCCCGGTCGATCGCCTCGAGCTCGCGCCCACGATACGTCACATGGCTGCTTTCGCTTTCCTCCAGGCGGATCTCGATGTAGTCGGCGGCGAATTGGCTCAGAGAAGGCAGATTGCGGCTGATGTCACTGATATTCGTCATCAGAATTACCTTCGGGACTGTATAGGATCAGTGTAGCACTAACGCAACCACATCCAGTAGGCGCCGGCGAAGAGCAACAGGGCGACGCCGACGATAGTTGAGATGCGGGCGCCGACGATGATGGCGTGGGGTTCGGGACGCCAAGGCAGGTGGTCGAGGAACTCCCGTACGTCGGGCCGGGCGGCGATGGAATCGTAGTAAGTTCTCTCCTCATAGCTGCCCCAGAGGAAACCTATGATGCCCAGCAGAATGAAGAAGCCCCCCATTCCAGCGAGCGTGTACCAGTCAAGCCACGGCATGGCTGCTTCTCCGATAGTTTTGATGATAACTATAGGGTCAAAGCTGGACCTTGTCAAATGAGCCCGCCATCTCGGGCGGACTGCACGGGAATGGCCAAGCAGTCGTGACGCACATCCGGGGCGGCCGGGGCCGCTGCTCACTGCCGGCGGTGCGTACTTGCAGGGGAGAAGAGAGTCTGGTGACTCCCTTCTCCCGGTTGGTTCCTGCCGTCAGAAATATGGCTGTGCGGTTCTTAGGCAACCTCGGCGGTTGCGCCCGCTTCTTCGAGCTTCGCCTTGGCGGCGGCCGCTTCGTCCTTGGTTACCTTTTCCTTGACCAGCTTCGGCGCCCCTTCCACCAGGTCCTTGGATTCCTTCAGTCCGAGGGCGGTCAGTTCCCTGACGGCCTTGATGACCGATATCTTGTTCGGACCGACGGCTTTCAGGGTGACATTGAATTCGGTCTGCTCTTCAGCGGCGGGCGCCGCCGCGGTGGCGGTGGCGGGTCCGGCAACGGCCATCACGGGGGCGGCGGCCGAAACGCCGAATTCCGTTTCCAGCGTCTTAACGAGCTGGGAAAGCTCCAGGACCGTCATGCCTTTGACTGCGGCAATGATCTCGTCGACATTCATCTTGTCTGCCATTATTGTTTCTCCTCCAGTTGCTTAATCCTAGCCTGCAATACTCCCAGAACGCCTCTTATTGGAGAGGCCAGCGCTCCGACTAACAGGGTGATGGGGGCGTTCATCTGCCCGAGCACACGGCCGAGCAGAACTTCCCTCGAGGGTAAGGTGGCCAGGCTGAGTATCTGTTCCCGGCCGTACAATTTGTTGCCCAGGAGACCGCCCTTAACGGTCAGTCCTTCGGCTTCAACCTGGCTGCCGATGAGGACTTTCACCGGATCGGCCACATCGCCGTACCCGAAGGTGACCGCCATGGGGCCGGTCAGTGATTCGGCCAGGACGGATTTCCCGCTCTGGGCGGCGGCAATACGGGCCAGGGTGTTCTTGACCACCTTGAGCTCGCTGTTTGCGGCGCGCAGCCGGCGGCGCAAGGCGGTGAGCTGGGGCGCCTTCACCCCCCGGTATTCTGAGAAGACAATGACCGTGCTCCGGGTCATCGTCTCTTCGAGCTCGCCTACGATTCTCGTTTTCTTCTCGGTTGGCATGTCTTTCTCCTAGGTACCACGTTCGCAAAAAGAAGAGCCCCAGTGCGGTGCACGAGGGGCTCATTATGGCAGTCCCTATTCAATGGTGACTGTCAGACTAAGCATCCTCGGCAGGAGATTAAGTCCCGGTCCGACCGGGACGCCCGCTGTCTCAGGACTATTCACTTTTCTGTGTTCGAATACTGGTCCGTTTTCTCCGTTTTGCAGTCGGCCATCCCTAATCCGGTCATCAGGCGGGGGTGAGCGAAAGCGTGGTCTTGAGGTCCAGATTTATGCCCGGGCCCATGGTCGTGGCCAGAGTGGCCGTTTTGACGTACTGGCCTTTGGACCCGGCCGGTTTCGCCTTTACAACGGCATCCACTACCGCGGTCAGGTTATCGAGCAGACGGGTCTCTTCGAAGCTCACCTTGCCGACCGGCACATGAATGATGGCGGCACGGTCTAATTTGAATTCAACCCGTCCCTTACGGGCGTCCTGGATCACTTTCGGCAGGTCATTGGCCGATACTACCGTTCCCGCCTTGGGGTTAGGCATCAGACCCTTCCGGCCCAGCACTTTACCCAGCTTCCCTACTCTGCCCATCATTTCGGGCGTGGCGATCGCGATATCGAAATCCACCCAGCCGTCCTGGATCTTCTGCACGATGTCGTCGGCGCCCACGAAGTCGGCGCCCGCGATCTCCGCCGACCGGGCAGCTTCCCCCTGGGCGAATACGAGCACGCGGATCTTTTTGCCGAGCCCGTGCGGCAACAAGGCCACGCCGCGCACTTGTTGTGCCGAGTTCTTCGGGTCCAAGCCGAGCCGGAGATGAAGCTCAACGGTCTGGTCGAACTTCGCGTGGGCGGTCTTCTTCGCCAGATCGACCGCTTCCTGCGGCGAATAGGTCTTGTCTTTGTCTACCAGCTTGGCTGCTTCCTCGTATTTCTTGCCGTGTGTGGGCATGCCTATCTCCTACTCCAACGCCACGCCCATGCTGCGGGCGGTACCGGCCACTATCTTCTCGGCCACTTCCAGCGAATCCGTGTTCAGGTCCTTAAGCTTGATCTTGGCGATCTCCTGAAGCTTGTCGTGGGATAGCGTGCCAACCTCAGTGGTTCCGGCGGTGCCGGCGCCTTTTTCAACGCCGAGCGCTTTGCGCAACAGGTCCGCGGTGGGGGGCGTCTTAGTTACAAACGACAGCGTCCGGTCTTCGTAGATCGTAATCTGCGCCGGAATGATGGACCCCGATTCCTTGGCCGTGCGCTCGTTATATTCCTTGCAGAACGCCATGATGTTGACGCCATGCGGGCCCAAAGCCGTCCCTACCGGGGGAGCCGGCGTGGCTTTGCCCGCCGGAATTTGAAGAGTGATGACGGTCTTTATCTTCTTTGCCATAAAAGTCTCCTGAGTATCGGGGTTGGATCTAGAGTTTCTCTACCTGTAGAAAATCGAGCTCAACCGGCGTCTCGCGGCCAAACAACGAAAGCAGGACCTTAACCTTGCCTTTGCCGCCCACGATCTCGTCCACCACGCCGACAAAGTCGGTGAACGGTCCGTCGACAACCCTGACGCTTTGCCCCTGTTTAAAGCCCACTTTGATCTTGGGCGCTGCCGTCTCCATTTGTTTGAGGATCTGGCGGACTTCATCCTCGCGCAACGGCACCGGCTTGTTGCCGCTGCCCACAAAACCGGTAACACCGGGGGTATTGCGGACGATCGTCCAGCTATTGTCGCTCATCTTCATGCTGACCAGAACGTAGCTGGGCAGGATCTTCTTGGTGACCGTCTTCTTCTGGCCGCCCTTGACTTCGATTTCTTCTTCGGTGGGGACGACCACTTCGGCGATCTCTTCCGCCGAATCCATCAGTTTAATTCGCTGTTCGAGGTTCCGCTTGACGCGTTCCTCGTAGCCCGAATAGGTGTGCACCACAAACCAGCGTTTGTCGCTCTCAACTGCCGCCGTTGCCTGGCCGGCCACCGATGCTGCTCTTACCATGACATTGTCCTTCTATCCGCCAAGGAAGACTCCGTTTATGAGTCTGGTGAATCCGAAGTCGACCAACGCGAGGAAGATGCCAACCACAACAGTCACCAGCAGTACCAGACTGCTGAGATATATTACCTCGCGGCGGCTTAGCCATGAGACCTTCTTCAACTCGCTGATCGTGTCAGTGATGAAGTTAATCCTGGGGCTATTCGTCCGGGCCGTGGCGGCGCGCTGCTTCGTTGTCATTTCATCACGGGGCGCGTCCTGGACAACCTTTGTGGCAGGACGTTCGCCGTTGCCCTTATTACTTGCTCTTCTACCTGGTCTCCCTGTGCGGAGTACGATGCTGGCAACGCGGACAATACTTGTTCAGTTCCATCCGCTGGGTATCGTTCTTTCGGTTCTTGGTGGACGTATAGGTCCTCTCCTTGCACTCGGTGCAGGCGAGGTTAATGATTACCCTGGTATCGCTCTTCTTTGCCATCGCTATTCAAGAATCTTGGTAACGGTGCCCGCGCCAACCGTCCTGCCGCCTTCGCGGATGGCAAAACGGAGACCGGTCTCAAGCGCTACCGGATAGATTAGTCTGATCTTCATGGGCACGTTGTCGCCCGGCATGGCCATTTCCATCCCTTCCGGAAGCTCAGCTGTCCCGGTGACATCGGTGGTCCGGATATAGAACTGGGGCTTATAACCATTGAAGAAAGGCGTATGGCGTCCGCCCTCGTCCTTGCTCAGAATGTAGACCTGCCCTTCGAAGTAGGTATGGGGTTTGATAGACCCGGGGGCCGCAATGACCATGCCGCGTTCAACATCGGCCCGTTCAACGCCGCGCAACAGAATTCCGACGGCATCGCCCGGTTGCCCATCCTCAAGGATCTTGTGGAACATTTCGAGGCTGGTGGCGATCACTTTCTTGGGCTCGTGGTGCAGACCGACCAGTTCGACTTCCTGGCCCGGCTTGATGACGCCACGCTCGACGCGGCCCGTGGGTACGGTGCCCCGCCCTTTGATGCTGAAGACGTCTTCAACCGACATCAGGAAAGGCAATTCGGTGGGCCTGGTGGGGGTGGGGATGAAATCATCGACGGCGTCCATCAGTTTCCAAATGGGCCCGCACCACTGGCAGTCACGTTTGCCGCAACCACATTCCAGTGCCTTGGTGGCACTCACCCGGATCACCGGGGTGGTTTCCCCGGGGAACTGGTACTTGGCAAGCAACTCACGGACCTCGATTTCAACGAGTTCCAGGAGTTCTTCGTCTTCCATCATGTCAACCTTGTTGAGAGCGACCACGATGTAGGGTACCCCCACCTGGCGGGCAAGCAGAATATGCTCCCGGGTCTGGGGCATCGGGCCGTCCGGTGCGCTGACCACCAGAATTGCCCCGTCCATCTGGGCGGCGCCGGTGATCATGTTCTTGATGAAGTCAGCGTGTCCCGGGCAATCGATGTGCGCATAATGGCGTTTCGCAGTCTCATATTCGACGTGGGCGATGGCGATCGTCATGCCGCGGGCTTTCTCTTCCGGAGCATTGTCGATGCTGTCGAACTCGCGATACGAGGCAGTTCCGGTCTTCGAAAGGACCAGCGTAATGGCCGACGTCAGCGTGGTCTTACCGTGGTCCACGTGACCGATGGTGCCTACGTTGCAGTGTGGTTTTGCGCGGACAAATTTCTGCTTTGCCATATCCCTTTCTCCTTCTAGTAAAAGCCCACAATCGGATTCGAACCGATGACCCCATTCTTACCAAGAATGTGCTCTACCGACTGAGCTATGTGGGCACGATAACACAGTTAATTCTAGGGTACCAGATTGGGAAAGTCAAACTGCGCCACCGCTCAGCGGCAGACACCTCCACACCGCTTCCGGCGGAAGCCAGCCACCGGCTGGACTTGGGTCGCGGAGCAGAGGCCAGGTGATTGCCCGATCTTTATAAGATTATAGGCTGGGTTCGCATTTGTCAAGCGGCCGGGGCAGACCGTGAGATGTCATCGATTGCCCAACCTGCCCGCTGGTCGGGTGTTCTGGGTCAGGGGATTCTTGATCCCGGCTCTGAGCAGCTCTCCGGCCACGTGGCGCCGCGCGTCAACAACGTCCGATAGGGCGCCGGAAATCAGTCGGACGCTGTCTTGGGATTTGACGGGACGGTCGACCGTCCCGCCGCCCACCCGCAAGTCAAAGCCGTCTGGTTGACAACGTACCTGGTCCGTGTTATTTTCCAAATAAGACTTATACGATAATATCCTATACAGTGATAGGCCGGTCGGTTCTTGGTTGCTGCTAATTGCCCCTGTGTCTTGTTCGTCGTTGGGTAGGGTACGGTTCTTTCTGAGTCCCTCCTTAGGAAAGGGGTTGGGCCGGGTTGCGGTGGCCGGGTCCAACCCCTTATCCGCTCTGCAAACATCTTGTTTCGGGGTTCCGCCTGGGTGGTCCATCATGTCGTAACCATTGTCTTTGACGACCCGCTTAAATTGACGCTATTCTAGCATAAAGGATATAATCGGACAGGATATTATGCAGGCACGACTAGAAGGAGGCTTTTGTGGCTAAGAACAAGGTGCCTTTAGTGGAGGGGCTATTCACGTGGCCGGCCGACCAACCGCAGTTGATCGGCAGCCGGTGCAAGGTGTGCGGGACCGTATCATTCCCCAAGGTAGCGTTCTGCGGAAATCCGGACTGCGAAAAGAACACCGACAACGTCGAGGTGGTCAAGCTGTCCAACCGGGGCAAGCTGTACTCGTGGACAGTGCAGGTGTACCCGCCGGCGCCGCCCTTCAAGATGGAGCCCTTCGAACCGTTCCCCATCGGCATGATTGACTTACCTGAAGGTTTGCGGGTGCTGGGGATGCTTACCACGGACAAAGTGACGTTCGACACGGAGCTGGAGATGACCACCCGCAAGCTCTACGAAGACGACAAGAACGAGTATCTGACCTGGGCCTTCAGGCCGGTGGCGGGTCAGAAATAAGGAGCGAATGTGAAGAATAGAGAGCTCGCAATTGTGGGAATGGGGCTTCACCCCTGGGGCGCCTTCCCGGACAAGTCGATGCCCGAGATGGGGGTAGTGGCCATCAAGAACGCCCTGGCGGACGCCAACATGAACTGGCGGGAAGTGCAGACGATGGCGGCCGGCGCCTACATGTGGATTTCGGGACAGGCGGGAGTGCCGGGACTACTAATGGGGACATCGATCACCACCCTGATGGGACGCACCGGCATACCCATCGCCAATATAGTTAATGCCTGCGCCTCCGGCCAGTCGATTCTGCGGGAGGCCTGTCTGGCGGTGGCCAGCGGGGAATACGATATTGCCATCGCCGTGGGTTCCGACAAATCGGCCGGGGGCTTCTTCCGGCCGCAGTCGACCGACGCCAAGTACGACTACGACTACTACCGCTACGCCATGACCGGCGAGACCAACCCGGGTTACTGGGCGATGGAAATGCGGCGCCGCATCCGTGATGTGGGGACGACCGAAGATGACATGGCCATGGTTAAGGCGATCACCAGCAAGGGGGGCGTGGGCAATCCGAATGCCCGCTACCGGCGGGTGTTCACCAAAGAGGAAGTCCTCAAGTCTAACATGGTGTGCGACCCGCTGCGCCTTTACGAGATCTGTGCCACCAGTGACGGGGCGGCGGCCATCATCGTGATGCCGCTTGACAAGGCACACAAGTACACCAAGAAACCGCTGCGGATTGATGCCTGCACCATGGGGTCGGCGACGTTTGGCGACCCGACCATAATGCTCACCTACCTGAGTGCCTATCCCCGGCCGGGGGTCCTGCCCTACAGTGAAAGCCGGAATGCGGTCCAGGCGGCCTACAAGGCGTCGGGACGCAAACCAGCGGACGTCAACGTGGTGGAACTACCGGACAACAGCTGCTGGCACTATTTCACCTATCTGGACATGATCTTCGATCTGGGATACGGGGGGTCGGAGAAGCTCTTCCGCCAGGGCTATTTCAATGTGCCCGACGGGACGGTGCCGGTCTGCCCGAGCGGCGGGTTTGGCGCCTTTGGTGAAGCCACGGTGACCCAGGGACTGTGGCAGGTGATCGAAGTGGGCAAGCAGATCCGGGGCGATGCCCACGGCTACCAGATAACCAACAACCCCAAGGTCGGCCTCGCCCAGAGCTACGGCTATGCCGGCAACAACGGGGTGGCCATTCTGAGCAAGGCCTGGTAGACCAGTAGCTGAAAGCTGCCGGCTTTCAGCTTTAAGTAAGAGATGTATTCAAGTGGGGCAGGTCATTGACCTGCCCCACTTGGGTGGCTCGCCGATGAATCCTACTCGATGGGTTCGGGGGACCCAATTCAGGGTTACCTGGATATGGACAACATCCTGGAGACCGCCGGCGCAGCGGTGCTGAGGCAATCGATCCGGGTTACGGATTCCTGGCGGAGAACCCTGATGAGAATTGGAGGATTGAAGACCACCATTCCCTTTCATCGAATCGCGTTGCAGGATGAACAGTTCATCGCCGGCCGGCATAACACTCGAGTTCGTCAAAGAGCGGGATATTGTCAAGAAAGTGCGACGACTTGAAGCCCGGAGTCTGAGATGGCAGTGCCTCCGACAGCGGATGGCTCTCCTGTCAGGGACATCCTACGCTCGCGGCTTTGGTGGATACTAGCGGTTCTGATCTCGGTCTCCGGCGTGAGGCGATCTGTTTGACATCCCAGTCTTGCCGTGATAGTATTCTGACCACAACAATATCGTGTACGACCATATCGTAACGGATAAGCTATGAATATCATCGTTTGCCTCAAGCAAGTGCCGGGTACGACCCACGTCAAGATCGATCCTCAGACGAACACTCTGGTGCGTCAGGGCGTCGACAGTATCATGAACCCGTTCGATGCGTTCGCCCTTGAAGAGGGCGTGCGCATCAGGGAACGCTACGGCGGCAGGGTGACAGTCATCAGCATGGGTCCGCCCCAGGCCGATGAGATGCTGCGGGGAGCGATCAGTGTCGGCGCCGACGATGCCATCTTACTGAGCGACCGCGAGTTCGCCGGCTCGGACACGCTGGCCACCTCCTACACCTTATCTCAGGGCGTGAGGAGGATCGGTCAGTGCGACCTCGTCATATGCGGACGCCAGACACTCGACGGCGACACCGGTCAGGTGGGGCCTGAGCTTGCCCAGATGCTGGGTTGGCCGTTCATAGCCTACGCTACCAAGATCGAAGAAATCGCCAACGGGAGCATCCGGATGCTCCGCATGGTTGACGACGGTCATGAGTTGGTAGAAACCGTGCTCCCGGCGGTAATTACCGTGACCAAGGAGATCAACGTCCCTCGCCTGCCCTCAATACGGGCGCTGTTCAAAGCTAAGTCGGCCAGGATTACCCTCTGGACGGCGGCTGATATTGGGGCAGCGAAAGAATCGGTGGGCCGGGCCGGTTCGGCGACAGTAGTGGTCAGGACGTTTGTGCCGGAAAGGGCGCGAACAGGGGAGATCCTCAAAGGGACTGACGAGGAGCGGACCCAAAGCCTGGTCGCCAATTTGAAAAGAGCCCGGGTGATCTAAGAGAAACGACCGCGAATTGTCGCGTCGCTGCCGGGAGTACCGCCCGACTGATTCGGCGGCGCGAAACTTGCCCCGCCGCCGACGATGTGCAAGAATACAGCGCATCGCTTCCATTGCGCGGTTGTTGTGGAGGTGGGGAGAGGCGAGTCACCAAGGAGTGCCCGGTGTGTGTCGAGCACTGGTCCAGGTCGAGTGTCGTCTTCGGTGAGATCATGATGCTGACCGGACGGGAGAGGCCCCTCAGTAACGGGGCGCAACCGACTGATTGTTTTTGACGGAGGGATGAGATGGAGAGAACTCCCAGGGACGCTAGTGAGACCGAGGTTGATTTCCCGCTGTGGAGGCTGATTGACCACACCCGGTACATGATATTCAGGTTGCGCGAAAAGGAACTGTCCCACTTCAACCTGACTCCCGAGCAAGCCTTTGTACTTGATATTATTCACGCTTCCGGCGGCGCAACGACCATCAACCGAATTGTGGAAATGAGTCAGCACCGGCACAACTCGATATCTGCCCTGATCAACCGGATGGCCAAACAGGGCCTGGTCAGAAAGTACAGGACCCGCAGCGACAAGCGGGCTTTCCGCATCCTCTCAACCGAAAAGGGTGAGGATATACTTAAGAAGGTACCGCACGATTCGCTGCACGAGACCTTCGCGTCACTGGACGGGGCCGACAAAGACCAGCTGAACGTTTTGTTGCGCCGCTTGATGTCCAGCGCCTACCAGACGGCTGGAATTCCTTTGCCCGCGCCCGCCTCGAAGTCCGCCGGGGACTCTCCCGGGGACTGATCCGGCAGGCTGGTTTGTCCTACGGCCGGAAGACCTCCCCGGCGAGTGCAAGTCATTGACATTCACTGAGTCTTCGTGCTACCATTTCTGGTGAAATATCCGAAACGATTATATCGTATAAAGTTATGGTAGAGAACAGGAGGTAAGATTGAGTAAAGGTCGTTTCATGTGGATACCGATGGTTCCGCTCCTCGCTTTGCTCTTCGCCTCGTGCGGCACAACTTCGTCAACTACGACGACCCAACCCACGGGCACGACCCAGCCAACCACTGCCCCGACCACCAAGCCCGTCCCGACTACAACCTCGAACCAGGCCCCTAAGTACGGCGGCACGCTGACGCTGGCGAGGGCCGGCGATATCCTCGGATTTGACGAGGGATTCCAGGCCGTCTTCTTCACCGTCACCAACCACCTGACACATGATGAGCCGTTGACCGGCGACTGGGCTAAGGGTCCGGCGGGCACCGGCCAGTATTCCTGGTTCTCGAACGGTAACTACTCGTGGACCAGCAAAGGCGCCTCGGTCGCCGAGACGTGGAAGATCATCGAACCCGGGCATATCGTGTTCAACATCCGCAAGGGCATTCACTTCGGACTGAATCCAAACTCCGAGGCCAGCCGGCTGGTGAACGGTCGGGAATTGACCGGCGACGATGTCTACTACACCATGAACCGTATGTTTACACTGTCTACTTCGTATTGGCGGACAGCGGCGCCGGCGTTCACCAACGGAGGCAAGGCGACCCAGGTCGACAAGTGGACCGTGGACGTGACCTGCGCCCCGGCGGACGCCTACAACTTCGCCGCCTACCTCGTCGATTGGTGCAGCATTGTCCCCAAAGAGGTCATCGACAAGTACGGCGACATGCGAGACTGGCGTAACTCCGTTGGCAGCGGTCCGTTCATGCTCACGGACTTCGTATCCAACAGTTCCGCGTCTTTTATCAAGAATCCCAAGTACTGGCGCACCGACCCGGTCGGGCCGGGCAAGGGCAATCAACTCCCCTACGTCGACGCCGTCAAGGTTCTCATCATCCCTGACGCCTCCACCACCCTGTCGGCGGTGCGTACCGGCAAGATCGATATTGTGCAGAACCAGTTGTTCGACGACGCCCAGAGCCTGAAGAAGACCGCTCCCAGCCTTCAGAGCGTCTCGTTCGTGCCCCAGAACCCGAGCCATATCTACATGCGGACCGACAAGCAGGACCTGCCGTACAAGGACATCCGGGTCCGTCAGGCGCTTATGATGGCGACCGACTTTAACGCCATCATCCAGGACCTGATGGGCGGGCAGGCGTTCGCTCAGTCCTTCCCGATAACGCCGATGCCTGACTTCAAGGATGCCTACCTTCCCCTCGAGCAGGCGCCGGCCGCTGTCCAGGAGTTGTACAAGTACAATCCGGAAAAGGCCAAACAGCTCCTTAAGGACGCGGGATACCCGAGTGGCTTCAAGGCCAGCATAATGTACAGCAGCACCCCGACCTTCCCGGGAGACTATTTGTCAGTAGTCAAACAGATGTGGTCCAAAGTAGGGGTAGAGTCTCTCGCTGCAGCCCCTCGAATTCGCGGCGCAGAACGCCCGCTGGAACGCCCGCAACTACGACGATATGTTCTACGGCCTGATGGCCAGTTCGGGTACTTACCGCCGGGCCACCAACTACACTGGTGCCGGGGCGGGGTGGAATTTGAGCTACGTCAACGATCCCAAGGCCGTCGAGACCAGGGACAAGATGCTGGCGCTGTTCAACGCGGGTGATGACGCCGGATGCGATGCGCTCAACAAAGAGTTCATGAAATACCTGCTGGAGCAGGCGTGGGTCATCCCGACGCCCGTCCAGAATGTGGTCACTTTCTGGTGGCCATGGGTGAAGGGTTATCATGGCGAGCTAAGCCCGGGAATCATCAACGAGTGGCAGGAGAATATGTACCTCTGGGTCGACCAGGACCTCAAGAAACAGATGGGTTACTAGAATTGGCCCCGCCCTGCCCGTACTGAGCGGGCAAGCCAGTGGTTGTCTCCGCTCTTTTATCAAGGGGGCGGAGGCGGGCTTGATAGCCCGCCTCCGCCCCCTTTTCCTCTATCGACACGGCGTGTGCAGTTGACAAGGTCGACTCTGAGTGCTATATTCCCTTCCATTCGTGTCCTCTGGGATATTGTCGCAGAGGACAGCTGTTCGCAGGGGATCTGGCGAGGGGGACAAGGGATAGGGACTGGGACCAGTGGTGCGGAGTGCTCCGTTTCCCATTCGTTTGACTGCTTTTAACGGTGCATGTCTTTTAGGGAAACGTCGCGGGCGTGCTTGAACCCCACCGATATTGTTTCATCATGGACACCACGTTTTGTTAGGAGGACTGATGCGAAAGAAACTACTTTGGGCAATTCTTGGCGTGGCGTCGATTGTGCCGCTCGTGATTACGGCCTGCGGCACGTCGGCGACCACCACCGCTCCAGTTGCGACCACCACTGCGCCGCCGGCCGCAACCACGACCAAACCGGTGGCAACTACGACAGCACCGGCCGCGTCCGACAAGCCGAAATACGGCGGCACCCTTACCCTGCTGGCGAAGCGGCGATATCCTCGGCTTCGACGAAGCCTTCAACCCGGTCTGGATTTGCGTCACCAACCACCTCACCAACGATGAACTGCTGACCGGAGACTGGGCCAAGGGCCCCGGCCGGCAGCAATACCTACTCCTGGCTGTCTAACGGGAACTACTCCTGGGCCAGCAAGGGAGCCTCGGTTGCCGAGTCCTGGAAGATCGTCGACCCCGGTCATCTGGCCTTCAACCTGCGGAAGGGGATCAAGTTCGGCCTCAACACCAACAGCGAGGCCAGCCGCCTCGTGAACGGCCGCGAGCTGACGGCCGATGACGTTGCCTACAGCATTAACCGCATGCTCACCGAATCCACCTCCTACTGGAAGACGGCCGCTCCGCAATGGTCGGCCAGCGTCAAGGTGACGCGTGTTGACAAGTACACCATTGATGTCGCCGGCTCCAACGTTCCCAACGACGCCTACAACATGGCTGCCTACCTGGTGGACTTTCTGAGCATCATCCCCAAGGAAGTGGTGGCCAAGTACGGGGACATGCGCGACTGGCGGAACTCCGCCGGCAGCGGCCCCTATTTCCTTACCGACTTCGTGGCCAACAGCTCGGTCACGTTTGTCAAGAACCCCAAGTACTGGCGGACCGACCCCGTCGGGCCGGGAAAGGGCAACCAGCTGCCCTACGCCGATGGTGTCAAGGTCCTGATCATCCCCGACAGTTCGACGGCCATTGCTGCCGTGCGGACCGCCAAACTCGATATCCTGAACATGCAAACCGCCGACGACGCCCGCAGCATCAGAAGCACCACTCCCCAGCTGCAGGAGCTGGCATACACGCCCGCCGGCCAGTTCCACATCTACATGAGGACCGACAAGCAGGACCTGCCTTACAAGGACATCCGGGTGCGCAAGGCCCTGATGATGGCCACCGACTTCGATACGATCGTCAAGGACCTGATGGGCGGCCAGGCGCAGAAGCAATCGTGGCCGATCACGCCCATGCCTGACTTCAAGGATGCCTATCTGCCGCTCGACCAGGCACCGGCTTCAGTCCAGGAACTGTACAAGTACAATCCGGACAAGGCCAAACAGCTGCTCAAGGACGCCGGTTATCCCAACGGCTTCAAGGCCAAAATCGTCGTCCAGAACGCGTCGGCCTATGTCGACTACGTATCCGTCGTCAAACAGATGTGGGCCAAGGTCGGCGTTGACCTCAGCATTGAACTGGTGGACTTCGGGGTCTACAACACGCGCTGGGCGCAGCGGAACTTCGACGAGTTGTTCTACGCCGGTATGGCCAGTTCCGGCACCTACCGCCGCTGCACCAACTACGTGGGTACCGGCGCCGGTTGGAACCTCAGCTGGGTGAACGATCCCAAGACCGTCGAAGCCAGAGACAAGATGGTGGACCTGTTCAACGCCGGCAATGACGCCGCTTGTGATGCGTACAACAAGGACTTCATGAAGTACGTGCTTGACCAGGCGTGGGTCATACCGACGCCGGTCCAGAACCAAAGCACTTTCTGGTGGCCGTGGGTCAAAGGCTATCACGGGGAACTGAGCCCCGGTATCATCAATGAGTGGCAGGAGAACATGTACCTCTGGGTCGACCAGGACCTCAAGAAACAGATGGGCAAGTAGTCATTATTCAAAGGAGGGCAAGCAATGCGAAAGAAGGTACCCTGGCTAGCACTGAGTCTCGTCTCGGCCGCGCTGTTGTTCCTGATCTCCTGCGCCCCGAGCGCGACCACCGCCCCGCCCACCACGACGGGCGTCCCCACCACCACCCCGCCGACGTCGACCGCCCCGCCCACCACCGCGGCCCCCACCAAACCGCAGTACGGCGGCGTCGTCACCATGATGACGGCCACCAACCTGACCATTTTCGGCGCCGCGGTCAGCAACCGTGGGGCCCAGACCCCCGGCATCTGGGAACAGATCACCTATTCCGACCGTACGATATCCGTGGCGAACGGCGGCAAGAGCGACTACGGCGACGGGCCGACCGCGATGTCGGACGTCATCGGCTGTCTGGCGGAGAAGTGGTCGACGCCGGACCAGTTCACCTGGGTCCTCGACATCCGTAAAGGTGTCCGTTTCGCCAAGATCCCGAACAACGTGGGGTCCGATCTCGTCAACGGGCGTGAGATGACCGCTGACGACATCGTCGCCAGCATCGAGTATGTCAGGGATACACCTTCCTCATGGGCCTCCGTGGCCGACCCTATCCTGGAAAAGAACATGACTGTCGAGAAGACAGGACCCTGGCAGGTGACCGTGCACACCCCCAAGAACGGGAGTTCCGCCTATCTGTGGATCATGGGCGGCGGCGGCAGCCAGTTTATCTGGCCCAAGGAGTGGCTGCCCAAATACGGTACCAACAATGACTGGCGCGTCCAGTTGGGCACCGGCCCGTACAAGATGACCGACTGGGTCGATAACAGTGTCCTTACGCTGACGCGGAACGAGAACTACTGGGAGAAGAACCCGATCGGACCGGGCAAGGGTGATCAGCTGCCCTATCTCGACGGCATCAAGCTGCTCATTGTTCCCGACTTGTCCACCCAGGTTGCCGCCCTGCGGACGAACAAAGCCGACATGTACTACCTCGGCTCAGTAGCGCGCGAAGACTGGAACAGCCTGCATCAGACCAACCCGCAGATGAAGACATACAAGGTTTTGAACCTGCCCCTGCAGATCGGCTTCAGGCGGGACAAGACCGAACTGCCCTTCAAGGACATCCGGGTCCGCAAGGCGCTCATGATGGCGACCGACATGGTCGGCATCAAGGACGGCCTGTTCGGCGGCGATGCTGAGATTCTTGACAGCCCGGCGCGCAAGCTGTATACCAGCTGCTATACTCCGCTCGACCAGTTGCCGGCAGAGACGCAGGCACTGTACAAGTACAACCCGGACCAGGCCAAGGCATTGCTGAAGGAAGCCGGCTTCCCCAACGGTTTCAAGACCACGCTGACAATCGACAGCAGTGCCACTGCCTCCGACATGGCGCAGACCATCAAGGCGATGTGGATCAAGGTCGGCGTCGATGTTGACATCCAGATCAAAGAAAACGCTATCTTCCAGCAGCTCTGGACGGCCCGCAACTACGATCAGATGATGATGACCCGCAACGCGGGCGGCAACAACGCCCTGTTCGTGCGCACCAGCTTCGGCTACTTCCGCGAGTACCAACAGCTATAACATCAGCTACGTCAACGATCCTCCGGGCTCGGACCCGGTCATCGAAAAGGCATTCGAGGATGAGCTCAAAGCTATCAACGTAGACTTCCCGGCGATCGACAAGATACACAAGGACGCCAACGTTTACATCCTGGGCCAGGCGTTCCTGGTCCCCACGCCGGCAGACCTCGTCAACAGGGTGTGGCAGCCCTGGATCAAGGACTACTACGGCGAAGGCCCGGCGAAGCTGTGGTTTCAGTACATCTGGGTCGATCGCGACCTCAAGGAGAAAATGACCGGAAACAGATAGAGTCGAAGGCCTCTTAGGCCAGATACTGTTTGTCTCATAGTCCCGGTTTGAAAGGGCCCGGCACGGGTCGAACACTTCCCGTGCCGGGCCCTTGGACGTTTTAGGTCCTGCACGACAATATCCTGATTGACATTGATGTGCGGGCGTGCTACTCTCGGCACGATCGAGAGTTGGCCCGATGACCGGTTGAATTTGCCTTTGAGGCGCGTCCGCAATCAGGCATTTTGTGGACTCAGTCGACATGCCGGTCGGTGCAATCGGCTCGAGAACGAGCGGAGGGTGACAATGGCCAGTGAAGACGCCTCAGGAGCTCTACCAGGAGCGGAACAAGCGGATAAACGACGCGATCCAGTTGAAAGTGCCCGACCGCGTCCCCATCGAAATGTCCTTCGGCTATTTCCCGGCCCGGTATGCCGGTCTGCCCTGTTCCGTGGTCTACTATGAGCCGGACAAATGGCTGGCCGCGGTCAAGAAGACGGTGGTGGATTTCGAACCCGATGGCCTTTTCTACATTCAGGCCCTGTCGCCCGGAAAGGCGCTGGAAACCCTGGACCCCGGGACCACACGCTGGCCGGGCCACGGCGTCCCCGAGGATCATGGCAACCAGGCGATCGAAGGCGAATGGATGAAGGCCGACGAATATGACCAGGTCATCGGCGACCCCACCGATTTCCTGCTTCGGGTGTATCTGCCCCGGACGGTCGGGGCCATGGCGCCGTTCGCCCGGCTGCCCCATCTCGCGGCCCAGGGATTCGGCTTTGGCGGGGCGATGACCCTGGCCGAGGCGCTGGCCACGCCCGAGATCGCGGCGGCGATCGAGCGGCTGCAGAAAGCGGGGCGGGAATCAATGGAGTGGCGCAAGCGAATCCCGGCGCTCGGTCAGGAAATCGAGAAGCTCGGGTTTCCGGTGGGTGGCATGGGGGCCGGGGGAGCTCCTTTTGACCAGGTAATGAACAGCCTTCGCGGCATGTCGGGCACCATGCTGGATATGTACCGGCAGCCGGACCGGCTGCTGGAGTTGATCGACCTGTTCTTGAAGCGTTCGATGGCGCGGATCGCGGCCATGCCCCGAAGAACCGACAACCTCCGGGTCTTTATGGCCACGCACCGGGGGTCTGATGGCTTCATGTCTTTGGCGCAGTTCGAGACTTTCTACTGGCCGGGATTGAAGCAGGTGATCCTGGGGGTTATCGAAACCGGCGTCGTCCCGTGCATCTTTTTCGAGGGAAATTGGACATCGCGGCTGGAGTACCTGCTTGAATTGCCGCGGGGCAAAGTCCTGGCCCACTTCGACTCGACGGATATCTTCCGGGCGAAAGAAGTTCTGAAAGATCACCTCTGCATCCGGGGCAATGTGCCTGGCTCAATACTGACCGCGGGCACCGTGGAAGATGTCAAGGATTGCTGCCGGAAACTCATTGACGTGGTGGGAAAAGGCGGCGGCCTGATCGTGTGCCCACGCGTCGTGCCGGACGAGGCTAAGGCGCAGAATGTGCATGCTATGATAGACTTTACTAAAGAGTATGGACGTTACAACTAGGAGTTGGGAGAACACAGACGAATGGAGGAGCGAATGAAAAGAACTATCTTGGGGGGGCTGGTCGCGTGCCTTGTGTCAGGCATCGTGATCCTGACCTCGTGCGCAAGCCCCGTCGCCACCACCACAACCTCGGTGCTGCCCACCACGGCGCCGACGACTTCGGCGACGACAACGCCGAAGCCGACGACCACGCCCGCCAGCCAGGCGCCTAAGTATGGAGGCATTCTCAGGCTGTCCCTGCCCACTGACCTTACCCAAGGGTGGGACAACGTCGTTACCGCAACTGCGGTTCCGAACGCCGTCTACGGTATCACAAATGAACCCGTATGGTGGGGCGATTGGGCCAAGGGCCCCGCCGGCGGGTATGGCAGCAACGACACCGACTGGGGTGGTCACTTCGACATCTGGCCGCTGATGGCCGGGCGCGCCGCCGAAAAGTCGTCGTGGAAAGCCGACGCCGACGGAACCGGCACGATTGTTTACACGGTTCGCCAGGGCGTCCGTTTCGCCCTCAATCCAAACAGCGAGGCCAGCCGGCTCGTCGCCGGACGCCAGATGACGGCCGACGATGTGCTTTTTTCTCTGAAACAGCTCGCCCAGGACCCCCGGGCGTACATCGCGAAAGCTAACCCTGAGCTTGGCGCGGCCACCTTCACCAAGACCGGCCCTTGGGAGGTCACGGTCAAGCTTCCTGTGGGCGCCATGGTCACCGCCATCGCCCGGCTCGGCATGTACGGCCGCGTCGAGCCGCCGGAAGTCATCCAGAAATACGGCAGCATGGCCGACTGGCACAATAACGTGGGCACCGGGCCGTTCATGCTGACCGACTTTGTTCCCGGCAGCGTGGCGACCCTGAAGAAGAACCCGCAATACTGGGGCACCGATCCCATCGGTCCCGGCAAAGGAAACAAGCTTCCCTACGTTGATGAACTCAGGTACCTGATTATTCCGGACGGTTCAACCCGTGAAGCCGCCATGCGTACCGGTAAGATCGACCAATGGGGCCTCACCGGAGACCAGTGGGAAACCGCCGAGATCTTGCGGAAAGGCGTTCCTGCGTTGCTGCAGGCGGACGCCACCATACCTCACGGTGGCGAGATCCAGCTCCGGACGGACAGGGCGCCGTTCAACGATATCAGAGTCCGCCGGGCCCTAATGATGGCCACCGATTTCCAGACTATCCAGAAGAGTCTGAATAACGGCGTCGGTCTGATCGAGACCTGGCCGTTCCCCAAGGTGAAGGGGTACGAAGATCTTTACGTCAACAACAGCGACCCGGACGTCCCCCAATCGACCAGGGACCTGTACACCTATAGTACCGACAAGGCCAAACTGCTTCTTGCCGAGGCCGGGTATCCCAATGGTTTCAAGATGACCGCCCTCGTTAACGCCGGAGTCGCCGGCGAGGTCGACTATTATTCGGTCCTGGCCGACATGTGGTCCAGAGTGGGTATCAAGCTGACCCTCGATGTGAGGGAGGCGGGTGTCGTGGCGTCGATTCAGCGAGCCCACCAGCAACCTGAGGCCACAATCTATGGCGGCTCGCCAGTGGCCATCTTCTACGCACCGGCAACGCTGTACGGCAAGAGTGCTAACATGAGCGAATTGGATGACAAGGTCATCAACGACGCTTTGGTCCAGATGAGGCTTGATGCGGTTACCGACCTGCGCCTCGCCATGAAAGACATGAGAACCTTGTCGATCTATCTCCGTGGGCAGGCCTATCACATACCGCGCGCCAAGCGGCCTCCCGTCAATGTGTGGTGGCCGTGGCTCAAGAACTACTCCGGCGAGTCGTTCGTGAGCTACGGGACTGTCGCGTCGTGGGCCCAGTGGATCTGGCTTGACCAGGACATGAAGAGGTCCATGGGATACTAGAACTCAATTGGTCTGCACCGGCCGCCTCAGAAGCGGCCGGTGCAGACCAACTTCCTTTTGCCGACACGCCGATCGAGATAACGACCGCGGCCGCCGAAATGCCTTGGGTGAAGTCTAGACCTGCCTCGGAGCCTCTGCCTTGAGATAAGGCGAACGAGGCGCAGCACCCGACGTTCGCGGCAGGAAGCACTTGGTGATGCCCATGGCACGGTTCGTCTTTTCGATCGACTTCATACCATCACTCTCGATGCCGGTCATGGCCCGGATAGCGTCGATGCTCTCGGGGACGGCAATGGCCTCGTTGTGGATCTGGAACACCAGGTAGGCCTCGCACCCGTCCACTGCCAGCGCATCTTCCCAGACGGCCACCTCCCAGAGGTCATTCCGGGGGCGGCCCATGTCCCGCATCAGTTCGATTACCGAATTGAGCGCCACCAGGCCATCACTCGCCCGGACAAAGGCGATCCTTGGTTCCTCCCAGAGTGCGTAGCGCAGTTCTTCCAGACTCAACGCCCGGGTGGTTTCTACCATCGCGAAGTGGGCATGGCTCAGGTTGGTGGGGACTGTGCCTGCCATGGTGGTGATATTGAGCCCTTTGACCACCGTCCGGGCATCCGGGCCCTGATGGCTCGGCACCCCGGTTTCCGGCAGCACGGTGTTGATCAAGCCCCCTTTGTGGGTTTCCCAGGGGTCGCTGGCCCGCCGCATGAGTACCGCTCTGGCCTTCTTGATCCAGTGACGCTTGTGGAGAGCATTCATCACGCGGCACAGGCCGGTCGTGTTGCAGGAGACCACCCTGACGAACTGTCTGTTCAATGCCTCGGCGTAATTGACCTGGGCGGTGAAGGAAACCCCGGCAAGGTCGTGTTTCTCCCCTCCCTGGAAGATAGCTTTGATGCCCGCTTTCTCATAGGCAGCTTTGTTGGCGGCGCCGACACCCTTGGCCGTGCAGTCGACCATGATGTCCACCTGGCCGATGAGATCATCGAGCGTACCCGCCACCCGAGGCGAAGATCCCCCGTTGGATGGCGGTCTATCCTTGGAACACGCGTAGATCGGGTACCCCTTTTCGACGGCAACCATGATGCGGTAGTCAAAGTGGTTGTAGGTTACGCCGATAAGCTGCATATCGTCCTGCAACACCACCGCATCGGCGACGCGCTTGCCGATCACCCCATAGCCATTGACACCGACCCTTACTCTTGCATCCATGACCGACCCTCCCTTCTATTCTGTTGTTCCCGTCTGTCCCTGTTGCTCCGGTATCAGGCTGGCGATTCAGTCCTCACGGTAGTATTCCTGCCCAAGGTGCGTGATCTGCTCCTCGCCCATCAACCATCTCAGGGTGTTCTTCAACTTAGTCTGCTGGATGAACAGGTCGTGCTCGGGATAAACTGCGGGCGCGTGCTGCGGGCTCTTAAAGTAGAAAGACAGCCATTCCTGAACGCCGCTCAACCCGGCCCGTTTCGCCAGATCCATGAAAAGAGCCAGGTCGAGCACTAATGGCGCGGCCAGTGATGAATCTGAACAAAGGAAATTGACCTTTATCTGCATGGGCCGGCCGAGCCAGCCAAAGATGTCGATGTTGTCCCAGGCCTCCTTGTTGTCTCCACGGGGTGGGTAGTATTCGATACGGACTTTGTGGTAGGCGTCGGCATAGAGATCAGGGTACAGGTGCGGCTGTAAGATGTACTCGAGGGCGCCGAGCTTTGACTCCTCTTTGGTCCTGAAGTTCTCAGGTTCGTCGAGGACCTCTCCATCGCGGTTACCCAGTATGTTTGTCGAGAACCACCCGTTTAAGCCCAGCATCCTTGCTTTCAACATGGGAGCGATTACCGTCTTCATCAGCGTTTGCCCGGTCTTGAAGTCCTTCCCGCAGATCGGCACGTTCTTGTCGGCCGCCAGCTTCTCGAGGGCCGGGATGTCGACCGTCAGATTGGGGGCCCCGTTTGCGAAGGGGACCCCTTCCATCAAAGCCGCGTAAGCGTAGACCATTGAGGGCGCGATCCGTTCGTCGTTCTCAGTAAGACCGCTTACGAAACTATCCAGATTCTGGTGTGCGCCCGATGCGGTAATGAATTTTTCCGTGGAAGCGCACCAGACCACGACCAGCCGGTCGCAGTTGTTCGTGGCCTTGAAACGGCGGATATCTTCACGGACCATGTCGGCCAGTTGAAGCTTCGTGCGCGCCCGCTTCACGTTGGTCCCCTTGATCCGCTTCACCCACGTGCCGTCGAATACTGCCGGCATCGGCTTGATGCCCTTCAGAAAGTCCCCGATCGGCTCGATGTGTTCCCGCCGGGCCAGCACTCCGCATTTCACCGCGGCTTCATAGGCGTTGTCCGGAATCGGGTCCCAGGCCCCGAAGACTAATTGATCGAGTCCGGCCAGGGGCACGAACTCGCGTATCAGCGGCGTGTTCTTGTCCGGCCGCTTCCCCAGCCGGATCGTCGCCATCTGGGTGACCGACCCAAAGGGCTTCCCCATGCCGCGTCGGACATGCTCGACGCCGGCGATGAAGGTTGAACTGACGGCCCCCAGACCCACCAGCAGGACACCGAGTCTTCCGGCCGACGGTTCAATTGCCGGGACCTCCCGTGAGACAAAGTCCCTGGGTTCGAGGGCAATCCCCTTCTCCTGGGCGAGTTTGAGTAGTCGCTTGTGCCACTGCGACGGGATTCTTCCGGTTTTCGCCCAGTGCTCTACTGTGCTCTGGCGTCTTCCCAGGCTGTTCGCCAGTGAAGACTGGCCGCCGAAGCGGTTTATGATTTGCTCTGCCGCGTTCTTTCTTTCAGTATTCATGGCGGAGAGTATAACGATTTTTTCGTTACTTGTCAACCCCCTACTGTCGTGTCGGGCATACAGGGGCGAGCCGGATCGAGGTCGAACAGAATACTGTCGCCGGCATGCCGAGCGTATTCAAATCACGGTCGCCGCGTGCCTGACTTGACCACACAAATATCGTGTTTGACATACTCCCTCTAGCATGTTAGATTGCAGCCTGACAGCGCGTCATTGCGAGGGAACAGCAGCGAAAGGAGGAAGGTGTGAAAAGGAATATCTTGTGCCTTTTGGTGTCCTGCCTCATCTCGGGTATCCTCATTTTGGCGTCGTGCGGAAGCCCCTCCACCCCAAGTACGACCGCAACACTTCAACCAACCACCTCCGCTCCACCGACCACCCAGCCCGTACCAACCACCAAGCCCGCCGCCGAGACTCCGAAATATGGCGGCACAATCAACGTCGTTCAGAATGCCGATCCTACCTACTGGGACCCGATACGGACCGTGGTGAGTAACGTCATAAACTTGACCAATGAACAGACGTTCCAGGGCGATTGGACCAAGGGGCCTGCCGGCGGCTTCGGCGCCAGGGACACCAACTGGTCATACGCCAATAGCGACCTGTTCGACCTTAAAGCGGGCTTCGTGGCCACTAGCGTCAAATGGACGGTCGATACGGCGAGCAACGTGGGGACCCTGGTGTACCAGATTCGCGAGGGTATCCACTGGTCGTTAGATCCGAACAACGAGGCCAGCCGCCTGGTTAACGGCCGCCAACTGACGGCTGACGATGTCATCTTCTCGTTCAAGTGGTCGACAACGTATGCCCTGGGGTACGTCTTCCGTAATAATCAGGAGTTGAGGACGGCCGAGTTCACCAAGACCGGACCCTGGGAAGTGACCGTCAAGGTGCCGCTCCCGGCCTTGATGATGGCGGTTACCCGGTACAACGACACTGTCATGATCGTGCCGGAAGAGGTGGTCAAGAAATATGGCAACATGGACGACTGGAAGACCTCTGTCGGTACCGGGCCGTTCATCCTTGCCGACTATGTCTCCAACAGTGTCTCGACCTTGACCAAGAATCCCCGATGGTACATGAAGGACCCGATCGGTCCCGGTAAAGGTAACCAGTTGCCGTACGTTGACCGGGTCAAAGTGTTCACTATAGCCGACGCCTCTACCCGTCTGGCTGGCCTGCGGACGGGCAAGATCGACCAGATGAACATGGTCAACCGGGAAGACTCCCTGTCGCTCAAGAAGACGACGCCGCAACTGAAGGAAGACTACTCTGATTCTTTTCAAGGCCGAGGCAACCCGCCGCTGGCGATGAGGACCGACAAAGCGCCCTTCAACGATATCAAGGTCCGCCGTGCCATGAATATGGCGATCGACTTCAATGCCATACTCAAGAGCTATTTTGGCGGTGAAGGGCAGGTATATACCTGGCCGCATTCCAAGATAAAAGAGTACCAGGACCTCTACCTGGACCCGGCGGATTACTCAGCTGCGGCCAAGGAGCTCTACAGCTACAGTCCGGAAAAGGCCAAACAACTGCTGAAAGAGGCCGGCTATCCCAACGGCTTCAAGACTTCGATCATCCTGATCCAGGATGAGGTCGACTTAGTCTCGATCTACAAGGACTACCTGTCCCGGATAGGCATCGACATGGCCCTCGACGTCAGGGAGCTCGGTGTCAAGACCAACATCCAGAACAACAAGCAGCACACGGAGATGATAACCGGGGACACAGCCCCGATAGCCATCTTCTACAACGGCCAGCCGATCTCCGGGGTTTCGCACAACAACCGCAGTATGGTGGATGATCCGTACATCAACGAGAGCCTGGTGAAGGTTCGCTCTGCCATGCTTACCGACCAGCGCCAAGCCATGAAATTGTACCGTGAGTTGACGAAGTACGTAGTGGAACAGGCCTACGTTATCCCGGCGGTAACCGGCAGCTATCGGACTCTATGGTGGCCATGGATCAAGAACTACTCCGGCGAACTCAACGTGGGCTACGACGACCCTGTCTGGCCGGCTTTCGTCTGGTCCGATTCCGAGTTGAAGAGGAGTATGGGATACTAGGTGCGAGGGAATATACGGAGCAAAGGCTCTGGAACACCCAACGGTGGAACAACGCCGGTTGTCAGGTCTCTTGACAGCCGGGGAATACGCTGAGGAGGACAGATGGCAGAAAAGGGGAAGACTTACAAGTGCCTCGACCCCGTGGGCACCGCCGAAGCGGTGGACCTGTATCCATTGGCGCCCCGTCTTGACAAACTCGACGGCAAGACCATCTACATTAGCGTCGGTGCCGGTGGCGAACAAGGGGTAATGATACCCTTGCCCAAGCAACTTGAAGCCTATTATCCCAAGGTGAACTGGAAAGTCACCTACGCCGCCCCCCACGCCACCATCGCCGGCAGTCTCGCCCTGACGGACGAGGAAATGAAGACCGCCGACGCTCTCATTCGCGGGGTGGTGTGGTGACACGGCGCGATATGGGAGCAGTTGCCTACCCTGTCGAAGTATGAAAAAGCCGGCATCCCGAGCGTCTTCATTATCTTCCCGGACCAGGATGAGTGCTGGAAGCAGGCCTGCAAGTTGAACGGCATCCCCCTTCTCCGTTGCGTCCACGAATCGCGCACCGTCCCGGGACCGGCCGACGTCGAACGCATGATTCCGTTGTTGATCGATGCCCTGACACGGCCTTTGACGGCCGAAGAGAGTCGGAAGGGTCGCTGGGAGGTACCGGACAAGCGGGTACTCTTCGAGGGCACACTCGAAGACGCCCAGGATTTCTACCAACAAACCGCCATCATCCCTATCCTTGAAGATACGCCGCAGGCCGTATATACCGACGGCCTGCCGGTGATCGTGCCTACCGAGGAACGGGTCCGTGCCATGCTTAAGGGCACCAGCCACAAGCCCGACGAACTGATAATCTGCCACGAAGACCACGCCCCCGGCGACCGGTCGGTCCAGATGGGCAACTCGGGTAAGAAGGGTGAGCCCGTCCATTATCTGCCGATGAAGCGCACGGCGACGGTTGAGAAAGTGGCTACCATTGCCGTGATGGCCGGGTGCCGGCCGGAGTACCTGCCCGTGGTGCTGGCAATCGCTGAATCCGGAGGCGGTTGCGGCGATGGCCGTGGTGGGGTGGGGTACTGTGTCAGTGGCCCAATCGCCAGAGAGATAAAGATGAATTTCGGTACTGGCGTCCTTGGCCCCGGCAATCCGGCCAACAAGTCGATAGGCCGCGCCGCAGAGCTCATGTGGCGCAACTTCGGTGGCGACATTCCCAGCGTGACCAACTGCGGCGTTCTGGGAACTGCCCTGAGCAACTGCTTCCCTGAGAACGCCGAGGCATTGCCGCCGGGCTGGGAAGGCCTGAACGAAGAGTGCGGGTTCAAGAGGAACGAGAGCGTCATTGTGCCGATGCAGGCCTACGGTGGGGGCATGCAGTCGGGCGCTTGGATGCCCGGGGGATACCGGGAATTCCAAAAGAGCGGGCACGGCGGCATCGCCCGGCGGCTCGGCGTCAAAGGCATCCCCGGTCCGCACAACGTACTCGACTACATTCGGAGCTTCTGGGTTGACGGCGAGGGTGGTTTCACCTTCCTTATGCTTCCCGAAATGGCGCAGCACCTGTACGAATACGGATTCAAGACAAAAGAGGCGGTCTACGAGTATCTCTACAAGCGGAGTTTCATGCCGCTTCGCGAGTACCGGACCCACCAGCGGCCTGACATTATGACCAACGCCTGGCGGGGAATCGAGAAGACGTCGGGCAAGCACTGGCGGGAACTGCCTGATGACTATATGGTGGCGGCTTGCCCTGATCCGTTCGCCAACTGCATTATCGTGACCGGCAATGGTGAAGAGCAACTGCACTGGATGGGGGGGAGGCGGGGCAGCGCCGAGGCCTACAGCATCGACGCCTGGCGGTAGGAAATCAAAGGTTATGAACTCCGGGGGCGGGCCGGCGGCCCGCCCTCAGGATGATGAAGAGGGGCAGGATATGCTTAGTCCCTATAGGGTCCTCGATCTGGCTGACGAAAAAGGGCTGCTTTGCGGCAAGATTCTGGGGGATCTTGGTGCTGATGTCATCAAGATCGAAAGACCTGGGGGCGATCCCTCCCGGCGTCTCGGTCCCTTTTTTCACGACGAACCCCACCCGGAGAAGAGCCTGTTTTGGTTCGCCCTGAATACCAGTAAGCGAGGAATAACCCTCAATCTCGAGACCGGAGACGGCCGCGAAATCTTCAAGAGACTGGTGAAGACAGCGGACTTCGTCGTCGAGTCATTTCCGCCTGGGTATCTCGACAAAATCGGCCTCGGGTATGCCGTCCTCGAGAAGCTCAACCGCGGGGTTATCCTCATATCAATTACCCCGTTCGGACAGGACGGGCCTTACCGGGACTGGAAGACGTCTGACATCGTGGCCTGGGCGATGGGTGGGGAGATGGCCCCATATGGAGATGCCGACCGTCCCCCGACACGATTCAGCCACCATTCCCAGGCATATCTCCACGCCGGCTCGGATGGCGCCCAGGGAGCTTTGACCGCCCTGTACCATCGATGGGAGACCGGGCTGGGACAGCGCATAGACGTGTCGATCCAGGATTCGGTTATCCAGTGTCTCGAGCACCACACTGCTAACTGGGACCTGCGGCAGGCGCTGCGGAAGCGGGATGAAGAGTTCCGCATGGGAGCGACCCACCGCACCACCCTGCTCTGGCCGTGTAAAGACGGATGGGTGTCATGGTCGCATGGCGGGAACTCTGTACTTGCCCCAAGCTTACCGCTGATCAAGTGGATGGAGGCCGAGGGTGCTGGTAACGAGTTCCTCAGGACCTTCAACTGGGACAGACCGGATTTCCCTAAGATATCCCAGGAGGAAATGGACAAGATCGAAGAACCGACCGCCCGCTTCTTCATGACTCATACGAAGGCGGAGCTGCTTGAGGGCGCCGTCAAATACAAAGTAATGATGTATCCCGTTGCGACCGCGGATGACATGCTCCAGAACCGACAACTCGAGGCTCGGAAGTTCTGGGTAAATATTGAACATCCCGAGCTTGGAGCGACCTTTGCATATCCGGGCGCCTTCGCCATTTTCTCGGAGTCGCCGGTCCGAATCACCCGGCGCGCCCCCTCATCGGCGAACACAACAAGGAAATGTACCAGGGCGAGTTGGGCATGACCTCAGCCGAGATGGTCACGCTCCGGCAATCGAGGGTAATCTAGCGGGATTCTGGACGCCGAATCCTGGGCCGCCGGCGAGAGTCAGAACAGAGCCCTGTGACGGCGGGCCGGGTTTGGGTCCCGGATGAAGGACTTCTGAAGGAAGCGCGTATGCAGAAGAATCTATTGGACGGCATAAGGGTAGCTGATTTCACCTGGCACATGACGGGTCCGATCACCACAAAGCACCTGGCGGACCTCGGGGCCGAGGTGATCATCATCGAGAGCAAGCGGAGGCCGGGGTGGCGGCGTGGTCCGCCGCGCTCCAGCAGCACCGACCAGAATTGCACCTCGAAACTCAGTGTCACCATCAACACCAGGGACCCGAGGGGAATCGACCTGGCCAAGCGTATCATTGCCAGGTCGGACATCATGGTTGAGAATTTCGCCGGTACCGCCATTGCCCGCATGGGCCTCGGCTACGATGTCGTCCGGCAGTTGAAGCCGGACATCATCATGCTCAGCACGTCCATGCAGGGCCAGACCGGACCGTACGCCACTCATCCGGGATCGGGCCACAAATTGACGGCGTTGTCCGGCTTCGCCCACATATTGGGCTACCCGGACCGGCAGCCGGGCTGGCTCGACGCCTACACTGACTACATCGCCCCAAGGTACAACATAGTCGCCATCATGGCCGCCTTGGAGTACCGCCGGCGGACGGGCAAAGGCCAGTACATCGACATGTCCCAGTACGAATCGGGTATTCACTTCATGGCCCCACTTGTCCTCGACTACGAGGCAAACAAGCGCATTGCCGGCAGAGTCGGCAACAAGTGCGACTATGCCGCACCCCACAATGCATATCGCTGCCTCGGCGCGGACCGCTGGTGCGCTATCTCCGTCTTCACTGACGAAGAATGGAGGAGCTTCTGCGCGGCCATAGGAAAAGCCGGACTCGCCCAGGACCCCAGGTTCAATACGCTGCTCGAGCGCAAGACGAACGAGGCAGAACTCGACGGCCTGGTGAACGACTGGACAGGCACCCGGACGGCCGAAGAGGTGATGCGACTGATGCAGAACGCCGGCGTCGCGGCGGGCGTAGTGGAGACGGCCGAAGACCTTCTCGACCGCGACCCGCACCTGAAGCAGAGAGGCACCTTCGTTGAACTGGAATACCCTGGAATAGGCAAGTACCGGTCGCAGATGGGCACTCATTTCCTGATGTCCAGGTACAAAGTGGAGATGAAGCCGGCGCCCATTATGGGCGAGCACAACGAGTACATTTTCAAGAGCGTGCTCGGCATGCCGGCTGCTGAGTATGATCAACTGGTCAATGACGGCGTTATCGACTAGGACCAGGAAACAATACGACGATTCCGGTTCTTGCTGAAGGGCAACTCCGGGAATTGGAGGGGGATCAAAGCGCATGAGGAGGTATGTTAGTGTCATCTGAGCTTGTGAAGATCGAAAAGATGCTGGGTGAACTCGAAGAAGACCAGCTCCTCCAGGCGGTCCGGAATTCGCTGTCGGCCGGAGATGACCCAACGGCCATCGTCGAGGCGTGCCGCAATGGCATGGAGGAAGTCGGCCGACGGTTCAGCGCGGAGGAGTATTTTGTCAGTGAGCTCATCGTCTCCGCTGAGCTGTTCACCGGCGTTATGAAGGTGCTGGGACCGATCCTGTCGGCGGCAGCTGACAGCGGGCCCAAGACCAAAGTGGTTATCGGCACCGTCAAGGGTGACGTTCACGATATCGGTAAGGATATTGTCGTAGCCATGCTCCGCTGTAACGGCTTCGAGGTGTATGACGTGGGCGTGGATGCCCCGCCTCAGGTGTTCGTGGATAAGGTCCGCGAAACCGGGGCCAGGGTAGTTGGTCTCTCCGGTCTTCTGACGGTCGCTTTTGGTCCCATGGAGAGTACGGTTAAAGCACTAAAAGAAGCCGGTCTCGAGGCTAAAGTGATGATCGGAGGGGGCATGACCAACGAAATGGTCCGCGAGAAGGTCGGGGCGGACGCGTGGGGGCATGACGCCATGCAGGCAGTCCGGTTGGCAAGATCCTTCTCGGAGGTAAAGGCAAAATGACTACCAAAGGGACCATGACAAACGAGGAAAGACTCCGAAAGACCATCCGGTTTGAGAAGGTTGACAAGATACTCTCCGGCCCTTCGATCGCGCAGTTCGCCGCGACCTACGCCGGCATCACCCAGAAGGACTTCATCGACGACGTTGAGAAGGCCGATGCTGCCTACGAGAAGACCTTCGTTGACATGGGGGGATGGGACATTGGGCGGCCTTTTATTGCCCGTGGTTCCGGTCCGCCCGGTTTTGCCATGTCCACGGCGCGGCCCGGGCGCGAGCTTAATGACAGCAGCGTCGTGCAATTCGTTGAACACGAAATCATGGTGCCCGAAGACTACGACTTCGCCATCGAAAACGGCTACAACGCCCTTATCAAGAGGCTGACTGACCGGCTGAACCCCAACCCGCCCGTTTCTAACCAGACGCCGGAGGAGAAACGCCAGGCCGAGGAACGGCAGGAGCGGCGGGTGAAGCAAGAGACCGCGAAGTGGGACGAGCGGGGCGTCGTCAGTCTGATGAACAGTCTGGGCGCCATCCCGCCGTTTGACATCTTCTCCATCCATCGCTCCGTCTCCAAATTCCCGATGGACGTGAGGCGCATGCCGGACAAGGTAAAAGCCGCTACCAAGGCCTGCATGCCCGACATTATTGCCAACGCCAAGAAGGCGCTCGAGACCTCGAACGTGAAGAGGGTTGGCACTGCCAGCTCCCGCTCTTCGGCCACCTTCATAAGCAACAAGCAATTCGAAGAGTTTGTCCTGCCCACCTGGCTGGAATTTGTCTGGGCAATGGCCGACGCCGGCGCTGATATCGTCTTCCACTGCGACTGCGACTGGACCCGGTTCCTGCCCTATTTCAAAGAGTTCCCTGCAAAGCGGTGTGTGCTGCAGCTCGACGGTGCCACCGACATCTTCAAAGCGAGGGAAGTCCTGAAGGATCATATGGCCCTTCACGGCGACGTCCCTGCGCCATTGCTGACTCTGGGCACGCCGGACGAGGTTTACGCCTACTGCAAGAAGCTCATCGATGTCATTGGTAAAGAAGGCGGCGGATTCATCTTGAGTTCCGGGTGCTCGACTCCGGACAACTCCAAGGTCGAGAACGTCCGCGCCATGGTCCGGGCCGGAAACGAACTGACCTGGACTTAGATTCAACACTGCAAATACATATCGCGAGGAGGTGCGCATTTGCCCACAAAACCGGCAAAATCCCCGGCCGAGCTATTCCAGGAAAGAGAAAAGCGAATAGCTGACGTCATAGCTCTCAAGGTCCCGGACAGGGTCCCCTTGAGATTCAGCCTTGCCTATTTCCCGGCCAAGTACTGCGGAATCACGACCAAAGCAGCCTTCTATGATCCCGTCCAGTGGAAATGGGCCTGCAAGAAGACTCTGTTGGACTTCGACGCCGACTGCTATCTCCCGTCCACCGGTGTCGGTTCCGGCGAAGCGATGGAGATACTGGGCGTTCAGGACCGATGAAATGGCCGGGACATGGAGTTATCTGATTACTCCAGCCACCAGTCCATCGAAATGGAGCCGATGAAGCAGGAAGAATACGACGAGTTTCTGGCCGACCCGTCCGACTTCATAATGCGTAAGTTCCTGCCCAGGGTATGTGATGCCGGTCGATGCTCTGTCCAAGTGGCCGGCATTTCGGAGCCTGACGTCCGGCAACTCGCTGTCCATGCTGGCGGCACGCTTCGCTGATCCCGAACAGATCGAGTTCCACGAGAAGATGGTCAAAGCCGGTAAGGCAGCCGCTGCAGTCCAAAAGGAAATGAGCACCTTCGACGCTGAAATGGAGGCGTTGGGGCACACCAACCTCAGCCCCGGCGGTGCCGGCGCTCCGTTCGACATCATTTCTGACAGCCTCCGGGGCATGCGTGGCGCCATGATGGACATGTACCGCTGTCCGGATAAGCTCATCAAAGTGTGCGAAATGTATGTTGGTCAGAGCCTTCAAAGGGCCGCCGTGTTCGCCAAAAACTCCAAGAACAAGCGGAGTATTCATGGCCCTGCACCGCGGCTCCGACGGCTTTATGTCGATCGACCAGTTCAAGACATTCTATTGGCCGACCTACAAGAAGGTGGTCATGGGCCTGATCGACATGGGTCTGACCCCGGTACCCGTTCTACGAGGGTATCTGGAACCAGAGACTGGAGTTTCTACGGGAATTCCCGAAGGGAAAGACTATCGCCCACTTCGCCCAGTCCGACATGAAGAAGGCTAAAGAAGTGCTCGGCGGACATACCTGCATCATGGGCGACGTCCCCTCTTCAATACTGCAGGTGGGCTCGGTCTCGGAAGTCGAGGCCTATTGCCGGAAGCTTATCGACGACTGCGGCAAAGATGGCGGTCTCATCGTGACTCACATGCCCATCGACGAGGCCGATCCCAAACTCGTCAAGGCCATGATCGATACCACCAGAGAGTACGGTACCTACCGGTAGCGGCAGTGCACAACCATTCGCGAAGGGCATGAAGGCTATATCTGCCCTTCGCGAATACCTCTTCTCTAAGCGACTTGCGACTGTTTGCCCCTGACCCGAGATCGTTGTCAGGGAATGGGAGGTGGCCATGGAAAAGCGACGCCTGGGGAAGACCGGGCACATGAGCAGTGTCCTTGCCTTCGGCGGTGCGGCCGTCGGGAACGTTACTCAGGACCAGGCTGACCGCGCCATCAACCTGGCCGTCGAACACGGGATCAACCACATTGACGTCGCCCCGTCGTATGGCGAAGCGGAGTTGCGGCTGGGTCCCTGGCTGGAACGGCACCGTAAGGACGTTTTCCTGGGGTGCAAGACCCAGGTTAGAGACCGGGGTGGGGCATGGGAGAGTCTCAAACGCTCCCTGGACCGGCTCCGGGTTGACCACTTTGATCTTTTCCAGTTCCACGCCGTTGACGATCTGGAGACGCTCAACGTCATTCTCGGTCCCGGCGGCGCCATGGAAGCTGTTCTCGAGGCCCGGAAGCAGGGACTGGTCAAATTCATCGGTATCACCGGCCACCGGCCGTATACCCATGTCGAGGCCCTCAATCGTTTTCCCTTTGACACGGTCCTCTTCCCGCTCAGCCGCGTCCACGCCGGCCACGTCAACGATTTCAATAATTTCGTGCCGCTTCTCGAAGCTTGCCGTAGGAATGACGTTGGCGCCATCGCCATTAAAGCGATCTCCAAGCGTAACTGGAACGGCGGGGCGCGGACCCACCGGACCTGGTACGAGCCGTTCGCCACCCAGCCAGAGATCGAACGGAGCCTGTGGTATACGCTGAGCCAGGAGGTGGCCACCGCCCCGTTACCCAGCGACCTGGATCTCTGGCCGATGGTCATCGACGCCGCCGAGCGATTCAAGCCGATGACTGCCGAGGAGCAACAGGCCGCCCTTGGCGAAGTGGCGCAGTACCGGCCGGTCTCGGTGCCGGGTTAGGCTGGCCCGATTCCCTACTTCACGTATCCCTGGGCCTTGAGCAATTCCGCGGCCAGAATGGACCCACCGGCGGCTCCTCTCACCGTGTTGTGGTGAAGCCCGACGAACCGGTAGTCGAATACGTTGCACGGTCGCAGTCGGCCCACCGTGATGGCCATGGCGTTGCCGTTGTCGCGGTCCTTTTGGGCCTGGGGACGGTTCGGCTCGGCAGCGCAAACGATGGGCGGCTTCGGCGCTGAAGGCAGTTTCAACTGTTGCGGCAGGGCGCTGAAATTTCGCCACAAGTCCAGTATTTCGTTCGCCCCTGGCTTCTTGCCGGCGAACCCGAGGCTCACGCAGGCGGTATGTCCGTCAATCACCGGCACCCGGTTGCAGTGGGCCGATATCTTGATGGTCGTCTCCGGGACAATCCTGCCCCCCACCACCTTGCCCAGGATCTTCAGCGGTTCGACCTCCGACTTCTCTTCTTCACCCGAAATGAACGGCACCGTGTTGTCAATGAGGTCGATGGCCGAAGGCCCCGGGTAGCCGGCGCCCGACACCGCCTGGAGCGTGGTCAGGATCATCCGGTCGATCGGGTAGCCGCCCTTGATCAAAGCGTAGATAGGTATCATGTAGCTCTGAATCGAGCAGTTCGGTTTCACCACGATGAATCCCTTCCCCCACCCCCGGCTCTTCTGTTGCGCCGGAATGATCGCCAGGTGTTCGTGGTTGATCTCTGGAATGATCACCGGCACGTCATCGCTGCCCCGGTACGCCGAGTTATTGGACACCACCGCAAATCCCTTGGCCGCGTATTCGGCTTCCAGTGCCAGGATTGCCTGCTTCTCCATTTCGACCGCCGAAAAGACAAGGCTGCATTTGCCGACCACGGCATCTACCTTGCCAGCGTCCTCCACGGTCAGCCCGGCGACCGTTTCCGGGATTGGTTCCCGCATGTGCCAGCGGCCGGCGACGGCCTCGGCGTACTTCTTGCCCGCCGAATTGGGCGAAGCCCCGATATAGGTCACCTCGAACCAGGGATGCCTGGCCAGAAGCCTGAGATAGTTCTGCCCTACCATGCCGGTGGCGCCAAGGACGCCTACTTTCATCTTTTGTTCCATCGGTTTGCCTCACAAGTATGCGACTTTCGAGGATGAAGATTATACCAGATGTACCGGCTTTCACAACAGCCTCGAGCCGGATTCAGCCTCAGCGTTGGCGCCCCGCGTCGCGGTACCTGGCACTAAGTTGTCCTTGTCCTTGTTCAGCGCGTCGACGTTAGTGGCGCCGCCGGTGGGCGGGGACGACCGCTGGAACAAGTTAGTACTTTCGACCGATGTGCGGCGCGGCCGGCTGTTCTATTCTGTATCTACACATAACTTTTTTCATGACCCTCCCACGATAAAGCCCGGTTGTCCCGCCGGGCTTTATCATTTCCGGGGATTCTCTCCTGGTAATGCCTGCTTGAATCGACACCCCCGGCACACCCCAACTGGCAGCATTTCCCTCTGGGAAGCAAGCCGCTTTTGTCGTATAATGGGCAAGACCAACGGCCTGACCAGCCATAGCTTATGACTCTTAGGAGGAGAAGATGGCCCAGGACAGAGTGTACAAATTCCTTAATCCGGTCGGACTGCAGTTACCCGTCAAGACTTACCCGCTGGCCCCTCGCCTCGACTCGTTGGACGGCAAAGAGATCTGGTTCAGCATCACCGGCGAGCCGGATATTACCATCCCGTTCGAGCGGAGGTTAAAGAGCGACTATCCGAACGTCAACTGGCGGGTAAAGAAGACCTACGGCATTGACCCGGTCCCTCTGTCAGATGAGGAGATGAAGACCGCCGATGCCCTGATACAAGCCGTTTGCTGGTGAAGCGGCACCGTTTGGAGGCAGTTGCCTTATCTCGCCGAGCTTGAACAAGCAGGGATACCGACCATCCTTATCGACCTGGCCGATCAGGAAGAGATGGTGAAACAGGAAGCCCTGGTGAACGGGATTCCGAACGTTCGTTACCTGCACGCGTCGCGTACCCTGGCCGGTCCGGTCGATGTCGACCGTCTCATCGGGCCGACGATGGATGGCCTGCTGCGGCCGCTGACAGCCAAAGAAAAAGAGAGCGGCCTGTATAATCCGGCGCAGCCGCGGATCATCTTTGAGGGCACTATCGATGAAGCCGAGGACTTCTTCTACCAGACCCGGCATGTGCCTAAACCGCTCGATGCGCCAATTTCGATCTATACCGATGGTCTGCCTATCCGGCTCCCCACCGAAGAGCGGGTCAAGGAAATGCTCAAGGGCACCAGCCACCGGCCGGACGAGATGGTTACCTATCAGTCTGACCGATTGGTCATGTTTGGCGAGGAGATGAAGAAGGGCAGCCTGGTCCGGTTCCAGCCCATGAAATGGACGGCTACCGTCGAGAAGATCGCCACCATCGCCGTCATGGCCGGTTGCCGGCCGGAACAACTGCCGGTCGTCCTGGCAATTGCCGAATCGGGCGTCCCCACCGGGACCACCGTCTACGCCAACCTGTGGTGCTGCGTCAGCGGCCCCATCGTCAAGGAAATCGGGATGAACGCCGGCCTGGGCATGCTCGGGCCGGGTAACCCGGCGAACTCAGCCATCGGCCGCGCCTATCAGTTGATGGCCATTAATCTCGGCGGCGCTGTGCCCGGGATAAATCGTATGAGCAGCATCGGCAGCCCGGTCAATCGGGCCGGCCTGTGCTTCGCCGAGTATGCCGACGGTCTCCCGCCGGGCTGGAAAGGCCTGAACGAGGAGCACGGCTACCGCAAAGACGAGAACGTGGTAATGGTGTTGTGGACCGAAGGTGGCATGGACGGCGCCCAGTTCTCACCAGGCGGCTACCGGGCCCTGCAAAAGAGCGGCCACGGCGGCATTGCCCGCCGTCTTAACGTTAAGGGCATCCCCGGCCCGCATAATTTCCTTGAATACATTTTGCCCGGAATCTGGGCGGGGGGCCGGGAAGGGCCGCGCACCTTCATCATCGTGCACGAGATGGCGCAGCACCTTTATGAACTGGGCTTCAAGACCAAGGATGCGGTCTACGAATACATCTGGAAGAAAGGATTGGAGCCCCTGAGCGAGTACCGCAAGCGTTCCTGGGTGGACCTCACTACTAACGGCTGGATGGGTGTCGACCGGCAGTCCGGCAAACACTGGAAGGAGTTGCCGGACGATCATCTCATTTCGGTGGCCGGCGATCATCCCGATGAGAACTGCATCATCGTGTGCGGCTCGGACGAAGAGGTCTGCGTGCAGATGACGGGCGGGCCCCGAGGTGGTATTCTGGGGATGCATCCGGTCTACAGCATCGATGCCTGGAAGTAGTGTAGCTGGACCGTAATATTACAAGGAGGCTCTACATGGCGGATCCCAAGGAAGTAAGGCGGCTTGAAGACCTGGCGCTTGAAATGCGCAAGAAACTACTCAACCTGTGTGGCAACTACGAAGGGGCGGTGCACATCGGAGGAGATCTGTCGATGACAGATATTCTCATCGGCCTGTTCCATCACGGCATGAATATCGATCCCAAAGATATCATGATGCCGACCAGGGACCGGTTCATCCTGAGTAAGGGGCACGGGGCCGTTTGCATGTACATCGCGATGTCACTTCGGGGCTTCTTTGACTACGACGAGATCGTTAGGACCTACGGCAAACTGGATAGTGCCTATGGCATGCATGTGTGCAAAGTGTATCTTCCGTCCGCGGAGTGCTCATCCGGCTCTCTCGGACAGGGCCTGGCCGTCGCCGTCGGTATGGCTCTTTCGGCCCGGCAGAAGAAGCTGTCCCACCGGGTGTTCTGCATGATGGGCGACGGCGAGACCTGCGAAGGTGAGGTTTGGGAAGCGGCCAATACGGCCGGTTCCTACAAACTGGGCAACCTGATCGGCGTCGTTGACAAGAATAATCAGTTGATGTCCAGTTTTGCCGGCGAGGCGATGAGCTTCGAACACTATTCGGACCGATGGCGGTCCTTCGGGTGGCACGTCGTCGAGTTGGATGGGCACAATATGGAGCAGATCGTCGACGTCTTGGACAACCTGCCCCCGATAACCAATACTCAGCCGACGATGCTCATCTGCAACACCATCAAGGGCAAAGGCGTCACCTTCATGGAGAAGAACATCGGCTGGCATGCCGGTTCGCTGAGCAAAGCGGACATGGAGAAGGCGATCGCTGATGTTGAGGCCAACTACGCCAAGGAAAGGAGTGCCGTAAGATGACAATCAAACAGACTTTCAACTTTGGCAGCATGAGGTCTGCCCGGTCGGTCGTCGGTGGAACGATACATGAGCTCGGTCAGAAGCACGATAACGTATGGGCCCTGGCGGCCGACACGGGTGGCGCGCTATCGGCATTCCATAATGAGTTTCCCGATCGGTTTGTCGACGTCGGTATCGCCGAGCAGAACCTGGCCGGTATCGCCGCCGGTCTCGCCCTGGAAGGCAATATCCCGTTTATCTCGGGCATGATTCCCTTTATGACCATGCGTGCCTGTGAACAGGTCCGCTCCGAAATCTGCTACCAGGACCTGCCGGTCCGCATGATCGGTACCGGCGGTGGCCTCACTTCCGGCGGCGGTTCGACCCATAATGCCATGGAAGACATTGCCATCATGAAGTCGATGGTCAACATGACCGTCCTCTCCATTGGCGACCCGAATATGATCCGGGACATCCTGATCCTGAGCATGACCTATCCGCATCCCATGTTCATTCGTCTGGCCCAGGGCAAGGCGGACCGCGTCTTGTACGAGCCCGGCACCATCGACTACAAGATCGGTAAGGGGCTTGTGGCGCGCGAGGGGAAGGACGCGACCATCATCGCTCACGGAGAAATGGTCTTTGAGGGGATTGAGGCGGCCAAGGCCTTGGCCGCTGACGGCATCGACGTCCGCGTCGTCGATATGTACTCGATCAAACCGGTGGACGAGGAGTTGATCCTCAAAGCGGTGAAGGAGACTGGGAATATTCTGGTCCTCGAGGACCATCTCATGCAGGGCGGTCTGGCCAGTACCATTTCCGACGTCTTGATGGACCGGGGCGTATGCCCGAAGAGCTTCAAACGTCTCGGTATTCCCCAGATCTATGCGGGGTTCGGCAGCGCCGCAGAACAGCGGAAGAAGTATGGCTATGACAAGGAGGCCGCCATTGCTGCCATGAAGGGCATGCTTAAGTAGCCTGTTTGTGGGTTGCGCCCACTAGTCATTAGACAGTCGAATCGTGCTCCTTGCGGAAGGCCGCAAGGAGCACGATCAATTTTCACGGATTACCGCGGTCGGATACAATGGGGGTATGGTGAAGAAAGACTCGCCGGTCACCGCGCTGTCGCGGCGTGAGTTTGTGAAGCGCATGACGGCGCTCGGTTTCACGGTTGCCGCCGCTTCCTCTGTGTTCCCCTTGCTCGGTTGCCGGCCGGGCCAGGCTGAGCCTGCTTTGACTTTCCCGCCTTCTTCGGCCCCAACCTCCCCACCCGGGTCGACCTCCCCCGCTTCGCCGGTGCCTTCTCTGGGTCCCGGGGGGACTTACCTCGCCGTTGCCCGCGGGCCCAGTCCCAGCGCTCTGGTTGAGGCGGCGGTTAAGGCGCTGGGGGGCATTGAACAGTTCGTCAAACAAGGCGATGACGTCATCATCAAGCCTAATATCTGCGTCTCCTATCATTCATACGAATACGCTGCCACCACCAATCCCGAGGTAGTGGCCACGCTTGTGACCCTGTGTAAGGGCGCCGGCGCCCGGCGGGTGCGGGTGATGGACCAGCCATTCGGGGGGACGCCGGAACAGGCTTACGTCCGGACCGGTATTGACGAAGCAGTCCGCCGCGCTGGCGGACAGATGGAAATCATGAGTTCCATCAAGTTCAAGGCCACCCCCCTGCCCAAAGCGGTCGACATAAAACAGTGGCCGGTGTACGCCGATATCCTGGCCGCGGACCTGGTCATCAACGTTCCCATCGCTAAACATCATAGCCTGGCCCGGCTGACCATGGGGATGAAGAACCTGATGGGCGTCGTCCAAGATCGTAACCAACTCCACTTTAACCTCGGACAGCGGGTGGCCGACCTCGTGAGCTTAGTCCGGCCTTCGCTTACGGTCATCGACGGCGTTCGCATCCTGATGAACCACGGGCCCACCGGAGGCGATCTGAACGATGTGAAACTGGCCAACACCGTCATCGCCAGTCGGGATGTTGTCGCTGCCGACTCCTACGCGGCCACTCTCTTCAACCTGACCGGTGCCGATATCCCGGCCGTTCGTGCCGGCGCGCAGATGGGGCTGGGCACCATGGACTTGAAGAGTGTCCGCGTTGAGGAGATCAGTGTCTGACCTGGGTAGCATTCCTGCCCGGGTATTGCCGCCAATGGTCAAGGTCTCCCGGACCCGCGGCCGGCTGCGTCTGGCCGTGCAGATTGCCGTCTCTCTTCTTTTTCTGTTCCTGCTGCTGGGCACCCAGCAAGACCTGAAGACCGGCCTGCCCCACGACCTCTTCTTCCTGGCCGATCCGCTGGCTGGCCTGGCGGCCATGACCGCGGGCCGTTCCTGGATACTACCCATGGGCATTGGGGGGTTGGGGTTACTTGCCGCCACTCTCGTCTTTGGCCGCTTCTGGTGCGGTTGGCTGTGCCCGGCGGGGGCGGTTCTCGACTGGATTCCAGCCCGCAAATCAAGGAAGAATGAACCTGACCTGCCCCATCCCTGGCGGCATGGCAAGCACCTGGTCCTGATGCTGGTCATCTTCGGGGCACTTCTCGGCAGCCTGACGCTGGTCGCGCTCGACCCGGTGACCATGTTGTTCCGGTCACTGACCGCCGTGATCTTGCCGCTGTTTGATTCGCTGCTGCTGAGCGTGGACACCTGGTTGTACCACATCGGCCCGCTGCAGCCGGCGGTCGGCTGGTTCGATGGCTCGGTGAGGGCGCCGCTGCTGGGCGGCCACGGGTTCTACTTGCCTAATCTAACCCTGCTGGCGCTGGCCGGTGCCGTGCTGGCCTTGAACGCGGTGCGCCGGCGTTTCTGGTGCCGATATTTGTGTCCGCTGGGAGGATTGCTCGGGCTGGTATCGAGATTGTCCCTGTTCCGATATCGGATTCGCCGGGACGGCTGTATTTCCTGCGGCCGCTGCGCCACGCGGTGTCCGGTGCACGCCATCGACGCCGGGCGTGGCTACGCGGCGGACGCCGGCGAGTGCACTGCTTGCCTCGACTGTGTTGATAACTGCCCGACCCGGGCGATCACCTTTTCGGCTGGCGGACCGTTCGCGCCGGGATACATGCCCGAGCGGCGTCGGTTCTTTCAGTCGGCGGGCTTGGCGGCCGCCGGCGCCTTCGCCATCGCTTTTCTGCCCACGCCCAGCCGCGGCAAGCAGACTCTGATCCGGCCGCCGGGCTCCACCGAGGGCAGTTTGACCTCACTGTGCATCCGTTGCGGCGAATGCGTCCGGGTGTGTCCTTCCGGCTCCATCCAACCCGCCGTGTCCGCCGCCGGCTGGGACCGGACCTGGTCGCCGCATCTCGTGATGCGGCGGGGCTATTGTGATTACTCCTGCAATGCCTGCGGACAGGTCTGTCCCACCGGGGCGATCGCCCCACTCACTCTCGAGAAGAAGCGGACCGAGGTCATCGGCGTGGCGATGATCAATCGCAAGACCTGTATCCCTTTCGACGAAGATCGGGAGTGCATTGTTTGTGAGGAAATGTGTCCCCTTCCTGAGAAAGCCGTGATACTGAAGAACGAGCCCGGGCGTAAGGCTGCCCGGCCTTACGTTCTCCCCGACGTATGTACCGGGTGTGGCATCTGTGAGGAACAGTGTCCGGTGAACGGGGCGGCTGCCATCCGGGTCCTGCCGCCCGGAGCCATCGTGTCCGAGCCGGAACTGACCCCAGTCGATCCGGGCTGAAGGTACGGCCGGCAGTTCGTGACTGAGTCGTTTCCTACTGTCTCGCTCCGCCTGCTACCGGCCGAATCTGAGTACTGCCCGGGCGTGGGCTCTGGCCGCCTCGGCCTCCCGGCTCTTCGGCGGCGCCGTGGTTACCAGTGACCTCAGCAAGACGGAGGACGTCTGCGCAACCGCGTCGACCGCTCGGCCGAACGCCGCTTCGTTCGCCGCCGACGGACTGGCGAATCCGGTGATCTTCTTTACAAACTGCAGCGCCGCTGCCCTGATTTCGGCGTCCGTCGCCGGCGGATCGAAGTTGTAAAGCGTCTTTATGTTACGGCACATATCCATCTACCTCGTACCAACACGGTGAGCAACCTCTCCCCGATTATACCCGCGTTCTCCCCCGTACGGACTGGGCTTGCCGGACGCAGCCTGGCCGCGTCACATCCTGCTGCGGGCTCAGACGCTGCACGTCGGCAAAATCCAATCGCCGCCGGAAGCGATTATAATCAAATCATGGAAAAGCGAAGGCCAACTCACGGAACCACCGAAGGCCCCTATTACAAGGCCAATTCACCGGAACGGACGGGAATTCGCGGGGAAGGTGTCCCCGGCGAAGAGTTGGCCCTGACCGGCTACGTGCTGGATGTCAACGGCGCTCATCTGCCCGGGGCGTGGCTGGATTTCTGGCAGGCCGACGGCAACGGCAAATATGACAACGAGGGCTATATCCTCAGGGGTCACCAGTATGCCGACGCGTCCGGGAAATACACGCTGGCGACGGTCGTGCCGGGGTCCTATCCCGGACGCACGCCCCATATTCACGTTAAGGTGCGGGCCGGCGATGGCCGTCGTACCCTGACCACTCAACTGTTTTTTCCGGGGCTGGCCTCGAACGCCGGTGACGGGATCTTCCGCGAGGACTTACTGCTGGAAATGTCGACCGCTCCAAAAGGGCGAGCGGCGACGTTCAATTTCGTGCTCGACCTGCGCTAGCAGATCTGTCCTCCTATCCCGCTGGCGGGGTGTCCTCTATTCCGGGCTCGACCGGGTCTTTGTCTTGAGTTGATCCGACATTCTGAAGGGCCCGGGCAATTTGCTTCCTTTGTCGGAATCGCCCGGCCCTTGTCTTCTGCAACTCCTTCAAGAACGGCGTCGGTTCCAGGCGCTTCCTGGCGATGTCGACAATGCGGTTGATGAGTGACGTGTATCCGAGACCCGCCTGCAAGGCTGCCAGGGCGAACGCGCTGGTACGTTCCAGGTACGGATTGGCGTTCACCTCCACCACCATGGGCACGCCGTCAGCTCTCAGTCTGATGTCCACCCTGCGCGTAGTCGCGTACTTTCAGGGCAATGGCTGCCTCACGGGCTGCCATCGTGACGCGGGCCCGTGTCTCGGGGGCCAACTCGGTGGCGACTACGGTGTTGACGGCGTTGTATTGCGGGCTTGTGGCATCGGACTTGGCCTGGCGGCCGTAGATCCGGGGGAAGCCGGCCGGCAGTTTGGAGAAATCGAGTTCCATAACCGGGAGTACTTCCGCCGGATCGTTACCCATTATGCCCACGTAGAACTCCCGTCCCTCGATATACTCCTCCACCAGCGCCGGCTCCTTGAGTTGTGTCTGAATGAAATGGATGCGTTCGTCAAGCCGGGCGTGTTCGGTAACCAGGGAAGAGTCGTCAATACCCAGCGACGCATCCCCCCGCAGTGGTTTTACAATAAGCGGGAAGTGCATCTTTCCCGCCAGCTCCATGTTGAATCTATCAAAAACCGCGAAGTTCGGGTACGGGACCTCGTGGAAGTTCAGCAGTTTCTTGGTCACCGCCTTATCCTGCCGCAGGGCCAGTCCCGCCGGTCCCGCCCCGGTGAAAGGCTGACCCAGCATCTCCAGGACCGCAGCTACGTGCATTTCGTTATCGTCATTATCGGCGAATCTCTCGCACACGTTGAATACCAGGTCCGGTCGTTTTTCGTCCAGCTTGTCCAGGAGTTCGCGCAGGTCATCACTGATGCCGATGAGTGATGCCTTGTGGCCCCCTTCGGATAACGCCGCCGCAATCTCGTCAACCACTTCGTCATGGAGCGTCGATTCCGGTTTGCGCTCCTCCCAGTACAGTACCGACACCTTAAGCCTGTCCACTTCCACCCACCTCCGCAAGAAGTGTATTTCTATTCCGGGATGAACTGTCCGTACCGAAGATAGTTCATGGCCAGGGTGGTCACAAAAATCGACGCCCTGGCCAGTTCAGTCGCGTTCCCTTGTCCCGGAGTCTTCAGCTTGAGGGCGCCCGTTCGTTCAACAAACTCATCCACCAGGCCGGCCACGACGTGACGGTCAACGCCGGTCCAGTTATTCACGTCGGCCACTAGTGCGCTCTTGTGCCCCTTCAGGAATTCGGCCGCCGGCCGTCCGTTCCGGGCCGGGAAGAGCCGCTGCAGGTCAATGTCCAGCTGCCGCGGCAATGACGGCCGCTGGCCATACGTTTCCCTGCACTTTTCATACCATCCGTCCAGAGTCATGGTCATGTCCTCTACCGGCCTGTCGAGTTCGCCCGTATTGACCCGCGGCTGCCGCCGTCCGTAGGTCGCGGCCGCCGCGTCGACATAAAGTAGCTTGGCCATGGCCGCCGTGCCGTCGTACTTCTGTCGCCACGATGATTCGGGATCGAGCCAGACTCCAAACGTCTCGGCAAAGTCGTCGTCCGGATGCTTCTGTGCGTACCATGCGGATGTGTGCCGCACAAAATCCATGCTGAACGGCGCCGGCCTGTACTCTTCACGGTACGGCTGGGAGAACACGCCGAAGGTGGCGCGCCATGATCTCTTCTGGTAAAGACGGTGGGCGTAGTTGAAGGCGTGTCCCATCTCGTGCCGCAGATAAATTACCGTCTCCGTCTCAGTCTCGGCCGCCGTCCCGGTCATCTCGCCCTCCATGGCGCACAGCACCGGGTCCGCCAGGTAGAACGGAATTCCGATGACCGGAACGCCACTGGGACAGCCCCATTCGTCTGACAGGTAGGTGGCCGGCCGGAGGGAGATGCCGGCCCGCTCCAGGTCCTGGTAGACCTGGTTAATGAGCAGTTCAAGACGGGTGCCGCGGATGGTCAGGGCGAGATCACTTATTCGCCGGGACAGCAACTGACGCCGCTCTCCACCCGGAACACCGGTTGTACGACCCTCTGCGGAGTGTGCTGTGACTTCTCCCATAGAGATCCCCTTCGCACCACCCGTGCGTAACCATGATTATAGTCGAATCGTGTTATGATTGGGTCAGTTGGCGCAGGAGAAGTCCATGCCGAACGCAGGAAACGACCGTCGAAAAGCCGCGGCGTACAAAGTGAAGGTCAGCAGGAACGGACCGTACCTCGTAACCGGTGGAGTTCCGCTGTCGGAACAGATCATTAACGTGGATGACAAGGGCGACTGTCACGGATGGAAAGAGGGTAAGAAATACCCGGCGCGCGACACATATGCCCTGTGTCGCTGCGGTCAGTCCAAGACCCCGCCTTTTTGTGATGGCACTCATACCCGAATCGGTTTCGATGGTACCGAGGTATCTTCCCGCAAGCAGTATCTGGATATCGCCCTTGAAAAAGGCGGGCCGGATCTGAGACTGACCGACGCCGAAGTCTTCTGCTCTGAGGCCCGCTTCTGCCAGCGTGCGGGTGGTGTTTGGGATCTGGCCCGGCAATCCGGCGATCCTGAGGCCCGGCAGAAGGCGATTGAGGAAGCCTGCGATTGTCCATCCGGCAGGTTGGTGGCCTGGGACGATGACGGCAAGGCGATCGAGCCGGACCTTCAGCCGTCGATCGGTCTGATCGAAGACGCTCCGGCCGGCAAGATGGGGCCGGTATGGGTCCGCGGGGGTATTCCCATCGAATCGGCGGACGGCACTACCTACGAAATTCGTAACCGGGTCACTCTCTGCCGCTGCGGTAAGAGCCGGAATCAGCCGTTCTGTGACGGGCGCCATCTTAGCTAGTATCTAATTGCGTTATTGAGCGTAACACCGGAAGACGCCCCTACCCGAGGTGCAGGCCGCAGGTCCTGCCGGGGGTCTGGGGGTGTCCCCCAGAATTAGGTTCCCCCTTCCTGGCAGGAAGGGGGACACAGGGGGATGGTTTTGAGTCCGAGTTGGGGCCGACTGACGCGATATTACGCAGAACACCGCAAGCAAGTACTAGCCGTCAGCTGCGCTGGGGTGGCGTCTCCCATCTCAAGAATGTCATGAATCTGTGATCTATTCCTTCCCAACTTTGTAACAATTCGATGCCCCGCGGCATATACTCTTTTGCATGGATCCTGATATGGGGAGTTTGCGAATGGAATCCTACTGCCGCGCCGGCGTCCGCCGGTTCAAGAAGCTTGTGGTCATCGGGTTATCATTTCTGTTGGTCCTGATTGTAGGCGCCGCCTGTCAGGCGCCTGCGGCCACCTCAAAGACGACGTCGCCTGGTCCCGCCACCGGGGGCCCGGGTACCTCGGCAAAGGTTGATGTAAACATCATCGACTTTTCCTTTCAGCCGGCTACCATTACGATAGTCGCCGGCAACACGGTCGTCTGGCATAACAATGGCGCCGTTACCCATACCGTGACCTCCGGTGACAAGTCTTTCGACAGCGGTTCGATCGCTCCCGGCGCGACCTACGCCTTCACCTTCCAGAAACCGGGCACCTTTAACTACTCATGCGGCTTGCACCCGGGGATGGTGGGCAAAGTAGTCGTCCAGTAGCGGCGCGGCGGTCGTCGGTGCCGCTCATGCCTCAATTTGACAGGTATCGTCTTAAGTTGTTACTGTCCATCACGCAAACCGCAGGAGGAAACGTATGTGGAATCAGTTCCGGACCGACGCGTACGAGGGGCTGCTGGCAGAGACGGTGGCCTTCGCCGGCCATAACGGTGATCTGGTCAATGCCTATTTTGCACGGCCGCTGGGGCCGGGCCCTTTTCCGGGTATCGTGCTGGTGCATCACATGCCCGGATGGGATGAACTCTACCGCGAGATAGCCTGCCGGTTTACCCGTCACGGCTACGCCGTTCTCTGTCCCAACCTGTACTCCCGGTTTGGCCACGGTACCCCCGAGGAGATTGCCGTCAAAGTGCGGGAGCAGAAAGGGGTCGCCGACGACGTCGTGATCGGCGATTGCGCGGCGGCGTTGGGTTATCTGAAATCCCTTCCCAACAGCAACGGCAAGGTAGGGATTATCGGTGGCTGTTCCGGGGGGCGTCATTCCTTCCTGGTCGCCTGCCGCGTAAGAGGTTTCAGCGCCGTAGTCGACTGCTGGGGTGGGAACATCGTGCCTCAGGGGGACCTTACCCCAAAACAGCCGGTGGCGCCCGTCGACTACACCCGGGACCTCTCCTGCCCGGTACTGGGCCTGTTCGGGAACGATGATCAGAATCCGACCGTCGACAAAGTCAACCAGCTTGAAGCCGAACTCAAGAAATACGGTAAGGACTACGAGTTCCACCGCTACGATGGCGCCGGCCATGCCTTCTGGTCCTATGACCGGCCGGCCTACCGGCCGCAGCAAGCCATGGATGCTTGGGAGAAGGCCCTTGCTTTCTTTGCCCGGAATCTGCAAGGTTAAGGAACCGTGGCCTCTTTACAGTACGTCATCGATAGCATCTGCTCGAAGTTGACCGTGGAATCGATGTACCGGTTGATCAAGCTGCGACTCGACCAGGGAACGTTCCAGGTGGCTGAGATTGTCCCCTTTATTCAGCGGGAAGACCGGTCACTTGACTATGACAGCGCCAGGATGCTCGCCGACGCCGCCTTCGAAGCCCTGGCGGCGCGTGGTGACTTGAGGATCGACGGCGACCGTATTCATCCGGTTGCGTGAATACTGTTGAAGTAGGACAGAACCCGGCCCGAGAAACGATTGAGAGTTAGCACGGCCGGCTCAAGCCCCCTCGCATTCCCGAGCACTTCCTCGCACGGGGGCAATAGGACTCGTTGGGTACTATCTCTCGGCAGGGTCAGGGACAAGAATTCTTACCAGTCTGGCCCTGTTGTAGCGCTGTGTGATTATGCATGGTACGTTCGAGATCGCCGCATACGCGATCATGATGATGCCGACATACCACTGGTTCCAGATGAAGAAGACCGGACAGAACAGGAAGATGATCCAGTGAAGCACTTCGGCGCGGCAGGTTTCCTGGAGAAACGTCTGAAGATAGGCTGAATCCGACTTCAGCAAGTGCTTCTTTCTAAACGCCCTGCGCGAGACCGCCGCCCCGTCCGGCAGCCACCTTTTCCATGCCTTAACCCTGAGAATCCCGTCATAGAACCAGCGATTCTGCTCCCAACCGCGGACCCGGTAGAGCCAAGATCCGGGGTTGAAGGAATCGGCGGAAAACAGCGAGACAATTCCCGAGACACCGAGATTGATGCAAAGCCACGCGGCAACATCAATGATGAACATGACCGGACTCGACAGCTGACCTACCACCTCGCTCATTTGCTGTCCAACGATTTGCGTTTGAAATGATGCCATTCGTCTGATATTGTCTACATCATACCGTAGGAGACGTGACGGGGAAAGCCCGGGCGGTGACGGTCAACCGGTCAGGAACCTCCGGACTAGGCCGGAAGTCGACTTCGGAGTCCGGGTATTCGATTGGCCCTCATTGGACGCACTGGATATGACCGAAGAGTATGACGTCCTGGTTGTGGGCGGGGGACTGGCGGGCTTGTGCGCCGCGGCCTACGCTGCACGAGACGGAAATAGTGCCCTGGTATGCGAGCAGTCAGACCAGACGGGCGGCTATTTCCGCTCTTTCACTCGTGCGGGTTTCACCTTTGATGCCGGGCTCAAGGCAGTGGAAGACAGCGGCATGTTGTTGCCAATGCTCAGGCAGCTAGACCTCGAATCCAAAGTGAAGCTTCACAAGATCACGAGCGCCCTGGCATTGCCGGACGATTTCATCCCTCTGCATGACAAGAGTGGCATCAAGGAGTTCTACGCGGTCCTGGGCAATCACTTTCCGGCCCAACGCCGCGGCCTCGAAGCTCTGCTTCGGCAGTCCGACAGGATAGCCGCATGGGTTAGTCTGATGAGCACGATACCAAATCCTTTGTTCGAGGAACCCCGGAAGCTGCTTCCCAAATTGGGGCCGTGGGTGATGAAGAACCTGCCGGCCCTGTTGAACTTCCGGCGTACCCAGTCGCTGCTTGAAGTGCCCATGACCGAGTTCCTCAGCCGATATCTCTCGGATCCGGCCCTGGTAAGGGTCATGACCGGTCTCTTCTTTGGCGGCACCCCGGCCCTTTTCGGGTTAGGCTATGCGCGGGTCTTCCTGGACTACTATTATGCTCACTTGGGAATGCAGAGCCTGACCGACGTTCTGGCTGAATACGTTGAACAGCAGGGGGGCGAAATACGCACCGGGACGCAGGTCAGCAGGATCCTTGTTAGAAACAACCGGGCGCTGGGCGTGGAACTGGTTGGCGGGAAGCAGGTGAGTGCAAAGTACGTAATCTCCGCGGCCGACATGAAACGCACATTCCTGGAAATGATTGAGCCGGAGCTTCTGTCTCCCGATTTCTTGACTCGGATGCGGGAGGCCAGCATCGGAGAATCGTCGGTATGTGTGTTTCTGGCGTTGGACATGGAACCCGCCGTATTGCCAGTAGCTGGTTGCTCGCACATCTACTTCTTGCCCGACTATCAGGGCATCACAGCGGCGGACCGGATGAACGACGGCTTCTTCGAGAGGACTCCGGTGGAGATATCCATTCCCTGTCTCAACAATCCCGCCCTCGCCCCGCCAGGCAAATCGGGAGTTATCGTCAGCGCGCTGGCGAAATATGAATTTGCCGACAACTGGGCCACGACCGACCAGGGCGGAGCTACGCCGGCATACCATGCCCTGAAGGAAAGAGTCGGGGACCAGCTCGTGAAGATGGCCTCCCGGATAGTTCCCGGGCTGGATGGGCATATCCTGTTTCGTGTGGTCGCCACTCCCCGCACCTACCGGCACTACACTCTCAATTCGGGTGGCTCAATATGCGGTTGGACATATGACCGGCAGACCACGTTTCACCGTAAGGGCACCGGGGGAATGCAGAAGTCCATCCTGACGCCGGTAGAAGGGCTGTTGCAGGTGGGGCACTGGACGGTCTACCCGGGCGGGGCTCCGGTTTCGATTCTCAGCGCCCGGCTGGCGGCCGACTATATTTCCCGGCACGGCGGCAAGAAGCGGAAATGAGAATGGTAATTCTGCAGGTTCCTGTCCGGTCGGCGAAGGCTGGGTCAGCGCGTGGGTAACCTCCGGGGGATTGTCCTGTTCCTCTCGGTTCTCCTGATAATTGAACTGAGTAACTACTTCATATTGAGACGAATGAGTCGGTACTCTCGGGCAAAAGGCGGTCCCTCGATTTCGGTGCTCATTCCTGCCCGCAATGAGGAATCGAATATCGGGCCTTGCGTGCAATCCGTGCTCTCCCAGGACTACCCCAGTTTTGAGGTGATAGTCCTCGACGACGGTTCCAGCGACGGTACTCACCGCATCCTCAGTGACATTGCCAGAACTGACGGGCGTCTGAGAATTGTCCGTGGCGAACCCCTGCCGGCAGGATGGTTGGGGAAGAACTGGGCCTGTCATCAATTGTCACAAATGGCTTCCGGCGAGTTGCTGCTGTTTGTTGACGCCGACACGCGGCTGAAGCCGGACGGCCTTTGCTCGACCGCGGGGGCAATGCAGGACACCAAGGCGGATCACCTGAGTGCTTTGCCTGCTGAGGAAGTAGTCTCATGGGGAGAGAGGTTCATCGTCCCGGTAATGCACTGGTCCATCTTCTGTTTTGTGCCGCTCGTCCTGGCGTACGTTTTTCGCATACCAGCTCTGTCCACCAGCAATGGCCAGTTCATGTGCTTCACGCGCACCGCATATGACAAATTTGGGGGCCACGCTGCCGTGCGTAACAGCGTGGTCGAGGACAAAGCCATCAGCCGTCTGGTTACCCAGAAGCGGCTGAAATGGCGTTTGCTCGACGGGACCGGGATCGTAAGCTGCCGGATGTATCGAAGCTCAAGAGAAGCCTCGCAGGGCATGATCAAGAACCTATTCCCCTTCTTCGGCTACAATGTGCCGTTATTTGTCTTTGTCTGGGTCTGGCTTGTCGTGGTTTTCTGGCAGCCGATAGTGGCCCTGATTTTGCTCGCCCTCGGCATCGTTCAGTTAGACGCCAATATTGTCTTTGGGTTTGTCGCCATCGGGATGTCGCTATTGGTTTGGGGGATCTTCTACCGGCGCTTCCGGTTTCCTTTGTACTTGACGGTGCTGTATCCGGTGACCCAGATCGTCATATCGAGCGTAGCCATGGCATCTATGATGCGAAGCCTGAGGGGCACCACGAGTTGGAAGGGACGGGTGCTGACCCGTTGAACCGGCCGGGCAGCCTCGTGGATGTATCCCGAACCCGAGTCCCTGCAGCCGGGCTGAGATGCTATGATCTTCAAACACCTGGCTCGAACGGGCGCGGCGGCCTGAACAAGCCTTATCTCTGAGCGTTGGGCAGTGGCTGCGTTGTGGCTGGTTCACTGCATCTGCTACCATTTCACTGTGCATATGACCGGCGACTAGACCGGGTGCCTTCGGAGGAGACTCCACATGATCGGTCTCAAGGAGATTCAAAGGAGGAGACTGCAGTTTGCGCTTATCGCCCTGGTTGTGGCTTTGATCTCCTACCTCGTATTGATGATCAACGGCCTGGGCGTCGGTCTGAATAAGCAAGCCGGAAGTGCCCTGCTTCAGCTTGATGCGGACGGCATAGCGTATTCGACGTCGAGTCGCCTCAGCGTTATCCGTTCCGAACTGTCATCCCAGGTCGTGGCCGACGTGGGGCGGTGGCAGGGGGTAGAGGCGTCGGCGCCCCTGGGATACATGAGCGTGAACACCAAGAGTCCTGACGGGGAGATTGATGCCATTGCCCTTCTCGGCTACCTTCCTGGGCAACTGGGTGAACCTCGGGCCCTGGCGGGAAGGCAACTGACCGGTAGCGACCGGCGGGGGGTTCTCGTAGATGGCGGGTTTCTCAAATTGAACGGGCTTAACGTCGGCGACCATCTTACGCTGGTGAACCGGCTCCAGACCTATGATTTCACCGTGGTCGGCGAGGTCAAGGATGGGTATTTCTTCTTCCAGCCGGTGGTCTACCTGCTGCTGGACAGTCTCCGCGAGGTGAAATACGGAGCGACCACGCCTGAGACGCCCCTCGCGAGTGTCGTTCTCGTAAAAGGTAAGGGTCTTGAAGGTACAAAGACGGCGGGTTTTGAGATTGTGTCCCGGCAGACCGCTTTCGCGAATATCGAGGGTGTGAAGGGGCAGCAGCAGACCGTCGACGCCCTGCGCCTTTTCGGATTTCTGATAGGCGCCCTGGTCATCGGCATATTCTTCTACGTGTTGACGCTGCAGAAGATCCAGCAGGTGGGAACGCTAAAGGCCTTGGGCGCCAGCAACGCCTTTCTTCTCGGTCAGATGCTCCTCCAGGTTCTTACGGTGATCGTTGGTGGGGTCCTGATATCCTGCGGAGCGGCCTATGGAACTTACGCCCTGCTGAGTCGCATTCCTAAAGGAGTCCCCATCGCCTTTACCGGCGGCACTATTGTGATCACCTCGTCGCTCTTTGTTGTCACCGGGCTGATTGGGTTGTTCTTTTCACTTCGCAAGGTAAGCCGGGTTGATCCCATCATTGCCATAGGACAGCAGCAGTGAGAGTCTGTTGTGACCGGAGACGGGGATGATTCCCAGACTGGAGACTACGGCGCTCGAAAAGACCTACGGAAGTGGCCGGATGACGGTGCACGCGGTGGCCGGCGCCAACCTTGTGCTCGAAGCCGGCCAGTTTGTGGCCGTGGTCGGGCCTTCGGGTTCCGGGAAGACGACCCTGCTCTCAATGTTGGGCGGACTGCTCACACCGACGCGTGGAACCATCGTCGTGAACGGCAAACAGGTGGAACGACTGTCCGAGGCCGAACGTCAGAAATACCGGCGCGACCATGTTGGTTTCGTCTTTCAGGCAAACAATCTTCTCCCATTTCTCACCGCACGAGAGAACTTGCTCCTGATGATGCAGATTGGCCCGGGTGACCGCGCCACCATGAATGCGCGCGCTGACAGATTACTCAAAGAGATGGGCCTTGAATCACGGGCGCACGCACTGGCCACCGAGCTCTCGGGTGGTGAAAGACAACGGGTTGCGGTTGCGCGGGCGCTCATGCGGGATCCGGATATCGTGCTTGCCGACGAGCCAACCGCCAACCTCGATTCTGAACTCGGCCGGCACGTCGTCGAGAGCCTCGTCTCCGGGGTGAAAGGCCGCATGAAGATGGGCATAATGGTCACCCATGACCTGAATATGGCGGAGCTGGCCGATGGCATTGTCCACATGAGGGACGGGCGTCTCGGCAATCTCGTTCTGAATGCCAATATCCCCGCCGGTCAGTTCGAGTAACCACTCCGGATGTCTGCTGGAGCACGCCAATCCAGCCGGCGACGGTCCCCGCCATACTCTCTGAACGCAACGTCCTCTTAGGTGCGCATCCTGCAGCGTCGCCGGCCATCCCGAAGAAGGCCATGACCCTCCGCGGATCGCAACCCCCGTGTCTTCCATAGAGATCACGAGAAGTCCGTCTTCCGGAGCAGCCTTCTTCTGGTATCAATGACGAGGATCAACTGCTAGTGACATAACAGCGGGAAGATGTACCGGGGTTGGTATCGTTGAAACAAGTGGCTAATTCTGTGGACCTGGAGTTACCAACATACATGAAGATCCGTTCTAGTGGTGGAGAGGGGAGGATTCGAACCTCCGCAGGCCGTCAGGCCGACGGTTTTACAGACCGTTCCGATTAACCACTCCGGCACCCCTCCATTAGAACTGCCCGGGTTTGCGGGTGAGCCCGAGAGGGGAGTCGAACCCGCTAACCTACCGATTACAAATCGGTTGCGCTGCCATTGCGCCACTCGGGCGAGTTTGCGAACCTGAGGTACACGTGCTATTATAGAGATGGTTGGCAGCGGAAGTCAAGGCAACAACCCACTTCGAAAAGGGGCGGGAAAAAGACTTGACAAGCCTCCGCAGAGTTGGTATGCTAAGAATTCGCGGGTGAGAAATCGCCCGCGTTTGCACCTTAACAGCTGAATAGCGAGAGGAAGATCAAAACACACACAATTTTGGAGAGTTTGATCTCGGCTCAGGATAAACGCTGGCGGTGTGCCTTATGCATGCAAGTCGAGCGGTTCTTCCCGCAAGGGAAGGATAGCGGCAAACGGGTGTGTAATACGTAAGTAACCTACCCCTAAGTGTGGAACAACTCTGAGAAATCGGGGCTAATACCGCGTGTGGTTCTTAACCGCGAGGTGGAGAATTAAAGCCTTCGGGCGCTTGGGGAGGGGCTTACGTCCTATCAGGTAGTTGGTGGGGTAACGGCTTACCAAGCCGATGACGGGTAGCTGGTCTGAGAGGATGGTCAGCCACACTGGGACTGAGACACGGCCCAGACTCCTACGGGAGGCAGCAGCAAGGAATATTGTGCAATGGGCGAAAGCCTGACACAGCGACACCGCGTGAGGGACGAAGGCCTTCGGGTCGTAAACTTCTTTTCTCAGGGAGGAGTAAGGACAGTACCTGGGGAATAAGCCACGGCTAACTACGTGCCAGCAGCTGCGGTAAAACGTAGGTGGCGAGCGTTATCCGGATTTATTGGGCGTAAAGAGGGCGCAGGCGGCCTGGTAAGTCGAATGTGAAATCTCCCGGCTCAACTGGGAGAGGTCATTCGATACTATCAAGCTTGAGTGCAACAGGGGGAGGTGGAATTCCCGGTGTAGTGGTGAAATGCGTAGATATCGGGAGGAACACCAGTGGCGAAGGCGGCCTCCTGGGTTGTTACTGACGCTTAAGCCCGAAAGCGTGGGGAGCAAACAGGATCAGATACCCTGGTAGTCCACGCTGTAAACTATGGACACTGGGTATGGGGAGTATCGACCCTCTCTGTGCCGAAGTTAACACGTTAAGTGTCCCGTCTGGGAACTACGGCCGCAAGGCTAAAACTCAAAGGAATTGACGGGGGCCCGCACAAGCAGCGGAGCGTGTGGTTTAATTCGATGCAAAACGAAGAACCTTACCAAGGCTTGACATGACGGAAGTAGTGAACCGAAAGGGGAACGACCTGTTGAATCAGGAGCCGCCACAGGTGCTGCATGGCTGTCGTCAGCTCGTGCCGTGAGGTGTACGGTTAAGTCCCGCAACGAGCGCAACCCCTATTGCCAGTTATATTCTCTGGCGAGACTGCCTCGCAAAACGGGGAGGAAGGTGGGGATGACGTCAAGTCAGCACGGCCCTTATGTCTTGGGCTACACACACGCTACAATGGGCGGTACAATAGGTAGCAATGGGGTGACTCGGAGCTAATCCAGAAAACCGTCCTCAGTTCAGATTGTTGGCTGAAACCCGCCAGCATGAAGGTGGAGTTGCTAGTAACCGCAGGTCAGCATACTGCGGTGAATACGTTCTCGGGCCTTGTACACACCGCCCGTCACGTCATGAAAGTCGGCAACACCTGAAGTCGATGGGCTAACCCGCAAGGGGGGCAGTCGCCGAAGGTGGGGCTGGTGATTGGGACGAAGTCGTAACAAGGTAGCCGTAGCGGAAGCTGCGGCTGGATCACCTCCTTTCTAGGGAGTGTCTGTTCCGGAGCAATCCGGGACTATCTCCTAGGTCGATCATCGATCTAAACACTCGGTGAAATCTCTTCCTCTCGCTATTGAGTTGTTAAGGCTCACAAAAGAGCGGCCCGTCGGGCCGCTCTTTGGCTTGTGGGGCTGATTCAGACCGCCGTCGCTGTCAAGTCCTTCTGCAAACTGACAAGTAAAGGCAGTTGGGGATCGGCCGTTAGCCGGATCTTGATGGTTGATTTTTGCCGCGCCGATACCGTAGAATGAGTTGGTTACTCGGGCGATTAGCTCAGCTGGTTAGAGCACAGTCCTGATAAGACTGGGGTCTGAAGTTCGAATCTTCAATCGCCCACCATCGAGATCAAAAAGACAGGGCCGATAGCCTTCCCCACGTCAGTGTGAAGCTTTCCGATCGCTCTAAACATATTTGCTGTGATAGCGATGCCGGTGGGGGGCAATTCGGTCCCGATCTGGGTTTCACCACGATGCCGGCCAGGATTAAGCCGATCACCAACGACGCGTTGATGCGGTAGGCGCCAAGGTAGCTGGCCAATGCCACGAAAAGCAGCAGGCTCTCCGTCGATGCCGTAACGCGCCCCCACCAACATCCGGGCAAGGCACCTGCTATCTCACTGTGTGAGAACGACGCTCGGGTTCTTCGGGCCACCGTTTGCCGTAGGCAGGGACCAGCCTGCCTTACCCGCCGTCATGTACTCCGCCGGATCGAGCCCCATGTTGTTGTTGCGGGCGAATTCATTCACCTTCGCGACCCGCATGCCAGGCCCCGTCCAGTTCAGACTGAGTCCGCAATTGCAGGTCCGTTGCCGTCACAGGTATATTACGTCCTCAGGATGATCGAGTGTCAGGAACAACAACAGGTAGTCCTTGAGGTGCCGGGTGATCAGGAAATTATGCTTCACATGCTCCCGGCCATTGTTTCCGAGCCAGCGGGCATATTCGGGGTTAGTGAGGAGTTGCCGCACGGCGTATGCAGTCCCGGGAATGCCGTGCGATAGTAGACCGGTCAGCTTGTGCTTGACCTGCAACGGAATACCCCCAACCGCTGAAGCCACCACAGGCTTCCCCTTCCACAACGCCTCGCTCACCGTCAGCCCAAAGCCTTCGCGGCAAAGACTTCTGAACGATTACCGTGGATGCGGTCTGCAACGCATTAATGTCGATGTCGCTATTCGTCGGGATGAGCAGAACATGAATATCGGGGTTGTCGGCTGCCCTCTGTCGCACTTCTGCCAGGACCTGTTCCGACTCCGGATCGTCCGTGGCCGTCCCGCCGGCCAGGACGAGACGGCAGTCGATGCTCTTCTTGACCATTTCAAATGCCTGTATCACGCCGGCCGGGTCTTTCAAGTAGTCAAAACGCGACACCTGAGTGACTATCGGTTTGTCCCGGGGAATACCATACTTGTCCATGACCGAATCAATCGTCTCCTGCGGCAATTCCCGGTTCTTGTCGCTAATGGGGTCGATCGAAGGTGAGATAAGGAACTGACGGATGGGCAAAGGACGTGAGAAGGCAGGCGCGGAAAATACCGCTGAGTCATACTGGACCACATAGGGACGAAGGAAATCCCAGACCGACTCATCAGGATGGGACACATCAATGTGACAGCGCCAGATCCATTTCCGCCCCAGGTCCTTCTTGCGGGCGATCAAGCCGACCGGCTGCGGGTCATGAACAAAGATGATGTCCCCGGATAGGGCCACCTCTTTAAGGTTCCTTTCCGTATTCTCTAAGAAGACTTCAAAATCACGGGAGGTGATGCTCTCCTTCCTTCCGTGAAGGGCATTGTGGAATTTCTTGGTCACTTGAAAAAAGGCGTCGTTGCCCCGTATGACGTTCCAGCGGGCGTCGACGCCCAACTGACCCAGCAACGGCACCATACGGGTCAGAATCTCGGCCACGCCTCCCCCGGTGAAGGTGGAATTAATGTTCTGAATCACTTTGCCGCCAAGTCGGCTACCCAGCAGCCTCAGTTCATCGATCGTGCTCCGGCCCACGATGGATGCATAGTCAGATATGCTTACTTGATGCGCTTTTCGATGAGTTGTATCAGTGTCGATCGAAGTCCCTCCAGACTGTAAGTGTATGGGTCCAGTCGGGTAATCTGCTCCCCGAGTTCGGTTTCGCCTAAGCTGTCCTGAAGCCACACAGAGAAATCGTTCTGCCCCCTGCCCAAACGCAGCCTCGACTCAAACATGTGAAAGAACAGGGAGCCGTGGCTCGCCTGTCGCAGATCCTCAACGAACTCTCGAAGGTCGTGAGCGCGGAACGGAGTGTCCAGTATCACACTCACCGACTTCATGAAATAGAACTCTCTACCGGGTTCAACGTCACGGACATGAGTGCCCCCGGCGACATGTTCTTCGATAATGCCAACCAGTCGGTCTTTCAGACTCGTCAGAGTTGGGAAGCTGAACGTGTCTACGCTAGCCAACTGTTCCCCGAGCACGTCGTCCCCCAGGGTGTCGGTTACCCAAACGGCGAAATCGTTGGCCGGTTCGGGCGTCAGGTAGTGGTGCTCTTCCAGAAAATGATGGGTGTGATGATACACCATCCCGTCAGGCGCCTCCTTCAGAAGCACGAGCAGTTCGCCCAGGTTCCTCGCCCGTAGCCCGGTCAACTCCGATAAATCGAAACGACTGAAGAAACGAAATGGTTCTGCAGCCTTCTTCAGGGGATGGCCATAGTTGATGACCGTGCGCTGCGCTAATCCCCTGTTGGGAATTGCCACCCTGCTGCCGTCCAGCGACCTGATGCTGGTGGTAGTCCACGCGAATTCCTCAACATACCCCTCTTCGCCAGTCTCTACCTTGATATAGTCCCCCACTTTGAACCGCGGGTTTGTGCTCAACTGCAGTATAGCGAAGAGATCGGACAAAACACCGTGGAACACCAGAATCGCTGCCGTTATCGCCAGAAGCACAAGCAGCAGCACCGGGGTAGTCCGAACGCGCCAGATCTCAAGTATTGACAGGGCGGCGAGCACCACTGCAACCGATGTGACCACGTTTGACGTGATCACAACGGCCCGCCCCGGAACCCTGGATGCCGGCAGGTAGAACCGCAGCAACCGGTCGCCCAACGTCCTGAAGACCCAGACGACCGATAGTGCGAACAGACTCCACGTCGCGCGGTTGAATATCGGCTTGGCCTCATCGGGAAGGACAGATACCTGCACGCCTATGGCAAGGCCCAGAAGCAAGAACCACAACAGGAATGAGGGCCGTACAGTGGTCAGCACAATCGAGGTGCCTTCCCATTTCTTCTTAGCCGTCCAGAAAACAAAAGTGGCGAAGACAACCCGTCTAAGCCAAAGGCCGACCACGTAAGTGGCCAGAAAAGCCAGGATCGGCAGGGTCACCTGAAGCCAGTTGTCTGACATCCATTCAAGCATCGGTACCGCCTTGGATCCTGCATTTGCAGAGGCCCAGTACCGGGTACATCTTCGGTCGCTGCCGCTCGGCATAGCTCGTCTGCAACGTCAACCAGCATCTCCAGAAAGCCGCCGACTTCTCCGGGTGTTCTCAAATAGTACCGCGCCGCACTTTGCCGATTGGGCTCTCCTACGAATATTGAGATGCCATTCCCATACGCCTCGACCACTTTAAACCCGTCCTCGTCCGTGAGGTCATCCCCCAGGAATAGAGGTACTAGCCCACTCCTCAGGCCCCCCTTGCCGTGCCGTTTCATCAGCAGCCTGATGGCGTTGCCTTTGTCCCAGTCCACCGACGGCCTGATTTCGTACACCTTCTTACCCGTTGTCATCCTTGTTTTGCCATTGGCTTCAGCCACGCTGACGATCTTCCTGACAATATCGCGAACGTCCTCGGTGCGGTGGCTTTCGACTTGACGGTAGTGGACGCTGATACTAAGCCCCTTATCCTCTACGAACACACCCTTCACCGTACAAAGCGCTCGGCTCAGAACACTGTGGAGAACCCGCAGACTGGGTCTCAGTTCCGCAGCCACCGGACTCAAGAACGCGACCCCGGGTCCCTCGATCTCCAGACCGTGATTTCCCCCGTAAACCAAACCATCGACGCTCACCTTGCTTTTCAAATCGGCCAGCGACCGTCCCGATACCACCCCCACGGTCAAGTGCTGCCTCATGGAGAGCGCCTGCAGCGAACGACGTGCGTTCTCTGTCATCGACGCCATCTCCGGCCGCTCTACGATCGGCGTCAACGTGCCGTCATAGTCCGTGAGAAGCATGATATGCCGGGCCCGCTGGAGCTGTTCGAATACGCGGGGCCACGCGGCCAGAAGGTGCTCCACAATCAGCCTCCAAACTCAAATCTGGACAGTTCGGTGATATTGTCTGCTGCCCATTTGTAGATGTTGTTCTCACGGACGACCTCCCGCATCCGCCGCATTCGCCTTTGTCTTTCCTCAACGGGCATCTCCACAGCCGTCTTGATGGCTTCGGCAAAATGATCGGTTGCGTAGGGATTGATCAGGATGGCATCGGTCAACTCGCGCTGCCCCCGTGAAGTGGCTAAGAATCAGGACTCCATCTTCGTCGGATCGGCTGGCGGGGAACTCCTTCGCCACTAGATTCATGCCATCGTGAAGGGAACTCACAATGCAGAAACGTGCCATTCGTCTCATTGCCATTAGTGTTACCGGTGATTCATGCTCTCGAAGGTACACGATTGGTTTCCAGGAATCGGTGCTGTGCCTGAAATTAATGTCGGCGACTAGATCGTCGATCTCTTCGTTGAGATGCTGGTAGGCCCCTACCTGCGTGCGGCTGGGAACCCCGGCCTGTAAAAACACAATCCTTCCGGCATACTCTGGATACCTCGAAAGAAAACGGTCCAGGGCCTTGAATCTCTCAGGCATCCCTTTCGTATAGTCAATCCTGTCCAGGCCGATTCCCACCACCGCGTCCCTGATGTGGTACCTGTCTTTGATACGGTCAATCTCCTGATTGACCTCGTCCCGGCGAGACTCCAGGTCGAGCGCTTCGAAGTCCACACTGATCGGGAATGGCCGAATGGCCGTCTTCTTGCCTTGGTAGGTCACCTCGTACCGCTCCCAGTCAACTCGTGCCTCGATGGCCCGGTCTATGGTGTCCATGAAGTTGTTGCAGTGATGTCGTATGTGAAAACCCACCATGTCGTTGCCGAGCATGCCATGCAAGATATCTTCCTGCCACGGGCAAATCCGGAAAGCTTCCCGGTTGGGCCAGGGAATATGCCAGAACTGGGCGACGATTATGTTGGGGTTCTCTTCCTTGAGCATGCGGGGCAGTAGGGCAAGATGATAGTCCTGCACAAAGACGAAGGCCTTTCCTCCGCCGATTTCATCCAATATGTGTCTGGCGAAGATCAGGTTCACCTTCTTGTAAGTGTTGCAGTCGGACTCGGAGAAGATAGGGCGAGTGTATGCTATGTGACACAGGGGCCACATGCCCTCGTTGGCGAATCCATAGTAGTAGCCGGCCTCCTCTTCTTTTGTCAACCAGACTCGACGCAGCGAATACTTGGGATCCTCGGGAGGGACTCGAACCTTCCCGTCCTGGTCGACGACTTCTATGTCGGCGCTGCCGCTGCCGTGAGCGACCCAAGTGCCCCCGCAAGCCTGCATCACCGGGTCCAGCGCCATGGTCAGACCGCTGGCAGGTCTTTCGACCACGATCTGGCGGGCCGAGTAGGAATGAATGTAAGGTTCACGGTTTGAAACAGCGATGAACAGATAGTCGCCCAGCTTCTCCTGCACTAGTTTGTGAAGGCTCTCTTTGTCCCACATGCCATGTCTCCTCCTTGGATGGAATATTCTTCGCGGGCACTCCCCATTGAACCTGCGGAATGGGATTCCGCTACCGAGGACGCCGCACGGCCCCCTTTTGCCGGCGCTAGCCGACAGAAGGACGCATTGGGCTGTCGGTGGTCTCGATCACCTGCCCGTCGCCAGCGTGTACGTTGTCCGGGCTAATTACCAGCATAGCGATGGGTGACTTCTTGGCTACTGCGTGAGTTACACTGCCATACAACAGACGTCTCCAGCCAGTGCGGCCGTGAGTCGCCATGGCAATCATCTCGACGGCATTATCGATCGCATATCCAACTATGGAGTCCGCTATCTCGGATGTCCACCCGGAGAGGACAACACACTCTACATTCACTCCTTGAGTCATCGGCCCGCTGGCAATTCCCTGAAGGTATGCCATGCTCCGTGCATCACGCTCGGCAATCTCTCGCTCGAACAGCTCGTAGGGGAAGAAGCTGACGTACCCCGAAATCGGAACGCCACCCGCTGGGACGTCCCGCGTGCTGACGTGCAGTAGAACTATCCCACCACCCCGCTCCCGCACTTCGGCCATGGCACAAGGCAGGATTTTTTCGGAAAACTCGGTGCCGTCCAGACAGACAAGTATCTTGCCAAACACAACTCTCTCCCCTCACGGACCGCCAGTCATACTCGACGCAATCGTCCGCCCTCCGTGCTAAGTTAACGATTACTTACATATATCACGCCGGTTCGCGGTCCGTCAATGTCATCTACTCGTCTTCACCTGAGGGGCTCCATCCACCCAATGAGAGCCACTGAAGGCGCTTCAGGTCACTTCGGCTTCCCGAATACTTCCGCCTGCATTATCGCCGCCCGTCTTCGTGACGCTTCATCCACGTCTTGTTGTGTTTGGTCTTGTCGTTTATGCTCCCAATCCGGTTTGTCGCTGTAGTACTCATACACTTCGCCAAGCCAGACGAAGTTGGCCCCGGCTGCCACTTCGGACAGAGTGTCGTACCCGAGTCCGAGTTGCAGCGTCTTCCTGGGAACATTCAAGATGAATCTCCGATCATGCGATGAGAACGTCAGCAACTCCCAGGGTACGGCAAAGAGTTTGGTACGATTGGGAAACGCCCCGAAGGCTAGAACCACGTACGCTATGCGCCCGCTTTCCATGTTCACCGCTATGGCCTTGATCCGCCCCAGTCTCTCACTCTGGTCGTTCATAACGCCCCTGCTGATTAGGTCACGAACAAACATCACGTTCTGCATGACAACCTCCTTCTCGACGGTACTGCCGTCTCGTATTCCGGCACCCACGATCTGTATCTGTCATCCCGGATGAGCCGGGTGGCCGCCGGCGTCCCGTGTTCACGGGGCTTCGTTGTTTGCAGGCCACAATGCAATCTTATGATACGTGGCGGTGTATGACCATTCCCATCACGGGGTATTCGGACGAAGAAAGAGGAGTATGCCTACAGTAACCCCTTTGGCTGCGTCGAACGTCAATCGGTTAACCCTTCTGGATCTTCCTCCGTGCGGCGTGCTGAGATATCGGAGTTCATTGAACCTGGGCCCCGCTCCCAGGTGGCAGAACGCAGTTCGCTGGCCATCATCGCCGATCACAGACCGTCTTGATATTGAACACCTCGCGATGTATGCTTGACGCGATGTAGGTCGGGGGTAACGTCCGTGGTTCAGAAGCGTGAGAAGACAGTGGTAAGGCAGCGCCAGATAATAGATGCCGCCAGGAAGCTAATCATCAAACGTGGGAGCGAGCACGTTACCGTGAGAACGTTGGCGGAGGCTGTGGGAATATCGGAGGGAGCTATCTACCGCCATTTCAAGAGCAAACGCGATATCCTATCCTTTTTAATCGACCATATTGAGGAGAGCCTTTTAAAGGACATCACCGAGGCTCGTGACCAGGGGACGTCTCCTCTTCAAGCTTTGGATGGCCTGATGGCCAGCCATTTGTCGGCGATCGAGCAGCGGCGTGGCATTTCGTTCCAGGTCATCGCCGAGATCATTAGTCTGGGAGACAGGAACCTCAACAAGAGGGTGTCTGGGGCCATCAACAAATACATCGCCCGACTGGAAGACCTATTGAGTGAAGGAGTTAGGTCAGGAGAGATAAGAGAAGACGTCGATCTGAATGCCGCGGCCACGCTCTTTTTCGGGATGGTCCAGGGGCTCGTCAGCGTTTGGGCGCTCAGCAACTACGGATTCAATTTACTGGAAAAATACAAACCGCTCTGGCAGTTATTCTTGCGTTCTGTTGCTGAACGGTGATTACCTCCGACTCTCGTGTGGGCAGAGCATTTCATCCGGCGCGGTCAGCGAATCTATCTTTGAGCGGGACAGCTCCGACCACAACTTGGGCCGCCGCGTCGAAGTCAAGATGCTCGGTGTTGACTACGATATCGTAGTGGTTCGGGTCCTCCAGATCAGCGTGAAAGAAACGTTTGATGAAAGCGCTGCGGCTGTTGTCGTAGCCCGCTATCTTCTTTTTGGCCGCCTCGGCGTCCAATCCTGAAGACTGCATGACGCGTTTCACCCGGGTGTCGATTGGCGCGACTGTGAGCACATGAAAGACCCGAGGGTAATCCTTAAGAATGAACTGGCTGCCTCGTCCACAGATAACGATGGGTTCACTTCCAGCCAATTCTCGGATCACTGATTCCAACCCCTGCAGGTACTTGCTGTCGTCCAGAGGCAACTCGACGGGTGCCAGGTATGGTATGAACTTGCCGTCAGCCGTTGGCCCTGGCGCATAGCTATGCGAAAGGGCCTCTCCGATACGTCCCAGCAGACTGTGGGGTGGCATCTCCTTCTCCATCACGTCACGGCCACGGCGGTTCAGCAACGCTGCTACCTTCCCAATTATCTCGCGGTCCACGTAGTCACAGTGCAGATCATCGGCAACTATCAGGCCGATTTCCGGCGCCCCAGAGCCCATCAGGCCTCGAATCGTGACCACAGACATAAAGGAACCCTCCTTGATATTTGCTCACTCCCCCAGTCGGCACGGATGGGTTGTCCCACCCAAGCACCTCTTGCCCCCAAACCGGTGTCCCTCGAGCCAACGGCCCACGGCTGAAGCGCCCGGTCGCACAGACCCGGGGCCATGTCAAAGCACTGGTCACAGATTAGCGTGAACGCAGGATCGACTTGCTGACTATTCGGTTCGCTGTCGAAGAACGGCACTATTGATCGCGTGATATCCGGTGACCGAGAGTTCGTCGGTCGCCTCCAACTCCTTCAGGCAGAACCCGCCCCCGGGTCCATCCACGTAGTCAAGTTCGTATTGTTTCAGCACTGCCGTGGTCGGTGGATCCACCAGGACCCTCACCCCATGGAATTCAGATACTACGTCGCCAGGGGCCGGCCGGTCCAACTCAATTCGAACGGGGCCGGGACTCTTGGCGGACACTCTGAACCCAATCCCCGCCCCAAAGAATCTTTGTATCAGGTCGTCCCTCAGTTTCTGAGCCGCCCGTTTGGATACTGTCATCTCAGGTATGCTCCCTATCTTGTCGAATTGAACACCCAACCACCATTTTCGGCCTTCTGAGTTCATGGAAGTGGGACACCGACCCCCTATGACTCAAAGAAAATTCACTTCTGATAGGCAGGGTTGGTTCTTGGACGTCCGAGATCAATCCTACCGGAGGCGAAGGGTTTCGACTATTCCTCGGGCGGGCTAATTTGACATAGAAAAAGGGTTATCCCGGGATAACCCTTTTGGCCTGGGAATGGTGGAAGGGCACGAGAATGTGCCCCGGTGTGAGTTTAGGTAGATTCTCCCTCGGTCTTCTCCTCCATAGTAGTCACCCAGTTTCGGACAACGGCATACGCCACGAGTTGCTGCCGATTCCTCAGTTCAAGCTTGTTCAAGATGTTCTTGACATGAACCTTCACCGTGTTCTCGCTGATGAACAGTCTCCCCGCGATCTCCTTATTGGAGCTTCCCTGGACAATCAGAGTCACGACTTCCATCTCTCGTGGGGAAAGGATAGGGTTTCCTTGAGCCGACCCGGGTGCGCTCACGTCGGCTGAAGCAATCTCGTCCAGGAACTGCCCGGCAAAAACAGGCGATATGATTATCCGGCCGGTCGAGATCAACTCGATCGACTTGACGAGATCGCTCGCAGATACGCTCTTCGCCAGGTAGGCCGTCGCTCCCGCCCTGAGGAAACGCAGTGTTTGCGACCCCGCGTCGGGCCGGCCGATCACGGCCACCTTGACCGCGGGCGAATGAGCAAGCATCTGTTTCAGAGTATCCATGAGATCATGTTCCGACATCTGGCTGTTAATCAGGATTACGTCTGGACCCGTCTCTCTGGCTTTGATAATCGCTTCTCCGGCGGTCCCGCAATGAGATACGACCTCGATATGGGGCTGGCTGGTGAGCAGCTTCGCCAGCCCCTCCCGGAACACCTCTTCGTCGTCTGCGATGAGTACCTTTATCATCTCCAGGACTCTCCGGCGACCATTCAGCCCAGACAGGCTGATCACCCACTCACACTTTATGCAGTCTGCCCGTTATTGTCAAGCAGTCACTGCCGTTCCACGTGTTTTCGCCTCAAGTCGCCACCGGTTGCGCAAAAGCAATCATTCACTTACAATACGGTGGCCGGCTGGTCGAGGTCGAGATCGTAGATTGTGGTGCGGAGGGGTCGCCAACAAATGACCATTGACAGCGACGCTCCCAGATTCGGGGAGACAATAGCTCCAATGAAGGTAGCTTTGGTCATTCCATACGACGTCGTCTACCCAGGTGGTGTCGCAAGCCACATCGCCAGCCTGTACCATCAACTGGTTCGTATGGGACACGACGTGAAGGTCATTGGGCCCGCGTCCAGTATGGTAACCACCTTCGGCACCCGATTCATTCCCATCGGCAAGCCTCACCCTTTTCCGGCGAGCGATTCGATCAGCCGCGTACCATTCTCACTCAACCTCGGCAGAGAGATCAAGGCGATACTGGCGCGCGAGAAATTCGACGTCATCCACCTGCACGAACCCTTCGTGCCCATGCTGTGCAGCGCGGTGCTGCGCTTCTCGGACGCTGTTAACATTGGGACCTTCCATGCAGCTGACGGTAAGCCGGGCTATAATTTCGGATGGCCGTTAGGGAGAATGATACTCCGGCGGCGCCGTCGCAAACTGCATGGCCACATTGCTGTCTCTGTGCCGGCGATGAAGTTTGCCAGCAAGTACGTACCGGGCGACTATGCTATCATTCCGAACGGCATCGACTTGAGCCATTTTCCATCCGAGACCAGACCGATCCCACTCTTTGATGACGGACGCCCCAACATCCTTTTCCTGGGCCGACTCGAGAAGCGCAAAGGGTTGGACTGTCTCCTCGAAGCCTATCGTCAGCTGAAACGGGAGATGCCCGAGGCCCGCCTGCTTGTGGTTGGCGGCGGGACAAGACTACGCAAGAAGTACGAAACATGGATAGGGCGCCACGGCATCCAGGACGTTGTCTTTGCCGGACGGGTCAGTGATGACGATCGCGCTCGTTACTTCCGTACGGCCACTGTATACTGTTCACCGGCGACGGGCAGAGAGAGCTTCGGCATAGTGCTGGTCGAGGCCATGGCTTCGGGGGTGCCGATAGTCGCTAGCGACATCGAGGGGTATGCCAGCGTCCTTACTCACGGCCAGGAGGGACTCCTCGTCCCCCCGCGAGATCCTACGAGACTGGCGGAGGCATTGAAGACAGTTCTGCAGGATAGGTTGATGCAGCGGCAGATGGGGGCCAAGGGATTGGCCACCGCGCGATCGTACAGTTGGGACAAGGTCGCGCAAAGGGTTGCCGACTACTATAGGTCTGTGCTCGACGCACGCAAAGGGAAACCACAATGACTTGCCGTTCGGAGATTGGATGTTACCTGGTCTTCCCCCATCGCCTGTTTCTAGACCGCCGGCCCGCTCATGGATATCTCCAGCCTTTTGCCCGTGTCGGCAACCTTGCTGACGAATTGACAGCCAGACAGGATCTGACAGATAGGGATCGGTTCCCTTACCGCAATTATGATTTCCGGCCCTTCGGCCGCCGACCCGCCAGTGGAAACTACCTGCACATTGGGCAGGGCAGCCAGAAACTCCTCGCAGCGTCTTATCTGTTTGAGCGTGACCGGGCGCACCAGGCTCAGTCTGACGGGGCCTTCGTAGATGCGTCGGACCGCCGCTTCTTCTTCAGACCTCGTCTCGTCCTGCGCTTGCGGGGCTTCCGATTGCGCTCTTCCCTCAGGGCGTCGGCCTTTCTTCGCGTCTCGCCTTTTCAGATGCTTCTCTTCGATCCAACGATTCCTGCCGGGCTTTGCCCGCTGCCGCTATGGCTTCCTGTTGAGCCGTCTCGGAGACTTCTTGCGCATGCGTCGCCGCTGCCGCTTCTCCCTCGGCTCTGGTTTGAGCTGCAATCGCCTCCTGCCTCGCTCTTTCGGCGCTATGGTCCACCCTTTCCGCGTTCGCGCTGCGCATTCTTGAGTGCTGACATAGCCGCCTGTCTCGCTTTTTCAGACGCTTCGGCTGCCTGCCTGGCTTCCGACACTCCGTGTTCGGCGTTAGCCACAGCCACCAACAATTTCTCGCGAACGCCTTCCGCCTGCTGTGCCGCTTCCGCATCCCGCTCGGCTTTCGTCTTTGCCGCGGTAGCCTCTTGTCCCGCTCTTTCCGACGCTTCCCGCGCCATGATCGCGAACCCGGCTTCCCGTGCGGCCTTCGCCTGCGCCGCCGTAGCGTCCTGTCTTGCTCTTTCGGACGCTTCTCGGGCCCTGGTCGCTGCCGCCGCTGCCCGTTCGGCTCGCTGCCTCGCTCTTTCTGCGACTATCTCCGGCTTCTTGGCTGCCTCTGTCCCCAGTCGGTCAGATTCGCCACTGTCGATGCTGGGCACATCCTTAACCACGTTAACCATTCTCTACCCCCACTACGCTTTGCAGTTGCACACATTCCCGGCTTTTGAACAAACAAAAAACCGACCGTTTTCAGGTCGGTTTCACTATTGGCTCCCCACCGTCCAAGTGACCATATACAGACGGCGGTTCAACACCCCCGGTTCGACGCTACACATTCTAGAGTGCCGTATTGTCAGGGTCAAGATCACTTATCTTCACCTATATTCACTTTAAGCATCGTTTCTTCTTAATGAAGTACCGATCGAGTCGGTATGTCAGAAGAATCAGAACAAAATACCGTTCAGCCGGATGTCGCTTGATGATATAATCCGGCGTGTCGGTCGGTCCGTGCTTAGTCCTCACGTTCTTTGGTCGCAAAGGGATACCGGCGCCATGATGGAGGTAGATACTCGTTTGAACATCCGAGAGTACAACCGAGATGCGTGGGACCGTGAGGTGAAGAAGGGCAATAAGTGGACGGTCCCTGTCACCGCTGAGACCGTCGAAAGAGCAAAACGGGGTGACTGGCAGATTGTCCTTACACCCACGATCCCCGTCCCGGCGGAGTGGTTCCCGCTTCTCCAGGGCGCTGACGTACTGTGCCTTGCGTGTGGCGGAGGGCAACAGGGCCCGATACTATCGGCGGCGGGCGCCCGGGTGACTGTCCTCGACAATTCGCCCCTGCAGTTGGCCCAGGACCGGGCAGTTGCAGAAAGGGACGGTCTGGATATTCGTGTCGTAGAGGGTGACATGGCTGATCTCCATGTCTTTGATGACTTGAGCTTCGATCTGATATTCCATCCGGTCTCGAATACATTCGTGCCGGACGTGCGCCCGGTTTGGCGCGAGGCCTTCCGCGTGCTGCGGCCCGGAGGCGTGCTCCTGGCAGGTTTCATGAACCCCGCCGTCTACTTGGTGGACTACTCCCTGGCCGAACGCACCGGGGTATTGCAGGTGAAATACCGTATTCCCTACTCGGACATGCGCGACCTGCCGGATGAAGAGAAGGGACGCCGGCTGAGAAATCGGGAGCCGGTGGAGTTCAGCCATACGCTGGACGACCAGATAGGCGGGCAACTCGCGGCCGGCTTCACCATTACTGGCTTCTTTGAAGATCGCAGTCCGCCTTCACCGAGCGAGCCGCTGACCGCATATCTGCCGAACTGCATGGCGACGAGGGCGATCAAGCCATGAATGAGTCTGCGGCGGCCAGAAATATTCTACCGGGTTCGCATTCGTCTGCGTCTTCCGAACCTCCGCGCCCAACCCATGTCGACGGGGCTTTCAAAGGTCGGGAACCGGTGAGTCGGGCACCCCCGAGTCTTCGCCATGGAGGAAGATGTCCTCTATTTTCACTTTGAATAATTTCGCCGTTCTGAACGCCAGTCCGATCGACGGGTCGTATTTGCCGCTCTCCAACGATACGATTGTCTGTCTGGTGACGCCAAGCTTCTGTGCCAGCGATTCTTGGGTCAGGTCGTGCATCGCCCGATAGACTCTTAGCCTGTTCCTCATTGAGCTCCGTCCTTTCCTAATCCTGAGGCTATAGTTTGGCACCGTAATACTTGGAGGTGGCCAGGTGCATCAGCATCAAACCACAGATCGAGTAGGCCATTGTTTCTCCGGCAATGCCCGCCCAAGAAGGCAGACTGGTTCTGAATACCATGACGACGAGAGCGAATGCCGCGGTGACCACAACGTAGACCCGGTAGCTGAGAGCGGCGGCTTTCTCATCGATGCGGTGGTTCCGCTCATCGGTCATGATTTCCCGGACAAATCGACGGCAGACGCTGGCTATGGCCAAAGCTACCATCACGCTGATGAGAGGGACGTACGGTGGCATTTCTCGAACAATAGACACGGCGATAGCTGCAGCAAGGGTAACGGCGATCACTCTCATGATTGTCCCATAGGTTCTGGCGTTCACGGCTCCACCTCACTTTGATAAGCTTACTGGACTAATAGTACAGTAAGCTATACTATTTGTCAAGTGCTATCAACGCCGTTTTTCTGATAATCCTTGTCCGGCAATGTAGTCACGTACCTCGGTCATTGCTTCGTTTGAACCCTTCGGTTCGGTCAGGTATTATTACAGTATTCGGCTCTTCAGATCGGTTCGGAGGTAAGTGTCGGATATGCTCAGTAGCTTGGGTCTGAAGATCGAATGTTCAACCGCCCACCATGGAGTACGACACCAGGAACCGGGAACAGCGCTCCTCATCGAGTTTTCGTGACATGATCGGCAAGGCGTAGGTCAACTTGGCGTCTTCGCCGGCAACGCCCGGTTCTTTCACGAAGAGTCGAATAGAAGATCTGCCCCATCAACAGAGTTGAACCAGGGTAGGCGTTTGCAGGACCGTGGAGTTGGCCCTAAAGGAGAGTCAAATGGCGAAACTAAGTATGAAAGCGAGTAGTCGCGAGACCATGGGAAAGGGAGTTGAGGCCCTGCGTCTCCGAGGGATAACCCCGTTGCATCTGTTTGGTCATGGTGTGAAGTCGCTGGCTCTACAGTCTGAAACTGGCGAAGTGGAGAAGTCGTTGCGGGCGGCAGGAGAGACACGGCTAATATCTCTTACCGTGGACAAAGAACGGACTGTCCGCCCTGTACTCGTCCGGGAAATCCAAAGGGACCGGATCTCCGGAAAGCTGCTGCACGTAGATCTGTATCAGGTCAAGATGGATGAAAAGGTGGAGGTGGAGGTCCCCATCGTTTTGGTCGGTGAGGCGCCGGCCCTGGAAGTAAAAGGCAACACTGTGCTGCAGGAACTCCACTCCTTGACCGTCGAGTCGCTTCCCGACCGGATACCGTCGAACGTCAAGCTTGACATCAGTTCTCTTGCTGAGGCCGGCCAGGTAATAAGAGTCAGGGACATCATAGTCGAGCCGGGCATCGTCGTTACTTCAAATCCCGACCAGGTAGTCGCCGCAGTCGTGGCTCGAGCCGAAGAGAAGGTGGAGGAAAAGGCCGCTACCGAAGTTGCGGCAACTCCTTCAGAGCCGGAACCGTCGAAGGAGCAGAAAGACGCAGCCTAGCCGTGCATATCGGGACTAGCCCGCTTCTGCCGTAGATTTGCGAATGCCTGGCATTTGTGCTATTATTATGTTAGGTTCAGTCTAGGTTATTTCAATCTTCTTTGGATCCTCTCCAGATCAACCAAGTGTTGGATGACCGAAACAGTAGCCAAATTATTCAAGATAGGGGGTCATCCATGAGCTTTCAAGAAAAGTCCATCCAGTGCGCTGACTGCGGTGCCACGTTCGCCTTCACTGTCCAGGAGCAGGAGTTCTTTGCATCCAAAGGCTTTACCAACGAGCCTAAGCGTTGCCCATCGTGCCGCCAGGCCAGGAAGACGGATCGTAACGGGACCGGAAGTGGCAGTTACGGCAACGGGTCAACCCGGCAGATGTTCCCGGTAACATGTGCTGAATGTGGCAAGGACACCCAGGTCCCATTCGAGCCCCGCGGCGACCGACCAGTGTACTGCAGCGACTGCTTCAGCAAAGTCAGAGCGACCAGGTAACACCGGCCGACGGGCTAACCCTCAATTCCGGTCCCTTGTCTCCTTGCCCCGAAAGGAGAACACTCTCCGCTCGGGAGTTTTTGGAAGGCTATGGGTTCGATGGGGCATTCAGTTGCCTGAAGAGCTAGGTGGCCCTCGTCGCGGGTGGCCGCTTGGTTCACAGCGACCCGGCTCCTGGGCGGACTATAGCTGCGGCTTTTCGGGGCGCGGGCTTGGGACATGTCGGCAGGTCGTCCTGCGAAGGGGGATCAAAGGAAAATGGCACCTTCTTCCAGAAAGCCTATCGGTGTGACCGAAAAGGAATATCTTGCCTCTGGGGATTGGAAGTGTCCCGGGTCTCCCACCGGCGGGCACTGGTGGAACTGCAACGCTGAGCCCAATATTTGTAAGATCTGCGGCAAGGTTAAATCACCCGCGCAGGTGGATTCGACTTCCACGCCCTGAGCTTCAGGTAGATGATCAAGGATACTGAACGGCTGTCAAGTCAGGACGGAGCGAGATGAAGAACTACGAACGGAGGATCGAAGATGAACCTCCGGACCAAATACAGACTGTTGAAAGCAACCACCATCGCCATCGGAGCATTAAGCATCCCCTGGGGTACCTTTATCGGCTACTGCTTTGGCGCGGGACGGTACTCCATCGGCGTGGTGGCGCTATGTGTTCAGGTGGCGGTTTCACTGACCGATGGCTACATCTGGTTCTGGGTACTGGAGAACATGAAGAGTAAAATGGAGAACGAACCGGCGGGGTCCGGCGCTGGAAGGTCACCCAGCGAAGCCGCGGCCGGTTAGCATCAATGGAAGCTGGCCCACCCGTCGATGCATCTCCTCTCTCCATGGTCAAGAGACCCACTCAGTGAGATTGCCAAACGGGCTGGAGATCCTCCCCGGTGACCGGGTAACATGTCCCTGGTCTGTGGCTTAACAATCCGTCCGGCTTATCGCCCCTTCGTCAGCGCCGACCCCCACGAGCGTCTCCGTGTTTCCCTTCACGGTGCGGCGTCACGTATCACCTGGTAGGCCTCGTATCCCCTGCGGACGCCGTTTATCAGGTAGTAGAAAGATCCGCTTTGTCCCGTGGCCTCGCCAACCACGATGCGCGTTGGGCTCAACTCGATGACATAGAGTTGCAGCCATTTTCCCGCCGGAGTGAGCTGCGCCGATAGCCCCTTGTCGGCGGTAACACCAGAAAAGTAACTTGGCAGCTCGATGGTCGCCGCGCCGGCCACCACTTCGGCGCTGCCACGGACATAGGTCCCCGCCTCCGGCCCCTCAAGGGCGGCATAGTAGATCGACTTGGTGGAGTCAGATGGGTCCGGAGTGACGAAATTCTTCACCCCGCCGACCGTCAAGTTGCCGGAAATGGTAACGTTGCCATTGGCAGATATCCTCATTGCCTCGGTTCTGGTGACCGACCCATCAGGAGTGGTAAGGAACCTGAGATAAGTCGGCAGCGAGGTGGCGCTGACCGTCCCGGTGTCTACCATGGCCTCGATGGCGGCGGTGTGTCGCCAGGCCCCTCCCGCCAACCCGCCAAAGACGTTGAAGCCCAGCCGGTCGCCCACGGCGACATTGGCCGGGGCGTCCTTGGTCCCCCGGGCAAACCGGGCCAGGAAGCCGGCCCCCGACGTCGCTGTCCCAGCGCCCCAGTTGTCATAGAGAGCCGTGAGCGGCGTCGAGCCACTCTGCTGCAACGTAAACGGCGCCCCGGCTACGGTTGACAGCACATGGAGGGGAGCCTCCGGACTCGTCGTGCCGATACCCACGTTGCCATTTGCAGATATTCTCATTGCCTCGGTTCTGGTGACCGAACCGTCAGGGGTGGTAAGGAACCTGAGATAGGTCGGTAACGAGGTGGCGCTGACCGTCCCGGTGTCTACCATGGCCTCGATGGCGGCGGTGTGTCGCCACGCCCCGCCCGCTAACCCGCCAAAGACATTGAAGCCCAGCCGGTCGCCCACGCCGACATTGGCCGGGGCGTCCTTGGTCCCCCGGGCAAACCGGGCTAGGAAGCCGGCCCCCGACGTCGCCGTCCCAGCGCCCCAGTTGTCATAGAGAGCCGTGAGCGGCGTCGAGCCACTCTGCTGCAACGTAAACGGCGCCCCGGCTACGGTTGACAGCACGTGGAGGGGCGCCTCCGGACTGATGCTCCCCACACCTAGCCGCTTGTTAGCGTTGTCCCAGTACAGGCTGGGGTCGGAACCCAATTCAGTGCTCGAAGTTAAGAAGGCCACCCTGCCTTCTGACGTCGCCGCGATCGCGCTGGCCTTGGGGCTGCCCAGTCCAGTCACAAAGTCGTAGCCGGCCGCCGCCGAGTATCCTCCATTGTTGCCGCCGGTGACGTCGTTATAGCTGGTGGCATACGATGCCCTGGCCTTTGCGTAGACCCAGGAAACCCCGGTGTCATCCCCGAGGACGGAAAGGGCAGCCCAGCAGGGGGCAGAAAGACTGGTGCCGCCGACTTGATACCATGACCCGTTGTAGCATACGGCCACTCCCGTGCTTGGGTCGGCCACGAACGAGACATCGGGGACGGCACGTTTGCCGTTGGTATTCGGTATTGGGTAGTTGGACTGATAGCTCGGCTCAGCTATGTAGGCACTGATGCCGCCTCCGGAACCAGTCCAGGCCGTCTCGTTGTTGCGGGTTCCGTCATTATTGATGGTCAAGTTAGTGCCGCCGACGGCCACCACCTTGGCGGATACGGCCGGCCAGGAGACGCCGGCGCCGTCGTCCCCGGTGGAGGCGAAGTAGCTGACGCCGGGCTGGCTGAAATGGTCATCCAGGCTGTCCGACCCGGGGTACTCATCGCCGCCCCAGCTCATGGTCACCGCGTCCACCCCGTGGGCGTTGGCATAGTCAATTGCCTGGAGAAGGTGATCGCCGGAATTGCTGAGCGCCTGGACCACCAGGATGTTTGCTCCTGGAGCGATGGCGTGCACCCACTCGACATCAAGAGCCATTTCTTGAGCCCAGCCGGCGTTAACCGGCGGGACCCCTCCCGGTTGGGCGATGGTCAGAGTCAATGGCGGCAACCCGTATTGCGTAGCAAAAAGTGTTCAGGTCCGATTGGATGGTGTCACTGCGGAAGGCAATGATTACGGCGATGGTCTTCCCGGCGCCGGTCTGGGAAAGGCCGTCGATGCCGTAAGCTTTGCGTATCTGAGCCGGAGTAAACGGAGGACTGAGCGCGTCGGGACTCAGCGCCGATCTGACTACCGGGCCCAGAACCGCAATTGGGTTACGCGCCACCCATGACGGCGGCAGGGCTGACGCTCCTGGCGCCGAAGTGGCCGGCGCAATCGCGCCGGCTGGGGCCGCCGCCCAGACCCACCCGGCCAGTAGCGCCAGGACCACTGCCAGCGGCACGACGTGTCTGTGTCTGAGACCGGACAATAATGCCTTCACATTGTTCTCCTTCCGTGTGACCGTTATTCATACGGGGTGTCGCCCTATCCAGCCCATATTCTATATCTCCGGTTCGCCCGCAACAAACCCCCGGCCTCCGGGCGCCCGTCCGGAGCGGACACCGGGGCGCTATCAAAGAAGTCCATACCGGTACCATGGTTCGAGAGCATTTGTTAAGATCAGTAAACAGGATTCATCTTGACACAGTTGACTGGTAGTACTATGTTGAACTATGGTATTTCACTAAGGGTCGTTTCAGCCGGTTTCCCGGGGACTCAAGCGAACCGGAAACTGACCGGAAGAGACAAAGTGTTTTACCGTCCGCGGTCGACGGACGAGGGTCCCGCCGATCACCAGACATCGGCATCGAAGTTGATCAAGGGGGCAACCGCATTTGGCATGAAGCTGAGGGGGACTTGGGTTTAGTTATTCTCTCTACTCTGGTAAACTACGGCTATTGAATATTGTCCCGTGGAAAACGAGACAGAAGGAAGTGCGAATGAGAAAAGGCTTTTTCGTGACACTGGCTTTGATCATGGTGCTGGCGTTATTTGGTTCCGCCACGGTCGCGCTTGGCGCTGCCCCACAACCAATGGCAGTTCCAACGCATGCCATCGACGTGGCGGTGGGGGCGACTACTGACGGGTATCAGGTCCTTCTGCAACAATACTGTTTGGAGTGCCGATTACCCGCAGGAGTATCTGGCGGCCGGTTACGCTACAGCATCCTTGAACAGGTGGGGTAACGGTTCCCGATTCGCCAACGTCAACATCCCGCCGAACGCCACGATAACGGCGGCCTATCTTACTTTTACATCATGGTTTGACACGCCCACCGCCACAGTCAATACGACGAATCGTGGGTGACAAGGAAGCGGATGCGGCCGCTTTCAGTTCACTGACCGACTACCAGTCTCGACGCGGCACCGATGTCGGTGGAGCCAGACAACAGTAGACAGGACCACCGCTCAGGTGTCATGGGACAACATCCCCGCGTGGACTCAGGACACTGAATATCAGTCACCCGACATATCGGCGATTGTTCAAGAAATAGTCAACCAGGCCGGCTGGGTTTCCGGAAACCATCTGGTCCTGTTCTGGGACGACCACGAGGGCAGATCCACTGCCACCAGACAGGCGCGTATCGGGCAGGCTGGTCCTATCCCGGAGCTGCGGGCAAGAGCCCTCGGCTGCACGTAGAATATACTGTCACCCAAGCGCTCTGGCCGTATACCGGCCCGGTGGCACCTGGTTCATCGACAAGGACCGGGATGCCGTTTTCACGGGCGCTGATTGGACCAACGGGCCAAGCACGTTCGGCGCCAATGCCGGCGACCGTCCGCTGGCGATAGACTGGAATGGCGATGGGCGGCAGGAGCTAGCCATCTTCCGTTCGAATGGTACCTGGTTCATCGATACCAACCTCAACGGAGTCTATAATCCCACCGTTGACGTGGAGATGGGACTTCTCGGTAAGTCAGCCGGAGATGTTCCGGTGGCGATCGACTGGGACGGCAACGGGACTCAGGAACTGGCCATCTTCCGTCCCGGCGGCACCTGGTTTATTGATACCAACCGCAACGGCGCCTATAACGCTGGTGCTGACTTCACCAATGCGCCAAGTACCTTCGGCGCGAGCGCCGGCGACATTCCGCTGGCCGTCGACTGGGACGGCAACGGGACTCAGGAACTGGCCATTTTCCGTCCCGGCGGCACCTGGTTTATCGACACCAACCGGAACGGAGTCTACAACCCGGGCGTTGATTGGACCAATTCGCCAAGCACATTCGGGGCGAGTGCCGGTGACATTCCGCTGGCCATCGACTGGGACGGCAACGGGACTCAGGAGCTGGCAATCTTCCGGGCTGGCGGCAGTTGGTTCATTGATACTAACCGGAACGGCGTCTACAACCCGGGCGTGGACGTCTCTATGACCGGGTTTGGAAAGTCGATTGGAGACATCCCCCTGAGTATCGAAGGCTGGTAATTGGCCTGCCTCGGCAGTCTGAATCAAAGGGGGCGTCCGGGTAACCGGACGCCCCCTTCCATTTCCCCACAAGTCCCTTGGGCCGAGTGACGGTCTCGCATCTTGAGCTTCGCTGAGTCACTTGGTAGGCAATTGTCTGGCGTCAACTAAGGCGACTCGGGCAAAGCCGTCCGAAGCCTGTCCGATCCGCGGTCCGGTGCTAGACCCTCACCTTGCCTGCAGCGTAATCCTGGCCGGCCTGACGGTATTTTTCCAGGCTGCCGATATCCAGCAAGTAGTCCCCACGCCTCAGTACGTAGCCAAACATGGGCATCCCCTTGCGGAGCATCGAAGGGAACACGTCGAATCCGAAATCCGAATAGCCCGATGACGGTATCCAGCCGAGCACCTCAGACTCGACGACATAAATGCCGCCATTGGCCAGATTGCCTCTCGCGGTACCTGGCGCCGGCTTCTCCACGAAGCCGAGGATGCGGCCGATCTTGTCGATCTCGACGATACCTTTTTCGTGCGGATTGGGGACGGCGGACAAGGCAATAGTTACCAGTGCTCGATTTCCGACGTGAAAACTCACCATGTCGCCAAGATCAAGATCGGTAAGAACGTCTCCATACACCACCACGAACCGGTGTCCGGTGAAAAGGGACTCGAGCTTTTTGGTGCCACCGGCGGTTCCCAAGAGTTCTTCTTCGTGCGAATAGGTTATCTTCAAGCCAAAGCGACTGCCGTCGCCTAACAAATCCGCGATCTGTTGCCCTAGATAGTGCAGGTTGATACCTATTTCAGCCACACCGTGACGCTTCAGCCACCCGAGGGTGAGTTCGATCAAAGGCCGGCCACCGATGGGGACCATAGCTTTGGGAACCGTGAATGTAAGTGGACGGAGCCGCGTACCCTCACCCGCGGCAAGAATCATGGCTCTCGCCACGCTATGATGCATAGCCCTCCGGGTTCGCCTGCATCCACTTCCAGGCGCTCTCGATGATGGCCTCAATCTCCGGGTATCGTGGCTTCCAGCCGAGTTCGGTCCTGGCGCGGTTGGAACTGGCGACGAGCACCGCGGGGTCACCTGGGCGGGGGGGGGAGAGATCGGTTCGTACCGGCTTCCCGCAAATCTTACCCGCAGCGGCGATCACCTCGAGCACTGAATAACCGTCGCCGCTGCCGAGGTTGTAGACCCTCCCGCCGAGTTCATCGAGCTTCTCCAGTGCCCGGATGTGGGCCTGGGCGATATCGGTGACGTGGACATAGTCCCGAATGCAGCTTCCGTCACGCGTGCCGTAGCCGGTACCGAAGACGCGGACCGGCGTCCCGGCGCGCGCAGCCTTGAGAACGTTCGGGATCAGGTGCGTCTCTGGCCGGTGGTCTTCGCCCAGCCGTGCGCTGGCTCCCGCAGCATTGAAATAGCGGAAGGAGACATGCTTCAGTCCGTACGCCTTCCCGTACCAGGCCAGTATTCTTTCGAACATGAGTTTCGTCTCGCCGTAGGAATTGACCGGGGTCTGCTGGTCGGCCTCTTCGATAGGGGCCCTCACCGGCTCGCCATAGGTGGCAGCACTGGACGAGAACACCAGTTTCCTGACACCGTGTCTGAGCATCGCCTCCAGGAGGTTCAATCCGCCTACAATGTTGTTTCGAAAATAACGGGCTGGGTCGGTCATCGAGGCCTCGATGACAGTCTCCGCGGCCATGTGCATGACGGCGTCGATCCGGTTCCGGCTGAAGACTCCTTCCACATCAGACGCGTCACCGCAGTCTCCGAAAACGAAGTCCACTTCTGGAAGCACGGCAGCGCGATGGCCCTGCTGCAGATTATCGAGAACTATGGGACCATGACCTTGACTTGGCAAGCTCTTCGGATACGATGCTTCCTACGTACCCTGCCCCCCCTGTTACCAGAATTCTCATGATCCTCCTGCCCCTCGATACGGTGTCTGCATCGTTCGAACGGCACTTCTCTCGCGATGGGTCCGTACGATTTGATCGTAAACTTTGACGATGCCTTCAATTGCGTTTCCAACATAAAAGGTATTCGTGAAGTCTGTCCTTGCATTGACGCCCATCTTCAATCTGATTTCCTCGTCTTCGACGAGCAAAGACAACTTATCCAACCACTCCTTCTTCGAACCTGCCAGGAAGCCGTTCCTGCCATCTGAAATGCACCTTGCGTAGCTGTCTACTCTGGACGCTACCGTGGGCACCGCCACTATGCCCGCTTCAAAAATCTTCAGCTCACTTTTCCCCTCGGTGTAAGGATTGTTCTGCTCCAGCGGCGCGATATTGATGTCCATGGTTGATAGATGCTCAAGCATGGCTAAGTAAGGCATGAATTGCTTTCTGATGATTCGATTGCCAAATCTACTGACTTCTTTGGGGAGATCCAACGGACCTACGACGTGGAAGTCCGTATTCCCATACTGAAGCAGTACTTGCGATAACGCATCCGCTGCTTCTAAGAAGTCGGCGTCATGCGTCTTCGTGCCGCTGAAATAGCCGATTCGAACTCGCCCGTCTCTGCTCTTGCGATTTCTCAATAGCCGTTCGGCCAATTCGTACTGGGCTCTATCAACCGTATTCGGGACGACAAACGCTTTCTTGTTCGTCGATTGTATCCTGTTCGCCAAGTATTCTGTGGGGCAGGTTGCGAAATCGCACCTGTCAAGAACCTCTCGCAGTCGCTTGATCCCGCTTAGATACTCACCTCTCTGTTCGTCCCCACAGTCCCTAATTCCATCGAAAAAGCCTATCGAATTGGGTTCGAAGATGAGATCGTCCACATCGTAAACGACGGGGATCCCATTCTGTTTGAAATTCTCGATAACAAAACCCACAGTTTCCGACATTCCGGCCCTGAACACTGTGAGAATGTCCGAGGACAGAGCCTGTTCCAGTTGGCCCAAGTTCGTTTCATGGAAGACAAAAGAATCGATCCCTTTCTGTCGCAGGCCCTCAACAACGTTATAGACTCTGTACCTCTTGGATTCCCCTTCAAGACAGCCGACTAGAAATGACACTCTCTTGACTTCGCCGGCCGTTCTTGCCGGAGTCAAGGCAGGATAGAACCTGGCGTTCTTATTCAATTCGCTGCGAACCCTGGACACGGTCCGGCGTAAGCCGTTCTTCTTGAGGTATCTGACCGTCTTTGGAATAAGTCGCAGGTAACGCTGCGCTTGAGGCTCGCTCATATCAAACGACTGCAAAGCCAAAGTCTCCCCTGCCGATCTCCAAGCACCATCCTTTCAAGTCATGAAGAATCGGAAAGCGGACAAGATAGACTCCCTATCTGACCCTTCTGATCATTCCCAGCCCATTCACGTTGGGATATAGCGGAGGTTCAAGAACAAACAACTGGTACCTTGAGCCGTTGTCGCCGGTCTTTATCCATTCTTCGACTCCGCCGCGTACTCCTTTTGAGTCCACTGCGACCGCGGCGGTTCCCACATCGTGCAATAGGACCAGAGTCGAAAGGCTAGTAAACCGATGGTCCTCAACGTAAGCTCTTAGCTCTTTCAGTGTTTCCGCGCAGGAATGGGAGGTATCGATGTAAATAAGACCATAGGGGCCGTGCTTCGCAAGTTCCCGGGTAATGTTCGGATCGGTTGAGAAACCGTCGATGAACTCGATCCGGCTATTCACTCCCGCTTGCATGGCATAGTACCGAGCCTTGTCATGATATGACTTGACCGGTTCTACCGTGTATATCTTGCCCTTCTCGCTCGTCAAGAGACTGGCGAATATAATAGCCGAAAAGCCCATGTGCGTGCCCAACTGCAGGATATTGGTGGGCTGGCACAATCTGATCATGGAAGACAGGAACGAGAGAGCTGTCCAATCAGTAAAACCCTCAGGACCCTCGTCGCGCAACATCGTATCTAGAGTCTGCAGCGTTCGGCTGGACAGATATGATCTATACCAGGCGGACTGCTCAGAAAGGAAACTGTCACGTACGCCATCCGATTGCTTGTCGCGAGACATAGTAGCTTTCTCCCCCAGGTCCGGCATTTCATAAGCTTGAGAATCACTCCCAAGCGCGTTGAAAGGTAGGCGGGTCTGTTGCCAGGTGGCGTCCTCGTCTTTGGATTGCGCCGGTGAAGGCAAGTACCCACCAGCCTCTTTGCGAATTACCCTTTTTACCACTTCCTCTATCCGCCGTACCATCCCATCTTCATCTGGGAAGCTTTGAACGAAACGCGAACCCTTCAAAGCTTTTTCCTGTCTTTCATCGTCATTGTCTATAGCCTTGACTATTTCTTGTGCCATAATCTCGGGTCGTGGGTTCAAGAGATAGATGTTTTCCTCACTCTCATAATTGGCTAACGCGTCATCCAACTTGAGATCGCCCACGGCTAATCCGCATGCCATCATTTCGTAAGGTACAAGGCTTGGATTTGTTGTCGAGAAAGCCATCCCGAGGTCAGCATTACGGTAGAGTTCTGCCAGGTCATGAATGTTCATGACACCCAGGTTAGTATGCTCGAAAGGAATGGAATTGTTGGGGATCTGGCTCGAGCCGAATAGTATAATTTCGATGCCGGGTCTTTGTTCCTTCACAAGCTTGAGCGCCATCACCCCCAATTCGTAACATCTTCTCGGCATTTCCGGTCTGGCAAAGAAGATGATGTTCTTGTTGGTCTTTGTCCTCTTCATACCCGTATTGTAGAGGCTCTTGTCAACCGGGAACCTGAAGAAGTCAGCTTCCACATTGAACTTACTCTTGAGTACCCTGGCCGGCCATGGGCCTGACGTAATAACGTTCAGGCCCATCCTGTATGTGTTTTCCGCTTGCACATGTTCTGATCCCATTGCGTAGAACATGGGCTCGTAGTCCTGCACAAAATAGAACGGATACCTGATCTTTTCCTTGTGTTCCATCATTGCGTAGACAGTAGTCCACAGGGTCGCAAAGCACACATCATGATTGTCCAAGTTGTTATCGTATCTCTTGAACGGGACGTCGCCCATCTGGCAGAAGTTGGCATTCACCAGTTCTTTGACTTGTGTTCCCCCGGTGTCCCCCATACTGTAGACGGTCAGTTTGTGACCATATTCGCGTAACTTCCTGACGGCCCTGAAGATGTTTCTATGACCTCCGGAACCGATAAACGGTTCCGGTATGATCCATGCTATATCGAGATGGTCCAGGTCTACCGTCGCTCTTGCCCCATGGCCATTGTTACGATAAGCAGTCACTATTTCTTCGTAGACTCTGACGGCATTTCCAATTGCATTTTGCACGTAGTACCGGTCGAGGAAGTCATTCCTTGCGTTGTTCCCCAGCTTAGCCCGAAGCTCCCTGTTTTCGATTAGCGCCGACAGTTTTTCGATCCATTCGTCCTTTGAGCTTGCGAGAAAACCATTTCTACCCTCGGTGATACATCTTGCGTAGCTATCCGTCCTTGATGCAACTGTGGGTACTTTCAACAAGGCGGGTTCAAAGATCTTGAGCTCGCTCTTGGAGGCCGTGAATGGGTTATTGAGTTCCAGCGGCGCAATATTAATATCTACTTTGGCTATGTACTTCAGCATTTCCAGATGCGGCATGATTCCCACTCGGATGATACGGTTTCCGTAGTTCATGAATCTCTCAGGTGCTTGCAGTTCTCCCACGATATGAAACTCAACATTCTGGAATCGTTCCATAATCTCGCACACCGCATCAGAAGCTTCGAGAAAGTCGCGGTTGTGCGTCATCGTTCCTGAGAAATAGCCTATTCTTATTGTATTGTCATCTTTTCGAGTGGGATTCTTGAGTATTGTCTCGGCTACCTGATATTGAGCTTTGTTAATGGTATTGGGAATAACGAATGTGGTCTTTCCCGTGGCTCTGATCCGGTCCGCCAGATAGTCAGTCGTGCACGTTGCGAAATCGCACCTGTCCAGGACGTCGCGATACCCCTTTCCATACTCATACTTCTGCGTATCAGACCAGTCCTTTATCGCGTCCAGATGGGCCAGCAACGCAGTCTCAAAAATCAAGTCGTCTACATCATAGACGATGGGTATGCCCTTCTCCTGGAATCTGTCGATGATTTCATCGATATGTTGGGAGGATGTCGCCCGGAAAATAACCAACAAATCAGAGTCTAAGACATTCGCCATTATCTCCGGACTCATCTGATACAAGACCGGACACTCTATTCCCTTGGCAGTGAGACCTTCGATCACATTGAAAACCCGGTATCGGCTCGACTGACTGTAAGCGTCGCGAATCACATCGCCCGGTACGAATGCTATCTTCCGTAAAGAGCGCCCGGGTTGTCTTGCACGCAGAGGAGCATGAACTTGGAAGCGGGGCGGTCCATAAGGATCCGCCTTCTTCCCTTTGCCCAGTTCGGTGCGAATTCGGGACACCGTCTTGAACACACCATGCTTCTTGAGGTATCTGACAGTTCTTCGTACGGCATTTGTCAGAAAAGAAATGCGGCGACCGACCGACTTGTTTGCTTTCCTGAAAAGACTGTGCCAACCTTCGTTCAAGACGATTCTGATTCCTTTCAGTCCAAGCTGGTATAGATCTCGACTCCCTGTACCTGAAGGCAATAGCGTTTCGACTACCTTTTGATACCTTTTTCGGAGCTGCATCGCCACGCCCTGCTGTATTTGCTTTATCTGGGCATCCTTTTTCTCCAATGAACTGGCGAGCTCACCTAGCTCCGTGTCCTTCACCTGTATTTGCTTCATGGCGTCCCGAGTCGCTCTGGTCGCCTCCTTAAGGTTTGCTTCGAGCGCTTCTATCTGGAGATCTCTAGTCCCCAATGAACTGGCGAGCTCACCTAGCTCCGTGGTCTCTTTCTCAAGGCTTGCTTCAAGCGCCTCTATCTGGCGATCTCTAGCTAGTAAGGCAGAAGTGAGTTCGCCAATATCATGTTGACGGTCCAAAGATGCCATTTGGAGTTCTCGGTCGCTTGCCGATAGATGCTCCATTTCCTGGGTGAGTCTCCTGTTTTGCGTGGAGAGCGAATGGACAATTTCGCCCGTGCTCCTGATATAAGGGTCCACTTCATACGCATCTGTGTCTTCCGTCGCCCAACCGGGGAAAGTGAAATCCACGTCTTGGTAGTTGACCCGATGTGCGCGTTCCAGCAGGTCATTCACCTTATTTGGAAACGCGGACCTCCTCTTGAGGTTATTGGCGTTTATCTTCTTCTGAATAGCCGCTATTTCCTGACTGTGATCCAGGAAATAGCGCAGTTCGATTCGTTGTCCCATGACCGAGTTATGCTTCTGCGAGTAGTAGTCGTTATGGCAAAACAGGTAAGAAGGCACGCCTAATATCGAGAAGAATAGAGCAGCGTGGTAAGAACTGCTGCACGCGTACGTGATTCTAAATGAAGAAAGGAGTTCTCCGAGAGAACTAGTATCATCGTTGAGCACCATGTAATTCAGGTCAATGATTCTCAAGACCGGCATGGCCTCATTGATCTTCAAGTACTCGATGGACCTGAAAGTATCCTTCACCATGACGGAGTTCCTGGAATATGCATTCATGAGCCAACACTCATCAATGCCATCCTCCTTGTTCTTTTCCAGGATTCGGCCCAGGTCTTCACTGACCTCCTCAATATTCTTTATTACGAGAGGCGTTGTATTTATGTGGACCAAGCAAGCACTCTTGTGTTGCCGTTCTTGACCCATCTTCAGTCTATTTTTCATGTTCATCATTTCATCCACGGCGTCATCCCATGAAAAATAGGCCTCTATTCCGGCTTGGCTCAGATAGTCAAGGCTATCGTAGTCTCTCACACCAATTACGTCCGGTGTGTAGAGCCTCACGTGCTCTTTGAAGCTATTCACGACTTTCCGTGTGATCTGCTGACCAGTAATCAGGTAATGATCGGGTTGAAAGGCTTTTAGGGCTCGCTCCACAACTTCAATTATTGTCTTTCCACCGTATTCGTTCATGGTGCCGCCGCCATAAAAATGCAGCGTGTCCACTTTGAGAGAAACCTCGGTAAAGTCAGCCGGCGCTTCAGCCGCCCAGATAACGACGGGAGATCGAGGAAATAGGTCAGCCAACCGGTCGGTTACAGATTGGTCTTCCAGGACCGCCCCCACGAAGATGTGAATTAGCGGAATCGTGTTTTCGTCGTAAGAATTCAGAACCGACTTAAGCTGCAGTATGTCACCGAAATTCCACCAGCCTCCGAAACCTCCAATCAGGAGGACCTTCTTCGTCTTTGGATTCTCTAGATTTATGCTGTGCCTATTGAGAACGTAGAAACTCATGGTTTGGCCTCACCCGCGTCCGCTTCACATGACCCTCGATACTGCGCCGCAATTGGCACGATCGGCCAGTGAAGTCCAGCCGCCATCTCAGCATACTAGATCTGTGACATGCCTTTCAATCAGCCTTATCACCTGATCGGGCGGTACTCAGAAGCGCCGCTTGTGAATTTCCCACTGGCGTGGCCAAGCCCGGCTTCGTACCGGATCGAGGGCAGGGAATCGAGGCAGAGTCTAATTCCACTGAAACATCGGTGAGCGGCCTGATTCTGGCAGGCCCGCAAGCGTGGAACGCTTGATGCCATCCTAGTGCTGAGTCAGGGCAACTCGCGGGCGAGACTGTATTGCTGCGAGATAAGCTAGATGGTATTACCCCTTCCGAGACAAGAGCCTCTTCAGCGATGCGAAGATTGCCGGTTGCGTGGCTCGCCTTCGCCCCTTCTCAACGGCCGGTTGTACAGGCAAGCAGGCGTCGTTGATGCCCTGGTACACCACGCCGCCCTCCTGCCTGTAGATATGCTCTAAGAACAAGTCTCGCCTTCGCATGAAAGGCGAATCGCTCGTCTTCTGGACGCAGACAGCAAGGATATCGCCAATTGTCCCGGTCGCAATCAGCTTATACTTGTTCCCAGATACCAGCATCCTGAAGAAGTCCGCTGAATAGTAGTTATTACAGTGATTCTTCCAGCTCCCCTTTTCTATGAGCTTGTTCTTGTCCGGCACCATATGAACCGCGATGCCTCCGACCGCGAGACAATTATGAACTATCGTGAAGCATTCGTATTGTGCCGACTTTGGCTCCACGTGCTCACTGGTACCGGAATTCGTCACGATATCGAAATAGCTACGCCATTCTGTGAATTGATCCGGTTTTGCCAGGTCAAGCTTAATAGCCCCATCCAACCCGTTTAGATCAACCGATGTATGTTCGACTCCCCTGTTTGCATAGTACCGTTTCCCGGTTCTCTCCAGGATTGTGTCACCGAATATCTCTTGGTTCCCCAACTCAAGCATTCGCTTGCCCGGCAAGCTGCCTAGAGTCTTAACCATACAATCGTCGATAAAAGCCAGCGCTTCTTCGTTTAGCCCCATATTCCCTTCTCCAGTTGGGATGTGGTAAGGCCTATTCTCCGCGTACCTGCACCAGATCCCAGCACCATCTGTCCGGAATTCCAAGTACCCATATCGTATCATAGATCGTCAGACTACTCGATGATATCGAAGATACTCAAAGAATCCACCAAGTCACCTTCGTTTGGGCTTTAATGTCATGGTTAACCATCCGTGGACGAACACCTTGTGGCGACATTCCCTCAGTATTCGGGGATGGTAACAGGAGCCGGGAAGCAGCCCCTGTTGGTCTGCGTGGCTATAAACAAGATGGAGTCGCGGTATCCAAACGCTGTCCTCAGTGTCTCAGACGCCCGGACGTCGATCTTGTCCGCCCGGGGACCGCGGAGTGTCGACGGCGGTGGAATCTGCGGCCAACATGCTTGACCTGATCCATGTCACGGCATCCATCATGCTGGCGGCCGCGTAGTCCGGGTCAGCCGCGCCGGCATCAACGGGATCGGGACCGGTGGCGACGAGGATCGTACGGCACCCGATGGTTCTGCCCGCTGCGATGTCGATCGGCAGGTCGCCCACGACGAATGACTCCCCGAGATCGATGTCCAGGTCTGTCGCCGCCCGGCGGAAGAGTTCCGTCCCCGGCTTCCGGCAGGGGCAAAGGTCGTCGGGGTGGTGTGGGCAGTAATATACCGCATCAACGTAGGCGTCGTGCACGGCGAGGTCGGATTTCATCTTTTCGTGAATGCGGGACAGCATATCCTCGTCGAAATACCCACGGGCAATGCCGGACTGGTTCGTTACGACAACCACTTTGAGTCCGAGGTGGTTCAGCACATGGATCGCCTCGGGAACGGTTGGCAGCAGCTGAATGTCCTCCGGTCGCCGGCAGTAGTGGACATCCCGAGCAATAGTGCCGTCTCTATCGAGAAATACCGCTCGGTGCCTCATGTGGCGAGATTCATCCCGGGCCCTCTCTCAGGCAAACCGTGATCATATGCTCCAGTAAGAGATGCACGTCCTCAACTTGCTCCATCTGGTGGCACGGGACTACGATGGCGATGTCGACGAGGTCCTTGAGTTTGCCTCCGGTGAAGCCGGTGAAGCCAACCGTGACTGCGCCCCTGGCCCGGGCCACCATGGCGGCTTTCAGCACATTTGCAGAATTGCCGCTGCCGCTTATGCAGATGACCACGTCCCCGGGATCGACAGTGGTATCCAGTTGTTCGGAAAAGATGTTCGCGTAATCAGTGTCGTTCGCCCAGGCCGTCAACAAGGCCAGGTTGTCCGTCAGGGCGGAGGCCCTGATCCGGGGCTTGCCAGCGCACGTGGCTCCCTTTGAGAGGTCGGAGGCGAAGTGAGATGCCGTCGATGCCGAACCACCGTTGCCGAGCAGAAGAACCTTCTTGCCCTGGACACGAGCCGATGCCAAGAGGTCAACGACCCGGGCAATCCCATCCACAGGCAACTGCTGCAGCACGCCCTGCACTTCGAACAGATACTGCCTGATGCGCTCTGAGTTGGTCAACCGGGCCTCCTGTAGTTGAATATCACTTTGGTCCCGTCTTGTTCGAAGCGAAACGGCAGTTCTCGGAGTCTCAGAGCGCTGCGGACACCATCCTGTTTTTCCCTGGGGCAATAGAGTAACAGGAAACCGCCGCCACCGGCGCCGCTGATCTTGCCCCCAATGGCTCCCGCCTTGCGGCCGGCCTCGTACATCCCATCAATTTGAGGATTCGATACCCTGGAGGCCAGGCTCTTCTTCAACTCCCAGCTCGAGTGCATGATACGGCCGAACTCATCGAACTCTCCACGTGTAATGGCTTCCCTTCCGCGGAAAGCCAGCTTTCGCATTTCGTCCAGCGCCTGGATGCTCTGGTCAATGTTCGCCTTCTGCTCATCAAGGATATCACTGGAGTTGCGGGTTACACCGGTATAGAAGCACAACAGACGGTCGTTGAGGCTTCTCTTTTGCCCCGCGGACACGCCTACATCCTCGACGACCACACGGGCGCCAAAGGTGATGAAGCGCAAGTTGCCGTACGCCGCGATGTACTGGTCCTGACGTCCCACCGGCTTCTTCAGCCTGTCTATTTCGATACGGCAGGCCTCCGAAGCCAGCGTCTCTGCCGTCGTGAGTTCGCCTCGGTAGGCGTACAACGCCTGCAAAAGGCCGACGGTAACGCTGGCCGACGAACCTAACCCGGTCCCCTCTGCTGGGACGTCGGCGAGGGTTGTGATCTCAATACCCCGGTCCACGCCGGTAGTCCTCAGGGCCTCGCGAACCAGTTCGTGGCGCAACTCGTTTACCCGCTCGACTTTCTCGCGTTGCGTGTAATTGACGCAAATGAGGTCGTCAAATCTCTCTTTGACGATCACAAACACGTACTTGTCAATAGCAGTGCTGAGCACAACCCCGCCGCGATTCCGATAGTAGTCCTCAAAATCAGTACCCCCTCCCAGGAAACTGATTCGCAAAGGAGTCTGCGTTACGATCATTCGCCTTGTATTCCTCGCAGGTCCGTTGGATAGAAAGACGGAGAAGCGTCCTGAAACCTACTGCGCCATTATAGCATGGGTACTGGATCGTCTGAGGTACCTGAAGTCTCACGGATGGATCTCACCGAAACATCCAGACTGCAGCGGCGCCGCATATTGCCTCAAAACCCATCAGAGTCAGCGTCAGATTCCTCTCGCTGATGCCACCGGTCAGCTTCATGACGAGTTGTCCCAGTCCCTTCACTCCCTGCGGGGGACAATACAGCTTCCCTTCGCGGTACACTCCGGACCAACCCATGCTTGGGAAACGATGCAGCGCTTTTATCAAGAAGTCCATTGCGTAGGGAACCATCACGATCGCTCCCGCGGCTTCAAAGTTGCCGATAATGACTGCCGAAGCCATGATTGCCCCGATACTCAATGTCCCGACGTCTCCCAGAAATACTCTCGCCGGATACCAGTTGTAGCGCAGCGTTGCTACCAGTCCTCCCAGGGCGGCGAGGAGAATCACCAGCGCGGTTGCCTCCCTGAGGCGGAAGGCGATGATTGCCAGTGCCGTCATGCCCACCACGCCCATCCCCGCCTCCACACCGTTGAATCCCGCCAGCATGTTCGACGCATTCGCGGCCACCGTCACGCCGACCGGTACCAGGAGCAGGGAAAAAAGGACCCCGAAGTCTACCTGGCCCAGGAATGGAATGGCCATCGTGGAATCCCCGACTCTGATCGCCATCAAAGGCAAGGCCGAAAGCAGTGGCGCCATCGCTTTGGTCCATTGACGCAGCGCTATCAGATCGTCGAGTATCCCGATCAGCGCCGCGGCAAGGACGGTGGAAAACGCCGCCAGCACGGGCAAGAGCTCGGTGAAATCGAATAGGCCGGTGAAGCTCCGCAGGGCGATCGCCAGGATGATACCGGCGCTGAAACCGAGGACGATGGAGAGACCGCCCATTTCGGCGACTTCCGGCTGCCCCGGTTTGTGCAAGTCCCTCCCGGTGATCCTCGCCCTCTTCAGCGCCGGTATCAAGGCGCCATGGGCCACAAATGTCACCACGAAAGAAACCAGCAGCACAGTCAGGGTTATTGTCATCTTCCTTCCTCAAGCTGACGTGGCGCTGGCCTTTCCGGGACTTGGGGTGCAATCCTGGAATTCAAATGCCCTCCATCGCGTCCGGGGCGGTCTCTCATCACATCTTCGATAACCTGATTGGTCTCCTTCAGCATCCGCTCGTAGGTGAATTCGCGAAGCGCCTTCTCACGGGCGGCGGATCCGGTCCGCCGCCGCAGAGCAGCGTCATCAAGCAACTCGACCAGGATGTTTGCCAGTGCTTCCGGGTTCCTCGGGGGTACGAGGAACCCGGTGACCCCGTCCTGGACCAGGTCGGCCATGCCCCCCACTGACGAAGCCACCACCGGCAGCCCCGCCATCTCAGCCTCGATCACGGCCAGGGGCAGTCCCTCCGACTCTGAGGAAAGGACAAAGATATCGCTTGCTGCGAGAATGTCCGGCACTGCCAGTGTTTCCCCCAGAAAGATAACCTTGCCTTCCAGCTTGTTCTGTGACACGAATTCCTCCGCCCCTCGGCGTAGCTCGCCGTCCCCGACTATGAGGACCCTGAAGGCCGCCTGGAGGCGCGTGCAGGCTTTCAACAGTGTCATCGGGTCCTTAGGGGGCGACAGGCGGCCGACCATAGTAAGCACCGGCGAATTCCCGAGCCCCAGTTTGGAGCGAACACCGCTGCCTTCCGCCGCCGAAAAAGGACCTGGGTCTACCCCGTTGTGCACCAGTGTCAGTTTCTCGGCGCCAGCCACTTTGAACTCCAGCGCCAAAGCCAGATCGTGTCGCGACACGCATATAATACGCGCCGTGCTCCTGGCGGCCACTCGCTCCGCCGTCGCCAGCAGCGTCCTTTGCCACCGGTTTCGGCGTCCGGAGAAAGCCCAGCCGTGGGCGGTGAACACCACCGGTCTTCCCAGGGCGGCACAGACGAGGCGGGCGGCATAGCCCGCCTTGGTGGAATGGGCGGAAACGATATCCGGATTGAATCTGCGGATGGCCAAAAAGACCGACCGTAGGGCCCGGATATCGTTGCCCAGCTGGGCATGTTGGACAAAATAGCGGTTGGGAAAGACCTGAACACCGATCCGGCCGGCCTCGGACATCAGTATTGGCTCCGGGGCCGCCACCAGTCCAACATCATGCCCGTTCTTAACGTCGGCGGCCATTAGGCCAATGACATGACGGACGGCACCACCGAATTGGGCTGCAGTGACGGCATACAGAATCCTCAAGGTCCGCCCTTTTCTTTGCCACCGGCGATCTCCCTGGGCGCCTTCTCCCCGGAGCGGCTGCTCACATCAGCCCCCTGCTCCTTCGCCCGCTTGTGCACAGGGATACCTCGTTTCGACGTCTTTCAGTCATCTTTATTCCGTTCCAGAACCAGTGTCAAACGTCTCGCCACGCCTTCTTTGCCCACGGCTACCATCAGCCGTGGCAACGGGAACCGTTCTTCAACCATCATCCTGACCACCTGGGATACGGAGTACAGTCGGGGATGCCTGCGGCGAAGGAGACCTTTCGTTGCTCTCCGTTCCAGGTTCGATGCCGATAACATACTCCGGCCGTGTTTTCGGTACCAGAATAGCGGTTCGGGGATGTGGAAGCCCCTCCATCCGTGTTCCATGGCCGTCATCCAGAAATCCCAGTCCTCATATCCGTGTTTCAAGTCTCCGGAGTAACCGCCGGCATCAGCCCAGAGTTTCCGGCGGAACATGGCGGCGTACGGAATGTAGTTGTCTATCAACAGATGTAGTCCCGAGTAGGCCCTCCGGCTCCACAATTTGTCCCGGTCTCCGAAAACCCGCGTGGTCGGATAGACAAACCCAACATCCTGCCTTGAATTCATCACCTCGAGGCAGCGGGAGCAATAGGTTGGTTGAAGCAGATCATCGGCATCAAGGCAAACAATGAATTCAGCCGAAGTCAGTTCGATCCCCGCGTTGCGAGCCAGCGGCAGACCCTTGTTCGGTTGGCGAAAGATCTTGACGCCGGCCCGCTGCAGTTCGTCGAGTACCGACAGCGTGTTGGAGTCGGTCGAACCGTCGTCGACCACGATCAGTTCGGCGGTTGCGTCCTGGTCAAGGGCGGACTGAACTGCCTCCCGGACGTACTGACCGTAGTTGAAACACGGAATGATAATGGCTACCGCTGCCGCCAAACCGCCCTCCTAGAACAGCCTGTCCATGCGTAGCTTAAAGAAAGCCCTGACCGTCTTTCTAAACAGCGGGCGTCGCCATGGAACTCGGTGTTGCACGGTTCGAGCAGGGGGCTGATGGTCTCTGTGCTTGCGTAGAATTCAAACATGAGTCCTCCATTGGGGGTCGCCAGACTGGCCCTTTCTCCAGGCTATTGGGGGTGAGGTTGTGTGCTCTCCAGTACCATCTTTCGGTACTGAGCCACGATTTCCTTCGGATCGCCCAGGCCGCGCATCTGCCCTCCATCGAGCAAGAGCGCCTGGTGACACCAGTTCTCCACCGTGCCGAGATCGTGGGTGGCCAGGACTACGGTCTTGCCGCTTCTCTTCAGGTCGTCCATGCGTGTCCGGCTCTTCTCGGCAAACCTGGCGTCGCCCACGGCCAGCACCTCGTCAATAAGCAGGATGTCCGAATTGACATTCACCGAGATGGAGAATGCCAGACGCATGTACATGCCGGAGGAATAGGTGCGCATCGGTGCATCGATGAAGTTATCAAGCTCGGCGAACTCGATGATGCCCTGCGTAGACATCGATATCTGCTTATGCGACAGTCCCAGGGCAAGGCCACTTATCATTATGTTTTCCCGTCCCGAAAACTCGGGATGAAAGGCGAAACCCAGGCTGAGAAGCGCTGAGATGCGGCCCTCGATTCGGACCGTTCCTGAAGTCGCCTTGTAGATGCCGGCCAGGAGTCGCAGCAGCGTGGTCTTGCCTGCGCCGTTGGGTCCGATGATTGCCAGGACCGTCCCATGAGGCACCGAAAAAGAAATGTCCCTCAGGGATTCGACGTACCCTCGGGCATGCCCCATCCGGAAGATCTGGCCTCTGACGATTGCGTCCTTAAGAGTGGTGTGCCCGGACACCGCGAAGCGCTTGAATCTCTTGCCTGCTCGCTCCAATACGATAGCGTCGCTCATAGGAATTCGGCGAACCTCTCTTTATGGTTCTGAAAAGCCCAAGAACCCAACACTATTAGCACCACGCTGATGACGAGGACGATGCCGAGGTCCCGCCAGTCGGGCCACGAGGCATAGAAGAAAATACGATGGTAGTCGCCAACCAGGTGGGCGACGGGATTCAGTCTGAAAACCCACCTCAGGTAGGCCGGGACGACCGAGAAATCATACATGACCGGAGTCAGGAAGAAGAGCGCAAAGACGACGTGCTGGACGATGTAGCGAAGGTCACGGAAGAAGACGCAATACGTGCCCAGGAAAAAGACGATCCCCAGCGTGAACGCGTATTGGACTGCCATGATCAAGGGCAATGCCAGCAGGCTCCAGCCGAGCGTCACTTTGAACACCAGCAGTGCCGCCAGCAGTACCGGGAGAGCCAACACGAAATTAACCATGCTCACCGCGATTGTGGTGACCGGCAGAATCTCGGATGGGAATATGGCATCTCGCAGGAATGCCGAACGGTCCACCAGGCAGCTTGTTCCGGAAGACGTCGACTCTACAAACCAATTCCACGGAAGCAGTCCGCAAAGAAGGAACACCGGGTAGTTGGGGATACCGACCCGGAACACAAGCGAAAACACCACCGTGTATACGGCGGTCATAATAATGGGGTTGAGAAGACTCCACAGGAAGCCCAGCCAGGTTCCGCGATAGCGTAGCTTCACCTCTCGCTTCGCGAGCTCAAATATGAGCCACCGGTATCGTCCAATTATCTGCGCGGTGCGCACAAGCGTTGCCCCTTCTCTGTCCTTGATATTTCCGTCACTTATTATATGTGAAAACCTTGACTACCGGGGCTCCGGCGCCGATCCGAACCAGAATCATCAGACCGATGCACCAGTTGATAGTGTTCGAGCTTCGGCAATGGGACGGGACTGGCCAGGGGACTGGCGCCGACTATCCTGCTGTTTCCTGATGGTTGCTGTGACACATACTCGGCCGCCTCCTCAAAAGTAGAAAACGAACGGGCATCAGTAATCTTCTTGTAGGTCGTGCCCTCCCCGGTCGGGAAGCTCCACAAATGAAATGACGGTGGAACCCTGAGACGGGACCTCCTCGCCGTTAAAGTAGAAGAGCCTGACTGCCAGCGACCTGTAGTACTCGGGATAGTAGTATTCCACTGGGACGAGCCGGCCAAGAACGTCCATGTAATATTGATCGGAGTACTGGTCACTGCTGGAACCGGCGTAAGCCGCAACCGCGTAGAACTTACTCTTGACCGTGTCCTCATCGACCATCAGATATCTGGAGCCCATCTGGTCGGTCAATGCACCGGCGCTGGCCTCATCCTGCGCCGTAAACATCCTTGCCACCAATTCCCGGCTCCCGCCACCGGGATGGGCATTCGGAAGGCGGCGGGCAATTCTGGTTATCCAGTAGCCATAGTCCCACCAGGCGGCCACGCCATAGGATGTGTCCGGATAGTGGAATGGCAGTTGGTATAGATCGTAATAGAACGACGCTTGCCCGAAAGGCTCCGGCGAGTTGTCTCTCAACCACCTAAGAGAATCCTGCCACGAGTCACTGGGCGCGAATGACGATTGCTGATGCACGGTGGTGATCGACCATTTGAAATTGGGGAAGAAGACCAGAAAGAAGATAACCACCGCGGCCAAACCTGTCCTTGCCCATCCCGTGGCCATGGGTGTGGCGGCCGTCGGCACGCGTGCCTTCTTGGACCCCCTATCGTGTGTCGATTGGTCAAAGGCGGCCCGCTTCCGGCGGTCGGACAGGACGGAATAGGCGTCGGTGACACGTTTTGACCTCGCCTCATCCACCCCGGCCCCACCGTCCCGGGCGCGGTCCTGGTTGACCAGCGTCTGGTATGCCTTCTTTATTTGCTTTGGGGTTGCGTCACGGCGGACGCCGAGAGCCTCATAGTGACTATCGCGGGAGGGCTTGGAGGACGGCTTCGCCGCGACCGTCGAGCCGCCCGATTCAAGAAGGCGCGACGCCGCGTCGTTGATGCTTCTCCCGGTTGCGCGATCAAACACGAGTTGAATCGAGCGATACAGAACGGTTGCCAGGTAACCAGTAAGTATGGTCACGTTGATCGCGAACAGCAGAGCCATTCGGCGCAGTATCAGCGTGGCCACCAGCATTACCCCGCTCCAGAACACAAAAAGCACGGTGTCAGCCTCGGTCCGTTTCAGGGAAAGATAGATGAGCACACCCAGAGAGACCATACCCAGGAAGAAAGAGGTGGTAAAGCTGCCCCAGATGATAGCGAGGCTGAATCGGCCCTGGTCAAAAAGACTGGGTTGCAGCTCAGAAATGCCAATCCCGGTTGCGTTCGGGACAAAGACGCTGAATTGGTCCCATAGCCATGAAAACGACGAGGGGCTGGCTGCGTAAAGAATCCCGAGACCCAACAGGCCGGCGCCGAGTACAATCACCGGATAGTAGACGGGCCTCGTCTTCATCCGTGACAGCCCGCGTCCGAGACCCAGCAGCGCCAGCGTCAGCACCAGGGGGATTGACAGTGCGGCTGAATACGCCAGGTTCTGCGACATGGACCCGAAAACGAAAAGTGCGGTGAGCAGGGTCACTGCGCCAACAAGACCGATATGACCGAAAGGCCTGCGTTTCAAATGGTCAACCACCGACTGGAGTACGAACCATCCCATGATTATCAGGACGAAGAGGAAGGCGCCTCTCCAGGTGAGCAGGTACAGTCCAAGAGAGATCCCTGACATCACGCTGAAAACTATCGGTCGCCGGAGGTCCGCCAGGCGCAGATGGCCGGGACTCCGGCGTTCCAGTGCCTTCTCCCGGGCCATTTTGACTGCCAGAATCAGAAACAGCATGGTCAGTGCCGAAAGCAGCACTTCGAGAGCGTCCCGGTCTGTGGAGCCGAGGATCGTCCTACCCAGGAATTCACCTGGTAGAATGGCCACCAGTCCGGCTGCCACGATGCCGGCCCACCGGCCAAACAGGCCTCGGCCGATGAAGTACACCGGAACTATCGTCAGTAACCCCAGGATCGCCGGAAAGTAGGCTCCCACGGTGTCCACCAGGTGCTGAGAGGGCGAGCCCAGCCCGATAAGCTTGATAGCGCCGCTGAGGAGATACACGAAGAAGTTGAAGACTCCCAGCGAAGAGACGGTAGGGTATTCCAGGTACGTGTCGACCGAGATGAGGTTGGGGAAATTATGTACCAGAGTGTCGACTTGGCGCATGAAGTAGTAGGCGTCATTGCTGTTGAACTTCGTCAGACCGTGGCCAAACACAGAGTCGAATGGGAGGACAACCCGGAGGTAGAGACCGGCGACCACGAAAACCAAGAGTAGTACGCCTGGCCATAAACGAGCCATCCACTTGACGTGGTCCATCGAGACACCTTCCGCCGGGGGTATAGAATGACTGACTCAGCCCCGGGGTCAGCATCATTCCGGTTCGAGTCTAACGAGTCTCCCAGTATACCCCGTTGATATCCCGTCGTTCAATGTCCCTCAGACTCCTTGACTAGATTCATCCCGTCTTCCCTGATGCCGGCAGGTAGTCTTGGACCAAACGGGGTCTCCGACTGACTTGAGGACGGTCGTCCTCGAAGGTCCGGGGCGGCGGAGTCTGGGCACAGTTATCAGTCTCAGCGTCTGCCTGACTGCTTTGGAGGCAGTCATCTCCGGATATCCTGTTCCGGCCGGGTGGTAATGGCCCACGTGCGTCCCGGATGCGGACGACTGCTGAAGTGAGAGTGGTTTCGCCGGTTGGAGTTGGGCTACGGCATCGTACGAGCCCGGTTCACCATTTCCATTAGCCCTGCCCTCAGCGTATAGGCCGGGGTGTAACCAATAGACCTCAATCTTGAGACGTCGGCTTTGCTGTGGCGCACTTCGCCGGGTCGGGCTGCTTCATGGACCACCCTCAGCTTGCTGCCAAACAGTCCGACAATCGTGTCGGCCAACTGGTTCAAGTCCGTGCTCTCACCGGTACCTGCGTTGTAGGTTCCGGTGGCTTCGCTGGCCGAGGCCAACAGGTTCGCCGTCACCACGTCCCGCACGAAGACGAAATCTCTCGACTGCTTACCATCGCCGTAGATCACCGGTGATTTCCCCTCCGCCACCGCCCTGATCATTTTGGGTATGACTGCCGCATAGTCTGACTCTGCGCTCTGCCGCGGCCCGTACACGTTGAAGTACCTAAGGCAGACCGTGGGCAGTCCGTACACTTTGCGAAAGACGTCGCAGTAGTACTCGGCCGCCAGTTTGGCGGCGGCGTACGGAGATTCCGGGTCTGGCGGAACGTCTTCACCGGTTGGCAGCACCTTGGTGCTGCCATAAACGGCGCATGAGGAGGCAAATACCACTTTCTTCACGCGGTTCTCCATCGCCGCCATCAACACGTTCAGCGTCCCCGTAGCATTGGCCTCATGAGTTGCTTCCGGAGCCTCGATGCTTCGGGCGACGCTCGCGATCGCCGCTTCGTGGAAGACGAGATCGACGCCATCAAAGATGGACTTGAGAAGAGGGAGGTCGGTAACACTACCGCGGACGTATTCAAGACTGGTTCTGGGCAGGTGCTTGATGTTGTCCAGTTTCCCGCTGGACAGATCATCCAGCACCACTACGTGGTGGCCCCGCCCCACCAGCGCCTCGGCCAGGTGCGAGCCGACGAACCCCGCCCCACCGGTCACCACCACTTTCCCGCTTCGAGAACCTGCGCTCACCCGGCAATTATATGGCAAGGCATCCGGAGGAGCAATGGGATGCGGCCCCGGCGACCATTGCCAGATGCCGGCGCGAATAGTATGATACCCCAATACCCTTGTCGCCTTTCCGTGAGAGTGCCATGATCAGAGAGACTGCGCCGTTGCCGCGGCACGCCATAGGGGTCGCCGGACGAGACGGGATATGGAGCCGAAGCTTCGTCCTGTTGGCGTTGGCCATTTTTCTTTTGAGTCTTGGCTCGGGTCTGCAAAACGGCATCAGCACCAACTTCATGAAAGAGTTGGGGTTGACCGGTTCGCAAGTGCTGCTGCAGTCGGGGATTCGGGAGATTCCCGGTCTCGGGTTGGTTTTCCTGGCGGCACTGGTGATGCACCTGCCCCTAACCTGGCGCGGGGTGGCTTCCCTGCTGATCATGGGCGTCGGCTACGCCCTCTATGCCAGCGTGCACTCATGGATGGGGCTGGTCGCCGTATCGCTGACCGCCAGCCTCGGCTTTCACCTCTGGATGCCTTTGAACAGCTCTCTGGCGCTCGGTTTGGCAACGAAAGAGAAC
>CAVTJN010000003.1:0-94746 GCA_963735055.1 uncultured Chloroflexia bacterium | reverse complement strand
TCCGGTTCGAGTCTAACGAGTCTCCCAGTATACCCCGTTGATATCCCGTCGTTCAATGTCACTCAGACTCCTTGACCAGATTCATCCCGCCTTCCCTGATGCCGGCAGGTAGTTTTGGACCAAACGGGGTCTCCGACTGACTTGAGGACGGTCGTCCTCGAAGGTCCGGGGCGGCGGAGTCTGGGCACAGTTATCAGTCTCAGCGTCTGCCTGACTGCTTTGGAGGCAGTCATCTCCGGATATCCTGTTCCGGCCGGGTGGTAATGGCCCACGTGCGTCCCGGATGCGGACGACTGCTGAAGTGAGAGTGGTTTCGCCGGTTGGAGTTGGGCTACGGCATCGTACGAGCCCGGTTCACCATTTCCATTAGCCCTGCTCTCAGCGTACAGGCCGGGGTGTAACCAATAGACCTCAATCTTGAGACGTCGGCTTTGCTGTGGCGCACTTCGCCGGGTCGGGCTGCTTCATGGACCACCCTCAGCTTGCTGCCAAACAGTCCGACAATCGTGTCGGCCAACTGGTTCAAGTCCGTGCTCTCACCGGTACCTGCGTTGTAGGTTCCGGTGGCTTCGCTGGCCGAGGCCAACAGGTTCGCCGTCACCACGTCCCGCACGAAGACGAAATCTCTCGACTGCTTACCATCGCCGTAGATCACCGGTGATTTCCCCTCCGCCACCGCCCTGATCATTTTGGGTATGACTGCCGCATAGTCTGACTCTGCGCTCTGCCGCGGCCCGTACACGTTGAAGTACCTAAGGCAGACCGTGGGCAGTCCGTACACTTTGCGAAAGACGTCGCAGTAGTACTCGGCCGCCAGTTTGGCGGCGGCGTACGGAGATTCCGGGTCTGGCGGAACGTCTTCACCGGTTGGCAGCACCTTGGTGCTGCCATAAACGGCGCATGAGGAGGCAAATACCACTTTCTTCACGCGGTTCTCCATCGCCGCCATCAACACGTTCAGCGTCCCCGTAGCATTGGCCTCATGAGTTGCTTCCGGAGCCTCGATGCTTCGGGCGACGCTCGCGATCGCCGCTTCGTGGAAGACGAGATCGACGCCATCAAAGATGGACTTGAGAAGAGGGAGGTCGGTAACACTACCGCGGACGTATTCAAGACTGGTTCTGGGCAGGTGCTTGATGTTGTCCAGTTTCCCGCTGGACAGATCATCCAGCACCACTACGTGGTGGCCCCGCCCCACCAGCGCCTCGGCCAGGTGCGAGCCGACGAACCCCGCCCCACCGGTCACCACCACTTTCCCGCTTCGAGAACCTGCGCTCACCCGGCAATTATATGGCAAGGCATCCGGAGGAGCAATGGGATGCGGCCCCGGCGACCATTGCCAGATGCCGGCGCGAATAGTATGATACCCCAATACCCTTGTCGCCTTTCCGTGAGAGTGCCATGATCAGAGAGACTGCGCCGTTGCCGCGGCACGCCATAGGGGTCGCCGGACGAGACGGGATATGGAGCCGAAGCTTCGTCCTGTTGGCGTTGGCCATTTTTCTTTTGAGTCTTGGCTCGGGTCTGCAAAACGGCATCAGCACCAACTTCATGAAAGAGTTGGGGTTGACCGGTTCGCAAGTGCTGCTGCAGTCGGGGATTCGGGAGATTCCCGGTCTCGGGTTGGTTTTCCTGGCGGCACTGGTGATGCACCTGCCCCTAACCTGGCGCGGGGTGGCTTCCCTGCTGATCATGGGCGTCGGCTACGCCCTCTATGCCAGCGTGCACTCATGGATGGGGCTGGTCGCCGTATCGCTGACCGCCAGCCTCGGCTTTCACCTCTGGATGCCTTTGAACAGCTCTCTGGCGCTCGGTTTGGCAACGAAAGAGAACTCAGGCAGAGTCCTGGGGACGTTAGCATCTGTGGCCGCTCTCGCCTCCATGGCCGGAATTGGAAGCATTCTTCTGTTCTCCCGCTGGCTCTCTCTGCGCACGTTTGCCGGACTTGCAGGGCTCTTGATAATCGCGGCCGCTTTCGCCCTCTGGCGTCTGCCCAAGAATATTGGTGAGACAAAGAAGGCCCAGCCTCGCCTGTTGTTCCGGCGCCGCTACTGGCTCTACTACGTCCTGTTGTTGTTCGAAGGATCCCGCAGTCAAGTGTTTTCCGCTTTCAACATCATGGTACTGGTGTACAACTACGGGCTTTCGGCGGTGCAGATCAGTATGTTGCTGCTGGCAAGCAGCCTCGTCAACTTCGTCCTGGCACCGCGCATGGGCCGTCTGCTCGATCAGGCCGGCGAAAGGACAACCCTCACTGCAGGTTACGTCGCCCTCGCTCTTTGCTTCGTGGGCTACGCGACGGTCCAGAATGTCTGGTTCCTCGCGGCAATGGTGGTCTTCATCAACCTGTTGGTGACGCTGAGCATGGGACTCTCCACCTACGTTAACCGCATCGCCCCGCCTGAGGAGCTCACGCCGACGCTGTCCACCGGGGTGAGCATCAACCACATCAGTTCGGTGGGCATGTCCTTCCTGGCCGGCGCCCTTCTGCCCATCGTAGGCTACCGAGTCCTGTGCTGGGGTGCGGTGGGGATAATCCTTCTTTCCGTACCATTTGCGGTGGCCATACGCACTCAATATCGCCCGCCCGGCCCGGTCGCCGCGAAATAGCTTCCCCGCGGGAGCCAATCCCTGCGCCCGGTGGTTACAGCAATCGCCGCTCTTCATCAACCTCTCTGTGACTTCCGCCGGTCCGGTCGCGGTCTCCATGACCATCGTTCCCCACCGGCGTTTGTCGTACAATAAGCTCGAGCTGTGGGAGTGCGAGACATGAGATACCGGACATGGGGGAAGCCACCCTACGGGGTCGCCGTTGTTCATGGTGGCCCCGGTGCACCGGGTTCAGTCGCTCCCGTTGCCCGGGAGTTGTCAAGAGTTGCTGGCGCTTTGGAGCCTTTGCAGACGCAGAAGACGGTGGAGGGTCAGATAAGGGAACTCCATGACGTGCTGCAAGAGCAGGCTGACCTGCCTGCCGTTCTGATCGGGCATTCCTGGGGCGCCTGGCTGGCGTATCTTGTGACCGCCCGCTACTCCGCCTTGGTGAAGAAGCTTATCCTGGTGGCAAGTGGGGCTTTCCAGGAACACTACGCCGCGAATATTGTACCCGAGAGACTGAAACGCCTTTCTGAGGCGAAGAGGATCGAAGTGCTTAGCTCGATGGACGTCATAAACGGGGATGCCGCCGGAAACAAAGACAGATGTCTGGCCCGCCTCGGCGAACTCTTTGCCGAAGCGGACACCTATGAGGGGCTGCCCGCCGAAATGGAAATCGAGCCCCTTGAAGTGAGCGAAGAGATCAACCGCAGGGTCTGGTCGGAAGCCAGAGAGTTGAGAATAAGCGGCAGGCTCCTGGAAATGGGGAAGGGCATCAGGTGTCCGGTGGTCGCCATCCATGGCGACTATGACCCCACCCCCGCCGAGGGAGTCGAAAGACCACTGAAGAGTATCCTGAAAGAATTCGAGTTCATTCTATTGGCGCGATGCGGTCATGAACCCTGGACCGAGCGGTACGCCCGGGATGATTTTTTCCGCATCCTGAGGAGGGAGATCACCTGATACCCCCATTCCGCAGGAGCACTCGATCGCGCACAAGTGACAGACCGGGCTCGCGTCAGCACTGCAAGTCCCGCCGAATACCGATTCTGAGACTATGTCCAGCCAGGTAGGTCTTCTACAGCAGACTCGGTATCTTCAGTTCAGTGCAGATGGTCTTGAACCAGTCGATCACCTCAGGGTGGAGGGGGATGCCCTTAGTCCGGTGCTCGGTTTCCGCTTCGGCTTCGGGTAGGCCGGGATACAAGACGCGGGCGTGGCCGGCCGCTGGTTTGGTCGCCATCAACATACGCAGCCACTCGTCCATGGTGGTCTTGAATTCGGCTGTGTCCATGAACGCCTCGATGCTGTAAGCGGCCACCATATGGTTGAAGTTGGGCCGGCCGACCTTGACACTGTAGCCTCCGCCGGTGAGAATACCGCTCATGATCTCGACCACGCAGGCTAAGCCGTAGCCTTTGTGTGAACCCATCTCGCGCGTGCTGCCCAGCGGAAGGAGCCGGGAGCCACCGCCCGCGTAGCCGGGGATGGGCGCGTCGGCCTCGGTCATGATAGGGTGTGCCTTCGACATCGGCCAACCATCCCCCGGGCACCTTGATGCCGAGACGACGGGTGAGGCCGATCTTGTTGCCGGCGACGACGGTGGTAGCCGCGTCGTAGACAAAGGGGGCTTCCTTGTCGGCGGGCGCGGCCACGGCGATGGGGTTGGTGCCCAGACGGGGTTCCGCCCCGAAGGTCGGCACCATCTCTGCCGGGGAATCGGTCATGCACAGGCCGATCATGTCATGCTTAAGGGCACGCATGGCGTGGTAGGACGCCATGCCCATGTGGCGGCCGTTGCGCATCGTCACCATGCCGATTCCAACGCTTCTGGCCTTCTCGATGGCAATTTCCATGGCCTTGGGCGCGATGATGATCCCGAGACCGCGGTCGCAGTCAACGGTGGCCGTCGATGGAGACTCGCGTACTACATGCCAGTTCGGATGGGTGTTGGTCTGCCCTCCCTGGCAGTCGCGGACGTAGCCGCGCAGCATGTTGGAAACACCATGGCTTTCCACGCCGCGTAGATCTGCTGTCACCAGGACATCAGCGCCGAGGCGAGCGTCCTCCGGGTCGAGTCCCACCTTCTCGAAGATGGTAGTCACCGTCTCCCGAAGATTCTTCTCTGCCACCCTGGGGAAACCGCGTTCCGCAACTTGGAACCTTTCTAACATGCCACACCTCCTGCAGTGTTGCATGAACAATAGACGGCTGCGTCTCGCAAAGTCAATACTCATGGGTGCCTTGAGCCTGGACCGAGGTTGCTGCAGGTACACTGTGCTATGCTGAAGGTAACAGCGGGCCAGTCCAGCCCCTCGCAGCAAGGATCAGACAATACAGTCCCGGTGGCGAGATTCCGGCCCCCCGTTTGGGAACGAGGTGCGGCCGCGGTTGGGAATGAGCGGTCAGCTGTCAGGAGAAGACGAGTAGAAGATGAGAAGTGAGATGTCTGCCTTGGCCGGCGACGGTGCTCGTCAGGGCGGCGATATCATTCTGCGAACCTCCGGCCTCACCAAACGGTTCGGTTCCCTGGAGGCGGTCAAGGACCTCAACATCGAGATTCGCCGGGGCGAGGTTTTCGGCTTCCTGGGCCCCAACGGCGCCGGAAAGAGCACCACCGTTGGTATGATTCTTGGCCTGGTCGCGCCGACCGCCGGGACCATCGAACTGTTTGGCCGCAATCTCAAGGACAATCCCTGGAGCGCCCTGCGGCGCATCGGGGCGGTTATTGAAGAACCGGCCTTTTATCCCTACCTTTCGGGTTGGGACAACCTGGCCACGCTCGCCATTTCCATCGGCGGAATATCCCGGAGCAAGATCACCGAGGTGCTGGAACGAGTGAATTTGCTGGAACGGGCGTCGGACCGCTATGGGCATTATTCAATGGGTATGAAGCAGCGGCTGGGTATCGCCTCGACCCTCCTCCGGGACCCCGAGTTTATCATTCTGGATGAACCCACCAATGGCCTTGATCCGGCCGGTACCAAAGAGATCCGCGACCTGATTCCGCAACTCGCCCACGAAAGCCGGGCCGTCCTGCTTTGCAGCCATCTCCTTCACGAAGTGGAAATGGTGTGCGACCGGGTTACGATCATCAAGAAGGGGATCACCTTGGTCAATGCCTCGGTCCCCGAATTGCTGAACCGCGGCCGCGTTCTGCAGATCAAGGTTGACCGGCCCGAGCGGGCCGTCGAGGTCCTTACGGGCTTGCCCTGGGTGAAGTCGGTGAGCATCAAGGACGGCTATCTCATGGTCGAAGCGCCCCAGGAAGATGCTTCGGCGGTAAACCGGGTCCTGGCCGGGCAGGGCCTGTATCTGTCGGAGCTCGTGCCGCGAAGTGTCAGCCTGGAAAGCGTCTTCCTGGAATTGACCGGAGGTGGAAGCGGTGACTAAAGCCATCCGCGCCGAACTGTTGAAACTGCGCAAACGATCCCTGACGTGGATCTTATTGGGTGTCCTGGTAGGCATGATGTCCCTGCTTCACCTTCTTATCTACCTGATATCCAAGATCGCCCTGCCCGGCCGGACCACAACCGGTATGGGCAACCTTCAGAGTCTACTTGGCCTGCCGGTGTCCATCCCCTTTGCCCTGAGCATATTGACCTCTTTTGGGGCAGTTTTGGCCGTTATCCTCGCCGCCAGTTCCATCGGCAATGAATACAACTGGCGGACGATCCGGATTGCTCTGTTCAGCAGTGAAAGCCGGTTCAAGTTCCTGGGCGCCAAACTGATTTCCGTCGGCATCCTGGTGCTCGCGGGCATGGTGGTTGGCGTGGCGACTGGCTTCATCATGGGCATGATTACCACCGCCGCGGGCGGTTATGCCTTGGATTTCAGCTTCGCCACCGGCCCCTACCTGTGGGACCAGTTCCTGCAGTTCGGGCGCACCTTTTTCTTGCTGCTGCCCTTCGCGTTGCTCGGGTTCTTCTTTTCCCTGGCTGGACGTTCGGCCATGCCGGGCATTGCCGTGGGTATTGGCGTTCTGTTCTTGGAACCGATCATCTCCTCTTTCATGGAGTTGGCCGGTGGGTGGGTGGCCAATGTCCCGAATTACCTGTTCAATGCCAATGTAACCGTTATCAACGCCCTCAATCACCTTCCGATTTCGGGCCGCGGTATGGGCGGGCCGTTCGCTGCCGTCGGCGCTCAAGCGCCTTCCACAACCCATGCTTTCGTTGTACTGTCGGCGTATTGCCTGGTATTCCTGGTCGGCGCCTTCTATCTGTTCCGGAAACGGGATGTTACCGGTTAGGCCTGCGGCCGAACCGGCTTGGCGGGTGAATCTGATAAAATAGTATCAGGCAGCAGGTTGACGTTTATGAACCAACGTTGCCTGAAGGAGACAGGGGGATCATGTTTAAGAAGCTTGTGGCCAGTGGCTTGGCCTTGTTTCTCATTCTGCCGGTGTTGTCCGGCTGTGGCGCTGCAAACGCGTCCGCGACCTCTCTAGTCCCGGGCACGGCCAACGCAGTGGTCCAAATACAGGTGGCCAAGTTGATCGGCAATCCCGCATTGAGGATTGCCTACGACGAATTGGCCAGGACCAGGACGGGGTGGCCCCAGACGGTTGACGCCGTCCTTGCTGAACTGTCTGAGAAGACTGGCCTGGATGCCGCCGGCGTTTCGACGGCTGTCATGTTCACCGACATCGAGTCGGCCGGCCCGGCCGGCGAAGCCTATGCCGGGATCATCGCAAATGGCTCTTTCGATGAGCCGGCGATCATCGCTAAGATCCAGCAGCAGACACAGCATACCATGACCACCAGCGACTACAAGGGTCTAACCGTCTACGCCGGAGGGAAGGACAAGATCGAAATGGCGTTCTTTGGCCCGGGGCGTCTGGTCCTGGGTACGGGGAAGGCGGTGCGGGACACGATTGATGTCAGCAGGGGCGACCAGAAGCCGTTGACGGGGATCATTATCGACACCCTGGACCGGTTCAGCGCCGTCCTCGTCGCTGGCGCCTTCGCTCCGCCGCAGAGTCTCCGTGATCAGATCGGTGAGGGGGCTCCCGGGCAATTGCCGCTGTCGCTGAACACTTTCCAGAGCATAGATACCGTCGGATTCTCGGTCGATCTGCCTGGTTTGACCCTGAACACGCGCCTCGATGCGCACTTTTCGAACGTCGCTTCCGTCAAGGACGCCCGGGATGCCGTTGCCGGTCTCATATCCCTGACTCGGGCGACCACTCAGGACCCGAATCTCAAGGCCGCCCTCGGGACCATCCAGGTGACCGCCGCCGACTCCTGGCTTTCCCTGCGGGGAGCGGCGGGGCTGGCCGAGATTTCCACGCTTATCGGGAGTATGCCGGCGCCGAAGTGATTTGCCGCCACGCGGTAGCTGAGCCTACGATGCGTCGAGGCCCCAACTCTTGAACAGCTTCTTGTAGAAGCCCGGGCGGGGAAAATCCGGCCTCATATCCTGGGCAAAGCTTCGGTAACCGGATCCGGATTTCTCCAGGTGCGCCAGCCCGGCCACGAGGTTCTCCAGCTTTTCTGCCGGTACTGAGAGGATGATCTCGTCCTCAGTGGCCAGCGCCCGCTGGAACTCGCCCGGGTCGGGCAGGGTGATCCGGTACTGGCAAGAGAGCATGGTCGGCACCGTAGAGAACACACACGAGTCGATCGGGTCGAACTCGGATTGTATTAGAGTGCCTTCCTTGTACTTGACGGCCATGACCAGGGTCCGCATCCGGGCCGAATTGCAGTACAACAGCACCACATCGGGTTCAAAAGTGGCGGTCCTGAGGGGCGCCGAAACGATTCCCACGCAGGCGCCGTACTCCAGATGGGGCCACTTCCGCTGTAAATCCCGGGCCGCTCGCGCGTCCTCGACCATGAAGGCTGAACCCGGATGCTCGTCGACCTCCGGCACTAGTCCATAGGCGATCAGCGGCGCCCAGCACCAGTGGTCCTCTCGGAGCATCGCGATCGTCGCTCCCTCGCGGCGTGACATGGCGAATGCCTGGCATTGCGCCAAGTGATAACCGCGGTCCCTGTGGGGTCGGAGGGCCCCTTCGGGGACCTCTGTCGTACTCTTCAGGAACTTCAAGGCGAGCGGCGACGTTCGCAGCAACAGCAGCTTTTCAAGTTCAGTCCCCCACGCGTTGATGTTGGCTATCGATGTCATCCGTTACCTCTCTTAAGCCGGGCCGCGCTCACTCAAATCGGGACGTCCACTCCGGCCATGCAAGCTCCCCGTGACCGCCGCTTACGGTTGCGCCCGGTCACATGAGATGACGAGGCGTGGAACGTGGTTCGCTATGCTTTCGGCATACCCCTGGTGGCCTCCAGTTGGTACAGCTTCTCGATGACAAATGAGACGAACCGGTCGCAAGTGTCCTTGCTCAAGCCCTGCGTTTGAAAGCGGCGGCGCACTTCCGGGTCCGAGAGGTCGAGTCCGACCAGGTCCCGGCAGACTAGCGTACCGAATCGTTGTACGAACTCCCGGACCATCCCGGCGGCCTCGCGTTCGATGTCCAGTCTGGCCCGTTTTACGGCTGGTTCATCCGAGGCCGGCTGCCGCAGCCGCAGGCCCAGGCACACGGCGCCCGAAGATGCTGCCCCACAGGTTGCCTGTTGCTGCCCGGCAATACCGCCGAACAGGGCGGTGCTTGGCCACAAGAGGTCCTCGTTGTCGAACGCGTAAGCTTCCCACATAACTTGTAGGACGCTGGGGCCTCAGTGGCGTCCGGCGTGCATCAGATCAAGGGCCCGTTGCTGCGCCTCCGGCAGCGGTATCTTTAGCGCCATGCTTCACACTCCTTGTTCCCGGCGGGGCCCCGGTGGCTACCACCAGCCCATTTAAGTATCGGCCGCCGGTATTGTCAAGAGCAATCCGTGGCCCGGACTATCGTTTGTCTCCGGCAGTACTTGTTGTCTATTCCCGTCGGTCCTGGCCTGCCCTATGATGGGGCATCAGCCGCTCGCTGACCGTAACCAAAGGCGGTTATCGGCCCATTGCGGGTACGGGAAGGACACGAGATGAAATCTGACGGATGTTTCCTGGACGGTGTGACCGAGTGCGACCAGACCGGGAAGTGCGAGAAATGCAGACAGGATGAGTCTGCGTGGCTTGAGTCCTGGCGCCGTTGGAACGACGCCCGATCGGCCGACAAGATTATCGCCGAAACCGTGGCCGCCGCACCCGTCCGCCAGTGGGGCGTTGCCAAGGCACGCAAAGTCAGGGTAAGTCTCGTTTCCCGTCAGAAGGCCCGCGAGTCCACCGGCCCCAACGTAAGCTAGCTGCTCGCCGCTACCGTCTCACTCCCCCGGCGTCCAGGCCCGGTCTCTAACTAGTGTCGGTCCGAGTGTAACTCATCTGAAGTCAGGTTTCGGCGCCCTTCAAAACCCGGCTATTCTACTTTGCCGCCAGCTCCTTGAATCTCTCAATAAGTCCTGGCACGGCCTCCTTGAAGTCGCCGACGATGCCGTAGTGGGCGACCTTGAAGATGTAGGCGTCAGGATCCTTGTTTATGGCCACGATGCACTTCGAACCGGAACAACCGGCCACGTGTTGCATTGCGCCGGAAAGGGCGACGGCGATGTAGAGTTTCGGACTCACGATTTTGCCTGTCTGGCCGACCTGGCGTGTCATCGGCAACCAGCCCTGTTCACAAGCCGCTCGCGTTCCGCCAACCGCGCCATCGAAAAGGCCCGCCAGTTCCCAGAGCATCTTGAAATTCTCGGTACTCCCGATGCCGCGGCCGCCGCTCACTACGACCTGAGCGTCCTCGAGCTTGACGCCCTCGGCTTTCTCCTCCACTTGCTCAACAACCTTGATCTTGATTGCCGAAGGGTCAAAACCCACGTCCAGAGGAACGACTTCGCCCTTGCGCGAGCTATCACGGTCAGCCGGCTTCATCGTCCTGATCCTGACGGTGGCCATTTGGGGCCGGGCGCCTTTGGACACGAACGTGGCGAGCGCATTGCCGCCGAAGACCGGCTTCGTGGTCCTGAGAAGTTTGCTATCCTTGTCGATGGCCAGTTCAATACAGTCCATGGCCAGGGCACCCTGGAGGCGGCCGGCCAGCCTCGGCGCCATGTCAAGACCGGCATCAGTCTGCCCGAGTAGCACTATCTCCGGCATGGCCTTCCGGCAAAGATTGGCGGCCACCATGGTGTACGCATCGGAGTTGTACTGCTCCAGTGACGGGCTATCGGCGACATAGACCCTGTCCGCTCCGAAGGCAATCGCTTCTTGCGCCAGATCACCGATCTTGCCTCCCATAAGCACCACCGACAGTTCCTGGCCTAGTTCGTTTGCCAGCCTGCGGCCGATTCCTAGGAGCTCGAGGGTGATCGGGGCCAGTTTCCCTTTGTCTACCTCACCACAGAGCAATATGCCCTTGTTCGTATCCATCAGATATCCTCCGGTCCTAGACTATGTTTGCTGCCCTGAGCATCGAGGCTAACTTGATTGCCGCGTCGCGCGTGCTCGTCCCGCCGACTATCTCAACTTTTCCTTCTCGGGTGGGCACGGTGAGGCTGACAATCTCGGTATGGCCGCCGGCAGACGCTATTTGCGCTGGGTCAGCCTGGATGTCCTGCGCCGTCCACACTGTGGCCTTCTTGCGGGCGGCCGCCATAAGGCCCATCCCCGAGGGTAGACGAGGCAGCCCTATTTCGTTGCTGACGGTCACTACACAGGGCATCGGGGTCTCCACTGCCTGGTAGCCATCTTTCAGCACCCGCTCCACCCGTAGCCTGGTGTCGACCACCTTAATATCCCTGGCAATACTGATAACCGGGACTCCGATCAGTTCGCCCAGTATCGCGCCGACCTGGCCCGAATCCCAGTCCGCCGCCTGCCGCCCGCACAGAATTACGTCGTACGCCCCGATCTTCTGGATCGCCTTGGACAGGACGAAGGCCGTGCCAAAGCCGTCCATGTTTTCAAACGCCTTGTCCTGAAGAAGGACCCCTTCGTCGGCGCCCATTTTGAAAGCGTTCTTGATGACGTCGGCGGCCGTTGCCGGCCCAATCGTAATGGCCGTGATCTTAGCTTTGTTCTTATCCTTGAGCCGGCAAGCTGCTTCCAGTGCCCGCTCGTCGAAAACGCTGGTGACCGGTGGCACGCCGGCCGGCGGGACCACCCGCTTGGTCGCCGGGTCGATCTTGAACTTGGCTGGGGGGATCTCAGGATCCGGTACTTGTTTGACGCAGACGATAACGTGCATAGTACTCCCTCACGACGAATGTTTTAGTGCTGCTTCGACCAACTCGCTCAGGTCTTTCGCCTTCAGCGTGGCCTTAAGTTCTTTTCGCTCAATCCCTTCCTCAAGCATTTGCAGGCAATACGGGCAGCTGGTCACCACCGTGTCCGCCCCGGTCTCGACCACATCTTCGATGCGGATCTCGTTGATCTTGCGGCCAACATTTTCCTCCATCCACATGTGGGCGCCGCCGCCGCCGCAGCAGAAACTCTGGTTCCGCGAGCGGGCCATCTCCCGGATGCTGGCTTGAGGAATGGCCCGCAGGACCTCGCGCGGCTCCGAATATATTTTGTTGTAGCGACCAAGGTAGCAGGGGTCATGATATGTAATGACCGAATTCGTGCTTTCCGTGAGTTTCAATTTGCCCTTGCGAACGAGATCCTCGATCAACTCCGTGTAATGAACCACCTTGAAGTCGCCGCCGTACTGCGGGTACTCGTTCTTCAGCGTATTGTAGCAGTGCGGGCAGGAGGTGATAATCTCTTTCACGTTGTGGGCTTTGAAAGTCGCGATGTTCTGTTCCGCCATGGTCTGAAAGACGATCTCATATCCCGCCCTCCGCGCCGGGTCGCCACAACAACCCTCGGCTTCCCCCAGTACGGCGAAGTCGATTCCGGCCGCCTTCAGCACCTTCACCAGAGACAAGGTGGCGGTGACATTGCGGTCCACCAGCGCCCCGGTGCAACCGACCCAGAAGAGGACGTCTGTACTGTCGGCCTCGCCCAGGATCCTGATGTCCTGCCCACTTGTCCAGTCGCCCCTCAGTCTAAGCGACTGAACCCCCGCCCATGGGTGCCCTCTCGAGTCCATGTTGCGGAGCATGAGCTGCGCTGTCTCGGGCATCTTGCTTTGCATCAAGACCAGGTTCCGCCTCATGTCGATCACCTTGACCACGTGCTCCACATAGACCGGGCAGGTGTCCTGACACGCCGCGCAGGTAGTGCAGGCCCAAATCTCATCCTCGCTGACGTAGTCACCGATCAGGGTTGGGAGAGTAACCGTCGGGTCGGCCGGAGCCTCGGCGGCAGGGTCGACCTTGGGGAGATGGGCCACTTTCAGCCAGTGTGCTTTGATATCCTGGGTGATCTTCCTGGGCGATAGCGGCTTCCCGCTGAGGAAGGCAGGACATCTGTCCTGGCATCGGCCGCAGTTCGTGCAGGCGTCCACATCAAGGAGTTGTTTCCAGGTAAATTCTCTGGAATCGCCGACGCCCAGCGTCTGGGCATGTTCGATATCGATCTTGGACGGCACCCCCACCGGTCCCAGCGTGCGGAAGAACATATTCAAAGGAGAGACCAGAACGTGCTGCAGCTTGGAGAAAACCAAACCGATGTAAGCGATCGCGCCAAAAGCGATTACCGCGTGGAACCACCATAGTGAGCGGTGGAGCAGAACGAGAGAGTCCGCGCTCAATCCTTTGAAAGCTTCGGCAAAGACCAGCCCGGCTGGTGACCATATTGCCCAATCATAATGAGCCGGCAGTTCGGTGGCCGCCTGCCTCACGCCCTCGACCACGAAGCCGGTGATGAGGATGACGACAATAATGGAGAGGAGCACCCCGTCGTCCAAGATGGTGTTCAGTCTTTGAGGCTTGATAATATAGCGGCGCACCACGGCCATAACGGTCCCGATCAGGGCCACGATACCGCCGAGATCGAACAAGAGCGAAAACCAGAGATAGATGCCACCGGTGAGTTCTACGTGAATAACGTGAGTGATGAAGTCCACAGCTGACCCCACCAGGAGCATAACGAAGCCCCAGAAGATGAGGAAATGCATAGTGCCGGCGTATGGTTCGCGCAGGAAACGGCGGTGCCCTAAGATGTCGCTGACGGTGGTCCGGATGAAAGGGACGATTCGTTTGCCTGCGGCGCCACGATGGTCCTCGGCACCAACGCGCCACAGCCTGTAGCGCCGGTAGATACTGTAGACCAGGATGAGTACGCTAATAACGCCGAGTATGTAGGCGATGTAGCTGAGCGGAATGTTCCAGAGTATCTCTCGGGTTGCTATATGAGCCTCCTCTTCCCGCTATTTATCCCGAATCCCCTGTCACCCGGCCGTGTGCATCATCACGATGTAGATTTCGTCGCCTTCCCTGACCGGATCGGAAAGCTCATTTGGAAAGGTGTTTTCCAGGTTGACGAAGATGTCCACAAAGTTCGCCAGCTCGCCGTCCTCCCGGAATAGCCACCTCCTGACCGCCGGATAGACAGCCACTACCTGTTCGAGGCACTCCCGGACCGTGCTCCCCTCCACCTCTATCTCGTCATGATCGTCTGTGAGATGGAGCAGGAAATACTGGCAGTTTACCTTTACTCTCAATGCGGTTCTCGTGAGATGGTGCGCCGCGTCATTCCGGTCGCGGCGCACCACTGGCCGAGCGACTTATTCCGTAAGTTGCAACTCCGCGGCCACATCATCCATACTGAGCTCTTTCAGCTTTGCCTTGGTCGGAACACCCTGCGGTGTCCAGCCGCGGACCTGGTAGTACTCCTTGAGCATGGGCTCCCAGGGAACGATCCGGTTTCTATATATGCCGACTGCGCCCGGCTCATAAGCGGCTTTGTCTTGGAACCGGTCGTCTTTGGCATCCCACCCCTTGATGCGGTAGTTGAACGCCCGCTGTAGCGTGATCGTTCGTTCGCCCACTTTCATAAGCTCGTCGTAGGTGACATCCCAGCCTGTGATCTTGCTGAGCACCTCGGCGTAGGTGGTGGGGCCGAAACCGACCATCATGAATTGGGTGGCCGCGCCGAACATGCAGGTCACCAGCGTATTGAACAGGCCCACGAAGTTCTCGGTCCAGACCGTGAACAGGGCCTTGCCGCCGGTATTCCTGATCCAGTTCACGTCGGTCTTCGGCGGGTCGCCGAAGATCTGCTTCTTCAAATCCATCGGTATGTCGAGTAACTCGAGACATCTCGCGTAAAGCTCCACGTTGGTCATACCGATGAATTGGGGATAGGTGTCCCGGTTCTCGGGCAGGTACGCCAGTTCCCATACATTGTGCACCCGCAGCCAGTCGCCGCCGCGGGGGTTGGTAAGCGCGCCGAAGGACCACATCAGCGCCTGTAGCTTCGAGTCCCGTTGGATCGAAGGCTTGTCCTTAACGGTCTGCGGCATGATCGCCATGGCTTCAGGCCCCAGCTTACGGGCCATGTTTGCCACTCCGTCGGCGAGTAGATTACCGAACTTCCCCTGGCGGTAGGCCACCCTCTTAGCAACGTCCGAGACCAGTTCGCCGTCGGCTCGGTGCAGGACGAGCCCATCGGTATCCTCGGTAGTGAGAATACCCTTCATGAACAGGTCGACCGCGTACGAAAATGCCATCGAAAAGGACGCCGGGTCAAGACCCAGCTCCTGGGTGAGCCGCTCGTAGTAGATCCAGTCCTCGAACTTCTCGAATCCCAAATTGCGCAGTCCGGTGGTTATGTACGTCATGTGACCGCCAAGCTGTCTGAGGCCGGCATGCTTGCCTTCCTTCAATTGGAGCCAGTGGTAGCAGGGAGCGTGGCAGTTTAGACAACCCGCATTGTTCAAAAGCGGAAAGTCCGCCGCCGCCCGGTTGACCCCCAGTTCGTGACCGGTCATCGGCCACTGGGCCGTCACGCTGAGGTCGGTGGTGGCCCCTTCTTCCTTCCAAATCTTGAGCGTAGGCTCTTCTGCCTGGAATTTCTTGACAGCCCGATATGAGGCATCTAGCAGTCCCTTCGGATCATGGATGGGGATCTCGCCCGTGCCGCGTACGGCGATCGCCTTCAAGTTCTTCGAACCCATCACCGTGCCACCGCCCGACCGCCCGGGACAGGAGGTGCCGTCGCCACAGGGCGGCGAGTACAGCACCAGGTGCTCGGCAGCGGGGGCAATGCTTAAGACCCGTATATCGCTCTCGTAGCGTTCGCCTAGTTCGGTCCGGATTGCCTTGACCGTCTCGCCGGTCTCCTTACCCCAAATATGGGAGGCGTCGCGGAAAGTAATGCTGCTGTCATCGATGAAGACGTATACCGGTTTCTCGGACTTACCCCGGACAATGACGACGTCAAAGCCCGCGTACTTCAGGGTCGCCGGGAAGTACCAACCGAAAGACCCCGAAGAGTAGCCGGTCGTCTCCGGGCTGATGCAGCCCAGCATTGACCGCCCTGCCTGCGGCGACGCCGTACCCGTCCACGGTCCGGTCGCGATCACAATTTCGTTTTCAGGACTGAGTGGATCAATGGCTTTGGGAATGTCTTTCCACAAGACCTTGGCGATGAAACCGTCGCCACCGATCCATAGCCTCGGGTCGATGGCGTATTCCTTGAAGAACTGGTCAGTGGTCGCGATCCTGGCTTCGCGCTTGGTCAGGTCGATGAACGCTACCTTGCCGGCATATCCTTTAGGAACTGGCATGTTTTACCCCCGTGACCGAGACTTCCACCGCACTCGTCGGCCGGAGCTCCACTATCTTCCTGGCCAGGCGGTCTATCTTGGGCATGTTGGCCATGCCTTTGGGCAGAAACATTAGCGCCTCTTGCGGGCAGAATTTCACACACTGCGGGTCGCCATCGCAGAGCTGGCACTTGAAAGTCTGTTTCTTGGTGGAATCATAGCGCATCGCGCCAAAGGGACAGGCCACAATACACATGCGGCAGCCGATGCACTTGTCGTAGTTGATAACCATGGCTCCCGTGTCTGTGTTTCGCTCGATCGCCCGTGCCGGGCAAAAATATGCACAGTATGGCTTGTCGCACTGCTGACATGTCAGCGCCTGGAAAATCAGCTCGTCCTCGTCATCTATCTTGGTGATCGTGTGCCCTTCGTGCCTCATGATATGAATGCGGGCCTTGGAGAAGCTGGTCGCGCCATTGTTGTAAGTGGAACAGGTGGTCACGCAGCGCATACAGCCCGTGCATAGAACCGGGTCAAATACGATGGTCTTCTCTTCCATGGTCTGGATGTCTTTCTCCTTTCTCGCGATCGCCCCTGAGCCGATGGCGAGTCTTGTCTTACCTACCAGTGATCCGGTTGTCAAATAAATCTCATTTTGCTAGCGACTTGTCCAATACCTCCGCGATGTCCATCACTTTCATCGATACCGCTTCCCCCCTTGCCTTGATCACATCTTCGAACATCTGGAGGCAGTAGGGACAGGCAGTAACCAAGGTCTCAGCCTTGGTCTCAATCGCACGCTCGGTGCGCATCTCATTGATCTTCTTGCCGATTCTTTCTTCCAGCCAAAGGCGACTGCCACCACCGCCGCAGCAAAAGCTTCGCAGCCGGTTCTGCTCCATCTCGACCAGCGTCGTCCGCGGTATCCCGGCCAGGATCTGCCTTGCCGGTTCGTATATTTCGTTGTGTCTCCCCAGGTAGCAGGGGTCATGATACGTGACCGTCCCTCCGCCTGCTTCGCACACACCCAGTCTGTTCTCCTTGAGCAATTCGCCAATGAACTGCGTGTGGTGGACAACTTCAAACTCTCCCCCGAGCGGAGGATACTCATTCTTCAAGGTGTTGAAGCAATGGGGGCAGGTCGTGACTATCTTCCTCACATTGTGGCTCTTGAACAGTCCGATATTCTGCTCGGCCATCATCTGGAACTGGAATTCATATCCGGCCCGCCGTGCCGGGTCTCCGCAGCAATTCTCCGCTCCTCCCAAAACCCCAAAATTGACCCCCGCTTTCTTCAGCAGATTCACCACCGCCAGGGTCGTGGCGATATTGCGGTCAACCAGGGCCCCGGTGCAGCCTACCCAGAACAGGACATCCACGCTACCGGCGCCATCTTGGGAAATGTCCTTGACATCTGCCGTACTTGTCCAGTCGCCTCGCAGTCTCAACGACTGTACCCCGGCCCAGGGGTGGCCTCTTGAGTCCATGTTGCGGAGCATGAGTTGGATAGTCTCCGGCATCTTGCTTTGCACCAGGGTGAGGTTTTGCCTGAGTCCAATAATTGCGTCAGTATGCTTCAACTGCAATGGGCAGACTTGCTGGCAGGCACGGCAGGTAGTGCACGCCCAGACTTCGTCTTCCGTTATCTGACTATCGCCTGGACCTTGAATGGAATTAGTTTGAGGAACCTCCGTCGGGGTCTCCTGCATGAGTTGTTCAAAACCCACCTCGGACAAGTGCCCCTTCAAGTTCAGGACCAGTTCTTTGGGTGACAGCGGCTTGCCGCTCAGGTAAGCAGGACAAGAGCCGGTGCATGTCCGGCAGCCTATGCACAGGAAGAAATCCTTGAACTGGCTTTGCAGCAGGCTGGTTCGGTAGTTATCAAGAATGATCAGATGCACCTCTCGATCTGTGTCGCCCGGAAGGAATGGCAGCTCAGCCACTGTAGGGGTCTTGGCCGGTTTGGGCTGAACTCCCAGGATCACCGTCTCGGCGCCAAACATGCCCATGCACTTGGCCTGGAAAGCGGCAGCCTCTTTATCTTTGACAATCTTGTCGAGACCAACGATCAGGACAATCTTTTTGGCCAGGTTCAGATCGTTATAGATATTGCGGAAATGCTGGAGGAAGAATACGGTGCCATCCTGGGCCGATATGGCATTGACTCCCAGGACCGCCAGGTAGTCCTTGGTCCCGGCCGCCGCGGGCGAGTCCACGCCGGACATCTTGATGGAAATATCGAAAGTCCCCTTATGTTCTTTGTCCACTGCCTGGGGGAGTTCCCAGTACTCGAGGCTCTTTCGATTCTTGTCCTTGAACTCAAACTCGTCGTAATATGACTCGATGACGGTAAAACCGTTCGCCACCAACCCCGGTTTCAATTCCTGGGTAACCGAACGGGAGTTGTTAATCGATACTGTCTTGATTCCATCCGAAATTCCGGAGATGTAACTCAGAGCTTCAGCACTATCCGCCGCGGTTCTTACCGTTACCGCTGGATACTTGAGAGACAGACTGGCCGTAAGCTCCTTGACCAGCGTGTCGTTGTTGTCCCGGGAATACTGGCGGACCTCTTTCAGCTGACGTTTGATGTCATCAATGCTGGTGTTCTCTGCGATGAGGTCTGATTTCAGTCTTGGTTCAGTGAATTTCCTGGTCCATGCATCCCATTTTTCTGTTGGGTCCGGCTCCAATATCCAGATAGGTAAATCTTTGCTCATGTACTCAACTCTGTCGAGATTCGCCCTTGGCGCGCTCGGCGTGGATGAAACACAATCTACTCTGAAGGGGACTTGCCTTAACGTATGAAACATCGAGTCTCCAAGAAGGCAGTCTAATACAACGCGAAATTGACCTGTCAATATATGGCATTCATGCCATTTAAGATAATGATTTGCAACAAAAACAAGCCGCGATTGCTATTCTTAACCCCGGCCCGCCGCGGTCGGGTGAAACTGCCGTTTCAGGGAGACTCGCGCGACCATCCGGTCAAAGCTGTTTTCGGGGTATAATCATATCAGAGATAATGCGGGTACGGAGGACGATGTTTCTACCGACGACGCGCCAGGAAATGGGCCAACTGGGATGGGACCGGCTTGACATCATTCTGGTGTCGGGCGACAGCTACATCGACAGTCCGTTCATCGGTGCCGCGGTCATCGGCCGGGTACTCCAGCGCGCAGGCTACCGCGTCGGCATCATCGCCCAGCCGGATATTCAATCGGACCGGGATATCGGCCGTTTGGGCGAGCCGCAGCTGTTCTGGGGGGTGACCGGGGGCAGCGTCGACTCCATGATCGCCAACTACACCTCGCTCAAAAAGAGAAGGAAGAGCGATGACTATACCCCCGGCGGCGTCAACGACCGCCGTCCCGACCGGGCGGCCATTGTCTACACCAACCTGATCAAGCAGTATTTCAAGAATACCCGGCCAATCGTCTTGGGGGGCATCGAAGCCAGCCTGCGGCGAATCGCCCACTACGACTTCTGGTCCGACCGCGTCCGGGCCTCCATTCTGTTCGACGCCAAGGCCGATTATCTGTTGTACGGTATGGCCGAGGGGGCGGTCGTGGAGTTAGCCGCTGCTCTGGGTGCCGGCGCCGACGTGCGGGCAATACGCGGCCTGTGTTATATCGCCGCCGAGAACGAAATCGTCCCGGCGAAATCTGCCTACGTGGAACTGCCGGCATATGAAACGGTTGTACACGACAAAGCGGCCTTTACCGCCATGTTCCACGCTTTCTATAGGAACAATGACGCCCTCACCGCGCGCGGCCTTTATCAGAAGCACGGCCCGCGCTACCTGGTGCATAACCCACCGGCCCTGCCGTTGAGCCAGGAAGAACTCGACGCTGTGTACGCCCTTGATTTCGAGCGTGCCCAGCATCCCTACTACGAACAACAGGGTCCGGTGAAAGCCTTGGAGACGATCAAGTTCTCCATCGCCACCCACCGCGGCTGCTATGGCGAGTGCAATTTCTGCGCTATCGCCGTTCACGAAGGGCGGACCGTCCAGTGGCGCAGTGCCGAGTCCGTCGTGGCCGAGGCCCGGCAACTCACCGCCCAAGCCGATTTCAAGGGGTACATCATGGACGTCGGCGGCCCCACTGCCAACATGTACGGTTTTGAATGTGCCGTCAAACTGCGCAGGGGGGCCTGCCGGGACAAGCGTTGCCTGTATCCGTCCGTCTGCCCGTCGTTGCGGGTCGACCATAGTCATCAGTTGGAACTCCTGACCAGGCTGCGTCAGATTAAGGGCGTGAAGAAGGTCTTTGTGGCCTCGGGGATTAGGTATGACATGCTGTTGGGCGACCACGACTACGGCGACGCCTATCTCCGGGAGGTCGTCACCCATCACGTTTCCGGCCAGATGAAGATCGCTCCGGAGCATACCGGGCCGGCCGTTTTGAAGGCGATGGGCAAGCCGGGGACGGAATCGCTGCTTCAGTTCAAGACACTCTTCGACCGGGCGACGCAGGAAGCGGGTAAGGACCAGTTCCTCACCTATTACCTGATCGCGGCCCACCCGGGCTGCACGGAAGAGGACATGCGGAACCTGAAGCGGTTTGCCGGCCAGAAACTGAGGATGAATCCGGAACAGGTCCAGATTTTTCTTCCTGCGCCTTCAACGTACTCCAGCCTGATGTACCACACTGGCTTGGACCCGTTCAGCGGTAAGCCGCTCTTTGTGGAAAAGGACCCCCTCCGCAAAGAGCTCCAGAAGGAGGTTGTCACCGGGAAGGGCGTCCCAAACCGGGTCCCCGGTCGGGCGCGTGGAGGGTGACGTTCCACATCCGTTGACCTTACGGCTGTTTCCATGTTCTGGAGTCAAACACTCTTGGCGAGCTTGCATGGCCAGAGCGTGGCGTGGGTCGAAACAAACCGGGTGGGTCGACCGGCGGCCGGTTTACGCCTTCGTCAGATTGGTCATTCCGGGCTTGACCCGGAATCCAGTGGCATGGATGGTGGGGGGTCAGCGGAAACCGGATTCCGCTGCTATATCGCGTCTCGTTACCTACTGTCCTGTGATAGACTGTAGGTGACATCCGAGGGTGACTATTGTCACATACGCCCCCTGCCTGTTTCCCGTAGAATGGCATCAAGTTTCATAATGAATGTGAGGTAATTGATGGTACAGATCACCGACCTGGCAAAGGAAAAGATCCAGGAAGTCCTGGCCCAGAATGTGGGAAAATTCGTGCGCCTGTACATCCAGGGTGGCGGCTGAGGGGGGCCCAAGTTGGGCATGGCTCTGGATGAGCCACAGGAAAACGAACAACCGATCCAGGTTAATGGCATCGGCTTGCTCATCGGTGATGAAGACCGGCCTTTTGCGGAAGGAACCACCGTCGACTATGTCAAGGACGGGTACCGCGAGGGGTTCACCATCGGGAGGGCCGGCGATTCCTGCTAGTCCTGCTAGCTCTGTCAGTCTGGAAAGTTAGATAATAAGGGGGCAGCTTTCATAGGCTGCCCCCCTTTTTTGGTTAATCGCGGTGTTATCTGGGTTCTAGTAACCCATCTTGGTCTTCATATCCTGGTCTATCCAGACGTACCAGTCCCAGGTCGCGTCATCATAGCCGACGGTGTTCTCGCCTGAGTAGTTCTTTATCCACGGCCAATACATTAGAGAATACGGACCTGCCACGTCGGGGACATGATAGGCCTGCGTCAGGGCGTACTTGGTCATTTCCCGGTATTCTTTCATCGACGCCGTCAGGTCGGTGATGGCTGCCGTCCGGATCTTCGTCAGGTATTCGGCGATCTTTGGATCGTTGATTATGCTCAAGTTATAGCGGATGCCCGCAAAGGTATTTCCGATCATGAAGATCGATACCGGGCCCGTCGTATCCGGAATCATCGCCGGGTGAGTCCACGCCACCGCCATGTTGTTTTTGACCACGGGTTCCCTGAGCGAGAGTGTGACATCTACGCCGATCTTGCCCCACATTTCCTTGAAGATGGTGGCCATGTCGGTCTCGACGGCGCTGGTAGCATTCACCACCATCTCGGTCTTAAAACCGTTGGGGTAGCCTGCCTCCGCGAGCAGCTTCTTCGCCCCCTCGGGGTTGTACGTGTAAATGTCCTTGATCTCCTGTGTCCAGTCGGCCTGCTTGTAGTACATGGGGTCATACTCTTTAACGTAGGCGAATGGGTAGGGGAAGACATCTCCTTCGCCGCCGTACTGGGCTTTGATAATGGAGTTACGGTCGATGGCCATGTTCATTGCCCGCCGGACCTTAAGGTTGTCGAACGGTGCCTTGTCTGTTCTCATGAAGTACGGTGTCCCACGACCCTGCCAGTGACTGGATTTCACCTCTATGAGCTGAGGCGTCGTCTTTCTCAAGGAGTTCGCATCGTCGTAGATGATCGGAATGATGCGGTCAACCTTCCCCGTTCTCAGGGCCGCGTATCTGGTGGATGTGTCCGGGACCACCATTACCTTGACCTTGTCGATGTATGGAAGCTGGTCACCCTTACCCGGGCCGATCGGGTTCTTCATCCAGAAGTTGGGGTTCCTGGTCGCCGTGACCATGCTGTCCGTTACGTAGTCCTTCACAATGAAGGGCCCCGTGCCGACCTGGTTTTTCCAGTCCGACAGGTCGTTGTACTTTTTCACTACCTCGGGCGGCACGATGAAGATGGCGTCGCCGAAACGCGTTATTCCATTGTAAAGACCATCAAAGGGGACTTTGATGGTGACCTCCATGGGGCCCGTCTTGGTTATGGGGACGTTTCTGAGTTCGGGATTGGAGGAAAATACGAACGCAAGATTGAACTGGGTGGCCCGCTGCAGCGAGAATACCACGTCATCGGCAGTTACCTCGCGCCCGTTCACCAGTTTGCTGGCCTCGTTGTTCGGGTCCAGCGCCCAGTGAACGTTCGGGCGGATCTGATAGACTATCGTGCCCGTTTTGCCATCGGGATCGACGCTCCATTTCCAGCCTTCGGCGATGATGCCCATTTTCAGGCTGAATATGTCGTTGTTGCCGAAGCCCCAGTCGGTCTCCTTGGTGCCGTAGCCGCCGGCGGGTCCTTTGGTCCAGTCGCCCTCCCACAGGCTATTGAGGTAAAGCCCCGGGACTTCGCCCGTGATGATTCTTGTCGGGTCCCATTGGGTGATGGTAAACCCCGTGGCCAGGGTCAGCGTGCCGCCGTACTTGGGTTTGTCCGCGGTAGGGGTGGTGGTTTGCGGCTTGGTGGTGATGGGTGGCGCCGTGGTTGTCGTCGGGCTCGCGCCGGTCGTCGTCGTCGCCGGCGCAGCGGTGCCACAGGAAGCTAAGAACAGAACGAGCGAAATAAGGGAACAGAATAGCAGCACAACTCTCTCTTTCACATGTCCTCCACGTTTATCCCACTGTCCCATGAAGCTACCGGGAGGTAGCTGGCAAGTATGCTATCAGGTGTCGTTTGGCTTGTCAAACGCGGTAAGACAGCCCTCCGCCCCACCCGTTTCCTGATCACCGCGAGATGGAGTTGGCATCTGTCCATAATCCGGGCATTGCGTGTCCGCAAGGGGGTCGGCGGTTCGACCTGCCGCATCGGCGCATCCCGGGCGTAGCGGCCGGAGCTTCCGTATTGATGCCGTCAGCCGTCGGCGACCCCGGAGGAGATGACTGTCCGGGTAGGCCCTTCGGGTGATTGACAGCTGTTCTCTGCGTAAACTACGATTCCCTCAAATGAAGCGAGTCTGGGTCGTCCTCATCCTCTCCGTCCTGAGTCTGTCTTCGTCCAGTTGCAGGCTGATTCTTGAACCCGCCCCGCCGGTGGCCACCATCACCGCGCCTCAGAGCGCGGTCGCCGCCGGCACTTCCACTCCGGGCGCACCGCCGGTGTCTCGGCCGAGTACGGCAACGCCGCCGGCCACCCCGCAGCTCGACGAGCTTGCGCTCTACGTCGTCGAATTGGTCAACAAGGACCGGGCCGATTACGGACTGTCGCCCGTGGTGCCGGGTGACAATCCGGCCGCACAGCGCCATGCCGACGATATGTTTAGTGGCTACTACCTGTCTCACTGGGATACCGATGGAATGAAGCCGTATGTCAGGTACTCGGTCGGCGGTGGGGTTAACTACGAGGGTGAGAACTCGGCCTATTCCGGATGGTACGACAAGTCGGAGAACCCCAACCACTATGCTCCCATTGACGCCAGGCAGGAGTTGAAAGAACTAGAGTACCGGATGATGTACGACGACGCCGGCTCAGATTGGGGTCATCGGGACAATATCCTCAATGAGCGGCACAAAAGGGTCAATGTCGGTATTGCCTATGATGGCCGCAGGCTGACGCTGGTGCAGCAATTTGAGGGGGACTACGTCGCTCTTTCGTCTCCACCCCAGCTGACCGGCGGAGTCCTTACGGTCAGTGGGGCAGTCTCGCTGGGCGCTGTAGATTCGGTCGCCGTCTTCTATGACCCTTTGCCCCGCCCGATGACGCAATCAGAATTGCTGGCCGGCCCCCGGAGTTATGGCCTCGGCGCCAGGGTGGTTACCGTCCTTGCCCCGCCCCCGCCCGGCTATTTCTACTCTCAGCTACCGGCCGATGCCATCCAGGCGTCGCTCTGGGAAGTCAGTCCGGCCGGAGGATTCACGGTTCGGGCAGAGCTTGACCCCTTCATCGTCCAGTATGGACCGGGCGTGTACACGGTCGTCATCTGGTCCAAAGTCGCTGCCGAGTACGTGGCCCTCACCAACTACTCCGTGTTTGTCCGGTAAACCAATGGACCCGGGACGAAAAGGATGTCAGATGTTGCCATTGACACTTTTTTCGCCGTCCCCGGAGAGACATAGGTTACAGCATCCGACCGGCGCGCCGTGATATCCTAAATGATTAGTGACTACCGGATTGGAGCCGATGGACGAGAAACGAACCAACCGTCTGAGTGGGGAGACCAGCCCTTACCTGCGGCAGCACGCCGGCAACCCGGTGGACTGGTACCCGTGGGGCGATGAGGCGTTCGCTCGGGCGGAACGCGAAGACCGGCCGGTCTTTCTGTCCATCGGGTATTCGACGTGCCACTGGTGCCACGTTATGGCCCATGAATCATTTGAGGATCCGGATGTTGCCCGTCTGCTCAATGATGCCTTCGTCTGCATCAAAGTCGACCGTGAAGAGCGGCCGGACATCGACCTGCAGTACATGAAAGTGTGCCAGATGATGACCGGCAGCGGCGGCTGGCCCCTGACGATATTGCTCGCCCCCAATAGGATGCCGTTTATGGCCGCCACCTACATCCCCAAAGAAACCCGGTTCGGGCGGATTGGCCTGCTTGAGCTGATACCGCGTGTGACGCAGGCGTGGCGCACCCGCCGTGGCGAACTACTGGCTTCTGCGCAGCATATCGTTGACCTGCTGCGGGATGGCGTTCCTTCCGCCGCGGACGATGCCCTCGGGCTGCTTGACCTGAACCTGGGCTACGAGGCGCTGGTGCAAAGCTACGACTCCGCCTGGGGTGGCTTCGGCGCCGCCCCCAAGTTCCCCACCCCCCATCACCTGCTCTTCCTCCTCCGGTACTGGAAGCGGACGGGCGAGACGAAAGCGTTGCTAATGGTCGAGAACACCCTGAGAGCGCTGCAGCAGGGGGGCATTCAGGACCACATCGGCTTCGGGTTTCACCGCTATGCCACCGACCGGCAGTGGATTGTCCCCCACTTCGAGAAGATGCTCTACGATCAGGCGTTGATCGCAGCGGCGTTCGTGGAAGCATATCAGGCGACGCGCCGCGAGGCGTACGCTCTAACCGCCCGCCGTACCATAGACTATGTATTGCGAAATCTGCGCGGTCCCCAGGGCGCCTTCCAGTCGGCTGAGGACGCCGACAGCGAGGGCAAAGAGGGTGCGTTTTACCTGTGGACCGCCGCCGAGATCAGGAGTGTCCTGGCTGAGGATGACGCGGCCCTGTTCGTGAAGGCGTTCGGCGTTACCGACGCCGGCAACTTCGCCGACGAGACCTCCGGGGTCAAGACCGGGGACAACATCCCGCACCTTAGCCAACCGCCCGAAGCGCTGGCCGCCGGCGCCGGTATCGATCCCGGGAAGGTGATCGAGTCTCTTGATGCGGCGCGGCGCAAGCTGTTCGCCCACCGTGAGAAACGCGTCCACCCCCACAAAGATGATAAGGTACTTACTGACTGGAACGGTCTCATGGTGGCGGCTCTGGCTCAGGCCGGGCGGGTGCTGGGCGAATCGGTCTACATTGATGCCGCGGGGCGCGCCGCCGGCTTCATACTCGAAAAGATGGTAGGTGCTGACGGTCGGCTGCTCCACTGTGCCCGGGCCGGGGGGCTGGCGGTGGCGGGGAACATCGACGACTACGCTTTCTTCATCCACGGCCTGCTCGAGCTTTACGAAGCCACTTTTGATCCGTCACATCTCCGGCAGGCAATCGCCCTGCAGCGCCGCCAGATCGAGCATTTCTGGGATGAGGCCGGCGGCGGCTTTTATTTCACGGCGGACTATGCCGAGCCGCTACTGGCCCGGCCGAAGGAAGTATACGACGGTGCGCTCCCGTCCGGGAATTCGGTCTCGATGCTCAACCTCCTGCGCCTGGCCAGGATGACGGGCGATGGCGCCTTGGAACAGCTGGCGGGCCGTCTCGTCGCGACATTCGCGGGGAGCGTCCGGCAATCACCGGCCGCCCACACCCGGCTACTAACCGCCATCGACTTTGCCGTCGGGCCGTCGCACGAAGTTGTGGTCACTGGCCGGCCCGGGGCTCCGGATCTGGTGGCCATGCTCGATGCTTTACGCTCTGTTTACTCGCCCAGTCAGGTGACGCTATTCATCCCCTCGGGCGACTCGGGCGCCGCCATCTTGGACCTGGCGCCGTTTACGCGGGGTCTGGCGTTTGGGGCGGGTGGGGCCACTGCGTATGTGTGCACTAACAACGCCTGCCGGTTCCCAACCACGGATCCCGCCACCATGTTGCGCCTGCTCGACGCCGGCTGAGACGTCAATGGTGGCTTGCAGGGGTAACCGTTCCGGGGAGGGCGAAGCCCGAACTGAGTGTCCGTTGACCTACCTCCGCCATGGCTGCTATGGCAATGTTAAGTAATGCTATACTATAAGGTCAGTTCGTATAGTATTGCGAGGAGGGACGCGTTCATGAGTCAACCTGGGGCGAAGACAAGCACGGGATTGCAGGAGAATGTGGCCGGGCTGCTGTGCTACGTGGCCGGCTGGGTCAGTGGAATCGTATTCCTGATCCTGGAGAAGGAAAACCAGCTCGTTCGGTTTCATGCGTGGCAATCCATCGCCGTGTTTGGCGTATACTCGGTAGTGGTCATCGTCCTCAGCTTCATCCCGGTTATCGGGTGGGTTATTTCGTGGCTATTGGGCGTGGGCGCCGTGATTTTGTGGATTGTGCTGATGATGAAAGCCTACCGGGGGCAGAAGTACATGGTGCCCTGGGCGGGTAAATTCGCCGAGAGCCAGCTCAAGGCGGCTACTCCCAACAAGCCATAATCCCGGCCGTCACCAATTTTGATCGGCCATCAAGGACTGTCGCAGAACCCTTGTCGCAGCGCTGCGAGGAGTGCCCCGGTTGTGCCCGTTTGGGCTACTACCACAGTAGGGGCACCAGTGCTTTGCGCCTCTCGGGGTAGTCAGGGAATCGTTCCCGGTACCATCGTTGGTGGGAACGGGCGCGCGGGATCAGGTTGGCCGCCGTCCACACGGCAAAGGCCAGTCCCGGGAGCGACCATGTCGCCACCGCCCACCCTATCCATACCAGGATCTCCCCGGAGTAGTTGGGACAGGATATCCAGCGGTATAGTCCACCGTGAGGAATCCCGTAACCGGCTTCCCCGGGCCGTCGCAATCCGCGTAGTGTCCAGTCGGCATGACGGTTGATGATGAACCCGCCGGCAAAGAGCGTGGCACCGATAATGAAGGTCGGCTGGGTCAACCAATCGGCGGGATAGCCGCCCGAGAAAGTGAAGACGTAGCGCCCGTTCAAATAGGCGTTGACCGTGTTGAACAGGAACCCCAGACCGATCACTACCAGCGTCATCCGGCCGTCCCCGTTCCGCATCGCAAAGGGATAGATGAAGGCACGGTGCAGGTAGTGCACTTCCCACATCGCCAGGAACACCAGTGGGACCACCGTGCCGTCGCCGTTTCCCCCTGCGTAACAGGCGAAAAACACCAGTGGCGCGATCGCTTCCATGATGATCCATCCCAGCCTGGGGTTGAGCGCCGGCCCCCACCCCGCCCGGCTGTGACGGCCGTACGGGGCGGCCACAAAGAACAGGGCGATGAAGACCGACCCCGCCAGGGCGAACAAGATCACCACTAGCCAGTTGAACAACGTGATCTCAGTCATCTTGGCGTCTCGAAGGTGTACCCGTTCGGACAAACGAGACGTCCGGCCTTGTGGAACCACTTCAGCGTGTCCTCGATCGAGCCGGGCAGCGGGCGCGGCTGGTAGCCAAGGTCGCGCGTGGCCTTGTCGTGGCTTACCCGATCGGCTTCCCGCAGGGTCTTGATGGAGAAACTGGTGAACAGTGGGCGGCGCTTCCGGATCCGGTCGGCGGTGGCAGCCAAAGGCGCTCCCAGCCCTGCCAGCCACATCGGGCAGTTGAATCCGGGGACGCCGCTGCCGGAGATCCTGTCCACAATGCCGGCGACCTCGCGCAATGTGGCCCAGTGTCCGGAAAGGAGATAGTCACCGCCGGGCGCTGCCACCTCGGCGGCCCGGATGGCACCGGACACCACGTCACGCACATCGACCCAATCGAATCCTCCGGCCACCAGGGCCGGCAGCCGGCCGCGGGCGAGTGACAGCAGCACCTCACCAAAGAACGACGGCTGGTAATCCAAAGGGCCAAGTATCGCGGTCGGCCTGATGATGATTGCGTTCAATCCGCGGTCAAGCCCGCGTTGGATTTCTCCCTCGCCCGCCGCCTTGGACTGATTGTAGGTCGCGCCGCTCGAAGCCTCCACCAGGGAACAGGATTCATCGACTGCCGGCCGGTTGGGGTGGTGGGCGATAGCATGGATCGAACTGAAGTGGATCATCCGTCCTACCCCGTGGCGCAGGCAGGCATCAACCACGTTCCGGGTGCCGTTGACATTGATGTCTTGAAGTGCCCGGCCGGCCGTCATCGATATTGTAGCCGCCAGGTGGTAGACCGTATCGACCCCGGCGAATGCCTGGTCCAACGAAGTCGGGTCGCGGACGTCGCCCTCGACCGTCTCGATGTCCAGGCCGGTAACGGCCCTCCGGTCGACGTGAATGAGGGCGCGCACCGTCTGGCCGTGGCCGAGAAGGGTCCGCACCAGGTTGGCGCCCACATGTCCGGTGGCGCCGGTTACCAGCGTTATCATTAGCCGGGAATCGTATCACATTTCACCATTCCTTGCTCTTGTCCCGCCTGGCCTTCTGCGCTTTCAACCTGCTCTTTGCCAGCGAACCCCAACTCAGAACGCCGATGGCCGTCACGACCGCCTCTTTTTCCTCGGTGTTGAGCGGGTGCCTTTCTCCCATGCTTTTCAGGACCGCGATTGCTTTCTCGTATTCCACAGTGTCTGCTCCTGTCCTCGTCGACGCCTGCGCTTCGGAACTTCGAACGCCCGATACCCCGCCGCCGTGGGCGACATGGCGCCGGCTTGAACCACGCACATCGACGCAGCCTTGATTCACAATCGTTCTAAGCCTGTCTAACCAGCGCGTTAAGCCTGGCAAAACACAGGTCTGTCGGCTGATGGCTGTTGGCTGACGTTGTATAATACTCCCATGTGGACCCGCCGACTTGCCACCATCGGTATCGGTTTGCTCATTTTATCCGCCGCCCTGTTTGCCGTCAGCGTCATGAAGAAGGCCGCCGACTACGTTCTTCCGCTCAGAATCGGGTCCGGCGTCGCGTTGGCGGGAGCGGTCTGGTTCATGGTGGAGGCTTTCAGGTTCGGCTACTGGCAAAGACACTACCTGTATTCTTCTGACGGCACCAGTTACCGGCCCGCGCCCCGGTACATCATGACCATGATCGTTATCTGGATGAGACACGCCATCTTGACCGTGGCGCGGTCGGTGCGGGGATTTGGCCGGCGTATGGCTCGTCGTCTCAAACGGTCGCATCGATAGACGGAAAAAACCGCGGCAATCCCGGCGGCTTGCCGGCGGGTCGATCACCTGCCGGACGTCAGCACACAACCTGAACCAGACCATCCTGCGCGGGGTGGTCGAAAGCCGCTGAACCGGCGGGGCCTGCCCGCCCAGTCAGAGCCGAAGCGGACTAGCTCTTGCCGATTCTGAAGACCTTCGTCGAGCAGGTTGGGCAAACGCCCTGTGTTGCCGGCTTGCCATTCTTCATCGTGATCGCCTTGGGGTTCTTCACTTCGCGGCTGGTCCGGCACTTGACACAATACGCTTTCATCTCGTCCCTCCCCTTCTTTATTGACTAGAACGATAGCGCAGCTTGCCCGGCCTGTCAATACCGTCGTGCAAGCTACGGTCGCCTGATGCCCCGCCCTTCCGTCCGGTGCTCTGTTAGTATATCGGGTAGTTCCTGGCGGCCGCGTGGCGACCAAGGTACCATGCCCGGTATTACTTCCGTGTCATGTACGGGGACGTTTGGTCAGTTACAATGAGGATCGGTGAACTCGCTTTGCCCGGCCGGAGGAACCTGCCTCCAAGGATTTGTCGGTCCCGCCTGACAGTTGGCTCAGAAAGACGTTATGGGGATAAGAAGGCCGACAATCCACACACCGCCGGCGGCGCCGCTGGCTGGCGACCAGAAAGGGAGTGCCGGTAAAGAATGGAGAAAAGGGGAGAACAAAACATGACACCCTGTGGCAAAGAGGTGTGCCCGCGCCTCGGCGCCCCGTCCTGCGAATTCTGTCAGGACAGGCCGCCGCAATACCGCGTTCATCGCAAAGGGGCCCCAAAAACGGAAGCGGGGCGCCGAGTTCAGCCGGCCGGGTGAAGCCGGGATAGTTCGGGCGGCCTTATTCCTTCTTCTTGCCCACGCGGGACAGGATGTAGATCATCCCGGCCAGACACAACAAGAACAGGCCCGTCCCTATAGGCGATCCCCAGCCGAACACGAGCATCAGGTCACTCATCTGTCACCCCCTGTCTTCGCAGTTCTGTCAGAAGCTTCTCCTATCCTGCCGCCGGCTTCTTGGGCTTGGCGGGAGGCTGCGCCGGAGGAGTTTGCTGGGCAGGATTTCGATCCGCCATTTGCGCCCCCTGGCCATACTCCTGGGTCGCCGACACCTCCAGGAAGACGAATGGTTTGGTGATCTTCAGCACTTTCAGCGGACAATGCTTGAGGCCCGGCGGAATGGAGACGACCGTCGCGCTGGTGATGATGTGTTCCTCGAGTTCATCACCGAGGCAGATGCTGATCTCCGCTCCGAGGTCATTGATGTTTTCCGGGTTCCCCCCGATGAAGCAGAGCAATTCGTGGAAGTCATGGGAATGACTGGACGGTACCTCATAGTTGGTATTGATGCAATGGTAGCCTAATGTGGTCCCGTTCTTGTACTCATTGTGGTGGGCAAATATTGACGTGCCCGTCATCCCCGGCTCGGTATCCTTGTAGAAGGGCCCCCGAATGACCTGTCGCCAGTACTTCTTCGTCTCCATGCAGCGATCCCTCCTTCTTTCATAGATTATTTAGACCGTGTGCCAGATCGTACGACGTCATGTAGACCCGCAGGCCGAGGCGAAAGGCCTCCGGGCAATATGAGTCCAGGCCAACAATGACTTCCTGTCCTGAAGCTCCCTGTCCGCTGCCCCCGGCCTGGACCGGGTAGAGACGGCAGTGAGCGGGCCGGTCGGCGTATACTGAGCACTGCCCTTTCTTGAAGAATTTGCAGGGCAGGGTCAGTGCTATCTTCCCCTGGCTGTCAGGCGTCCCCTTGATACCGAGCTTAGCGGCCTCGGAGGGAAAGAGCGAGACATGCTTCAGACTTCGCGTGCAGCAACGGCCGGGGCAGCCTTTGCAGTCGATACCGGCGAGCAGGCAGGCGGCCGACCCGGTGTTCGCCGCCACCGGCAGGGGAAACGCGGCACGATGTTGCCGCAGGTCTTCAAACAGCTTTTTGACATTCTGGGAGAAGTCCCGCCGCGACACGTGCCAATCGATTCGCGCCTCAAACCCTATTTCGTTGAAAAGGGGACTGAAGGCGCCCTTGATCTCGCTCATGGTCTGGCGTCCATGATAAGGCGTCGTGCTCGCGAAAGCAACAACGCCGGTGGCCTGCGAAGGCAGTTGGTCCCAACTGGGGAGCGGGAACGGTGATAGAATACATGATACGGGCAAAGTCATCCCGGGAGTCACCCTGTCACTGGACGGATTTGCCGAAGACCGTACCGGCAGCGTGGGGCCGCCTTATCAATAGAGGAGGTGAGAATATGGTTTTCAACCGACTGTTCAGGATCCTGCAACAAGCACAACCCACCACCGCCCCGAGTCCTTCAGCGGCGCCGGCCACATCGACCCGCATAGCCGTGCCCCATCCTGAGGAACCGATGAATCCGGCGGCAACACTCGCCAATACGGACGTATCGTCTGTCATGACCAAGTGGCTACAGGACTGGGCGGTGCCGGCGCAACACTGGGACTACTGGAGGACGGCAATTGATCTGCAGGTGCACGACATCTATCCGCCGTCCCTCACTGACCTGGGGATAAGACAGGACACGCCGGCGGGAACCTGGGAAGCCGGCGGAAAGCGTCACCTGGCGGTCAAACCGCCCTGGTTGAATCCCGGCGTGATTGCCCATGAGCAGGCGCACAACAGCTATGCTTTGCTGAATGCTGCTCAGAAGACGGCCTTTGCCACCTTGTATTCGGCTCTGAAGAATACCGATCCGCTGATAACGCTGCTGTATTCAAAGAATAAGTACGGTCTCTCCAGCGATATCGAGGGACATGCTGAAGTCTACCGCTACATTGGCCAGCAGATGCCTGAACAATTGAGACCATATTATCCCTTACTGTTCTGACAATGGAGCGTGCATGAACACCTGTTTCGCCGGGAGCGGGCAGATGATGAGGTGGGGTTCCCGTTGAAAGAGAAAAAGAGAGGGGAGCGCCGCTCCCCTCTCTTTTTGTTGATCAGCTAAGAGCCGTGTCGGACAGACTACGGCGGCGGAGAACCTGACGCTGCCGCCTATCTCTTACCTTTGAGTCTGGCGTAGATCGCCACCAGGATGATGGCCAGCACTATGGCAACGCCAAAGCCGAGCCATGAAGGCACGTTGTACCAGCCCGAAGCCTGTCCGATCAGCGCCGCCACCACCGATCCCACGATGCCGATCAGCAGCGTCATGATCCAACCCATGTTCTCCCGGCCGGGGTGAATCAATCGGGCTATTATGCCAATTACCACTCCCAGCAGGACATGCCAGAACCAACCCATTTCTTTACCTCCCTATGGTCTTGTTCGTCATTGTTGTCTTCAGTCAGCGTCGATCAAATAAGAACACTCATCCGGCATGGCATTCTCTATTTTGTGAGCGGTGAAGTGCAATTGGGGCACCGGGTGGCTTTGACCGGAATTTGCGTATAGCAGAAAGAGCATTCTTTGGTCGTTGGGGCTGCCGCGGGGGCGGCAACCTTGGCTGCCTGCCGGGCGTTCATCCTGGCGATCGGCCGCACGATGAAGAAGAAGACCACGGCCGCGATGATGATGAAGTTGATCACCGCGTTTATGAAGGTGCCATAGTTGATGGAGACCGCTCCGGCCGCCTGGGCGGCGGCCAGCGAGGCGTACGGCCCGGGGGTCGCGCCTTCCTTGAGAACGATCAGGAGGTTGGCGAAATCCACCTTACCCAGAGCCAGTCCGATCGGGGGCATGATGACGTCTTTCACGAAGGAGCCGACGATGGGTCCGAACGCCGCACCAATGATGATGCCGACTGCCATATCCACCACGTTGCCGCGCATGATGAATGCCTTGAAATCCTTGAGCATGTCGACCTCCTAGCCACTTATTCTGTTGGCGACGCCGCCAATATGCCGTGTCTCAGGCGGCTCCGTTCTTTTGCCTTGGCTCCCTGTTTCTATTTTTCCTCGATTTCGGCCGTCGGCGCATTCTTCTTGACAGATTCTATACCGGCCTTGGCGCTCTCTTTCGCCTTGTAGCCTTCTCCCGAAGTGGCGATGGTCTGCCCGTTAGATGCTACCAACCTCCAGCGGAATTCACCCTTGGTATCCTTGTACATTTCGAACTTCGCAGCCATTTTAAACTCCTCCCTGATATTTTTCTGGAAGCATTATACCACTATCGCCAACCCCTTCAATTCCTCTCCAGAATCGAAGAAGTCCCAAATCCAAACCGCAGGTGGTACAATGAGTCAACCCGGGAGACGGTCCGGTTAACGGCTGCCGCCAAGCGGCGCGCAAAGGAATAGAGATGGAAGAATACGAGAAATTAGGGGTCTTTTACCTCGGCCGGCCCTACGTCTTGGCAGAACAGAGATCCCCGGGCGGGCTCTTTCTGTACGATTCCAAGGATCTGGTGACCCATGCCGTTTGCGTTGGCATGACCGGAAGCGGCAAGACCGGTCTCTGTATCTCGTTGTTGGAAGAGGCGGCCATGGACGGGATTCCGTGCATCGCTATCGATCCCAAAGGCGACCTGACCAACCTGTTGTTAACTTTTCCGGACCTGAAGGCAGAGGACTTTCTGCCGTGGGTTAACCCTGAGGACGCCGCCAAGAAAGGGCTTTCCAACGAAGACTATGCCGCCAAACAGGCCGAGATGTGGAAGAACGGACTCGCCGCCTGGGGGCAGGGTGGTGAGCGCATCCAGAGGTTGCGGCAGGCGGCGGATTTCGTGATATACACGCCGGGTAGCACTGCCGGGGTCCCGGTCTCCATTCTAAAATCTTTTGCTGCCCCTCCCCAGGCGATAATGGACGATGACGAGCTACTGCGGGACCTCATCAACAGCACCGCCACCAGCCTTCTCGGGATCATTGGCATTGACGCCGACCCTATTAAGAGCCGTGAGCATATTCTGATCTCAACCCTCCTCGCCCGGGCCTGGAACGAAGGGCAGGATGTTGGAATTGCCGCCCTCATCCAGCAAATCCAGGCGCCACCCGTTAAGACGATTGGCGTTATGGACCTGGATTCGTTCTACCCCGCCAAAGAGCGGTTCGCGCTGGCCCTGGCGTTGAACAACCTCCTGGCGGCGCCCGGTTTCAGCACTTGGCTGGAAGGAGAACCGCTTGATATCGATTCCATACTGCGTACGTCCCAGGGCAAGCCCCGGGTGTCGGTGTTTTCGATTGCCCATCTGAACGATTCTGAGCGCATGTTCTTTGTCTCGCTGCTCCTCAACCAGATCGTGGGCTGGATGCGCACTCAATCCGGCACCACCAGCCTCAGAGCCGTTGTCTACATGGATGAGATCTTTGGCTTTTTCCCGCCCGTGGCCAACCCTCCCTCCAAGACACCCTTGCTGACCTTGCTGAAGCAGGCCCGGGCTTTCGGAGTGGGGATCATGCTGGCCACCCAGAATCCGGTGGACCTGGACTACAAAGGGCTGTCCAACGCCGGGACCTGGTTTCTGGGTAGACTGCAGACGGAAAGGGACAAGGCCCGGGTGCTTGAGGGGCTGGAGGGGGTGGCTGCGACGGCGGGTGTGAAATGGGACCGGCAAGCCATGGAACAGACTCTGGCGGGGTTGGGCAACCGCATCTTTCTCATGAACAACGTCCATGATGATGCCCCGCTGGTGTTCGAAACGCGTTGGGCCATGTCCTACCTCCGCGGACCGCTCACCCGGAGCCAGATAAAGCTGCTCATGGATCCGGTCAAGAGCAAGACAGCGAGTCCTCCGGCCGTCGCCGTCCCAGCTTCAGTAAGCGCCAAGGTTGAACCGCGTCCGGTGGTGCCCGAGGAAACCCGCGGTTTCAACACATCACCGGCCACGCGCCCGGTCCTGCCCCCCAGGGTCCCGCAGTATTTTGCGCCCGTGCGCAGTGTTCGGCCGGCGGACTATAGCCTCTTCTACCAACCGGCAATACTCGGAGCTGCCGAGATACATTTCAACGATGCGAAGACGGGCGTCAATCTCGTCAAGTACGTACTCTACCGGGCACCGGTGGCCGAAGGTCCGGTCTCTCTGGAATGGGACAGTGCGGCGGAGATCTACTTGAAGACAAAGGATCTGGAACCGTCGCCCGCGGAGCCGGGGCTGTTTGGTGAGTTGCCCGCGATCGCCATGAAAGCCGGCAGCTACGCCTTCTGGAGTAAGGAATTCACTGGCTGGCTCTCCCGCACTCAGCAGGTGGACTTGTGGAAGAGTCCCGGTCTGAAGGACTACTCCCGGGTTAACGAGTCGGAACGCGATTTCCGGGTCCGGTTGTTGCAGAAAGCCCGGGAACAGCGCGACGAAGCCACCGACAAATTGAGGCAGAAGTACTCCCCCAGGTTCGCTGCCCTTCAGGAACAAGTACGGCGGGCTCAGGCAGCCGTTGAGCGTGAACAAGAACAGGCTCGCCAGCAGAAAATGGATACGGCGCTGTCATTTGGGACCACGATTCTGGGTGGGTTCCTGGGGCGGAGAGTGGGAACCGGATCGCTCGGCAGGGCCCGATCCACTGTGAGCCGGGTGAACCGCTCCATGAAAGAATCCCGGGACGTGGGACGCGCCCAGGACACCGTGGCCGCTGCCCAACAGAGACTACACCAACTTGAGGCGGACTTTCGCGCCGATACCGCGGCGCTGGCCGCCAAAATGGATCCGTTGACCGAACCTCTGGACCGGGTCATAATACGGCCGACCCGGACCGACATATCGGTTCAACTACTGGCTTTGGGTTGGTTGCCTTACTGGCGAAGCGCACGCGGAGAACTAAGGGAAGCCTGGTAGGAACCGGGGATGGCCGCGTTACGCCGGGACCCGCAGGGACCACCGGTTCTAGGCAACTCGCTCTTCGAAAACATATTTCCAGACCACGGCGGCGATAATGGCGCCCACTATCGGGGCAACTATGAAGAGCCAGAGTTGGGCAAGCGCGTCGCCGCCAACGAAGACGGCCGGTCCCAGGCTTCTTGCCGGGTTCACTGACGTACCCGTGATCGGTATACCCACGAGATGGATCAACACCAGCGTGAAGCCAATGGACAAGCCGGCGAATCCTTTGGGTGCGTCCTTGTGGGTAGACCCGAAGATGACAAAGAGAAACAAGGCAGTCAGTACCACTTCGGCGACTAGGGCCGCTGCCATCGAGTAGCCTGCCGGTGAATGAATCCCGTAGCCATTCTGACCGAGGCCAGTCACTGCCAGAGAAAAACCGGGAATCCCGCTGGCGATCGCCCACAACAAGGCGGCCCCCACGATTCCGCCGGCACACTGGGCGATGACATAATAGATTGCGTCCCTTCCCTTGATCTTGCCGGCAACCCACATCGCAATGGTAATCGCCGGATTGATATGGCACCCGGATATGCTGCCGATCGCATACACCATTGCCAGCACGGTCAGTCCAAAGGCAAAGGAAATACCGGCGAAGCCAATGGACTGTCCGGCGATCACCGCACTTCCGCAACCGATCAACACCAGTGCCGCTGTCCCGATGAGTTCTGCGAAATATTTCTTCATCTGCCATGCCTCCCGTCGGTTCTCATTCGGTGCTGCAACCCGCAAGTGCTGCAGCCATCCTTCAGATTCTGGTTAATGAATTCCGCCTGCATTATAGCACTGTCGCCAGGGTGACCGATGGATTTGTGGGGCAGGCAAACCGTTGCCCCAATGTCAGCCTCGTTAGATCCGTCGAAATAGCCGGTGCCGGTAGTCCGTGAACCCGTGTCTCCTCCAGAACGAATAACCCACTTGATTCTGCGCCAGAACCTCAAGCTCAACACGGTCGACGTCCCGAGACTGAAACCATGTCAGAATCTCGCGGACCAGTTTGTCGCCCACTCCCCTGCGACGATAGCTCGCCATTACCGCGACATTGTCGATCGCCCCGTGCTTCTCGAGCTTGTATCCCTCCTTAGGCCCTCTTACTTCTGACAGTGCGTATCCAACGACCCGGCCTTCGTCCAGCGCGACCAGCACAAGACCGTTTTCTGATCTTATCAGGCGGCGGACCTCGTTCTCTTCAAAACCGGTCACCGCGCCGTCGCGCGGCGCAAAAATGGGGTCAATCTCCTGATGGAAACGCATGAATTCCAGCCACAATGCTCCAATGTCGGATACGTGACGTTCATCAGTTCTGATGATCTCCATCATGCCTGCTCTCCTCCTCTCCCCTTTGGGTTCTCAGCGGGCGGGCACGAAGGGATTTGACACGGGCGGGCTCGAAACAGCAAGCATCAGTAGCGTGAACTTTTGTGTCGGCTTCGTGTCGGTCTCGTCAAGAGGAGTTTCTTTCCACACCTCTCCCCCCAGGATTCCAGGAAGAGCCACTTTGGCGTATGTCCGGCGTTTGTAGGCAACCCCTGATTGTCTCTGCCTGGTGGTGGAGACGAGGTATTCAAATGCGTTTTCTTCCACCAGGCTCCGCTCAAATGTGAATCCCTTCTCTTTCAGCAACTGCCGTCTTTTTTGCCCAATGTAAACGCAGAGGCCGCTGTCTCGATATTTCGGGTTCGTCCATTCACCGACAATGCAGGCCTTATCGTCCAAATCAACGTTGTACGGGTAAACTCTGAACGCCTCTTTTGATTCCCGGGTCGTAGCTGCCCACCCCATGGACGCGAGTTCTCGCTCCACGAATATGAGGAATGCCATCGCTCCGTTTCCGAGACCACGCTTCAATCTGCCAAAATCCAGGACAAGGTCATAGCCCCCGGCGACCAGTGCGTCCAATTCAGTTTTCGTGGTAAGCGCCTTGAAGTCCAGATCCCCCCCATCAGGAACCTGGACAGATGCATCCACGCCGGTGAGGCTACTGTCGCAGAGATAGAACGTGTGCTTTTCATAGATCCGGAGCGTGGCCAGAGTTCGGGTCAATGGGTCTCGCGACCCATCTCGGAGATCCAGGCTTCCTGCCCGACTTGGCCGGTTGCTCATGTCTTCGCCGGCCGGAGGAGATGCCGGCTTTGCTTTCATCCCAAAGTCGTGATAGAAGATCCTGGCGCGATTCGGCAGGTTGGTCATTTCTTTGCCGACCCGGGCAAGGGTTGGTTTTGCCTGCCGCCGGGTGTGGTTGTAGAGGCTTCTTGTTTGACTTGAAAGGCTGCCTATCTCTTTGCCAACTCGGGCGAGGGCTGGCCTTCCCTGCAGCCGGGCTTCGTGATAGAGCCGGTTGGCTCGACTTGAAAGGCCCGCCACCTCCTTGCCGACGCGGGCACGAGCGGGCTTTGCCTGTCGCCGGACATCATGATAGAGGCGGTTGGCCCGACTTGAAAAATCCCCCACCTCCTTGCCGACCCGGGCAAGGGTTGGTCTTGCCTGCCGCCGGGTCTGGTTGTAGAGGCTTCTTGTTTGGCTTGAAAGGCTGCCTATCTCTTTGCCAACTCGGGTAAGGGCTGGCCTTCCCTGCCGCCGGGCTTCGTGATAGAGACCGTTGGCTTGATTCCAGAGGCCGCCCACCTCCTTGCCGAACCGGGCAAGGGCAGGTTTTGCCTGCCGCCGGGTCTCGTGATAAAAGCTCTTTCCTCGACTCGAGAGGTTCTCCGCCTCTTTGCCAGCCCGGGTAAGAGCCGGTTTTGCCTGCCGCCGGGCTTCGTGATAGAGACCGTTGGCCCGATTCCAGAGGCCGCCCACCTCTCTGCCGGCCCGGACAAGAGCCGGTTTTGCCTGCCGCCGGGCTCTTCTGGAAAGGTCTCTAACCAGATCTGAAAAGTCGCCCATCTCCTTGCCAACCCGGGCAAGGGCCGGCCTGCTGCGCGAACCGGCTCGTTCAATGAGGCTTTTCGCTCGATTCGACAGGTCACTCATCTCTTTACCAACTCAAATAAAAACCGACCTGAGTAAGGTCGGTTTCACTATTGGCTCTCCGCCACCCAAGTGCCCAAGTACAGATAGCGGTTCAAAGCCACCTTAGTGATGTCATTCTACCGTCAAGCTCATTTTGGGTCAACATTACTTATGTTCACTCTACCTCCCGAGAAATGGAGATTGCCGGCGTTCGGTGAGTCATGGCGGATGGCGAAACCACCATCACCCCGAGTGCCCAGAGTCGTTGCCGCCGACCTCCCCGATGGTCAGAGATCCGCCATTCTCTGGACGCTTAGACGCTATTGACAGTCCGGGGAAGCTGAGCTATTGTTGTGGTCAGAATTTGGGGGCGTCCAGCGCATTAGGGTCAAAGGGGGCTGAAAAATGGCCGAGTCGAAGTACGGGAAGTACATATTCAGGCAAACCAAACCCCATGCGGTAATATCGGCGGCGACGCCGGCCGCGCTGGAGGGACTCAAGGACTGGGGTGGTATCAAACACCGTATGGTCTGGACCCATGTCTCAAAACCCGTCATCATGGACAAGAACCCGCACGCCCACGGCTTCGACGAGTTCCTGTGTTTTCTCAGCAGCGACCCGAGAACACCATTCGAGCTGGGGGCGGAAGTCGAGTTGTCGCTTGGCGAAGACGGGGAGAGGCAGGTGATCAACACTGCCTCCATCGTTTGCGTCCCCAAGGGACTGATTCACGGTCCGCTCAACTTCAAGCGGATCGACAAAACGCTGCTGTTCTGTCGCATCGACCTTGGAACCGAGTAACTGGTAAGAACCATTGTCCGGGCGCACCCGGGCTCAGAGACGGGGCGCAACCAGGATTGTTGACGAAGGAGGGCACGGACTATGCCTGAATCAAAGTACGGGAAATACGTCCTGAAAGAGCCAAAGGGAAAGGGACCCCCGGTCCGTAATCCGACGGCGGTTGGCATCAATCTCAGTGAAGAACACGTGGCCGCCCTTGGTGGCTTCAACGTCAATTTCAATTTCGTGGGTATCCTGCAGCCCCATGTCCTGGCAGATCCTCCCCACAAACACGATTGCGATGAAATCCTGTTTTTCATCCCGAGCGACCCGGCGACCAGCCCGGACCTCGGCGGAGAGGTGGAGATTGCTCTGGGTGACGAGTGGGAAAAGCATGTTATAGACACCCCGGCCATCATTTGCCTGCCGAAGGGAGTGGCGCACTGTCCGGTGTACGTACGGAAGGTGGACCGGCCGTTCTACTTTGGGCATTGCCTGCTGGCGCCTCGGTATGGCTCCAGCGCCACTCCCGAGCCGTAGGTTGCCTTCGGAGGCAGCTTCGATCCATGCCGGGGATGACCTGTCTTAGGACTCTGCCGTAACGGGCGAACGTATCTGCGACCCTGATGATAGGACAACCAGAAAGGCGCCCCACTTCTGTGGGGCGCCTTTCCTATTCTTGCATCTCAAGCGTTAATCTGAAGGCTGGTTCTATCTCCAGTCGTCGATGCTGTAGGCGTCTCTCATGGATCCCCTCATCCAGTGGAGTTGTTCCTCGCCCGCGCCCATGACGATGATGGAGTTGGCCCAAGGGTCGGGACAGGCGGCTACCATATAGTCTTCGGGTAGTTCTAACCAGTGCTTCCCTGAGGTCGGCTCGATCCCCCGCCAGGCATTAGTCCAGACATCGGGTATCGAGTGGAGCCGGTATTCTTTGAGCGGCATGAAACTGCGCTTGTGAATGTAGTCGTAGACCGCAGCTTTTGTCTTGAAGCCGTACTCGTACAGGTGGTTGGCCAGCTCGGGAAGCATCAGGAACGTGAAACCGCCCTCGCCGTCCACCCAGAAACCGCGTATGAATTCCAGGAAGTTGTGGGGGCCGGGGATGCCCTTGACGTTCAGGCGCCGGGCGATGCCGCTGTGGCCGCTCTTCTGGAATTCGCGATATTGCCCCGGCATCCAGGCGGCGGCCTGCGTGCCACTCATGCCTAAACCAATTCTTACCAGTACGCTATCGTTCTTGTCGAAGTCGCACTCTTCGTTCAATCCTTCCCAGCCGGGCGGCAACGCCTCGGCATTTTCGGGGAAGACATTAGTCAGTCCGTTCCCAAAGACGCCGCAGTTGTTGACGCTTGGAATCTGGCCGCCGAGGTTGCGCCACATCAACTCGGCAACGCGGCCCAGAGATTTGTTGGCCGGATTCCCGGGGCCGAGGAGGTTGACATCATAGTTCATGCCGATTTCCCGGCCGATCGGTCCGCTAACGCAGTATCCACCACCACCGCGGCCGTCACCGCAACCGCCACCGGATTCGGCAATCGCCAGCACTACCGGGAAGAATTCAGGCCTGCATCCGGCCATTACGGCGAGGGTGGCTATTTTTTCCACTGTTGCCTTCATCTTCATGGGCAGGAAGACTACCGGATCACCCTTCTTCCCGGAGTTCCCCATCTGGACCGAGCGGTCACCGACATCATGGTCTTCATGGAATATGATTAGCTCATCCGGTTTGTGACTGGTGCCCTTGAGCATCTCGGCCACCCGTTCCTCGGTGGGTACCCGCACCGGCAAGCCGTCGGTGAAGCGCGCGAATGGCGCGTTCTGCAGCGTGGGGATTATCTCGGTCTGCTCATAGAAGTCCTGGGCTTTCTCAAGAGTGCCCTCGAAGATTATTCGCTTGTCGGCCGGCGGGGTCAGAGTGCTTCTCTTCTGTTCCTCTGGTGTCAAGGGCCGGGTCAAGCCGTCCATCAACTCGGGTACCACCCGCTCGACGTCAATATGCCCGGGGATCGTCCGCGATTCGCAGACGTAGCGCGCTGCGGGCAAACCACATATTCTGGCAGCCTCTTTCCAGCATTCCTGCTGGTCGGGGAAGATGATGAAGATGCTCGGGATACCGGCTTTTTCATACTTCGATAGGGTAGGCAACTGCTCCCATATCGCGCCGTGTCACCACACCACCCCGCGAATGAGAGCATCGGCGGTCTTCATCTCCTCGTCCGTCAGGGCGAGGCTGCCGGCGATGGTGCGGTGCGGAGCCGCGTGGGTGACCCGCCAGTTGACCTCGGGGTAGAGTCTTTGCAGCGTCTTGGGCAGGGGTATCATGAGTCCCTGTTCGCCGCCCGCGCCGACGCTGATGTAGATAGTCTTGCCTGCGAGTTTGTCCTTGTCTAAACGCGGGGCCAGGGGATACAATTCCACCGGCTCCTGGATTCCAACGGGGTTCAGGCATTTGAAGACTGTCTTGCGTGCTGGCATCTGACCTCCTTGAGCTTTGATCTATTTTGTACCGACCACTCCGGCCAGTGGGACTACGCTTCTATGCCGGGTCTTGCCACTCAATTTCCCGCTCACCAGTTCGGGCGCGCAATCCATGTTGGCGGGACAAACGCTATCCATAATAGATCGGAGTCTTCAGAAAATCAAGAAGGCCACAGGAGCCGGGTAGCGGGCAACACCGAGCGGTTTGCGCCCGGCGCTTCTTTGGGCGGGAATGAATCGGGGTCACAGGTATATCTTGTTGTCTTTTAGAGACTTCATGAACTCCTGCTTGAGCTCATCGTTGAGGATCGCACCCTTGAAGTTCCGCGGAATCGGCCCAAAGCGAACGTAGTCAGGCCGGGAACCTTTAGACACTCCCCTTTTCGCCCTTTCGAGAAAGCTGGTTTCCGACAGCAGTTCTGTGCCGGCTACACCCTTGTTCAGGTCTATGGCGACGCAACAGCTATCTTCATGTTCGCTGCCCACCTTGAGCCCCACCACCGCTAGCTGGAACTGGTCTCGTGTCAGATGAAACTCGCTAACGAGAAAGCCACTGAGCTCGTCCGCAATCTGTTCGTAGGAGTAGTTAGCGCCGCCGCGAATGATCAAAGCGGAATCGCGGGACAACCAATAGAAGTCAAGCTGAGAATCACCCGTGTTGCGTAAGGCGAAGCCAATGTCCCTGAGGCCAACGTACCATCCGTCCCTGAACACTTCCTGCGTCGCCCCATCATCACCGACATAGCTGGTCATCAGATTAGGACCCTGGGTTATCAGATACCCCGGTTCTCCCACCTTGCATGCCCGAAGATACTCCGGGCTTCCGGAATCAATGGCTTTGACGATCTTGACCCGGGTAAAGGGATGATGCTCCCGGCCGATATAGTAACCAGAAAACCTCTGGCCGTCGTGCTGGTGCGCCCAACCGGCCTCGTGGGCCGCCATTAACTCTTCCTGGGACATGGTAGTCGGTGTGGCCATGACTTCAAGGCATGTTTCTGTGGAGCCAAATCGCACGTGTGGCAGGTGATGGCTAAACCGAATCACCCTTTTGACCGTAGTTGGCCCCACCGGAGCTGAACCCAATAGAATATCTACCTGTTTCAGCGCGGCCGCGAGTTCATCTTCCGGTACTGGCAGTTTGGCCTGGCCGGCAAGCGAATCCAGGAAATCGAAATGGCGGGAAACAAGTGGTGCAATCAGCAAATCGCGCCTTTGCCGGGCGACATCGACGAGAACTCTCCAGTATAGTGTTGTGTAGAGCTGCAGCAGGTGGACGATGGTACCGCTCCGCCGCATGCCCCAGTCCAGGAGCGCCGATGAGTTGGTATGATGCATCGGATTCACCAGGAGCAGGTCCAGTCTCGTATCAGGAGACATGCCAAAGTAGCTCTCGAAAGTCAACCGGTTGGCCAGGTAGCTGCGATGAGATAAGCTCACGCCCTTCGGTCTTCCGGTGGTGCCCGAGGTAAAGACGATCAATCGCTCATCATCATAGGTCGATGATCTTGACGGGACGTCGCCCCAAGGGCCAATTCCCATATCATCAGAGTCGATAAGAGTGACTTTCCCGAGTTCCGACCGAATGGCCATTATCCGAGCCCGAGAATGCGTATCATAGACAAATACCTTGGCTCCAGTCAATCGGGTCTTGTAGATGATGGTGTCGTCGCTGTCAGCCTGCCAATTAATAGTCACGGTGGTGCAGCCAACCAACAGTGCGGCCAATCTGAAAACCGCGTCAGACAGGTTGTTCGATGAAAAGCAATGGATAATACGCGTCCCCTTGACAAGTCCGAGGCTTCCGAGATAGCCTGCCGCACCACATGCCATGTCCCAGAATTCGCCTCTGGTCAGGGTTCGCACGGACACTCGACCCTCGTCAAAAGCGTGGTACTTGAGGAAGACGCTGCTGCGGTCAGCAAACCCAGCGCGGTACTCGTCTGTAGGGAAAGAGAATGGAATCAGAGTCGTGATCGGCTTACCGTTACTCAGATTGTATTGATCATAATTTGCCATAAGACGGGCTCCTGTCTGCTCGGTGAAACAATGCCGCTATTATACCCAATACGATGGACAGATACACCGGTGAATGCCGGATTCACTCGGTTGGCAGGAAAGTGGAAGCCGATGTATTGACGGGCATCGTTCAGCGGTGGAATGAAAGACGCAATCGGGAACCATGATCCATTTACCACGACCTTCGATGCCGGGTATTGATGGCGGCATGGCCGCGGGAATATAATCGCGCCAGACCGCGGGCCACAGGCGCCAGAAGAGATTCTGGCGGCAGCACCCGCATCGCGGATGGCCCAAATGACGGACCGGGTCGGTTTGCAGAATATGAGTGAAAAGGAGTGAGGACATGAAGGAAGAATACAGGGTAGCGGATGAACGTGGCCGAAAGAGGCTGGAACAGCACTTCAATGCCCCGGCCCAACCCAAGACCACCGGCATGGCTAAGAAGGTGGCCATTGAGGCGGCCATACCCGGCTGGCAGCCTATTTCGTGGTATGAGGAGCGGGGAGTCAAGAACTTGCCCCCGGTTACCTTTGACGACCAGGCCGATGCGATCGTGGAGTGTGTGAAGGCGGGCGCGTCGGTGATCCACACCCATCCGCGCGATCCTAACACCGGAGCCACGGCCTTCATGAACGCGATTGGGACGCCGCAGTCGCGTCACGCTCAATGTCTTATGGAGGTAATGGACCGGGCCCACCAAAAGGTTGATTTTGTCTGTGCCCATCATACCTGGTGGGGTAATCCGGAAAAAGGCTCCCAGGCCGATTTCATCACCCAGACAAAGTTCTTGCTGGAAGCGGGCAAAGCCAAGGGGATCGGGAACTGGTACGTTCAATCCGCCCTCATCATGACTGAGGGGAACTTCGACGTCGGCCATGCCACTTTTGACATCGAAAGCATTCAAGAGGGCGTTAAATGGATGGAGGCTAATGGCGTTAAGCCCATGGTAGAAGCAGAGTGCTTCGCCATACCCAGGGTGAAACAACACCTGATTGACACCGGTTTGCTCAAGAAGCCTTTCTGGACCGTGATACAGGAAGGCAAACACAGCGACGATCGGGCGTTTGGCGGAGACCCCTGGACCCAACTCGAGGTCATTACCAGCATGGGTCTGGCGAGGGTAGGGTTCGGTGAGGATGCCTTCCTGGGACTTGCCCCGGCCGGGCGTAACTGGCTTACCATGGCGGCCATGGCGCTGCTGGGCGGGATTGAGTTGATACGGGTCGGCATCGAAGACCAGTACTACCTGTACCCCCACCGGGATGATATATCCCAGATGGCCTCTGATACAACCGTCATGTTGGTGAAACTGGCCAAGGCGCTGGGAAGAGAAATAGCCACCCCGCAGGATGTCAGAGACAGGGTTGGCATGAAGCTCACCAAATGAAGCGGGCTGCCCCTCTCGGTGGCGATCCAATCCAGGTGGGGCCGGTGGCCCATGGTGAAGAAAGTTGGAGGGAACAATTGACTGAAAACAAATATGACCGCCTGTTCATATCGGGAGTAGATCCGGAGATCCAGGCACGCCGACCGTATGCCACCATCGGATTCCTTGACGGCACCACTTTTGAAGGCTGTAATGAATACCAGATTTTCTGGGTCGGCAAGAACCCCTATGGCGCCTATGGCACCAAGGCTTGGGGCGAGATATATCACGGTCCGCACACCCACAAGTACCCTGAGATTTTTGTTCACCTGGGGACTGACCCGGACGATCCTTGGGATCTTGGAGCCGAGGTCGAGATGCACATGGGACCGGAAATGGAAAAGCACGTTATTACCCGATCGACAATCATGTGCCTGCCGGCCAACTTCGTGCACGGCCCGTGGAGGATTCTGAAGGTTACCAGGCCCTTCCTGATCGTCACCATCAACCAATCACCCAAGCACACCGAAAAAGCCCTGAAGAACCTCGTGTCCGAAGCAGACCTTAAGAGAATGATCTTCATTGATCAGGGCTACGTGAGTGAAGAAGCGGTGGTGCATTGGCCGGAGGAAGCCGGCCCTCAGACCCAATACTAGTATTCCGCTTCCAGACTAAATAGAGAGGGCGTCCAGCCAGAGGCTGGACGCCCTCGGTTCTATGTTCCGGGGACAGTAAGGGGGCTGTTCGGTCTCGCCTAAGCTCTGTCTAGCGCCAGGCGTCGATGCTGTAAGCTGGATCCGAACCGGGACGGCGGGCCCCAATCCATTGGGGATATTCTTCCCCACCACCGGTGACTATGATGCAGTTCTCATATGCATTACCCACAAATGGTACCAGGTAGTCGTCGGACAGTTCCTTCCACGGCTTCCCGGAGGTCTTTTCGATGGCATTCCAGGCATTGGTCTGAACATCGGGCCAGGAGTGGGTCCGGTATTCCGCCACCGTCCTGAAACTGGACTTCTGAATCCACTCGTACACCTCATCTTTCGTCTTGAACCCGGCATCATAAAGATGGCGGGCCATTTGGGGAAGCATGAAGAAAGTGATGCCCCCCTCCCTCCCCGCCCAGAGCTCGGTGAGCATGTATCCCAGCCAGTTCTTCGGACCGGGCTTACCTTTAACACCCAGGCGCCGGGCGATGCCGCCGTGTCCGGACTTCTGGAAGGCGCGGTAGCCGCCGGGCGAGAACTCGGTACGATGGATGTTGGTCGTGCCGCCCCGCCCCAGATTCGCCACATAGATAATGCTTTCACTTTTCTTGTAGTCGTATTCCTCGTTCAGTCCCTTCCAACCCGGCGGGAGGTTGTTGATGTCCTCGGGTACGCAGTTGAAGAGGGGAGTTCCCATGACGCCGCAGTTGGTTACGGCCGGAATATTGCCTCCGAAGTTACGCCACATCAACTCCGCGGCCCGCCCGATGCTCCGGTTTGCCGGATTTCCCGGGCCAAAAATGCCCACGTCGCAGTTCATTCCGATCTCTTTGTAGATGGGCCCGCTGACAACGTAGCCCTGACTGCCCCGGCCGTCACCGCCGCCGCCCCCGCCTGCTTCCGCGATCGCCAGGACCACCGGCAAGTACTCCTGCTTGCAGCCGGCCATCACCGCATTAACGGCCACTTGTTCCACCGTGGCCTCCCGGCCCACCGGTTGAAAATTCACCGTGGTGCCCTTTTCAAGGGCGTCGCCCCCCATGAACCCTCTGTGGGTCGACTGGTAGACGATCCGCTCATCGGGTTTGTGACCGGTGCCTTTCAGCATCCGGGCCACCCGTTCCTCGGTGGGAACGATTATCGGAAGGCCGTCGGTATAGAGAGCGATGGGAGCCGAGTTCTTCAGTGAGGGGATTGGCTGGGTCTGCTGGTAGAATTCCTGCGCTTCATCAAGGGTGCCTTCAAACAGGATCCGGCTGTTATTGATCGCCAGCCTGCCGCCTGCTTGTTCTTCCCTGGTCAGCGGCCGGGTGAGCGCTTCGAGGACGGAAGGGAGAAAGCGATCGACATCCTCAGGACCCTGGAGGGTCCGCGAGACATGCACTCTTCGCAGATTTGGCGAGCCGCTCATCGCCGCCGCCTGATGGAAACACTCATCCTGGTCAGCATATATCAACGATACTGAAGGAATGCCGGCCTGTTCATTCTCAGCGACGTGGGACAACTGTCCCCAGATGGCGCCGTGTCACCAGATCACGCCGGCTATAAGGGCGTCGGCATCCTTTCTTTCTTCGTCCGTCAACTCGGCGCTGAAGCCGAACTTCCGCCTGATCTGCCAATTTGTGTTCGGATAATCAGACTGCAGACGCTTCACAAAAGGAATCGTGATATCCTGGTCTCCGCCGGCATTGATGGTGACGTAGATCGTCTTGCCGTCGATCTTGTCGAGCCGGGGCGCCAAAGGACGCAGATTTATCGGATCTTGAATTCCTACCGGGTTAAGACACTTGAAACTTTCAGCCATTTCTCCCCCTCATATTACGTCGCTCCATGGGAGCGTCCAGTTACTCTTGACCGTTCGGTGCTTCGTTCCGTCGCCATTCTAATGTGAAACGGGTCATGGGTCAAGGTTGCGCATTTGGTATATAATTCATCGCATCAGCGGCCGTACGTTCCCGGGACTTGGAGACGGCGGCAGGGCGGTTCGGCCGGCTAACTGGTATGGCCCGGCAACGGTGAAGACTGTTGCTGAGGAGGAAAGGAGAAGAAATGAAGCGGCTATTGAAAGGCGAACGTGGAATCGCGACAGTCCTGATCGTTGTGTTCGTTTTGCTGGGCGTAGTCGTGGTAGGGACCGTTGCCACCCTGGCGGTGCTCTTGTCGAACGACATGGAGATCACGGTGAACAACCGGAGTTGTGGCACATTGGACATTGCCGAAGGGTCGGCGGCGCTACGGTTAAACTTCCTGCCCGGTATTAACCTCCCTGCGCAGATTGCCCAGGGCGATACCGCCGTAGTCCAGGTTCCTAAACGCTTTGTCGACTCGGTCACTGTCGGAGCCAGCAGCATAGGCGTGGAAGCCTTCGGCCAGACATTCACCGTGGGCACTTCGCGGGTCGACATGCAGCGCTCCACCTGGGACGGTGTGGCACTGGCCGGAATGGTCGGGCGCCAGGTTGATCTCTCCGGATCGCACACGCTGGTCCTGGAGTGTAAGTAGTCGTACGGCCGGAAGAACTGGCCAGCCGCAGTTCATGACCCTGAATACTACCGTCATTCCGTGAGCGTCGCTCGGCTCAGGATCAATTTCAGGACTAGATATGGATAGCCAGACCGTTCCGCGGCTTCTTACTTCGACGCGCATCCGGCTGCATCCCACCTGGTATCTCGCCATCATTCTCATAACCACCATTCTGGTGACGCAATATCCGGGGAACTACAACTTGCGCGACCGAATATTCCTGGGGCTGACCGGCGGTCTTATGTTCTTGGCTTCAATGACCGTTGTTCAAGTTCTCACCAACCTCGCGGCGAGGCTGATCCATATACCGGTGCGGAATGCGATGCTTTTTGTGTTCGGGGGGGTGGCGCAGGTCCCGGAGGACAGCACGAGCCCCGGTCGGGAGTTAGCCACCGCCGGAGTCAACCTGGTGCTCAACGTCGGGGCGGCGGTGGTATTCAATTGGCTTTTCCTGAGGCGGGCTGAAGCCGACAGTTCGGTCATCGTCCTGTTACTGCAATGGCTGGCATTCTTCTGGTACATTCTGGCGCTCTTCCACCTGCTGCCGGCCTACCCGCTGGCCGGCGGTAGAATCCTGGCGGCAATCATCTGGAGAGCCACCGGGAAGTACCAGCGCGCCCTGCGCATGGCCTCAGCGATCGGTTGGTGTTTCGGCCTCATCCTGAGCTTGAGCGGCGTCGCTCTGTTGCTCTTTTCCGGCCAATGGACCAACGGAGTGATGCTGGTCTTTTTCGGATGGGCCCTTCAGGGGGCGGCCACCTTTGCCGGCAGGCGAGCCGCTCTGCTCGGAGCGCTGCAAGACACCCGGACGAAGGACGTCATGACGGTTGACTTCCCGACTATTGCCGCCGATCTTACTCTCGATAGACTGGTCGGCGACTACATGCTGGTGACGGGACAGGACCTGTTTGCGGTTTCCGGCGAAGAAGAGACGCTGGGTATCGTGACCTCACGGGATATCAAACGTGTGCCCATGAATCGCTGGGCCGTGACGCCGGTACGGGAGACCATGACTCCCTTCAGGGCGGCCCGGACCGTCTCCGGCTGCCGGACGGCGGCGCACGCCCTTGAAGCGATGGACCAACTCCATGTTGACCTGCTACCGGTTCTCGAGGATGGCGGCATGACTGGAGTTGTCGCCCGTGAGAGTCTGCTTCGCCTGGCGAAGATCCGGGCGCAGTTGAAAGTCTGACCGGCATCTCCTCGACCCGTCATCAACTGCATCGCTAGTTGGGCGGGGGCAGCGTTTCGGGCAGAATCTGATCGATCAACTTCCTCGATACCATGTGCCGGCTATACAACGCCACGTCAGCTCTGAACCAGCGGAACGGCCCCTGCGCACTGGAGGAAACCTGCAACCTGGTGTCGTTCCCGTCGCCCGTGAGCCAGGCGGCCCCGGTAATTCCGGTAACCCCCGTCCCATTGCTCACCTTTATCTCGTAGTGATCGCGGTAGACCCCGTCCGGCAGAGGTTCGTGTTGCCGTATGTTCCATCGCACCCTGACTTTACTTCTCGGCGCCGCCCGGGTTGTTACCAGCAGCCGGCAGTCGGTGGGATCGTCAGGGTTCAGCCAGCGGACCTGACTGGCCGAAGTAAGGATCGGCAACGAGTCGCGGTGAAACCAGTAGGCGGCGGGCCGGTTCCCCGGCGTGCAGTTGCCGACGATGTCTTCCCATTGTTGCCACTTGAAAAACGAACTGTTGCTGTGCGAGATGACGCCACCAGTGCCGGCGGATTCACCAAGGCGGTCTTCCCAACCGTAGGGCAAGGGCATCCAACCGGCCCGGTGCTCCACTGATCCACTCGACCCAAGCACCGCGGTTGGTATTTCACCGCCAAACACGTAGCCTAGAATCTGGCCGGCAACGCTCGCGGTCAAGCTCGGATTGTCTGAGAAGGCGCTGTGACCCCATTCTCCATAGTAGACGGCGTCGGCCCCGTCGGCACACTGCGCCGAGATCGGCACCAGGCCGTCATCCATGTCTCTCGGGTACGGGTCTAACCCTGAAAACTCGAACTGGGGGCTGAGCGGCGCGGATTCAGCCGACACGAAGGCCAGCCAGTGTTTGCTGGTGCCCACCAGCTTGCCGTCGGCCGAGCTATCGTACGAACCCAGCGAGCTGGCAACTCCGTTGTCGGTGATAACCCGGCTCACCCGGATGTAGTCGGTAACGGACCCACCCCCGACCACGTAGTAGTCGTTCAGACTCTTCACCGGACTATTGATGGTCACCACCAGGGCCGTGATGTCACCGATATTACCGACATTGTGGGCCGCTGCGTACAGCGCCGCCTTACCTCCCATGCTGTGCCCGACCAGAATCAGGTCGCGCTTGCCCGCGAAATGCGTTTTGACGGCGTCGGCAATATTGCTTGCCCAGGTGGCCACGTCCACGTCTTTGGGGTAAGACCTCTGCAGGGTGTTGATCCGGACGGCAGTGCCTGGATTCGCCTGCTCGTAGGCCGACACATATGGCCGCGCCTCATCTTCAACGTTGTCCGCGAGAGACTGCGTACTCGCGCTGGTCGCTCCCATACCGTGGAGGAATACAAAATTCAGCTCTTTGACCTGCGCCGGGCTCGCGGCGGCTGCCCCGCCCCAACCGGGCAGCGGCCCCGGGCTCAGCGCGGCGGCGATCAGGCAAACCAGAACGGCGCCTCCTCGTCCGGCCTTACCGTATCGGATATGCCTTGGCATTTGCTTCCTGGCGACATACACAATCCAAGTATACTCCCCCAGGATACCCCACGGTGGGATTGGTCTCAGGCGGTGGAGAGGTCGCCGGGCATCATTGCGGCGAGTATTGACCGGCCAGGTAGAATGGTGAAAGGGTATCGACGAGGAGGGCAATCTTATGGCCAACCCTGTCATGGTTATTGAACCATACTGGAATTCGGGCACATGGGTCTTTGACAACGAGGCCGTAGAACTGGGCAGGGGACCTTTAATCGAGGGCGTTCCCCAGATGGTTGACGAACTGGTCAAAGATATACCCAACGCTCGAAGCGGGTTCAGATTGTTCTTCTCGTCGACGCCCTTCCCGGACTGTCAAATCGAGCTCAACATGGTGTCTGATGACTATGGTGGGAATTGGTACCGGGCGAGTGGCAGCACGGGTGAAAGCTCCCTGTGCCCGGCCCTGTCGAAATGCTTTGCGGCCGCGCCCGAGAGAATCTACCTGAGGGCGGAGCCGATTGGCCGTCAGGTAGAATACGACTTGACTGAAGTGGCAGTACTTAAGGACCGGATCGAGGAGCTGGAGCGGGTTGTATACCGGCTGACTATGGAGAATGAACTCCTGAAGATTGGAGATAGTCAGCCACTGCCGGAGTACCACTCGCCGGCTGATGATCTCTGACCACCATCGCGGGTCTCGATATCACATCGGCACATTCTGCCCGCGTTAACGTGCAATGGACTCTGTCGGTAGTTCGCCGAAACTGCTGTTGACAAGTCTTCCAGACACGTGGTAGGATTCCCCTCGACAAAATAAGTCGAACTCTTCGAGCCGCACACCTAAATCGCCTGACAGGGTGTGGTGGCCGAGGGGCTTCTTGCGAAGCTCCGAGGGCACGGGTGGAAACGCCTGTACCTCCCGCAATTGGAAAGGAGAGAAATGAACGGCAGTCCGTTCGCTCGCGACCATACAGGTACAATTCGCTTCGTCTCACCCGTTCTAGCGTTCCTTTCGGCATGTCTGGTCACCTCGGCGCTGCTGTTTGCGTCCTGTTCAGGTTCGAGTCCGGCCACCTCATCTTCTACCAAGACGCCCGGCAGCTCGCCCCAGATTGAGAGCGGCGCCAAATACTCTATCGCCGTCTTTCGTGGCGAGACCAGCGCCGGAGTCCTGACCCTCGCCGATCTGTCGAAGCTGGCCAAAGTGAAGTTCACCGCCGATGGCAAGAACGAAGAGGGGCCAACGCTGATGTCAGCGCTCGCCGTGGTTGGCGTCGCCGACTTCAACACGATCACCGTCTACGGCTTCACTCCGGGACGTCTGGGCACGGCAGAGATAACCCTGAAGCGAGCCGAAATCAATGACCAGGTGATACTGGATTTCAGCAACCAGGGGACGTGCAAGTTGGCCGGTGCCGACATCCCGCCAAATAACTGGATCGTCGATGCCAATAAGATGGTGGCGAGGTGAGCGTAATCTACATCGGCGTGGATGATACCGACATTCTGGGTAGTGCCGGTACCGGACGGGTAGCTCGCGGCCTGGCGAAGCACCTTGAAGCTATGGGAAAGGTGAGATCGCTCGGGGTAAGCCGTCATCAGTTGCTGGTTGACGACCGCATCAGGTATACGTCGCACAACAGCTCCAAGGGCATTGCCGTTGAGACCGATAGGCCGGCATCCGATCTTTACGAGCCTGGCATCGCCTATATGTCAGGCTGTTATCAGGTGGGAGCGGATCCGGGCCTTTGCTTCTGTCCTACCGAGGTTGTTAACCAGGAGATTCTCGATTTCGGCAAGAGGGCTTGCGCCTCGGTGCTCACCAAGGAAGAAGCTGTATCTCTGGCGAGGAAGCACGGGGTGTTCTTGAAGGAACTGGGCGGCAGTGGCGAGGGAGTGATTGGCGCCCTGGCGGCCGTCGGTCTCCGGGCGGGCGGTAATGATGGCCGTCTGGTTGACTTGAAGGGCATCCATGATATCACCGGCCGGCTAACCGTCGCCGAATTACTCCGGCGGACTGATATTGACCGGGTACAAGATACCGATGGCAGAGTCCTGAAGGACCACGAAGTGATTGACAGCCAGGACCGCATCCGGCCATCCCTGTTGGGCGGGCGGCCGGTGCTGCGGGTTGAACCCGATCCCGGTTCCGGCGCGGCCAGGACGTGGCTGCCAGTTGAGCGTAAACTGCGGCGCAACGACAAGGGAGGAAAGTAATGACTTCAGCGCGTGTGGGGACCATACCCCAAGACCGCATCGCATCCAGACTCTGGTCGGACAAGCGAACGCGCTTGTTGTTGAAATTACTGCTCATCGTTGGCTTTTCCGCCTTGACCGCGGTGGCCAAGCGCCTCCATCCTTCGATGGGTATTCCCGGGAGCAGTGCCGTCTTCTGGCTGACGGCGATGGTCATCGGACGGTCGGTAGTGAAGACCGAACTCACCGGGACGCTTACCGGCCTGGGGGTCGCAGCCTGGGGCATCCCATTCGGATTGGAGCATACTTTCGGCTACAATGTCCTTCTCTACGGCGCCTCCGGCCTGTTACTGGACGTAATGACGAGACTCCCCAAGATGAGCGTGGAGAACCCGGTCGGGGCGGCGTTATCTGCCTTGGTCGCTCACATGGCGAAGTACGGATTCATCGTCTACGCCGCCGTAACCGCCAGCGTGACCAAGCACTTCATATTCGTGGGGTTCCTGAACTCAGCGGCCCTTCATGCTGTGTTCGGGGTTGCCGCGGGCATTATCGGCTGGGCCATTGTGAAGACGGCCCGGTACGGCTTCAAACGAATATCGGGTTAACGTTACAGCAGATATCGAATTGAATATGTCCTCTTCGAGCTACGACGCCTAAAGCAAACTGCCAGGGTCCGTAGCCGCAGTCCCGAGACAGCCGGGACCAAGGGTGCCGCCGGAAACGGCGATGCCTCCCGTATTGGAAAGGAGAGCAAGAGATTGAGTACAAAGGGCCGTGAAGGCGTGCGCACAACTGCGGGCGCCTTTTTTGTTGCCCCGAAGGGATCCAGAGTGGCTAAGGCGCGCCGGCGGTGTCTTTCCTGGGTAACGGGCGACGAGAAGAAGATTGCTGCCACGTCGAGGCTCTGCCAACTCAGTAGACAGCAGACGCGAGTCTCTCTGGCGCAGGTCTTGAACGGCCCTGCGCCAGGTGTCCGGTCTCTCCTTCGTGCAGGCGGCGGTACCGGGTTCGGGTCACTCCGGCCAGAACCCGGTACACCGCGAATTCACCCGGATAGTGAACGTGGCGAAACTAGACACGACTATTCCGGAACCAGTCGACATTTCATTGCCGCAGAATCACGAAGCCGCAATGAGTTTTGTGCTTTGGCCTCCCGCAATCTGACTGAAATTGACGGCCCTGGCCGGTGCGTCCTGAAGAGGAGAGTGATGATGACCATATTCAACTCTGGCTGAAACGGGCGCTAGGCACGCCGGCGTAACGGATTCTAATAGGAGTGGAAAGAATGATACAGGTTCGGAACAGTAAACATCGATCATTTCTGGCCGCGTGGGTACTGGCAGCAACGTTGCTGGCCTCCACTTTGGCTGGCTGCAACGAAGCAGCCTCTCCCGCATCGGTCGGAACCACCACAGTCCTGACTATCGTCAAAGGTACCCAGACGAGCACCTATACGATGTCATCGTTGAAGGCGATCGGGGCGACTACGGGGTGGGCGGGGCAGATGTCCAGTACCGGGACTATTACCGGGCCCAGTGAGTATAAGGGCGTGGCCATGACGGAACTGCTGAAGGCAGTCGGTGGAATCACTGAAAACGATGCCGTAAGGGTTTCTGCCAAAGACGGCTACGCGATGACCCTTTCTTACAATCAGGTAACGCAGGGCAGTGGTTTTCCCATCCTGGACGGCACCACGGGCAAAGAGGTTGCTTCCACCAGCAAACCCGTCGTTTTCGTGGCTTACGAAGAGGCCGGTAAGCCGCTCGACGATACGGTCGGCCCCCTGCGACTTGGCATCATGACGTCCAAGACCCAGGTCACCGACGGGCACTGGTGGGTGAAGTGGACCCAGAAGATCGAAGTTGTACCCACCGTGAAAGCTTGGTCTCTGCAGCTGGAGGGAGCTATCAACGAGTCCATCGACCAGGCGACTTTCGAGTCCTGCTCTGCCATCGGCTGTCACGGAGTGAAGTGGACCGACGACCAGAACCGGGTCTGGGAAGGCGTGCCTCTCTGGTATTTCGCCGGCAGAGTCGATGACGCCTCCGATACCCACAAAGGAGATGCCTTCAGTGACGCAGTGGCGGACAAAGGCTATGCAGTCCACGTGCGCGCCTCAGATGGCACCGTTCAGGAGTTCACCGCCGCTCAAGTAAAGCGGAACAACGCACTGATCGTTGCCTACAAGCGAGACGGCAGCCCCCTTCCCGATAACCAGTGGCCTCTGAGACTGGTGGGCAGTACGCTGCAGAAGTCTCAAATGGTCGGCCAGATCACCAAGATAAAGCTGGAATTATCCGCCGGCGGTTCAACGGCCACTGTCGCACCCACCACCGCCCCAACCGCCGCTCCCACCACTACCCCGAGCTCGGCAGCCGGCCCGACGGTCCTGACCGTGGTCAACGGGACCAAGACGGTAGAATACTCGCTGGCGGCGCTGCAGAAATTCCAGCCCTACAGCGGCAACGGCGGTACCAAGAATAAGACCGGCGTCATTACCGGGCCGTTCACCTATGTGGGCGTGCCCCTGCTGGTGGTGGTCAACGCGGCCGGCGGGGCGAGTTCGGTCCTTACTGCCGACCAGAGTGTCAAGGTCACCGCTTCCGATGGTTTCAGCAAGACGCTCACCTACGACCAGATCGTGAACGGAACGGTCACCACCTACGACACAACCGGGGCGGCCGCCACGCCCACTTCCAAGCCGGTCATCGCACTGGTCTATTCGGTTGGCGGGGCGCCGCTGGACAGCGCAAACGGCCCCGTCTCGCTTGGAATACTCTGTGTGGACAAACTGGTCAGCGACGGTTCCGCGTGGGTCAAGATCGTAACTAAGATCGAAGTCATTTCAAACAAGTAGTTGGTTCATCAGGGTGAGAAGGAGGCCTTCGTGCCGGAAAGAGCGCAACGCTCCCGTTACAAAATAGCCGGTCGGATCAGGGGAGCATTGGTTCACAGCCTCCTTCTCACCTGCCTGATAACGTTGATCAGTCCGTCAGTGATGGGTTGCCGCGGTAGCCCTGAGACCGATCCTTCCGCGGCGGCGTCATCAAAGACGAAACTGGTGTTGTTCGAGGCAGACAGCCTCATGGTCCCCTTCGGCCGGATTGAGAAGGAGTTCGAGAAACAGAATCCGGATATCGACGTTGAAATCCAGGCGCACGGCAGCATCCAGGTGATCCGGCAGGTCACCGAACTCGGCCAGGACGTGGACGTCGTCGCCGTGGCCGACTATGCCCTGATACCGATGCTCATGTATGCCACCACCATGCCGGACGGCCGGCCTTACGCGGACTGGTTCATCAAGCCGGCCACCAATACCATGGTCCTGGCCTACACTTCACAAAGCAAGTATGCCGCCGAACTCAACGCCGGCAACTGGTATGAGATCGTCTCGCGGCCGGATGTCCGTTTTGGGTTGGCCGACCCCCGCATGGACGCGGTCGGCTACCGGACGCTCATGCTGGATGTCCTCGCCGAGTCCTACTATCGCCGGGAGAATATCCTGAGCGACATGATCGGCAGTTGTTTCCGCTGGCCGATCACGGCCTCGGTACGAAATGGGATAACTACCATCTCGGTTCCGGAACTGCTGGAGCCGTCCACCAACCGCATGTACCTGCGCGGCGCCAATATGCAGCTTCTGGCGCTGCTGGAATCCAACGACGTTGACTACACGTTCGACTATAAGAGCGTTGTCCTTCAACACAACCTGAAGTATCTTGAATTACCTCCCGAAATCAATCTCGGTGACAAGAGCTTTTCAGGCAATTATGCTAAGGCGGTGGTCAAGTTGGACTTCCGCCGTTTCAAGACAGTCGAGCCGGTGTTTGAAGGGCTACCCATCGGTTACGGACTCACCATTGCCAGCAATTCAAAGCACAAAGAAGAAGCTGCCAGGTTCCTTCAATTCGTCCTCGGACCGGATGGCCAGCGCATATTCAACGAATGCGATCATCCGGAACTGGTCCCGCCCGAATGTGATAACGTCGACGCCCTGCCCGACTCGCTTAAACCGCTGTTTCGCTAGGAGGAATGCTTGGCAGCGACTCGCAAACCGGCACGCAAGGGCGGGCGATTCCTTCACCGATACCGGTTCCTGGTATTTTTCATCATTCTGAGTCTTCTCATTGTCCTGTTCATTCTGACACCGTTGGCCAAGGTGGTCCTTCTTTCCGACAAAGAATCCCTGTGGCAGGCACTGACAGACTCGACCACGATCAACTCGATTGCCCTTACTCTCTATGCCGCCTTAATTACGACGGTCATCGGTTTCCTGCTGGGGGTGCCCCTGGCCTACCTTCTCGCCCGATATGACTTCCCCGGGAAGAGCGCCATCGAAGGTCTCATCGATCTCCCGATCGTTGTGCCGCACACGGCCGCCGGGATCGCGCTGCTGTTCGTGTTCGGCCGTAATTTCCTGGTGGGTAAGTGGTTCAATGCCATCGGCATCAGTTTTGTGGATTCGCTGGCGGGCATAGTAATCGCCATGCTGTTTGTAAGTGTTCCTTTCCTGATAAACGCGGCCAAGGAAGGTTTCAAAAAAGTCGATGTCCGACTGGAGAAAGTGTCGCGTACCTTGGGGGCTTCGCCGTGGCAGGCCTTTCGCCGCGTCACCTTTCCGCTGGCATGGCGCAGCATCGTGGCCGGGAGTCTAATGATGTGGGCGCGTGGCATCAGCGAGTTCGGCGCCGTGGTCATCCTGACCTACTATCCTATGGTCACGCCCACCCTCATTTACCAGCGGTTCGAGAGTTACGGGCTTGCCCAGGCAGTTCCCGTGGCCGCCTTGTTGATCATCGTCTGCGCTGTAATCTTCGTTGGGGTCCGGACTCTACTGAGGCGCGGTCAAGAGAGTGCTTAGTCTTCGTGGGGTAAGTGTTGAGTTCCGGCACTTCGCCTTGAGAGATGTGAATCTTGAGGTCGACGCGGGTGACTACTTCATGCTGGTCGGGCCGAGCGGGGCAGGAAAGACGCTCTTACTGGAGACGATTGCCGGGTTACACGGCGTTGACTTTGGCGGAATATGGATTGGCGATGCAGACGCAACAGCACTTGAACCGGAGAGACGCAACGTCGGCATGGTCTATCAGGATTGTGCCCTGTTTCCCCACCTCAGCGTTGCCGAGAATATTCTTTTCGGCCTGAGGGTCAGACGCCGGACCGGGCCTGCCATGAGCAAGGCGCTAAGCGATATTGTCTCGTTGGTGAAAGTGGGACACCTGCTGGACCGGAAGCCGGGGAAGCTGAGTGGCGGGGAGAAGCAGCGAGTCGCTCTCGCCCGCGCTCTCGCGATCGGACCGCGCCTGCTTCTGCTGGATGAGCCGCTGAGTGCCTTGGATCCCGAGAACCGTGAAGGACTGCAACTTGAACTGAAGCGGATCCAGCAGGAACTCGATGTCACCGTAGTCCATGTTACTCATGACTTCGATGAAGCCATGGCGCTGGGGAAACACATCGCCGTTATCGGTGACGGCCGGATCAGGCAGGTGGGAACGCCTGACGAAATCTTTCGGCGGCCAAATTCGGAGTTCGTTGCCCGCTTTGCAATGGTGCGGAATATCCTGTCCGGGGAGCTAAGCCGGGAGAGCGAGATAAGCACTTTTCGTTCGGGTGGAATGGCACTGGTTACGTCCTCTCAGAAGCTGGGGGCAGGACACGCCTGCATAAGACCGGATGACATTGACCTTTCCCGAGATCTCTCAGGTGGTGACCGCCCCAATAATCTGACCGGTCGCGTAGCACGCATCGAAGACCGGGGGACGGCGTCCTACGTGATCGTGGACGTGCCCCCGGAGATACGATGCCTGGTTCCCCGCCACAGGTTAACCGAGATGGGGCTAGCCCCGGGTCAGGATGTCAGGATCACCTTCTACCCCGATTCTGTCCATGTGTTCTGAGGCCCAAGGGACTCAGTTGTGAACGCTAGTCCACCGCGATCATTACACTCGACGCTTTGACAACGGCGTACGCCGCCTTGCCCACCGCCAGGCCCAGGCCTTCCGCTGATGCTTTGGTAATGATTGAGACTACCTGTTGTCCGCCCGGAAGCTCAATGACTACCTCGGTATTGACTGCTCCCGGCTTCATTTGGGTGACCTTTCCCTTGAGAATGTTACGAGCACTGATCTTCATTTCGACACCTCATCTTCGGTAATAATGCCCTTCTATTATCATAGTCCGCGGCGGTCCGGATGTTCAGGCGAAGCCGACTAGTGCCGCTTCCTGACTTCCCGGGGCTTACGATGAACGCCCTCGTCATTGACATAAGGTGTGCCGGCGAATATACTCTCCAGGCAATATTCTGGAAGGAGGAATCATGAAGCTCGCTCTTACGATCGCGTTCTGGGGGTTGTGGTTTGGGGCGGCGTGGAAGCTCCTCACCGTGTGGATCTTCCAGGGAATCATCCAGGGATACTCATTCATGACTGATGGCGTAGCGCCATGGGAATACTATGCCGGGACTTTCGCCGCGGTTTCACTGGCCTTCGCCGCGGGCTTTGTCGCCTGGGTCCGTAAGAAACTCGACTAGCCGGAGAGATAGAGACACCTAAATAAGAGAGGGGCTGCGCAGCCCCTCTCTTATTTAGCCATGGGGACGCCGTCGTCCAACCATCATCCCTCTCCAGCGCTCTGCCGGGGTACTATCAGGCTCCTGATTGCTTGGCGGGCCGGTGAACCAGGCTGTAGACAGCCGGAATTACGAATAGCGTCAGGAAGGTTGAACTGACCATGCCGCCGATTACGACAATCGCCAGCTCAGCGCTCAGCACCGTGCCGGAACTGACGCTCAGTGCCATCGGCACCATCGCCAGGATGGTGGTGAGAGCGGTCATCAGTATCGGGCGCAAACGGACCCTACCCCCTTCAAGGAGAGCGTCCTTAATGGTCAAACCGTTCTTACGTTGTTGCTCCACCATGGATACCAGAACGATGGCGTTTGTCAAAACGATGCCTACCAGCATCAGTAATCCCATCAGCGCGGACACGCCAAGGGTGTGTCCGCTAACGAGCAGTGCGGGGACGGAACCGATGAAGGCCAGCGGCAGGCTGACCATGATGATCAACGGATTGACGATGGAGCGCATCATAAGGACCACTATCACAAGTACGATGGCGATGGCTATCAGGATGGCGACAAGCATTCTGGAGAAGGTGCTGGCCATTTCCTCGGCTATCCCGGAGGTCACGATGGTTACCCCGGGATGCGCCGGCAAAGCATCGACTGTCTTCTGAACGTTCCGGTTGACCGCTCCGACATTCTTTTCTGTTATCGTGCCCGTGATTGTGGCTGACAGTGCCGTATCAGTGTGACTGACGTGCGACGGCAATGCCAGAACAGAAACGTCGGCAATACTGCCGAGAGCGACTGATTGGGGAAAACCTATCTTCAAATTCTTTGCCTGTTCAGCACCGCTCAAGCCCGGTGCTACTGCCTTGATGTAGATGGGGAAGATCTCACCGTCGATGGTCACCGCCTTCCCTGGCAGTGTTCCGCCATTCATCAGCAGCACGAATTCCTGCTGCAACTGCGCCATCTGGGCCGGTGGCAACCCGGCGGTGGCCACCCTGGCGGGGTCGATGGTGATATTCAGTTTGGGTACCACCGTCGTCAAATCGCTCTTCAGGTCGGCGATTCCTTTGACGTCCTGGAGGTTCTCCAGTAGCTGTGCGGTGACATTGGCGATGTCTTTCTGGTCTTGTCCCTGGATAGAGAGGTTCAGACTGGAAGATGACAATCCGCCTCCCATCCCCCCCCCGGAACCGGAGCCAACGGTCACCAGTCCGTCCTGCACGATGCCCTGGCAGGCCTGATCTATCACTGCGATCTGCCGATCCAGGTCCGCGTCAGACTTCAAATAGACGGTGATGGTCGCTGTATTGGAACCCCCTCCCCCCTGGGAGGCGTTCATTATTCCGGCCATGGAAGTACCGGCAGCGCCGATGCTTGAACGGAAACTCCTTATCGACGAATCGGTGCTCAATAGGGCCTCGACTTTGGCTGTAGCGGCACTCGTGGCACTGATGTCACCACCGGGCGGCAGGGTAATGCCGATTGTGATCGTTGCTTCACCCATTGAGCCGGACATGAACGACGTCCCGGTCCTGGAGAGCAGCCCCATGCTGCCAAACAGCAGCACAACCGCTGCGACGACCACCGTGACCCGGTGACCGAGGGTCCATCTCAGCGCTTTGGTGTAGAACCGTTGGTACCAGTTGTCCCTCAGCGCGATTGCCTTTGGTTTGGCGCTTGCGAGCAGCCTGGAAAGCGCGGGAATGATCGTAAGTGCCACCAGCAACGAGGCCAGCATCGCGAAAGTCACCGTCAGGGCGAAGGGGACGAACATCTGGCCCACGATCCCGCCGACGAACATCAAGGGGATGAAAATGGCCACCGTCGCCAGCGTCGCCGTGGTAATCGGATTGGCGACCTCTCTGGCGCCTCCAATCGCTGCCGCTTTGAAGTCTTCCCCCTGGCGCATCCGACGGTAGATTATCTCCACCATCACGATGCTGTCGTCAATCAGCCTGCCTACTGCCAGTGCCATTGCCATTAACGTTAGAATATTCAGCGTGATCCCGGCCAGGCGCATGCACAAGAATCCGATGAATAGGCTCAGCGGAATCGAGATCGCGGTTACCAGCGAGGCCCGGACCGCCCAGAGAAAGACAAAGACGACCAGTATCGCCAACAGGCCACCGACGACCGCCTTTTCCCAAAGCTGGCTGATACTGGAGTTAATGAAATTTGACTGGTCGAAGATCGTGGTCACCTTTACGCCATCGCCGAGTTGCCCTTTCAACTCTTCCAGCTTGGCATTGATGGCTTTGGCGGTCAGCACCGTATTCGCCGATTCCGTCTTCACTACCGATATGCCCACGCTGGGCAGACCATTGGTTCTGGTGATGGAAGACAGTGGCGGCGGGCCCTTGCTTACCGAGGCTATATCTGAGAGCTTGGCGCCATTTACGCCCAGTGAGGTGTTTTGGATATCGGAAAGAGACGAGTTTCCGTTTCCAAGAAGGCCCGCGATCTGGGCCACCGAGATTCCATACCGGTTCATCTTGTCGGGGTCCGGCGAAATCACGACCTGGTCTCTGTCTCCGCCTTCCGTATCAACCCTGAGTACCCCCTTGATCGTGGCCAACTGCGGCGCGATCTTCGTGTCTGCGATCTGTTTGAGTTGCTCCGGTGACAGGTTGCCCGACAGGCTCAGGTTCACCAGCGGCAGGATATTCATGTTGATGGGGATAATTTGCGGATTCTTGGCGCTGCTTCCCATCAATTGGGCAAAATTGGCCACGGCCGGTGGTAAGGTAAGCTTGCCCACCTCTTCATCAAGCTTCTTGCCCACGGCGGTCATGTCAGTGCCGTACTCGAACTCCGCCATGATGATAGAAATACCGGCCGAAGAGGTGGAGGTGACGTGCTTCAAACTACTGCCGGACCATTCATCCCAGATTACCCGTTCGATTGGCGCAGTGACTTCATCCACCACGGTATCCGGGGTGGCCTGGGGGTAGACGGTAACGACCGTGGTGTAGGGGAAGCTTATGTCGGGGATGAGTTCAACTTTGAGCCCGGTTAACGCCCAGATGGACACGCCGGCGGCTACGACCGCGAGCAGAATGGTAGCCAGTCTGCTGCGCAGGGCCAGGTTGGTAAGATGCCACATGAAATAACGCTCCTTAGCCAAACGAATTCTGAATTGCTGCGGCGCACGTCATTCCGGCCGGCGGGCGGAAATCCGGTGCCGGGTCGATGCCGTAGAAGGAATCACTCCTGCAATATCTGACTGGCGAGTTTCGCCGTCAAATTGCAGAATTGGGCCAGTTCACCATCGGTTAATCGGTCAAAATATGGCGACAACTGTTCGATAAACTTGGCCTCCATTGTCTCGACTTGTTTTTCCATTGATCCGGATAGGCATATCCTGACCAGGCGCCGGTCCGCAGTGCTCTCTTCTCGCACCAGGTAACCCCTTCTCACCAGGCTGTTTACCTGTTGGGTGGCGGCGCTGCTCGTGATACCCATCGTGCCCGCCAGTCTCTTGACGCTGATCCCTTCGTTCGCCCTTACAAGACCCAAAATTACCATCTGCGTGTGGGTAATACTCAGTTCGTTAAGAAATGATGGGCCGAGCTTCATCATTACCTTTGAGAAGGCACGAAAATTGCCGACTAGATCTGCAATCTGCTGTTTTCTATCCACCCGAATCTCTAAATAGATAAGCCCGTTAATATATTATCTTCTTAACTATTATTCGACTATAGCATTTGCTGAAGGTACAGGCAAACGCCTGCGGTCGCCGACACTAACCACAGGTGGTGGCCTGAAGCAGCCCGAATCCGGTCGGGTCATCGCTGACAACGAACGGCCCAACGGTGATCGAAACGCCGTTCCGATGGTCATGATGCTCACCAAAGGCTGGGTACGACGTGCTACCCTGGTGGAATGGAAGGCATCGCGCCTACCTGCTGCCGGAACAGACCAGAGTCCCAGTAGTCACTAACTCGACTGATCCTGCCTTCCCGCATCTGCATGATCGTGGCGCCCCTTATTGAAAACTGCCTGCCGGCTACCGGGGGTCCTTCAGGCTGGCTGCCGGAATACGTACCGCTCATCGTCCATTCCGTCGCCGCGGCATCCCGCGAGCTGATGATCAACCTCAGCTCGATCTTCATATCGGGTACCGCGGCGAACGCGCCGGCGTGGACTGCATTCATGGCTTCCTTCCCGCGGGCATGCACGCCGACCGCCAAATCCTCCTTGATGCAGTCGTCCGTGTAGAACGTGGCAATCCTGATCCACGTCGTGCGCGTTCCAGGCCGCGTTTTCTTCCTTCACCAATTCTCTAACATCCACTACGGCATCACCCCCTCTTGGATTCGTCACCCCGGGCCCTACTCGTTGAAGTACCTGACCCACTCAGGTCAGGCCTGAAATGGGCGTGTGTTGTTTCAGGACCCAAACAAATCTATAATACACCCCACCACACTGCCAATGCAGTCGTCTTGAAGTGCGGGGGGAACAAGGGTCAACGGCGGAAGCTTTGATGTCCGGGGAAGGAGGTAACGTGGAAGTATGAATAAGGCACAGACGGCAATAATAGGAAGTTGTCGCCAGAACAACGTGAAGACACTACTCGAAGCGTTGAGAGTCCGTTTTGATAAGAACATGAACCGCCATAAAGGTCTTGAATGGGCCAAAGTACAGGCCAAGGCTGGAAGCTAACGCCTGGAAGCATTGTGGTCACTCAATGAAATGGAGAGAACCGGCGGCGAACCCGACGTCGTCGGTCAGGATCAGAAGACGGGCGAATACGTCTTCTATGATTGTTCTGCCGAGAGTCCGGCCGGCCGCAGAAACGTTTGTTACGACCGTGAAGCACTGGAATCAAGGAAAGACCGCCAGGCCGGAAAACAACGCTGTTGATATGGCAGCCGCCATGGGCACCGAGCTTCTAACGGAAGACCAATACCGGGAGTTGCAGAAACTCGGGAAATTCGATACCAAGACCTCGAGTTGGGTGAAGACACCAATTGAAATTCGAAGACTCGGCGGCGCTCTCTTTTGTGATCGCCGCTACGACCATGTCTTCACCTATCACAACGGCGCAGAGTCTTACTATGGCGCCAGGGGCTTCCGAGTCTCAATGAGAGTCTAGGGCGTCGCGAGACGATTCCCCATCTCATATGCCTTTCTGCATTCCTCGGGGAACACTTCCTGGTGGCGTCGTCGTTTGGCCTCTGCATCGAACATATCCGCGGCGTATTTTGAGTAGTCGTCAAATTGCCACGTATCCTCGGCCGTAACGTACTCCGTATGACCCACTATCCATGATGAGGTACGCACAAGGCCCGCATAGAAGTCCGCATAGAACGTCGAAGGGCGCGTTCGTTGTGAAGATCAGGCCAACTTTGATGCGCTTTGGGTACAGAAGCTTCCGTTCCTTTGTATACGTAATTGCCGGAAACCAGAAACGCTCCAGAAAGGAGCGAAGCATGCCGGTAACGTCGTTGAAGTAGATGGGAGATGCCATGAGCAGCACGTCCGAGTCGATAGTCTCCGTTAGGATCGAACTCAGGTCATCCCGTTTGGCACAGCGCCCAAAGCTCTTGCCCCCAAGCAGCTTGCAGGCCTCACAACCAGTGCAGCCTTTGTAGCTCAGGTCGAACAGATTGACCAGTCTGGTCTCCGCCCCTGCCGCCTTCGCGCCTTTGATTGCGTGTTTTAACATGGTGGCGGAATTACCGTTCTTTCGTGCGCTGCCGTTTACCGCAAACACCCTCATTCTGTCAACTCCTCGGCTAGATTCTAATCGGATCGGCTTCCTTGTTTCCCATGAAGCGACACACCCACGGACGTTACCCCGGAGCTAGTCATGCCGGGTTCTGGAGTCCGGCCTCTTCAAGAGCATACTCCCCCGGCGTTCTTCAGTTCAATGAGTAGGGGGGCCAGCTTGACGCAGTCGGCAACCGCCAGAAGCCAACCGGCAAGCCCCTCTCCGGGCTCAACTAATGCCCGGAGTCAGATTTTGCACTGCTCCGTCGGTTCATGCTAGACTAGCCCGCGAGAACCAGCGGGAAGTCTTTCAAAAGGAGGTAAGAGCAATGGCTTGGGCTCATCGTCTCGGCTTCACCTGAAGATGAACCTGCAATAGGATGCAGGTCCTGCGTCAGTCCTTTGCTCGAAGAACCTCCGGGGTTTCACCTGTCTCAGGTGAGGGGGCCGCGGTGGCGTAGCCATTGGGTCGTGTTTAGACCGTGCGGCGATGGCCGGAATCTTCGGGCCGTCGCCTTTTTGTTTTCCGGAATAGACACGACATACAAAGATAAGGAGTGATCCAACAATGGCTGATAATCGAGAACTGTGGACCGAACTCGGCATCGACCTGAAACAGCACGATGTCCTGCTGGGAGGGCTCGGCCCTGCTTTCGCCGACATCTACCTTTCACAGAAGGACCGCCCCAAGGGCATGGGCTTCTTCGACTTCGTCGTCGGTGATATTCACGGCATCCGCGTACACGAACTGCGAGAGCACGCCAGAGAAGGCGGTAAGGTCGTCGCCACCTACTGCGTCTTCGTCCCCGAGGAGTTCGTCTGGGCGGCCGGCGGCATCCCGGTCGGACTCTGCGCCGGGACTCATTTTTCGGTGCCTCATCGCCGAAGAGGTCCTGCCGCGCAACACCTGCGCCCTCATCAAGTCGTCCTTCGGCTTCAAGCTGGGGCGCCTGTGCCCCTACGTCCAGTCCAGCCACCTGATCGTGGGCGAGACGACCTGCGACGGCAAGAAGAAGATGTTCGAAATTCTCGGAGAGCACCAGCCGGTATACGTCATGGAGGTGCCGAACAAGAAGACCGAAGTAGGCCGCGCCCTCTGGGCTGGTGAAGTCGACGAGTTCAAGGGCGTCATCGAGAAGCTGACCGGGAACAAGATCACGCTCGGAGAATCTCACCGAGGCGACGAAGATGGTGAACGACCGCCGCCGCGCCCTCCAGCGGCTGTACAACCTGCGCAAGGCCAACCCGGTGCCCATCTGCGGAAAGGATGCGCTGCTGGTGACCCAGGTCTCGTTCTACGACGACGTGACGCGTAATACGCAGATGATCAATGCCCTGTGTGACGAACTGGACGAAAGGGTGAAAGGCGGGTCATGGCGTCTTCCCGAAGAACGCACCGCGCATCCTGATCTCCGGCAGCCCGATGGCCATTCCCAACTGGAAGCTGCACCACATGCTCGAATCGGCCGGCGCCGTCGTGGTCTGCGAGGAGTCGTGCATCGGCACCGGGCTTTCAGCGACCTGACCGCCGAGAACGGAGCACCATCGATGCCCAGGTCAAGGCGCCATCGCCGACCGCTACATGAAGATACACTGCGCCTGCTTCACGCCCAACGACGAGCGGCAGGACGATATCGTCAGGCTGGCCAGGGAATACCGGGTCGACGGGGTCGTCCACTACAACCTGCAGTTCTGCCACACCTATGCCAACGAAGCGGTCAAGGTCGAAAGGACGCTCGCCAAGGAGGGTATTCCGCTGCTCCGCGTCGAGACCGACTACTCGGACGAGGACGCCGGGCAGCTGAGGACCAGGGTCGATGCGTTCCTGGAGATGGTCCGCAAGTGACTTCCGGACGGCCCCGGGACAGCTTCATGCTGCTGTCCGGGGCCACGTGCAAGCCGCCGCCGGAGGCGGAGACGAGAATACTGAGGATAAGGAGAGTCAGGGTGAAGGTCATAGTCAAAGCCATCAGTGTACTGGTGGTCAAAGAATAGGCTCTCGCCGGCCGTTCTCGCAGTCTCGAATTAACAGAAGGAGTAGTACGTGATGGAATCAGCGCAGTCTGATACCGTAATCTTCTCAGGATCTGACATCGTCGGTCGTGGTGAGGACCGCCAACTCGGTTCATTGCTGATGCAGAAATACCTGCATACTCTGAGCGGCCATCGCATCAAGCCCAGGTCCATTCTTCTGATGAACGATGGAGTCAGGATGGTCGTCAAGGATTCGCCGGTCCTCGAGGAACTCAAGCTGCTTTCGGGCCAGGGGATCGATATCCTCGCTTGCGGTACCTGCCTTGACCGGTTCGGCCTGACCGACAAGGTTGCGGTCGGAACGGTGTCCAACATGTATGACATCACCGACGCCATGCTCAAGGCAGGTAAGGTGATCTCGATGTAGCCTCCGCAGAAGAGCGTGATCTTTATCGGAGTACCGGGTATTTTGGGTGCCGGGCAATCCTGCCTTCACCAGCGCTAATAGAATGAGACGGAAATCTCGAAGGTTCAACTGGGCTCAGGCGGTCAGGGGGTAAGAATGAACGAAACGACCAGGGACGGGATCCGGGGGCCCGCATGTTGACCGCCGGCCTTGATATCGGATCGCGCACCATAGCCATCGTGGAGCGGGACGGCGGCAAGGTCTTGAGACAGGAGGTCATGTTCACCGGAATCGATCCGGCCGCCAACTCAAGGAAGCTGATCGGCGGGCGCCATTACGAGCGCCTCGTGGCGACCGGGTACGGACGCCATCTGGCGATGGAACAGGGGATCGCCGGTTCAGTCATCACCGAAATCAAGGCTTACGCCATCGGTGCGCACAGTCTTTATCCCGACGCGCAAACGATACTGGACATCGGGGGGCAGGATAGTAAGGTCATATCACTGGGCAGCGGGGGGACGGTGGTGAGGTTCGAAATGAACGACCGTTGCGCGGCCGGTACCGGGCGCTTCCTGGAGAATATGTCATTGGCGCTGGGAATGACCGTGGAACAATTGGGGATTCACGCTCTGGAAGCAACCGACAAGAGCATCGCGCTCTCCAGTATGTGTACTGTGTTCGCCGAATCGGAAGTAGTATCACTTATCGGACGCGGCGCCGACAGTCGGAGAGTGGCCATGGGGATACACGAGGCGATCGCCGACCGCGTCTCGGCCACCGTCCACCGCGTCGGTGTGCGGCCCCGGTTCGTGTTTGCCGGCGGGGTGGCCTGCAACCCGTGCATGAGACGGGTTCTGGAGAATAAGTTGGGCATTGAGATAACCGTGCCTCAAGATCCGCAAACGGTGGGGGCGTTGGGTGCCGCCATTCAGGCCGAAAGGGACATCCGGGCAGATCAGATGTGATCTCGGTGAGCCCACCATGGACTGGGTGATGGCTGCGTCCTGATTGACGGATGTACCTGCATCCAATCGGTACCGTCAAGTATTTGGTCCAGTTCCGCGTCCGACGCGGCAACAAAGGTGATCCAGGGCGTGACAGACTTCTTGTATCTAAGTCTTATTCGGGACAGTCCCTCCATTCTTCCTTTTTCAAGATTCCGCCTGCGGTAGCTGAGATCCTCCTCCTCCATATCGCCTTCGGTATCGTATCCCCACTCGGCAATTATCCGTCCTTTGTCCGAGGTGACCTGGCGAGTCTCTTTAGCACGCGGCGCACACTCTGCGAATTGCCGAAAAAAAGCGAACCGAGCATTATGACCGTGTCGAAGGTACCCAACTCTGAACTTATCTGTTCTGCCGGAAGCAAAACGGCGTTTGCCACGCCTCGTTTCCTGCACACGTCAATTGCCATCGGCGAGTTGTCCATGCCTACAACATCTATTCCGCTATTCTGGAGATACAGTGCGACACGTCCCGCACCGGTCCCGACGTCAAGCACCCTACCCCGAACGTATCTCATAGCTCTATTCTCGTGAGCGGGCCATTCCTCGAATTCTCTGAAATACAACCGAAGGGTGTTTGTGTAGAAATGGCCGTCATCTCTCTCCACGACCATTTGTAGTGGCCGTTTACCTTCCGGGCGATTGAGGTAGTCGTAAACGGCATGTCCAAAAGCATCCTGTCCAACCTTCATTATGGCCATACGCACTCACTCCCGCGGTGCTCGGCTGTGCCAGATTCTTAGCCTGTCTTGCCGAAGAAGACTCGCTCGATGAATTGCCGCTCGGGCACTTCCCTCTCGGCAAACACCCGGAACAGGTCGGCCCTGTCGTATTCTACGGCATGGTGGACCACCTGAAATCGCCCCGCCGCGATCTCGAGAGTAGCGTATCTCGCCAGCGGAAATCCTTGGAGCACCCCATGGCACCGGGATTGACGTAGCGCGGCGCCCCGGACATCAAACGGAGAATGCTCATGCCCGCAGAATACCAATTGCGGACGGATCGATGAGAATGCGGCTTCCAGGTCCGCGACTGTCGGTTCAACGAGTCTGATCCGGGCGAAGTCCCGCCCGGACGCGTCCAAAGAGGGTAATGCATGAAGGCGGCATTAACGCCACAGTTTTCGAGGTCCAGGCGATATGGCCATTGGGCAACGACAGGCTTGAACGCACGCCTGATCTGTTCGTGGGTCCAGATCTGATGCAGCACCTCTCCGTCGCTCATTCCGGACGATCGAGGGTTGGTCAATCCCTCAACATAGTAAGACTCGTGGTTACCCATGATGAGGCGAGTATCCCTCGTGTTGAGCAGAACGTCAGGCATTCGTCAGGATATGGGCCGATCGTGATGGCATCTCCCGTATGAACGATGTGTCATACCCGTCTGTTTGCTGTCCCGGGGTTGGCGTGTACGTCGGTCATGACAACTCTTCAAAGGTCATCCTCTGAAACCCGTCAACCTTTCGTCTGGCTCTGATAAGACCTCTGCCAATCACCATGCCGCACCGTTCCATTTTCCGTGTTCTGCATCCCCCATCGTGCTTTGTAGATGCAGTCCTCAACAGAATGGCCCACGCCGCTGAATCCCTCAAGGTCGATCGAATAGAAGGAAAAGAAGGATGGGTCCTGTGGCTTCAATGATCAGCGAGTATTTCAAGTATCATCCAGCTCCTCCCTTCCCTTTCAGCCCGGCCGCTTCGTCAACAAGAGCCTCAAAGGTCCCAGTGGGGACCTCTTAGACCCATGATAGTCAAGCTCGAATCAGTCTGGGGACCCCCGTGGAGTAATTCTGAAAGAGGGCGTCCAACTCTCACCGAAGCCCTTCTGTTGACCACGACCAACATTCGCCTGAACTCACACGCTCCAATTTACGTTACCATTGAACAAACATCGGCATGACGACGTGAACGTACCGGTCCTTGTTGAAGCTGACGTCGCCCTTGTCGCCTTCGGGGCGGATGACGCCCGGGCTTGAGGGACCGGTGGTCTCGAGCGCCACCCGGGCTTCCCGCAGGACGCCGAGGACGTCGGTGAGATATTTTCCGTTGAAGGCGATCTTGGCTTCGGGGCCTTCGACGGCGGCATCGATGTCACCGGAATCGTCGCCCAGTTCCTCGGAACGGGCAGAGATGGTCATCTTGCCGGGCGCGGCCTCGGCGGCCGCCCCCACCACGATGCGGACGATGCCGCTGCCGTCGCGGGCGAAGATCGACGCCGTCTTGGTGGCTCTTAAGAACTCGGCCACGTCCACCACCACCCGGGTCTTGTAGCTCTGCGGAATCAGTTGCGAGTGCTGGGGGAAAGTACCCTGGATTAGCTGCGAGACCAACTCCAGGTCCTTGAGACGGAACAGTATCTGGCTCTTGTTCGGGTTGAGGGTGATGTCGACCCCCTCATCAGCGTCGGACATCAGGCGGTTCAGTTCGGCCATGGTGCGGGCCGGCATGATCACCTCGGCCTTGTCCTTGACCGGTGTCAGCAGCGGCAGTTTGTGCACCGCCAGACGGAAGCCGTCGGCCGCGGCCAGCGTCAGCAGCCCCTCTTCAAACCGGGCGTCGACGCCGGTGAGCACGGGGCGGGACTCCTCGGTCGCCGCGGCGAAGACCACCTGGCCGATGCCCAGGCGCAGGGCGTCAACATCGACCTTGGTGGTGACACCTTCGCCCACCACCGGGATGGGGGGAAAATCGCGGGCATCAAGGCCGCTGATGCGGGCTTCAAAACGGGCGCACTTGACGGACAGGGTCTTGCCTTTCAACTCCATCCGGATGTCGGCGCCTTTTTTCTGCCCCTTTTCGTCCTTTTCGTCAGCGGGCAGGGAATTAACGAATTCGGTGAGCAGGCGGGCCGGAATAGTGATGGCGCCCTCCTCCTCTACTTTGGCCCCGATCCAGTAGCTGATGGCCATTTCCAGGTTGGTGGCCACCAGTTTGAGACGCGACTTATCAGTTACCAGCAGCACGTTGTTCGTTATCGGCAATGTGGTGCGCGTAGCGACCGCGCGGCCCACAATGGCGAGGCCGCGACTGAGATTTTCCTGGAGACAGGACAGTTTCATGATGCACCCCCTCGATCAGATGAAGTGGAATAACGCATTCCCGGTTCAGGCGTCAGAGTAACAGGTAGTATATCCCAAAACCAACTGGGGCACAATAGGAACAGGGGGTCAGGAAACAGGGGGTACACGAGGGTGGCGGGGTGCGCTTTTCGGCCTTGTAATAATCCTGGGATTGTAGTATATATTGGGCAAGATTATTGAGAATGGCCGAAATGCGGCGAGCGGGTGTTCGTGCATCCGGCCACGAAATAAATCTGGAGGAAAGAATGGCCGAAAAGTTCAAATTCATCAGTCCCCTGGGCATCGAAGACGAGATCGACACAGTCCCGCTGGCGCCCCGTCTCGACAAGGTCGACGGCAAGACCATCCACATCAGCATCACCGGAGAGCCCGATCTGACGATCTTTCTTGAGAGGCAGCTCAGGCAGTCCTACCCCAATGTGAACTGGACGTCAAAGAAGTCCTATACCCCCACCCCGGTTAGATTGACCGACGAGGAGATGAAGACAACCGATGCCGTCATACTGGCGGTGTCGTGGTGAAGCAACGCCGTGATGGGGCAGTTGCCCTATCTCTGTGATCTGGAAGAAGGCGGCATCCCCACCATGCTGGTCGACTACGAAGACCAGGACTTGATGGTCAAGTCCAACGCCCTCAAGTTCGGCGTCCCCGGACTGAGATTCGTTTCAGCTTCCCGCACCCTCCCCGGACCGGCGGATGCCGCCCGGCTGATCCAGCCCATAATGGAGGGTCTCACCAGAGCGCTTACCGAGGAGGAGAAGAAGAAGGGTGTTTACCGGCCCAACAACCAGAGAGTGCTCTTCGAGGGCACCATGGAAGAGGCCGAGGAATTCTTCGCCCAGACCCGGATCGTTACACATCCGATGATGAACTGCCCGATCTCGGTCTACACCGACGGGCTGCCCATCGTATTGCCCACCGAGGAGCGGGTGGCCAGGATGCTCAAGGGCACCAGCCACAAGCCCGACGAAGTGATCGCCTTCCAGGCCGACGCGCGGGGCGGCAAGAAAGGGACCGAAGTCACCTTCTTGCCCAAGCTGCGCACGGCCACAGTGGAGCGAATTGCCGCCAATGCGGTCATGGCCGGCTGCAAACCCGAGCACTTGCCGGTAGTCCTCGCCATTGCTGAATCAGGCGTCGGCGTCGGCACCACGGTCTTCTTCAGCCAGTGGGCCTGCGTCAGCGGCCCGATCGTTAAAGAGCTCGGCATGAACACCGGTGTCGGGATGATCGGTCCCGGAAGCCCGGTCAACTCCTCCATCGGCCGTACCTATCAGACTCATGGCCATCAACATCGGCGGCGCGGTCCCCGGCATAAACCGGATGAACGCCATCGGTAGCCCGTTCAACGTGGCCGGCGTCTGCTTTGGCGAGAGCACCGAAGGCCTGCCCGAAGGCTGGAAGGGGCTTAACGAGGAGCATGGGTTCAAGAAGAATGAGAGCGTCGTCCTCGCCGGTCAGGCGACCGGTGGCCTGCTGGGGGCTCAATTCTCTCCCGGCGGTTACCGCTCGCTGCAGCGCAGCGGCCACGGCGGTATGGCGAGGAAAGCCGGAGTCAAAGGCGTTCCGGGACCGCACAACTGGCTTGAGTACATCGTCCCCGAGATCTGGGCCGGCCGTGAGGGTGGTTTCATCTTCATCATGGTGCCCGAGATGGCCAAGCACCTCCACGATATCGGCTTCAAGACCAAAGACGACGTCTACAAGTGGCTCTACGAGAAGAGCAAGATCCCCCTGTCGAAGTACCGAGACCGGTCCTGGCCGGATGAGGCCACCAACGGATGGCTGGGCATCGAAGGTACCTCGGGCAAGCGCTGGAAGGAACTCCCGGACGACTACATGGTCCCGCTCATGAGCAGCCCTTCTCAGAACTGCATAATCGTCGCCGGTGGTGAGGAAGAGGTCTCGCTGCAGATCGGCGGCGGCCGCTATATTCCGAGCCCCCACGAACTCGACCGCTGGGGCGCCACCGCCTACAGCATCGACGCCTGGAAATAGAACCAAACTGGTTGGCTGCCCCCCCGGGGCAGCCAACCAGTTGACCAGGGCACGAATCCCAAGCCTCCCCTCTCCCTTTGGATTCCCGCGTGCGCTGGAATTACGCCGGCAGCTTTGCCTCAGGCCCCGCCCGGAAGCTATAATAGCCTCCCGGTATCTCTTATTTTTTGTGTGGATGGTGCAATCGTAATGAACTCCGTTTTCGACCAATTCAAGGGCTCGGCGGACTACGTGACCTCCGAACCGCTGCGCAACGCCGTCAACGTCTCCATCGCCCTGGGGCGCCCGCTGCTCATCCGGGGGGAGCCGGGGACGGGTAAGACGCTTTTGGCCCACAGTATCGCCCGGGGGTTGGGAAAGCGACTGATCGCCTGGAACGTGAAATCGACCACGAAGGCACGCGACGGGCTTTACGTGTACGATACGGTGCAGCGGTTGAATGACAGCCGGTTCGGAGACAAGGATGTCTCCCGCATCGCCGAATACATCCACCTGGGGAAGCTGGGGCAGGCGTTCGCCGCCCCGGAACAGGTGGTGCTGCTCATCGACGAGATCGATAAGGCCGACATCGAGTTCCCCAATGACCTGCTCAACGAACTCGACGAGATGAGTTTCCACGTGCCGGAGACGGATGCCACCGTGGCCGCCATTCACCGGCCGATTACGGTGATCACCAGCAACGCCGAAAAGGAGTTGCCGGATGCCTTCCTGCGCCGCTGCATCTTCCACTACATTGAATTTCCCGATGCCGCGCTGATGGAGAAGATCATCCTGGTCCATTTTCCGGACATCCAGCACAAGCTGTCCCACCAGGTGCTGGACGCCTTCTATGGACTGCGCAATATCGATGACCTGCGCAAGAAACCATCGACCAGTGAGCTCATCGACTGGCTGCGGGCGCTCAATGCGGCCGGCCTGTCCGGGGATGACATCGTGCATGAACTGCCCTTCCTGGGCAGCCTGCTCAAGCGGGAGACCGACTATCAGTTCGTCAAGGCCGGGCGGAGTAGGGCCGTGCGCAAAGATGTTCACTGAGTTCTTTTTCACATTGCGGCGTCACAAGGTGCCGGTGTCGCTCACCGAGTGGATGACCCTCATGGAGGCGCTGGACCGGGGCTGCATCGGGAGCCTTTCGGATTTCTATTTCCTGGCCCGGGCGGTACTGGTGAAGAGCGAGGCGCACTTCGACAGCTATGATGTCGCCTTCCAGGAGTATTTCGCCGGCGTGGCGGGTGATATTGAGATTCCGGAGCGAATCCTGGAATGGGTCCGCGAGGCGCTGGAGCGGCAAGCGATCGATGCCGATCAATTACCCCGTTTCGAGGACCTTGAATACGATGAATTGATGCGCGAGTTCGAAAAACGGCTTCGCGAGCAGCAGCGGCAACACGACGGGGGAAACCACTGGATCGGGCGCCGAGGGACGTCTCCATTCGGGAATTCGGGGTACCGTCCCGGCGGCATCCGGGTAGGGGGGCAGTCGGGGGGACGGGGCGCCCTCCGAATTGCCGGTGAACGAAGATTCCGTAACTACCGGAACGATATGGTGCTCGACGTTCGTCTCACCAAAGTAGCGCTGAAGGGTCTGCGGCAGTTGAGCCGGATCGGCCTCGAGGACGAACTTGATATTGACGGTACGATCGATTCCACGGCCCGCAATGCCGGTGATATCGACCTCATCTGGCAGCGCAGCCGCAAGAACGCCGCCCGAGTCCTGCTCTTGATGGATGCCGGCGGCTCGATGGAGCCGCACGCCGCTCTGTGCAGCCAGTTGTTTTCGGCCGCCCATTCCAGCGACCATTTCCGGGACTTCCAGTACTACTATTTTCATAATTGCGTCTACCACCAGGTGTACCGCGATATCGAAAGACGGGAGGCCGTGGCCACTGACCATCTGCTGCGCACGCTGGACGCCGACTATAAGGTGATCCTGGTGGGCGACGCAATGATGGGCTCTTGGGAATTGACGGAGCCTCGAGGGGCCATCAGTTTCTTCGACCGCAGCGATACCGCCGGGATTGAGTGGCTTCGGCGCCTGGCCGGTCATTTCACCCACCACGTATGGCTCAATCCGTTTGGTGACGAACGGTACTGGTTCAACACTACCGTCCAGATGACCGGCAAGGTCTTCCCCATGTTCCCCCTCACCATCGACGGCCTGAACCGGGCGGTCCGGAAGCTGGTGGTAAGGCGGTAAGGACGCAGAGACGACGCAATGTTGACGGGGGATTCCTGGTTTATCTGGGGCTCAGGTTGCCTCGCCTCCCGACTGGCATCGGGATGGCTCGCAGCGATAGTGGTCGAGACCCCGGATTCCCGTTGTCCCGGGAATGACGAACGGTCTTAGAGTCTGGAGTCCGCGGCGCCGCCTTCCAGTTCCCCATCCTTGAGCCAGATGACGCGGTCGACGTACTTCTCGTCTTCGGGCTCGTGGGTGACCATGACGATGGTCTGGCGGAGCTCCGCGTTGAACTTCTTGAATAGCTCGAGCACCACCTTGGCCGAGGTCATGTCGAGGCTGGCAGTCGGCTCGTCGGCGAACAGTATCGCCGGGCGGTTGATAAGCGCCCGGGCGATGGCCGCCCGCTGTTGCTCGCCGCCGGAGACCTCATTCGGGTAATGCGTCAGGCGGTGTCCCAGGCCGACGGTATCGAGCAGGGCCGCTGCCCGTTTGCGGTAGTCGCCGCTCCGCCCCAGACATAGTGCCGGCAGACAGACATTTTCCAGGATGGTCATTTCGGTGACCAGCGAGTACTCCTGGAAGACGTATCCCAGCTTGCCCAGACGGAAGGCCGCCTTCTGCTCGTCGGTGAGTGTCATGGCGTTCTTGCCGTCGATGTAGATCTCGCCGCTGGTCGGCTTGTCGAGTAGTCCCAGTATGTGCAGCAGCGTCGATTTCCCGGAGCCGCTGCGGCCCATAACGGCCACAAACTCGCCCGGCTTCACCCGTAGACTGACGCCTTTGAGGGCGCGGGTGCCGGAAAGGGTCGCTCCGTAGGTCTTGTGTAGGTCCTTGACGGTGATCATCTTCCCCCTAACTCCCCCAGATGGCTTTGATAATGCTGTGACGCGTAATGTTGACCACCGGGATAATACCGGCAAACACCGCCGCCACCATGATGCCGATAACCGAATTGCGGATCGTCGACGGGTCAATGGCGAGGCTGACTCGGCCGACGGAGAGGTCGAGGGGATGGGCGGCGAAATAGGGCTGGATGACATAACCGAAGAGCAGCCCGCCCAGAACGATCCCCAGAACGGCGTAGAAAAGCGCCTGGCAGAGGTATGATATGTAGATGGCAAACCGGTTGACCCCGATGGCACGCAGAATACCGATCTGCCGTTTCTTGTTGATCACACTGATGTATATGACTATGAACATGACGATGGCGGCCACGACCAGGCCGATGGCGCTGATCAGGGAAGTGATCACCTTGAAACTGGCCACTACCCCCCCGATCCCGCCCCCGTAGGCCTGCCAGGTCCGTATCTCGCCGGCAATACCGCTGGCCCGCAGGCTGGCGGCCAGGTCGGCTTCCTTGACCATCGGGGCGCTCTTGATAAGTATCTGGTTGGAGCGGTCGGCATACCGGGAACCCAGGGTTTGGACCAGATCAGTGTAAGTGACGAAAGCCAGGCGGTCGGCCTGGCCGTCGCGGGCTTTGAAGATGCCCTTGACGGTATACTCCCGCTGGCTGCCATCGGGATAGGTCAGCCGGACGCGTTCGCCGACCCGGACGCCACCCAGAGTCAGAAAGGAAGCACTCGCCGCCTCGGAACCGCCGGCGATTTCGACGCCGAGCACGATCTGGTCGCGGTCATCCGGCGCCAGATAACTCCCCGAGATCAGGTTGGCGCTGATGGTAGTTACGCGGCTCTCATGGTCCGGCTCGATACCGATCACCTGCCAGCGGCCCTCATCACCTTTCCGGCTTGGGTCGGGCTGGTCCGGCCAGTTGTATTCGATCAGGGCGCTGCTCGTCAGATGGGCACTGCCGCGGCGACGCCGGGCTGTTGTTCCAGCATTGCCTGGAGCTGGGCGGTATTTTCCAGGAAGTAGTCACCCGTCCTGGGGTCGATCAGCACATTGCCGTAAAGGGTATTGATTTGCTGGGCGTTCAGAGCGTGCGTCACGCCGGAGATAATCGACGGAGTCAGGATCAGCTGGGCGAAACTCAGCGACATGACGCTGATGATGAGCAGGGCCGCCCAGCGGTTCCCCTTCCATAGGGACTTGAAGGCGAGAAAGAATGCCAGTTTCAGGTTCCCCAGAAACACGCGGATCATCGAAATCGGGTCCAATTTACTTCAGCGTCTCCTTTACCGCCACGGCGACCTTGCTCAGCAACTTGACCAGCGTGGTCATCTCGTCCCTGGTGAGGTAAGCCGAAATCACGCGGACATGCTCGGCGATCCGGCCATCGACGAAGCGGTAGAGGCGGCGTCCCTTGGGCGTGAAACGGACGTGCACCACGCGCCGGTCATCGGGGTCCGGAAAGCGCTGCACGTAGCCTCGTTCCACCAGCGTGTTGACGACCCGGGTGGCCGTGGACAGGGGAACAAAAAGGGCGCTGCTCAGTTCCCCCATGGTCAGGCTGGAGGCGGCGTTGAGGGTCGTGCCCACGCGGAAGAGCAAATCATTGTCGGCCCCGAAGCGGGACTCCTGGGCAGTTTGCCGGAGGCCGCGGCGGGACGACATGTCACGGGCGATGGCTTCTTCGAACTTGTTCCAGACCTGCACGAACCCGTGCACCACGAAGGTGACCTGTTCGTCCGTGGCTCCGGAATCCGGGGGGTCCTTAGTACTTCCGTTTTGGAATATTTCCATAATGGAAGTATATCACAGGCGGTGCCGGTCTGTAAAGGGGGGATCGAATCGTATTGCGGAAGCATGTGAAGGGTTCAAAACCGATGAGACAAACAAGGTGGGAAACCGGGACTGAACGCGACAACAAGAGTGGCGCCGAACCGGCGGAGCGATCGCCTACTTGCGGCGGGCGATGGCTGCCCGTATTCGGTCGGCCATGTCGGCAGGAAGAAACGGCTTGGCAATGAAGTCCGCCGCGCCCAGACTGAGGGCCCGGGAAGCGGCCGAACTGTGGGCGCTGCAGGCGATGACTGGGAGGCTTGACAGACCGCTGCGACCATCGGCGTCCTGTAGTCTCTGCAACACTGCAAAACCGTCGACTCCCGGCATGACCATATCGAGGACCATCAGGTCGGGCTGCTCAGATGCCGCCAGCGCCAGGCATTCCTCACCCGAGGATGCCACGACCACGTCGAACCCCTGGGCGGTCAGACTGAGCCGGACAAATCTGAGTATTGCGGGTTCGTCATCAACCACCAAGATGCGTATCCTGGTGCCATTTTCCGGATTCTGCATGGCGGACTGCAATAGGGCCGCGACAATGGGCTGACAAGGGACGTCGCGGCCGGACTGCAGGTTGTTCCTTACGATTTTCGATCTCTGTTGATTGTAGCACCACCGGTGTGACAAAGTCATGCGGATACCCGACCGATCTATTACATTTTCATTACACGCCGAGTCTCTTTCATCGTCGCCGTCTTTTGTAATATACTAGGGGCGGAGGGCTCGTAGCTCAGTGGTAGAGCGGTCGGCTCATAACCGATTGGTCGCAGGTTCGATCCCTGCCGAGCCCAGAACCATCGATGTTTTGAGCGAAGACTTCGGCATCCGCGAGATGCTCGAGGTGCTGATGGGTTCCGAAGGGAAACGCAAACTAAGACTCCGACATAAGACGAACGACGAACTCTTCGCCCTCTACGACAGCCAGCTCGTCCTGAAGCACCGCTCGATCGACGCCTTGGCTGAAGCCCGACGCTTTCTCGGGCACTACCGTGCTTTTCTTGGCCAATATCCGCCTTCTCCAGAACTCGCCGCCTCTTTCTTGGCTAAATTCAGCGAAAGAAAACCCAATACTCTGTACCGCTATCACTCCATTATCCAGGGCTTTCAAACTTGGTATGGTGAAAGCCTGGATTCGAAGATCAAGGTGCCGCAGACTCTCCCCGACTATATAGAGGACACAGACCTCGATAAGCTCAAGGCGGCGATGGCGAGCAAGAAGACCCACAAGAAACTTATCGAGCGGAATCTGCTCATCATCGAAACGATGAGAAAAACTGGATTGCGGAGAAAGGAAGTCGCTTCTTTGTGTGTCCGGGACATTAACCTCGGGAGACAGTACCTGGTGGCGAGGATGGGGAAGGGCCAAAAGGACCGTATTATCGATCTGTCCCCTGCTCTTATCGAGAAGCTCGAACCGTTCCTCAAAGGAAAAGCCCCGGAGGACAGCGTGTTCGGGATCACGGCTGAGACCATTTCCGGCCTAATTCATTTCGCCGCCGTCAAGGCGGGGGTGAGAATTCACGCACATTCATTGCGTGACGTTTTCGCCACCAGACTCGTGGATCACGGAACCGACATCGAGGTCGTGCGTCGCCTTCTCGGGCATACCGACCTCAAGAATACACAGCGGTATCTGGCTCGCACGGACAAGCAGCGGCGCGACGCAGTAATGTCGCTCGATTCGCCGCCGCCGACAGGCGAAATCGAAGATCCGTCTCGCCACGCCGCAGGCCAAACACCTTTGAAGGGTGATGCGTTCGGTTCAGACAAGTCCGGCCGCAAGAAGCCGGGATCGGCCGCCCTTGGAGTCCCGGCTGTCGTGAGCAGCCCAGAAATGTTTGGAGAGAGCGTTGAAACGAAGCACAAAGCCGAGGTCCGCCAGCTAGCAAGGAGCCTGGCCGAGAGAATTGCCCTTCCGTCGTTCACTGACAAGGAGTTGTGGCGGCAGCTACCACTCAGTCGATCCGGAGTTTACCATCTCCCGCTTGGCACTGCCACGGTCAGCAGTCGACTCAAAGTAAGTGTGCAGTATGGGACTCCTTTTCCTCCGGTTGCGCCGCACCTCAAAAAGAGCCTTGATGACCACTTCAGATCTTGCGGCATCGAGCGGTTCTCTGGGTTCTTCGGGGACAGCGGCTCTCTCTCAAATTGGTCCGTGGAGGTAGGGCAGTACTCCCAGTCCGCACTCTCTCTACTGAAGCAGGTAGTTGATAAGATTCGAATTCAGAGGCCAGCGGTACTTGGAGAAGAGCCGAACCAGCCCGGACTGACGAAGTGGTTCGCGGTTATGGCGTGGCATGATATTCTGGAGAGAGCTCTCGGCCGCTCTTGGCTCAATGACTCCTGGTACTGCTCCCCTGAGAGAGTTGGCGATCTCTGGCTGCTCAAATGCGGAGCATACGATATTTCTTGGGCCCCTACGGCCCAGACTCTAAGTGAAGACCGGGATTATCACAAAGACGTGCGTTCTGACCGGGAACTGATGATGGTAGCTCAGGGTATCGTGGAACAACACACCAGACTCGAGGCGACGGCCGAACGACTGCGCGGACTGATGAAGGAATTTGGTGACCTCGAGCGTGTCCCCGGTCAATGTGACTTATGCGCGCTGGGATGAACAGAGCAAAGGAATGGGATGATCTGCGCAAATACCGTTCTTATGGTACACGTTGGGGGCGGTAACGATCTATTACGAGTACCCGGCTTCGCTTGGTGGGGCAGAGAATCTCTCGCAGCGCGTGTTAGTGGGCCGAAGTCCCGCAAACTAAGCAGAACTAAACGAAACTAAGCGGTCTTAAGTGATATGACTAGTTCATCTCGAATCGTCTTTGGGGTGGCTTCTCCGCGAGTCCTTTCCGCATCATCAATTGATGCGGAAAGAGATGTAACATGGACTCTAACGATGGCGGCGGAGCGCGAACGAGCCCTCTCCACGGGCACGGTACTTCGCTAGACCTCCCAGTTCGCCCACGACAGCGACCAATGCTGCATGCTGCACGGAATACTAACCTGTCGATTGAAAATCCTGACACACTCGAGGTTTTCGCTACCGGATCAGGTTGTGGAGGGTTGACCTGTATATTGGGAGTTGGCTTTATCGACTTCTTCGATGGGCTTCGCTGTCATTTCTACCCAGGCCGGTCTGAACCCGCTCTTTATGGCATTTCTCACTGAACCAAGATTTGACCATGCAGTGCAGTAAAAGGGAACCTTGCCCCGGTCGATGATCTCCAGAGCCAGACGGCTTGTCAAAGCCGACGCTATTCCCTGTCTCCTGTATGAAGGAAGAACGTCGATGCCTATCTGCCACATCGTTTCGCAATCAGCCGAACACCCGGCTAATCCTATCAGTCTGTTTCCGTCGTAAGCACCCACTGCGAGGACATCATGTTCTTTCCGCTTCTCTTCCAGGGCGTTGCTCCATTCCGGTTTATAAAGGCCGGCAAAATCCTGCGGTGATAAAACACTGATCTTACAGGTACAACCGAGTTCTTTCAGCATGGTCGTGTCCGGCAGGAAATACTCAGCCATAAATCTGACCTTCTTACCTTTTTTCTCGAGTTCATCATTCAGCACATACATATTTGGTGTCTCGAAGCAGTGTTCGACGTGATACCTGTCGATATATTCTTTGACGGTTTCCGCAATCTCCCCATTTACGGAGGCGACGATGTTATTACCGTAGGAAATCAAGTTACAGTAGAGGGGAAGTGTGAGGTATATCCTCGCTTTCGGGTTGGATGCGGAGAAAACGACCTTGTTTTCTTTTGACAGGAAATCATCCGGTCTGCAGTTAGCCTCCAGTGCCGACTGTTTCAACGCTGTTTCCAGGATTTGGTTGTTGTTCAATCAAACTCCTCCGAAACCGTGCTATCTATCTTGTGAAACACCAGAAAAAAGGGAAATGGGGTCTGCAACCTGGTGAAAGACCGGTTCGTTCCTTTCAGGGTCGCAAGGGCACGGTACGCGTCGGCCTGACACGCGGGCAGATTTCGGTTTCGCCCATGATTATACCGAGGCATGCTGCGTCACACAACGCGGCGCGGGGCGGCCATTCTCAGCCGGGGACTTCGCGGCAAGCAGCCAGAGCAACAATTCGCTAGATTGTTACTCTCCCGGCTCACACTATCCGCAGTATCTTGTCATAGGTGTAATGCATCGCCTCTCGCACGAGTCTAACGGTCTCAGCGCTTTCTCTGATCGCTCTTTGTATGCCTTCATTCAAAGCCTCCGCTACCAGACTGGGTCGGGCTTCGAAGTATGCCCTGTTCTCACGAATGGGTCGTAGAAAGGAATTTATTTTGTCAGCAACATGTTTCTTGCAAGCCACGCATCCTATTCTGCCGAGTCTACAGTCCCGATCGATATTCGAAGCTTCCTCCGGATCAAAAGCAAGGTGATATTGATAGATGCTGCAAATGTCCGGATGTCCCGGGTCCGTGGCCTTGATCCGGGCCGGATCAGTAATGGCGGCACTCACTTTGAGATTCACTTCCTCAACACCGTCTTTGAGGTATATGGCGTTGCCTGAGCTCTTGGACATCTTCCTTCCATCCAGTCCAGGCAACCTCGACACTTCTCCTACCAGGGCCTCTGGGATCGGGAACACAGGTGCGAATACTCTATTGAACGTTCTGGCAATCTCTCGCGTCTGTTCGACATGAGGAAGATTGTCATCTCCCACGGGCACCAGATCGGATCGAACCACAAGGATGTCGGCGGCCTGGGAAACGGGATAGCCGAGGAACCCGTAGCTCATGGTGCTCAGGCCGGAGTTGATGAACTCCTCCTTGACGGTGGGATTACGGCTCAGCCTCGGCAGTGTGACCAGCATGGAGAAGTACATGGTCAGTTCGGCTATCTCCGGGATCTTCGATTGGATGAAGAAGGATGACCTCTCGGGATCCATGCCGACTGACAGCCAATCCAGGACAATCTCGTTGACGTATTCCTCGACGTGCTCAGTCTCAGCCAGATGGTCTGTCAGGAACTGGAAATCGGCAACGATGAAATAGCAGTCATAGTTGTCCTGCAGACGGATACGGTTCTTCAGTGACCCTACGTAGTGTCCAAGGTGAAGAGGTCCGGTCGGCCTGTCTCCGGTGAGGATTCTTTTCTTCACAGGGTTATTCCTCCTTCGAACTTAGTCCCCGAAAAAGAAAAAGCCCAAGAGAACAATCTCTTGGGCTTGGGGTGCTGCCAGTTGAGTCTGCTACACAGTAACCGAGTTCCCGCAACTGGAGACACAGCAAGCCCCGTTGCACCAGTTGATGGCGCAATATACGACCACGTATGTCTGAATCCCCGGCTAAACAACGGTGTTCTTGCTCCCACCGCACCAGAGTTTCTCATTTGTACTACCACTGTCGGGCCATTGTCAATCAACCTACTGTATGGATCGGAGTGCCGACGTTCAGACCACAGAGGTAACAAACAGAGTTTTTGTGACCAATGCTCATCCAGTATTCTTCAGTTCAGCCTGTTTCAGTACTCTAAGTGCTCTCAAGGTTACCCACTTGTTGGGCTTGTTTGTTGTGCCAAAACTAACCCACCATTTGTGCCAATAACCGAAATTCTTCTCTAACAGCCATCTGCCATCTTCATCCTGTTTGTTTCTTATGAGTTCCAGGGTATTTGTCAGTCGAGGGTCCCCGCCGTAACCTAAAGCGGTTAATGCCTCCGCTACTTGAAGGAGATCCATACCGACAACAGGGAAATGGAATTTCCACCAACGGCGGTCAGGACTTGGTGCCGTCTCGCCGGGGAAGCTCGCCGTGGCGGGATCGGAGTTAAAGAAATATCCTACACCGGCCTGGATCGCTCGCTTTATCAGATCTGTTCGACGTTCAACCGGTAGACGGGAAAAGGCAAGCATGACTTTTGCTCCCGCCCATGCACAATGAGTCATCCGGCGGCAGGAAAAAAGCGGACCGGTTATGTAGGAGAAAGGTGAAAGCTTGCCTGAATTATTGTCTGGTATAGTTAGCCCTTCTTTGGTTACTTTGTCGGGTAAGCCCTCTCCGGAAACTGTACGTGCGGTCCACTCGTAAGCAGCATCTAGCTTCTTGTCTTTGTAGCCAAGGTCCATCAATGAGGTTAGCATATTACCTTGAAAGCAGTTGAACGTTTTGAAGGCATCCCCACCACTGGAAAACTGACCTCCCTTTGATAGAGCATGGTCCAGTAAGTATGAGCAGGCAACGCCGATACGTTTGTCTTCTTCAACAGATCCACCCAGTTGTGCCAGTGAGATGATTGACCATGACGTACCCTGGAATTTAGGGGCGTAAACGTGGCTGGGGTTTATCCAGAAGCCTTCTGTATTCATATTATCCAGTATTTCCGCAATCGGTCCCTCATGGTGGGCTTTTCTCCTGGCGGTTGTTATTTCCTTTTCTTCAGCATCGACTATATCCTGTAACGTCAGGTATCTAACCCCGGGGTCATCTTCTTCTAGGAGCCAATCGGTTGGATCAGCCTTCAGTTGTTTCTTCCAGTCCTGTTGCCTTTTCATCGGAACTCCCCTTGATTTCATAATTGGCTGAACAAGATATCGATGCCGAAATTGTAGGGTAATATGCTTTGAGACACAATAATTTTGGAGACAACATCTGAAGGATTTTCTCTTGGATTGCACAGAACCGAGAATTGTTACTCGTGTAGCACGGCACTAGAAGTCGGCATCAGCATCTCTGTTCTCAATGTACATTGGTTGCCAGGAGTCATCGAAGAAGGTTGACCAATCTGTATCAAGTATGATCGTCGGATAGACGGTCTGGTCGCCGATGTCTTTCCTCGCATACCAGTGGGCTTCGATAATCCCTTCTTCTATCGCTTCCCGACGGACTGAAAGCTCGCCGCCAACGACTGAACACAGAAACCAGAACTTGACGACTCTCTTTCTCGAAGAGACCATGTCCTCAACGAAGAGCATCTTTCCAGGGTGCACATCAAGACCAGTTTCCTCTCTTGTCTCCCTGACGACTGCATGAGTGACGCTTTCGTCCCACTCCACGCCACCTCCCGGCGCAACCAGGAAATCCTGGCCGTGAACGGTACTGCCGTGGCGGACAAGCAATAAGCTTCCTCCGTCAATGACTATGCCTCCCGCAGAAAGCCTGAGAGATTTTTCAACCTGCTTCAACGCGCACCACCGGACATTGTAAGTGGAGACGTCATTGTACCACAGCCCGACAGCCCGGATGGAGGCAAGTGCAACGGCGCGGTTCGGAACCATGAGCCAACTGAACGTCAGAATTGTGCAGAGCCATTGTATCCTGAAACGGCGGCCTGACCAAGCCTGATCGACAGCGAAGGTTCTCTCGTCGACCTGATCCGGTGTTTTGACTCTCGGATCCTACGGGCTGGCGCCCAGGTGATGCACATTTGAGACGTCGTCTAGAAATACGCCTGTTCTTCCGTGAGACAGGCAATTCTGCAGCAGTTCAGGCGCTCCTGTGCGTAGTGATTCCTTAGCGTGCCAGATGCGGTTTCGTTCGAAACGAACATCCGAGGCCGCTAGGAACAACCCCAAGAAGTCAACTCTGGGGTTACCCGCGACGGTCGACAGGACCGTTACGTGCCCGGTCTCAGTAGGCCAGTTGTCCTTCAGCATGGGCCTGTACGATGTCGAAGGAAGTACTGATCTCCATATTCGATAGCCACCCCCGATCCCGGCATTGACTTGAACGTCGGTGCCAGACTCATCGTAAGCAAAGAGTGCCAGGCTGACCTCGATCGTATTGGACCTTTGGGAGTTCCGGCACCATTGAACTGCTCCTTCGGACCGGAGGAAAGTGAGTGCCACAATGGGCAAGTGGGAGCACGCTGACCCTTCCCACCTGCGTGCTGGGCCGGGGAGCCATGTCCCTTGGATAACCACCGGAATTCTCAAGGCGTCAGGGACCGAGAGACCATCAATCATCGTCTCTGATCCACGCAGACAGACTGTAGTCCAGTGTCCCTGTCAAACGACCTCGTAACGCATCTTCCTGTGAACTTCAAGGATGTACCATGGCCCCGGTTCGTAGTGACCTTGACTGATGATCTTGGTCGAATCATATGCAATGTCGAAGTCCTCGAACAGACAATAGCGGTTCACGGGGAAGTCCCTTGCTCCACCGTTACAGGACAAGGCAGAACATTCGAATCTTGAACCTGCGGAACGATTCGAGGCGTCGTACCCGAGCAGGTTGTAGCCAGTTAGATCGGCGACCAGGCGGACTGGGATGTCAAAGCGGCTGGCCTGACCCCCATCAAATTCCATAGGGAACAGCTTGTAAGCGTACATGTCGAATTCGGATTTGTCCGAGCCGACAATGCCCACAGCGGAACTCTCCGAATCATAGAAACCTAGCTCGTTGCGTTGCCTCCAATCGTCAGGCCCTTCAGAAATGCACTCGGAGACGCTGCCGATCTCTTCAACCTCTTCGTTCTTCAACCAGTTGGGTCGTTTGACCGTCTTCTTAGGAAGAAAACCGACCAGGACAGCACTGCGGGCCATGTAAATGTCAGTCATCACGGTTCAGGCCGAATTATAGTAAGTGCAGATTGCGACTGCAACAAGGACACGAATGACTATTGAAGCGGCGGGACACTGTTCAAGGTAACACGACGTCATCTTGTGACCTCCCGCCGTGGCTTCTCGGGCGAGATTGTCCTCATGTTTAACAACTTGCACAATGTCGGCGTCTCGCCATAAGATGGCGTAGCGCAATAGGTGACCGTGCTAGCGCAGTGCGGCATGAAAAGAGACTTCGTTTGGTTCGTCTTAAGCCTAGCCCGATGTCCTGCTCCTCCCATGCTTCTTGGTCCGGCCTGGTTTGGGTGTGGTGGCCAATGAGTGCGACCAGGTTATTGGTCAAGTGCCTTGCGTTTGCCTCGCTGTGCACGCTACTAGTATCGGTCATTGGATGTAACAAGGTTCCCAAACCCACTCTGGAAGCGGGAAACGTCGTTGAGTTAGCTGCGGACAAGCTGAAGTCTTCCATTTATTACACTGGTTCCAGCACAGATCGAACGAAGTATTACGAAATCGTCAAGACAGGCTCGATACTTGACTAGGACCGAGTCAGTGAGCCTGAGAGTCGGGTCTGTGAGGGTGGGAGCCGGCAACTGGCTCATTGAAGTGAATCATATGCAGCAGGAACAGGAGATGCAGTCAGGACAATGGGTGGTCACGTCGGAAAGTGCTACAGGAGAGATCTCCTACTACACCTTTAACGAAACCGCCAGTCTGTTTCGTGACGTGCGACTTCCAAGCGTACAGCCTGCGCCCACGGCTAGGCAGACTGCTGCCCCGTAAGTAACCACTATTTCAGAATTGGATGCCGTGTCAGCTGTCACCGGTCGATGCACAGGACTCTCAAGATGGCCTACTGAGGTCACACAAAGCCAATTTGGTACTCCGACCCGCGTTGGATCGAATCGTGAGACCATCATAGCGAGGCCGGCGCAAATAGGAGGAACCTACCAGTACCAATAGATGGGGTGGAAAACGCAAGACGAGTGAGATTAGGTGATCTTGACGCGAGTCACTTCGTACCCTAGTGTTGGAACCAATGATGGGTAATCTCGTTTTGAGCTCGAAACCGATAGGAAGGTTGGTGGATCGGAGAGAGGGTCTGGAAACTGGAGGGATGATCGATGGAAGCGGGTAGGACGGGCACTAATGTGGGGTCCTCAGGTCAGTCCAAGCGCGACAGAGTGTGGAGACGGGGGAAGACGGAGTATATCTTGATACTCCGTCGGCCCCTCAACTCCTTGGGTCCTTCGACTCAGATCAGGACTGACACGCAGAAATTCGACTCGCTTCCGCTCCCAGAAGACGTTGCTGGATGAGTTGGGCTCGATCGGGTACCGTTGCCTTGGTCCTTTCGATGCTTGCAGCGGTCATCTTGGCTTCCCTAACTGTCTTCGGCATTTTGGGGAAATGCAGCCCGGCCAATATTGCGATATTCTTGGTGTTCCTGGTCCTGAGCGCACTATTGGCCGTCTCCGGCATCATTGTCGGGGCCGTCAGCTTTAGAAGGACCAAAAGTGCACGTGCTCTCATGAGCCTGCTCTTCGCCGTGATCTACGCGGCCCTTCTGCTTTACCTCATTCATCTCATGGGATGATGACGGTTCTATGTCAGCGTTGTTCCCTCCTTCGAGTCTCGCTGCAGCTGGCCGGCGCTTGAAATCTGCGGGAGATGAGCAGGTCAAGGCCAGCCGTAGCTGGCAGGGAAGAAGCCAACCCGGTCGGAATGGACACGCTGAGACAGGAAGAGAGGCAAGGACTCTGCGCCAGGTAGTTGGCAGACCATGCTGTATTTCGAGGAATAGACATGCTTGCTCCTTAGCTCGAGGAAGTATCTGGAATTGCGCTGCCCACGATAGTACGCCATCATCGCCCCTCGTCGAAGCCGTCTTGAGCCCGCGTCTTTTGCTGTGTCGCCATGCTTAGGGAGTACTCGTCCCATCCCAGCACGGCCTGTGAGGACATGGATACTAACACATCGGAATGTGCAGGAAACGAAGTGGTGGGCGTCAATCGGAACCGGTGATGCTGGTCCGCAATCGTTGGGATCTCCCATGTCCCGAAGTCGATGTGCGCCCGGAAGACTGAGGACACTCACTACGGAAGTCCGTGTGGCATGTCTCGAGCCGGCATGCCGGCGGTTCGCACGGGCAACAGGGGCAGATGGCAAGCCCCAATAAGTGCCGATAAGCGCGCGATAAGGCGTCCCGTCAGGCTCGTTCTAGTGAGAATGCTCGCAATCACTGAGTTGATTACGCCTGTGGGCTCGGCAGTGTCGGCGTTTGGCGACCGATGCACTACCATCAATAACAATTAACATCTCTTCTCCGGGGATACGGCGTGCCGGTGGGTTCGTCCGGCGGGAAGGGGGCGGACAAGGGTTCTCGAATAACGGGAAAATGATGGCCACTAAGAGGTCCTGTCAGGCTCGAAAATGCATTTTCTAAAACCATTTCTGAGCACGGTCCCGCTTACAGGCTCGACAATGGCCCTTATTTGGCCGTCATAGAGCCGCTATCTGCGCGTGATTTCGCGCTTATGCGGCTGATATGTGCGGCAGTCAACTTCTTAACGCGGCCTTATTGACGCGTTTTGTCCGATTGGCGAACAGAATCTGACCCTGGGGTCGGCCTACCGGCCGAAGAGGGTTCCTGACCGAGGCAAATGGGACCGAAGGGTCTATTGCCTGCAGCTATCTCGATATTCGTACCACTTGGTGTGGCGTCGCGGCGGCGCAACGTGACGTCTCGTTCCCCGGGCAACTAAGAGACTGTTTTGTGTCGCTGAACAATGGCGACTTGTCCAACCGCCTCCTGCCGCTCAGGTTAGGGGTAAAAAGGTGTACACCTACCCGGGATAATTGGGTGTGGGTACCCATAGACACGGCTCCTGGCATCCAATAGCATGGGTATGCAATCACATCTGCGATTGATTCATAAGGATGCGTTTTCGGCATCCGGTACATTGGAACCAGAGGGAGACGCTGGTTTATCAATGGGCCCCACTGTCAAGGCAAGCCTCAAGAGATTTGGAAGCGAAGATAGCTGAAGAAGTAGGACGCGTGGTTTCAACAAGGGACTAGAAGTGCGCGTTTCCGGGAGATAAGGTCGCCATGGTAGTGATAGCCGCGTATTTCCAGGTTGGAGAGGGAAAACAGTCACAATTTGAAGAAGAATTCCTCCGTCTTCGGCCCAAAGTGCTTAATGATCCCGGAGCCATTGCTTATTCCCTGTATCGCTCAGTAAAGGACTCATGCAAGTTCTTTGTGTTCGAAACATACGAAAACGATGAGGCACTCAAATATCACATGTCGACCGAACACTTCAAGACGTTCTTTCAGAAAATGGAACCACTTATGTCGGGTAAGGCAGAAGTTTGGTTTTATGAGGAATTGAAATAGCCCGCCTGGGATTTCGCCAGACATACACGGTGAGTAGCAACCGCAGCTTTGCGAACTCGATCGCGGCACTCGGTGCAGACTGCGCCGCAAGACTAACGAAGAGTATCGTATCGAACTTGTGAATCACTGATTTTCAAGGAGAGGTGGACACTTTGAAAAGACTATCCGTGGCAGCGTGCCTAGCGCTCGGTGGAAGCGTTCTCTTGATTCTGATGGCGAGCTGCACTTCCAACAAGTCGGCGAGTGTGGATTCCGACACTCTGGCCACCCTCAAGGCAATTGCCGGCCCGCCGCCGGCATCTCTGGACCAGTACTTTCCCCCCACGGCGCAAGCACCCGTATATCTTATCGAAATGTTCAATGTTGCCGGCCCGTTTGGAGCCATCGGCGGCGCCCTGCAGGGGCAGGACATGGCTGGCGTGAAGGCCAATTTCGCGGCCTTCCAGACCCTGTACACCAAGATGTCCACGATGGTGCCGGAGTGGACCAGCCGCTTCAAGATGGACACGGTGACCGCTCTAGGCAAAGCTATCGATTCCGGGAACCCGGCCCAGATTGGTCCGGCAATGGCCGCTGTGGGGCAGGTCTGTGCCGACTGCCATTTGCTCTACCTGGTTAAGACGCAGCAGAAATACCACTGGCGGGATTTCGACACCATTAGATTGACGGACCCGGTTAGTGGTAGAGAGTTGGCCTGGGTAGAATACAAGACTGCCATGGCGGGAAGCTACGAAGGAATGCTGGGCGCCTTGCAGGCCGGTAAAGTGGACCAAGCTCGCCAGACCTTCCAGTCGTTCCGCAGCCAGTTCGATACCATGGCCGCTGACGGCTGCAAGCAGTGCCACGCGGATCCCGTCAGCAAGCAGGAAATTCCACGCAAGTACTATGTCGACGCCGACAGCAAGGCTTTGATTGCCCAGATCGGTACGGCGTTGGCAGCGAATCCGCCCACTGTACGGTGGTGGCAAATCTTGCCGGAGCCGTCGGCAATAGCATCTGCTTGAATTGCCACTTCGTTCACTTCCCAGCCCAAAACGCCAAGGATCTGTGGAGCACGTATCAGGACATTCTGAAGTAAAACCCGAGGAGTGCTTCGTAGTCAGATCGCCAGTCTCAAGCAAACCGTCTAGCGGTAGCCGCATGCAGCTCTGGGCCTCGACTTTCCGTAACAGAATACTACATTGGGACATGTCAAGATCGAATGGGGACACAGAGCGCATCACAAGGTTGGTGCGAGTGCTATTCCAGTTTCCCAGCGTTCCCGTGACCGGACGACTGCTCGCCTTCTAGGAAAGGCGCCAATACCTCTCTCGCCTTTTCTGACTGCGAAGCCAGAACATGAATATCGCTCACGGAAAGCAGGGACGGGCACGTACATCGCCGCCCTGAGGTCCCGGCTCTTGACCACAGAGCGGATGCCCCGCGTTTCGAGAATTCCCGCCCACATTGCAGCAAGCGGTTCACTCTGGGCAGTGGCAACGAGCACCAGCGGATCTTGACGTGATCTGGCACTTGGCTTGGGTTCGGGCGGAAGGTGCTTTGGTAACGCGTCCACCAGAGTTGCATTGCAGTCGGGGCACACCTGCGCCCAGTTCTGGAACTCACCACCACATCGCGGACAGTAGCGACACGGCATTGGCTCTCTCCACCTTGACTGTACCCCAACTATAACACCACGTCGGCTCTGCAATTTCGCGGTAGGTGGCCGTGTCAGCAACATGTCAAAAACGCCGGAGAAGCCTCGCCGGTCTCCGAGATTCTCGCAACGTCCCGACTGACGATTGGTCGATCCCTCGGGTCCCACAACAGTCAGACGCTGACATAGGGAGAACCAGGCACTGTCACACAATCCGGGGAGTCGATGAGTGATTGGAAAACTGAAAGCCTTTCGGTCCATGGAGTCTCAGACGACACGAAGGGACAGGCACAGTGGTCGGAGTTGGTGGCACCTACGCCAGCTCCAACGAAGCAAGACAGGGAGTTCCCATTTGTGCGAGAACTCCCTGTCGCCCGGCTCTCGATACGGACCCTGAGTCTCTTATCGTCTGCTCCGAGCACGGATTTGGCGTCGTATGATCGCATTCAGTCTGCCAGGCCAACACCCTTGAGGATCTCCTGTCGGGCTTGCTCGAGCGACTGTGCAAGTTCGTACTCGACAGTCCGGGACTTCCTGGCCCGACATCACGTATTGGGCGATGAGCATGTGCGTCGCGCAAATCTTCGTCCTTCAAGGTTAAGCAAGTCCTGTTTGGCCTTCTGAATGGAGTTGACCTGGTCGTACAGGTAATCGGGGACCACCCCGCCGTTCGTCCAGTACTGGTTGATGAGCATCCCGACGAGCATTGCATCGTCTCCATACGTTCCTCCTCGATGCGGAGGTGCCGGCGATTCCGCTGCAGGTGCAGCGCAGGCTGCCACCAGGGCTACGACTGCCAGGGTTCCGATG
>CAVTJN010000002.1:0-12946 GCA_963735055.1 uncultured Chloroflexia bacterium | reverse complement strand
CCCAACTCGGGTGGAAAGGTGAAGATAAGTACATTCCGCTGATCTTGCCTCCGTTCATCTCACCCCTTACGATGGTACTAGGGAGAAGGCAGGCTTCTTCTTATCGGGGGAGACGGTCTGATGGACTGGGCGGAGCTAAGAGATCTGGTGGAGCATCACGCCGGCGGCGTGGATGTAAGCGTCGAGCTGTACACTCGCCGCGCGCTCCGGCTCCGGGCAGGTCACCTGCCCGCCGGGCTCCCGGCTTTCGGACCTGCTCAACGATGAGGTGGCCGGTGAAAACGAGCGGAAGGCCGCTTTTCTTGGTTTCCTCCCCGCCGAAGGCGCCGCCTACTCCGACCGCGGCAACGGTAACCCTCGAGAATACGTCCGGAAATCGGCCATCGACCTGGTGGCGGTGGCCGACCAGGGCGCCGGCCAGGTTACGGCCGGCCCAACCGGTGCCGATGGTGAAGACGGCCGCCGTTATCGAGAAAAGTCGCCGGTCCGCATAACCCTTGATGTTGGCAGCTACACCATCATGGGCGATATGCACCGCCCCCCGGGTGAAACGGTCGAGGACGTGTTGAACGCCGATGCCCTGTTCCTGCCGCTGACCCGGGTCATCATGGTGCGGGACAATCTGCTCTACGGGGCCCGGCCTTTCATTGCGGTCAACAAGGCGGAGGTTGTTTCCTGCCGGCAAGATGGTTCCGGCTAGACTACGACGACTGGGGTAAGAGCGATGCCGAAGTGTACGGTGTGTGGCGAAGAAGTGACGGACATCGGGCCGCTGGACGTCCCCTACCACGTGGAGTGCGTCATGGTGGCGTGGACCGGGCGCTCAATCCGCTGGAACCGATGCAGGTGCAGGACGAATGCGATCGGGACCTGGTATTGGTGCCGGTGCTGAGGACGCCACGCGGCGCCCGAGGCGTGTCCCGGATGGCCGGTCCACGTGATCACTAACCAAGCACCAGGCGGGTACCTAAAGGCTACCACCAACGTCAGCCGCTCCGGTGACGAACGGCCTATTGCCCGGCCGAACATGCTCACGTACTGTCATGATAGGTCGGGTGTGGGAGGCGGGGTGAGGTAGTCTGGAATGGCAGGAGGGTAGGTTATGTTTGGCAAGAAGAAGCCGGCCGTCGATCAGGTCCGGGACTTCCACTGTGGCGTGTGTGGTATCAACTGCGGTGATGACGAACGGCTGGTCCGCCACGTGAGGTGGGCCCACCCGGGTCACCGACCTCCCGGATGGAGAAGAAAGAACAGCCCGTGGCCTCCGGCAAGAAAGCCTGAAGGCCGGCAGCCAACAGTGCTCAGCTTTCAGCATTCAGGAACTACTGACCGCTGACCGCTAAACGCTTTCAGTTGCCCTATTTCGCCTCCATATCGGTACGCCGCCGCCGCGCCAGCAGCGCGCCGTGGTCTCGCGGACGATGCGCAGGTCTCGGCGGGCGCGGTGGGTGTCCTTCAGATCGGCGAGATCTTCAGGTCCCAACCCGTCTCTGCCTTGACTTGTTCCAGGTCACGCCGCAGCCGGCGTGAAACGTCTCGACCACCAGTTCCCGGTGCTTAAATCCGTAGCAGCCCAGGTCGGTGACCAGCGCCACCGGGCCGGTGCCCGCTCTCATGCCGACCGCATCCAGTTGGCCCGGTTTACCGTCAAGGTATCCGGGACAGGTGTTGAAGTCCACTCTCTCCGGCATGCGCCGCCGGCTCTGGTTCAGAATGACACAGGTGCGGTGGCAGAAACTCATCACGTCGTTGCCTCCGCCGCTGCCCGGGAAGCGGTGGACCGGATGCGGTAGTCCCGATGACCGTATCGTTGACATTTCCATATCGGTCGATCTGGCCGGCGCCGATGAAACCCAGGCTGATGAAGCGGCGGCGACCCAAGAACTGATATAGTCAGGCCCCCCAGTTTGTCGGCGTGAAACTGGGTGCCCAGCGTATCGGTACCGGCAGGCAGTTCAAATTCCTCGGTCCGGATGATGCCGTTTTCGATGACGACCGTGCAGTCCGGGGCGTGGGTACGCTTGGCCAGCAGGGCGGCCACCATGGGCAGCCCCACGCCGACGTAGGCGGCCTCGCCGTTGCGGATCAGTTTCGCCGCCGACACGATCATCTGGTCGTTGGCATCGTATTGCAGCGCTGCATTGGTCTGGCTCATCTTCCGTGCTCCTTTAACCGTGGTAGATCGGGTCGCTCGCCACCATCTGGACTTTGAGCCGTTCAAAATAGGCCTCACCCTTGACCGCTCTTCCGAGTTCCAGGAACTCGTTCCAGTCCTTCACACCATAGACAAAGGCGTTCATGAAGTTGTCGCAGCCGTCCTCCGACCCAAGCTCGGCCAGTAGCCCGGGCCAGTCGCCGAGTAATGCCCCGCCAGGTGCATCGGGTGTGCCCCCAGGGCTGTTCGACGACCGCGCTCACCCGGTATCCCGGGATGATGGTGCGGTTGGGATCACGCTGGACGACATCGGTATCAACGATCTTCTCCGTGGTGACAATGACGGTGCGGCTGGCATTGATGCCCTCAGCGTCAACACCCAGGCTGCCCCAACGCTGGGCGTTGCCGTCGGCGTCGCATCGCTGTGCGTGCAGTATGCCCACGTCGGGGACGATGGCCTTAACCGCCCCGATTTTGCCGCCGCTGAAAGGGTCATCGATGATCTTGATGTTGGGATTGTATTTCAACATGTCGGAGCCGACCTGGCTCCTGACGGGAAGATACGAGATGCCCATCTGGCCGGCCAACAGCGCCTGAGCGATCCCGAATGGGAGTATTCCTCGAAGACAGGATACTTCCCCATGGCTTTGGCCCGGCTCAGCCAGTACGCCCGGTTGACGTCCTGACCGTAATACCCGGTCAGTACCCGGTCGACCCGGCCTTCGCCGATCAGCAGGCTGAGCGAGGTTACCAGGCAGGCCGCGGTCGTCAGATGTTCGATGCGCTGCCGCAGAATCTCATTCACCGCCGCAAAGGGCTCGCCATGCTGCATGCCGCCGATGAAAAGCGTGTTGCCGCTCTTCACGTGTTTCGAGATGGCTTCTTTCATGGTTACTACTTTGCTCATCCGGTAGTTGCTCCTTTCACTCGTGACTCCACGACCCATCAACGGGCATTGTAACATAGATACATTTCGGTCGAAATGACCATTGCCCCAGGGGACTAAGTCGCAGCATTGCCCATGGTCTGGAACATGTGGTAGTAGAGACCCTGCCGGGTCATCAGTTCCTGGTGCGAGCCGGTCTCGGCGATACGGCCGTGTTCGAGCACGGTGATGAAGTCGGCGTTGGTGGTGGTTGACAGCCGGTGGGCGATGATGATGCAGGTGCGGCCCCGGGCAATTTGACGGAATGAGTCCTGGATGATGCGTTCCGTGTTGGTATCCACGTTGGAAGTGGCCTCATCCAGTATGAGAATGGCGGGATTGGCCAGTATGGCCCGGGCGAGACAGACCAGCTGACGCTGTCCGGCGCTCAGGTTGCCGCCTCGCTCGCCGACCGTCGTCTCATAGCCGTTTTCCAGGCGAGCTATGAAGTCATGAACTCCGGCGGTCCGGGCGGCCGCCACGATCTCGTCGTGGCTGGCGTCGAGGCGGCCGTCGCGGATGTTGTCTTCGATGCTGCCCGAGAAGAGGAAGGGGTCCTGGGGCACGAAGCCGATCTGCCGTCGCAGCGACTGCTCGGTGACCGAGGTGACATCGTGGCCATCGACCAGGATGCGTCCCCTGTTCACATCATAGAAGCGGGCGATGAGGCTGGCGATGCTGCTCTTGCCGGCGCCGGTGCGGCCCGCGATGGCCACCGTCTGCCCCGGTTTGATGGTCAAGTCGATATCATGCAGCACCTCGACGCCGGGTTGATAGCCGAAGCTCACCTTCTCGAATCTTGATCTCCCCTCTTACCGCCGGCAATTCGGTCGCCTGGGGAAGATCTCTGATTTCCGGTTCGACGTCGATCAGTTCGAATATGCGTACGCCGGAGGCCATCGCCCGCTGGATTTCGGTGTACATGGTGGCCAGTTGCTGCACCGGGGCGGACAGGCGCTGGATGTAGAGCAGGAAGGTCAGCAGGAAGCCGACCGGCATCGTCCCGTCCAACACCTGAAAGCCGCCGAAGACGAGTACCAGCACGTAAGCGCTGTCGGTCAGCATTTGAGTCACCGGCATGATGAAACCCTGCAGCTTGGCGGCCTTCTTGTTGGCGTCGAGATTCGCCTTGTTGATGGCGTCAAATTGTCTGACGTTCTCCGCCTCGCGGGACAGGCTTTGCGTCACCCGGACCCCGGAGATGCTTTCCTGGAGATTGTCGTTGACCACGGCGATGGTCTTGCGTACCCGGACAAACGCCCGGCGGGCGTACGACTGCCAGACCACCATGACGGCGACCAGTACGGGCAGTGTGCTTAGCGCCAGCAGGGCCAGCCGCCAGTTGATGACGATCATGATCACGGCAATGCCGATCAGCGTCACCGCGTTGACAGCGACCATGATGAAATCCTGGGTTACCAGCGTCTGCAACTGGTCGACGTCGTTCTGCACCCGGGACATGATCTTGCCCACTTTGTTGCGGTCGAAGAAGCTCAGTGACAGCTGTGTGAAGGTGGCTGAACATCTGGGTGCGCATTCTGAGGAGGATCCCCTGGCCGGCGTAGGAAAGATGCAGGGTCTCCAGGTACTGCGCGCCCCAGGTCACGGCCAGTACTCCCAGATAGACCAGGGAGATGACGTTAACGCCATCGGAGTTGCCGTCTCTGATATGGTTGATCGCCATGCCCACCAGCAGGGGCGTGACCAGATTGGCACGCGGTCCGGACCACTACGCCGGTTCCACCCAATATCAGGTGTGATTTGACCCGGCTCATGTATTCAACGAGGCGGGCAACCATGTTCCGGTCGAAGACCTTGCCCAGTACTTCGTCCTGGTCGCCCGGCATCGATGGCGCTGCGGAGCAGTTGCCCGCCGCCCCCCGGTGCCCCCGGTCCGCCGCCGCCGTACATCGTCATTCGTTCCCCTTCGCGTCAGTCTCGGGACTCTGCCCGGCGGCCATCTGCGACAGGTAGGTCTGCCGGTAGAGGCCATTTTCGGCCATGAGTTCGTCGTGGGTCCCTTGCTCGGCGATCCGCCCGTCCTTCAGCATCAGGATAAGGTCGGCGTTCCTGATGATCGGCAGCCGGTGGGTAATGACAAACGTGGTCCTTCCTTCGATGAGCTTGTCCAGCGCCTGACGGATCAGATGCTCGGTCTCGGCGTCAACACTCGAGGTGGAATCGTCCAGGATGAGAATGCGGGGGTCGACCAGCAGCGAGCGGGCGATGACGACCCGCTGCTTTTCGCCGCCGGACAGGGTCACCCCCCGCTCCCCCACCCAGGTATTGTAGCCGTGGGGCAGGCTCTCGATGAAGTCATGAATCTGGGCCGCTTTGGCCGCGGCCACGATCTGTTCCATGCCGGCGTGGGGCACGCCGTAGGCGATGTTGTCACGGATGGTGGCCGAATAGAGGAAGACGTCCTGCTGGGCGATGCCCACATTCTTGCGCAGAGAAGCGAGGGTGACGTCGCGGATGTCGGTGCCGTCGATGGTGATGCTGCCGCTGCTGACGTCATAGAACCGGGAAATGAGGCTGACAATGGTCGACTTGCCGCTGCCCGAACCGCCGAGCAAAGCTACCAACTGCCCCGGTTGGGCATTGAAGCTGACGTTGTCGAGCACCGGCGCCGTCGCGTTGTAGCTGAAGCTGACATCGTGGAAGGAGACGGCTCCCTTCACCCTGCCCAACTCGATGGCCCCCGGCTTCTCTTTGACCGCCGACTCGGTGTCCAGTATTTCGAAAATGCGACCCCCGGCGGAAACGGTGCGGGAAATCATGGTGGCCAGCGTGCCGAGGCGGCTCACGAAGCCGGCCATCATGCCCAGGTACAGGATGAACTGGGTCGCCCCACCGATAGTCAGCGTCCCCGCGATGACCTGGCGCCCGCCGTACCACAGGACCAGGACCGTCGGAATGCCCAGCAGCAGCGTCATCAAGGGCGTATAGATCGCCTGCAGGCGGGCGGCGTTGACCTGCTGGTCGTACAGTTTCCGGGCGTTAACATTGAACTTCCGGTTCTCCCGCTCCTGAAGGGAGAAGGCTTTCACCACTTTGATGCCGAAAAGACTCTCCTGAAGCGTCGTGCCCAGCGCGCCGATCAGTTGCTGGACCTTCAGCCATACCGGCTGCAGCCGTTTGCTGACGTAAAGAGTCTGCCAGAAAATGAGGGGCATGAAGGCCAGCGTCAGCAGGGCCAGTCTCCAGTTCAGGGTCAACAGTAGATAGCTCACGCCGACCACCACCAGGACGATCTGGATCAGGTTCAGCAGACCGGCGCTGAGGAACATGCGGGCAGCCTCGATATCCACTGTGGCCCGGGACATGATCTGGCCGGTCTGGGCCTTGTCATAGTAGATGAAGCTGAGCCGCTGCAGGTGATCATAAAGAGCGTTTCGTATGTCATATGATGCCTGTTGCGAGACCAGTTGGGTTACGTAAGTGTCGCCGAAGCGGGCGGCACTCCTCAGGATCGTGGTGCCCATGATGATGGCGGCCAGTACCAGGATGTAGCTCTTACTTCCGGAACTCAGGGCGGTATCGATGCCGTTGCCCAGGGCGCGGGGTATAACCATGCCGCCAACGGTGCTGACGGTGATGCAAATGAAGCCGATGAGCAGGCCCGCCCAGCGTCTCCGGGCAAACACGAGCAGCCTTAGAATGATCTTCATCTTGCATACGGCCGGCAAGGGCGGGATGCAATCTCCGCGCCGGCCTTCGGCCACCCAAATACTACCGCGGTCTCGATGGCGGGTCAAGCTTGAAACGACGTGGCCGACGTGGAAGCCAGGAGAGATTCCCCCGAAGGGCGCTCTCAGGTATAATTAGTGACATTCGGCAGCACAACTGGAGGGCGTATTCGGTGGAAGAACTCAACCCGCAGGCGCTGGAGCTCAATCGGCTGATCGGAATTCACGGTGCCCCGGTGCTTCAACTATTGTCACGCAGGGGGAAGGCGATATTCTACCCTGCCAAGGGGATCCTGGCGCAAGGGGCGGCAGCTCGGGGGAAGGAGATCAATGCCACTATCGGCACCGCGTATGAGGACGACGGCAAGCCCATGGTGCTGCCCAGCATCGCCCGTCAGATTGACATCGACACCCGAGAGGTCTTCCCGTACGCCCCGAGCGAAGGATTGAAACCGCTACGGGACAAATGGAAGGAACTGGTCCGGACGAAGGGGCCGGCGCTGGGTGGGGTGGAAATCAGCGTGCCCGTGGTTACCTGCGGGGTCACCAACGCCCTCAGCGTCATCGGCTACATGTTTGTCGACGAAGGTGACGCAATTATTCTTTCCGACCTCTACTGGGAGAACTATGATCTGGTTTTCAGTAACGCCTACGGCGCCCGCTTCGGACTCTTCAGCCTCTTCAATAACGGAGCGTTCGACCTGGCATCGTTCGTGGAGGCTGTCAACGGGGGGCCGGCGGGTAAGCGCATCGTACTCTTGAATTTCCCCAACAATCCCTCCGGATATACTCCCACCAAAGCGGAGGGGAAACAGATAGTTGAAGTGCTGCACAAGGCGGCCGTGGGGGGGAACAGACTGGTTGTCGTTCTGGACGATTCCTACTTCGGTCTCGTCTACGAGAAGGACGTTATGAGCGAGTCTCTGTTCGCCGAACTGAGTCAGGTGCATCCCAACCTGCTGGCTGTCAAGGTGGATGGGCTGACCAAGGAAGAGTACGCCTGGGGCCTCCGCGTCGGATTTGTCACCTATGGCGTCAAGGGAGGCAATAAAGAACTCTACAAGGCCCTGGAAGACAAGACCTCAGGGGTGGTGCGGGGCAATATCTCGAATTCCTCTCATTTGTCGCAGTCGCTCTTCTTGCATGCCTTGAACTCGGGTAGTCACGACGCCGAGAAGGAGGCCAACAAGGAGAAGATCAGGGAGCGGCTACGTTAGGGTGAAGGGGGTGCTCGCCGCCCACCCCGAATACGACCGGTATTTCGAAGCCCTTCCTTTTAATTCGGGCTATTTCATGTGCGTCAAGTTGAAGGGATTGAATGCCGACCGGGTTTGGGAGTTGTTGCTCAACAAGTACAGTACGGGCGTGATCTGCTACAGCGAAACGGGGCTGTTGCGTATTGCGTTTGCGTCGACCCCCACTGGCCAGGTTGAAAAGCTGTTCAGCAACATCTATTCGGCCTGCAAAGACGCGGCGGGTTGATGTCGGGGGGGCGGGGTCCCGGGGCAGCGGTCTCGGTTCCGTCCGGAGCGATCGTCAGGGAGACAGAAGAAGATGAGTCAGGCGATTGAAGAGGCGAAGCGACGCGCTCACGCCTCCGAAAAGAATTTCGGCGGATGCGCACAGAGCGTTCTGGGCGCTCTCCAGGAGCAGTTTGGCATTGGCAATGTTGAGTCGTTCAAAGCCGCCAGCGCCCTCGCCGGGGGCGTCGCCCGGCAGGGCGAAACGTGCGGCGCCGTGATTGGCGCGCTGTCCGCCCTCGGGTTGGTCGTTGGCCGCGACCGGATGGAGGACGTTGCCCGTTCGCGGTCGGCGATGGACGCCGCTGTGCAGCTGCGGGCCAGGTTCAAAGAGGAAATGAACGCTCAGTTTGCGCTCAGAGTCCCGATACAGAATACCCTGTGCCGCCACATTCACGAATTGATCTACGGACGGGCCTTTGATCTTAGCAACAAGGAAGAGTACCAGGCCTTTCTGGACGCCGGAGGGCACGGCGATACCGGTTGCCCCAAAGTGTGCGCCGTGGCGGCCCAGGTTGCTGCCGAAGAGATATCGCGACTGCGGCCGACCAGCCCCTAGTCCTTTTCGTACATAACCAGGTTAGAGGCTTTCAGACCCGCGCTGGCCAGGAACTGGCGGAGTCTCGTGTCGTTCTCCCGGGCGATGCCTTTGACGCCGGCGCCGGCGCGCTTGCACTCTTCGCTGAACGCCTGGACCAGGGTGCGCCCGACACCGAGACCTTGACTCTGGATGTCAACGCCGATCATGTCGATCCAGCCTACCAGCCGGGTCTTCGTGGGCCGGCCGATCGAGTGCCTCAGGTTCAAGACGGACAGGCTGTGTTCCTCTTCAACAATGGTCCCGACCACGAAACCAACCACCTTGTTTGACACCTCGGCGACGAGTTTGAGCTTAGGCTCGTGCACAGTCCAATATACCTCGAAGGAAAAGGGCCACGTCGGCACGCGCTGCTCGCCAAACAGCATCCGGTCGATCTCGTTGACGCGCGGCAGATCGGTTTCTACCATGGGCCGGACCTTGACTTCTTTACTGGGCTGAGCCATAGTCTCTCCTCCCTTTCTTGATGCTGCCATTCTATAACAATCCCTCGCCTACGGCAACGTATCCCCGGCGGCCTCTATACCAACATCCTGGGTACGTCGCTCGGCTTCGCGGCCACGGCGACCCCGGCCGCCGCGAATGCTTCTACTTTGCTCCGGGCGGACCCGGAGTCTCCCATCACAATCGCCCCGGCATGGCCCATGCGCTTGTCCGGAGGGGCGGTCCTCCCGGCAATATAGGCGACAACACGTTTCGGGTATTTCGTGTTCTTGATATAATCGGCCGCGAGCTCCTCAGCATTACCTCCGATCTCTCCGATCAGGACCACCGCCGATGTCTCCGGGTCGTTCCGGAAACGCTCCAGTACGCTCACAAAGTCGTTGCCTACAATCGGATCGCCGCCGATGCCCACGCACGTGCTCTGGCCCAGCCCCCCATTTGATATGTGCCAGGCGATTTCATAAGTCAGGGTGCCGCTCCGGGCGACCATGCCTATGGCGCCCGGTCGAAAGATGTGGGTGGGCATTATGCCCACCAGGTTCCTCGCCGTCGGGCTCAATACTCCGGCCGTGTTCGGGCCGATGATCGTGGCGTTTGCCAACGCGGCAAGCTTCAGTATCTCGATGGTGTCCCGGAGTGGAATTGACTCGGTGATGATAACCACCGACTTCACGCCGGCGTCCATCGCCTCGAGAACCGCGCTCCGGGCCGAACGCGCCGGCACGAAGACGATCGATGTGTTGGCGGCATGCCTGGCTACCGCGTCTGAGACGCGGTCGTATACGGGAATGCCCTCAACTTCCAGTCCTCCCCGCCCCGGGGTCACGCCGGCTACGATCTTGGTCCCGTAGCGCAGCATCTGCCGCGGCATGAAAGGCGCCCTCGTGTCCGGTGATCCCCTGGACCACGACCCTGGAGTCTCCATCGATCAGAATGCTCATGGTGTGCTTCTCTGATGCGGCGGGTCGGGCGGTTCCTCTTGTGCCTGGAGCGCCCTGCGGACCGCATCCTCCATGTTGTCAAACACCTGGACGCCGGCCTCTCTCAGCATCCGGGTGCCTTCCTCTTCGTTGGTGCCGATCATTCTTACAGCCACCGGTTTCCTGGTCGGGGCGTCTCGAAGTCCGGCAATGACGCCTTCAGCGACGAGATCACAGCGGGTGATGCCGCCCAGGATATTGATGAGGACTGTCCGCACCTCCGGCTTGGACATGACCAGCAGGAGCGATTTTCGGACGATATCGGGCCGTGCCCCACCCCCAATGTCGAGGAAGTTGGCCGCCTTACCTCCGAACAACTCGACCATATCGAGCGTGGCCATCACGAGTCCGGCGCCATTTCCGATGATACCGACGCTGCCGGACAACTCCACGTAGGTGAGATTCTCCCGCCTGGCTTCAGCTTCGAGGGGCGAGTCGTCCACCCGCTGGTCGCTGCGCTTCTGGAACTCAGGGTGCCGGAAGAGGGAGTTGTCGTCGATGACGATTCGAGCGTCGGCGGCCACGAATCTGCCCGATCTGGTTATGGCGAGTGGGTTCGTCTCCACAAGCTCGGCATCCTTGTCAAACGCGATCCGGCAGAGGATGTCGATGACTTGACCGAACTCTCTGGCTTCTTCGCCGGTCAGACCGAGTTGCCCTGCCATGCTGGCCGCCTCACGGCTGTCGAACCCGCTGATGGGGTTGAACCACCGTCGGGCGATGCTGCCGGGATGGCTAATTGCCACCGACTCAATATCGACGCCGCCGACGGTGGAGCCCAGCGCCACGTAGCTCTTCGCCCGGGCGTCTATGGCTACCGAGGCGTACCACTCCCGGGCAATGTCCAAGCGTTCTTCGACCAGGACGCGTTCGACGGTATTGCCTCTGACGGTCTTGCCGATAAGCCGCGCGGCCGCGGCGCTCGCCGCATCAGGCCCGGAGGCAAACAGAATTCCGCCCGCCTTGCCCCGTCCGGAAACCAGCACCTGAGCCTTCACGGCGACCGGCCGGCCAATCTGAGCGGCGGCGGCCGCGGCCTCAGCGGGCGTCGCCGCGACGATCCCGTCGGGCATTGCCAGGCCGTATTCCTTGAGGATGCTTTTTGCCTCGAATTCGAAGAGTTTCATCGGCGTCCAGCGTCGCCTGTTTGGGACCGGTCCCTTACGTTAGTCCTGATGCAGTTGACGATATCTTCCAGGGGCGTGCCCGGGCCAAAGACCTCGGTGATGCCGGCGGCTTTGAGCCGGGGAATGTCCTTCTCGGGGATCACTCCACCCGCCAGCATTACGATGCCCGAACCGCCTCCGGCCCTGACCCGTTCCACCGTGGCCGGAAACAGAGTCAGGTGCGCGCCCGACAGACAGCTCAGGCCGACCACGTCCACGTCTTCCTGAATCGCCGCATCGGCGATTTGCGCCGGCGTCAGCCGCAGCCCGAGGTAGACGACCTCCATCCCGGCGTCTCTAAGGCCCCGGGCGACCACCTTGGCTCCCCGATCGTGGCCGTCCAATCCTGGTTTGGCGATCAGCACGCGTATCTTTCTTGCGGGCAATACCGATGCCTCCTAGGGGGTCGTCCGCTCCCTGTATTCGCCAAAGACGTCCCTCAGGACATCACTTATTTCCCCCACCGTGGCATAAGCTCTTACAGCATCAATCAATACCGGCATGATATTCGTCCCGCCCCCGGCCGCGGCGCGGACGGTCTCCAGAACGGCGGCGACCTTACGGCTGTCCCTTTCGCCTCTCAGTGCCTGCAGCCTTCCGATCTGTCTCGTCTCCACTTCAGGCCCCACCTCTAGAGTATCGGTCACCCCGGCCCCGGCGGTCTCGAAACGGTTGACGCCGACAACTACCTGGTCCCCGGACTCCACGGCCAGCTGATACTTGTAGGAGGCATCGGCGATCTGCCTTTGAATAAAGCCCTGTTCGATTGCCTTGAGGGCGCCACCCAGCTTGTCAACTTCCTCGATGCAGGCCGTTGCCTGCTTCTCGATTTCATCCGTCAACCACTCGACGTAGTATGATCCCCCGAGTGGGTCGACAGTATCGGCCACGCCGCCTTCGTAGGCAATGATCTGCTGGGTTCTCAGGGCCACCTGAACCGCCTGCTCTGTGGGCAAAGCCAATGCTTCGTCAAACGAGTTGGTGTGCAACGACTGGCAACCTCCCAATACGCCCGCCAGCGCCTGCAGGGTGACCCGGGCGACGTTGTTCAACGGCTGCTGAGCAGTCAGCGTGAACCCGTCGGTCTGAACGTGAAACCGGAGCATCTGCGACCGTGGATTGGCGGCGCCGAAGCGCTCTTTCATTATGCGTGCCCACATCCGGCGCAAAGCCCTGAACTTGGCAGCTTCTTCGAAAAGGTTAGTATAGGCGGCAAAGAAGAACGAGAAACGGGGGGCAAAAGAATCCACCGTCATCCCTTTGTCCAGCATGGCCTGGACATAGGCGATGGCATTCGCCAGGGTGAACCCCGCCTCCTGGGCAGCAGTCGCCCCGGCCTCGCGCATGTGATACCCGGAGATGCTTATTGAGTTCCATTTGGGCATCTCCTTCGAACAGTAGCTGCAGATGTCCGTCACGAGGCGCATGGACGGGGCGGGACCGAATATAGGTATTGAGCAATATGACGT
>CAVTJN010000001.1:0-19737 GCA_963735055.1 uncultured Chloroflexia bacterium | reverse complement strand
GCTATAACGCCCACGGCGGACTCCACCTGACGGGCTTCCGGACCGCCCTTACCCGGGTACTGAAAAACAGCTACGCCCAAAGAGCAAACTCCTCAAGGAAGACGATCCCAGCCTTTCCGAGAAGACGTCCGGGAAGGGCTGACGGCGATCCTCAGCGTCCGGCTTCCGGAGCCGCAATTCGAAGGCCAGACCAAGGCCAAACTGGGCAATCCCGAAATGGAGGAATTGTCGATGCTGTTGGACGAGGAACCGGCCTCTATTTTGAGGAGCACCCGGACGATCTGAAGCGGGTCATCGAAAAGGGTCTCCTGGCCGCCCGGGCCGCGTAGCTGCCCGCAAGGCACGCGATCTGATCATCAAGAAGAACAGCCTGCTGTCGGGACGCTGCCGGGAAAACTGGCCGACTGCTCCGAAAGAGACCCGGGCAAATGCGAAATCTATCTGGTCGAGGGCGACTCCGCCTCGCGGCTCCGAAGCAGGGCCGGGACCGTGGTTCCGAGGCCATCCTGCCGCTGCGGGGCAAGATCCTGAACGAGGGAAGGGTCGGCCTCTCAGAGCTACTGCCTATGAAGAAATCAGGGCCATTATTACCGCCCTGGGGGCGGGCATCGACGCCGAGTTCGACCTGGAACTCCGTCTACCACTCGGTAGTCCTGATGACCGATGCCGACGTCGACGGCGCCCACATTCGCACCCTGCCATCACCTTCTTCTTCCGCCACATGGCCGAGCTCATCAATCAGGGCCACCTGTCCCGGTTTTTGCCCACAAGCTCGGCGGGGTCTAGCTGGAAGCAGCGGGCTACTGTATCGATGATATTGGCTGCCGTGAGCATTGGTTGCGCCGGCGCGTATCCGGCGATGTCTTTGATCGCCTGGGCCGCCAGTTGCGGGGTTACAATAGCCCGGATTAACCTGGCATAGGCAATTACTCGATTGAGCGAACCTTCGAGCACGCGGATATTCTGCTGGATCTGACCGGCCAGGAATTCCAGCACATCCTGCGACAGGTCAACCCTGTCCTGTTTTGATTTTTCCTGGAGTATGGCTAACCGGGTTTCGAAATTGGGCGGCTGGACCTCGGTCACCAGCCCCCACTCGAACGCGATCGTAGCCGCTCCGGCAGCAGGGGCATCGCTCCCGGCAGGCGATCGCTGGTGATTACGATTTGCTTCCCCGCATTATGCAATTCGTCGAAAGTGTGAAAAAAGTTTTCGCCCGTTTTTTCTTTGCCGTTGAAGAACTGCACGTCGTCCACCAGCAGCATATCGACACTGCGGTATTTGATGTGCAACTCTTTGGTCTGGTGTTCGCGAATGGCCGACATAAGATCGTTGGTATATTGTTCCGCGCTTACACAGAGGACCTTGAGGTTATTGGCGACCGCGGTATGCCCGATGGCCTGCAGCAGATGAGTTTTGCCCAATCCCGCCCCGCCGTAAAGGTACAGTGGATTATAGTCCTGCCCGGGATTGGTCGCCACGGCCATTGCCGCAGCATAAGCAAACTGATTGCAGTGTCCGGTGACAAAACTATCAAAGGTGTATCGCGGGTTGAATAGCGGCAGTGAACCCTCGGGACGAGTTCATGGATCAAAGCGTTGACCACCTTCGGCGGGAATGGCGGGATAGCGAGGAATGGAGCAATGGCGGGATGAACAAGAAGCAAGACCGGACGCTGGACTGGCTGCTGGAGCCGGCCGACATTGGAGTCCGGTACCTCGCCCTGCGGGACCTGGTCGACGCCGCTCCCGCTGAGCTAAGTGCCGCCCGGACCCGGGCCCACCGGGAAGGGCCGATTGCCCGGGTGCTGGAGCAGATGGAGACCGCCGGCTACTGGCCTGAGGCCGGCCCCGGCTATTATCCCAAGTACCGGTCGACGGTGTGGTCGGTCATTCTCCTCAGCCAACTGGGGGCGTCGGCAGTGGAGGATCGGCGCACGTTGGCGTGGCTGGCGCCTACCTTGTGGACCAGGCCTTGGCCGAGGGCGGCCGCTTCAGCGTCAATACCCTCCCGTCCGGCACGGCCGACTGCCTACAGGGTAATCTGTGCGCCGCACTGCTCGACCTGGGTGCGAGGATACGCGGCTCGATAAAGCGTTTGAATGGATGGCGCGGAGCGTCACCGGCGAAGGCGTGGCGGCGGTGAGGACAAAACGGCCCCGTCCGTTACTACGCCGCAAATGCGGCCCGAACTTCGCCTGCGGCGCCAACAACAAGTGCCCTGCGCCTGGGGGGCGATCAAGGTGATGCTCGCCTTCTCAAACTGCCCCGGGCAAAAAGGACGCCTATCATCGACCAAGCGATTAAGGTCGGAGTGGACTTTCCTGTTCATCAAGACCCGGCCAAAGCCGACTACCCGAGCGGATACGCCCCGAAACCAAGCGGGAACTGGTGGAAGTTCGGCTTTCCGGTGTTTTACGTGACCGACCTCCTGCAGAATCGTCGAAGCGCTGGTTGGTCTGGGCTACGGGCGGGACCCGCGTCTGGCGGCCGCATTGGACCTCATCCGGGCCAAGGCGGACGGGGAGGGGCGGTGGGCCCTGGAGTACGACTATGCGGGCAAGACCTGGGTGGACTTCGGCCCCCTGAAGCAGCCCAACAAATGGGTGACGTTACGGGCGAGGCGGGTATTGAAGGCAGTAGAGCTATAAGACCCCATTCCCGAGCAATCGGGCCTGTCCTCAAGGCTCGCCCTTGAGGAAATCCAGACGACGAGTTGAATGGAGAGGATCACTAATCCCCCGCATTTTTCGCGCCCCCGCTTCGTCATTCCCACGCACAGCGAGAATGCATAGTCCAACCATTCCCGCGGAGGCGGGAATCCAGGAGAACGGAGGATTCTTTCTATCGTCATTCCCACGGACAGCGGGAATCCAGGTGGGGTCGAGGGGAAGCAGAGACATCAGAGGGCTTATATACACTCTTGACGCAATGTTTACAAAATGACATGCTTTGTATGCATGTCTGGAGCGATGCCTACAAGATGAAACCCGTCGTGATAGGTACCGCGGGAGGGGTCGTTCCGTTCCACCATTCCCACGCACCGCGGGCTTGTCCTCAAGGCTTGCCCTTGAGGGAATACAGGCCCCCTTTCCGCCATTCCCGCGAAGGTCGGGAATCCAGACGGGGAGTTGAATGGAGGGGCACACCAATTCCACCATGGGAATCCAGTCCGGAGGTACCGACAGTGGAGAAAAACGACAAGTCAGACATCCGTCTCGGTCTGGACCCGGCCGGCATGACCGACGATGACTATCGGCGTCTCTGGGACGGGATGGGGAGGCTGGAGATCAAGGTAGTCGAAAAGACCGGCCAGTGCCGCCACAAGGTCGGGGACACCTACTATTACGACCGGATGCCCTACCGCCGGCCGGAAGGCGTGTGCTACGCCCTGCTGCACGTCATGGAGCTGTACACCTGGCGGACGGCGCTCGATTTCCCGCTCGTGGACCGACGGTCGAGCGGACGTCTACCGGGTCCACTGCCCCGACCGGACCGGCACCGTCTGGGAAATGAGAAGGGTGGAGTAGCCGACAGCACCCCCCGGTACTTACGTTTCGATACCCCAGACGGTTATTCTCTTGTGCAGAGTCCAAGACGGGCGTATAATCCGGGTAACCAAAGGGACGTGGTCTTGGTGGGAAGCGGGCCACCGTTATTCTTCAGCATCATCACTGATTAGTTGGTGATCTGCGGCTTGCGGTGCAGTATGTATGCCATCGGAGGTTTGGGTCATGACCCAGGTTGACCGTCAAGCGCGTGTCCAGGACCTTCTCAAAGACCTCAATGGACTGGAGCCGCTGAAGAAGCTCTTGTGGTCCGAGCTGAACTACGACCGAGTCAACAGGCCGCTTTCGCGTCGCACCTGGAATAAGACAGCTGCCAACGCCCTGGCCGAAGACCCTTCCTCTTCGCCGGTGGCGGGCAGAACGATGATTTCCATGTGGTATACAGCCGACTCTCGCAGGATAAGCTCCTCCTTGGGCAGGAGCGTCCGGTGGTAACCCAACTCTTGAGGGAACACGAGTACGGGTTGTTTATCGTGTCGAACAGGGCCCAGACGGATTGGCACCTCATAAACGTGAAGTACGACCAAGATGCGACCAAGCGCCGTCTGTTCCGCCGCATCCGTGTCGGTCCCCAAGAACGCTTACGTACCGCCGCCGAGCGCGTCGCCATGCTGGACCTCCAGGAAATCCAGGGGGGACGATCCTCCATGTCGCTGCTGGATATCCAGTCGAAGCACGACGAAGCCTTTGATGTTGAAGCGGTCACCAGGCAGTTCTTCGAAGAATACAAGGGTGTGTTCACGATTCTGGAGGACGACCTAAGGAAGCAGACTGGGGACCACACCTGGGCACACGACTATTCGCTCCAGTTTCTGAACCGCTGCATGTTCATCTACTTTGTTCAGCGTAAGGGATGGCTCGGTGGTGACCACGATTTCCTTCTCAACTTCTGGAACAGCTACCCACACTCGGGACAACCGCCGAATTCGTTCGTGGACGAGTGGTTGAAAGTCCTTTTCTTCGAAGCGTTTCGCCGGAACTTCAATCACGGGCGCAAATATTTCCCGGACAATATCAGGGATACGCTTTCCACCGCTCCGTATCTTAACGGCGGCCTGTTCACCGAAAACAAGTTCGACCAACAGTACAAAGCTAGCATCACGGACCGCCGCTTCGAGCAAATTCTGAAGTTCCTGGAACGGTATAACTTCACCGTCGAAGAAGACAGCCCGCTGGACAAGGAAGTGGCCGTCGACCCGGAGATGATCGGTAAGGTCTATGAGAGCCTGGTCAACGTGTCCGAGGAAGTCGATGAACGCGGGGAGGCGGGCATCTTCTACACCCCCAGGACTGAGATCGACCTGATGTGCCGCCTTTCGCTGGTTGACCATCTGGCTAACCATCTGGGAGCGGAAAGAAAGGAACTGCTTTACCAACTGGTGTTTGCGCTCGAACCAGACGAGAAGACCGATGCCGACGGCGCTGTTCAAGCCGCCAATCTCTGGGCAATCCTCAACCAGCGGCTGCGGGACATTACGGTCCTCGACCCGGCCTGTGGCTCCGGCTCGTTTCTGGTGGGGATGCTCGACATTCTGGACGATCTCCAGCGTCGGGCCAATGCGCAAATCGGAGTTCAAGAAGATGCCTTTGTTCGCAAGAAGCGTATCATAGGCCAATCGCTCTACGGCGTAGACGTTATGGAGTGGGCTTGCCATATCGCCGAACTGCGCCTCTGGTTGAGCCTCATCGTCGACGCAGAATTCTCGCCCGAAGACTTGCATGTTCGTACCGACCCCTTACTGCCCCACTTTTCCTTCAAGGTTCGCTGTGGGGACAGCCTGGTGCAAGACGTCGGCGGCATCGACTTGAGCTACAGTCGGTACCGCCGCCACGTTGGCTCCGAGGCCTCGCGGACAATGATCAACGACCTGAAACGCGAAAAGGTAAGATTCTACGATTGCGAACCGAACTGTAAGTTCAAGTCAACCGATGCTCTCCTCAACGAGGAGAAAAGGGTGTTTTCCGAGATCTTGAAGGCACGGCAGTGGGAAATCCAGGAAGAGACGAAGGCGCTGCGCAGCAAGATCGAAGGACCGGCGGACAGGCGCATCCGACTGGATGGAACGATCGAGCCTCGAGCGCACCAAGTCGATTTGAACGCGGTCGCCGTGCAACATCAGATCGAGGATCTAGATCGGGAACTGGCGCAGGTAAGAGAATGGCGGTCGGCTGTTCAGATGTCTCCCCATGCGCCTTTCGTATGGGATATTGCCTTCGTCGAGGTCTTTTCGGAAGACCGCAAAGGATTCGATATCGTCGTGGGCAACCCACCCTACGTTCGCCAGGAAGCCATCGCCCCACCGGTTGTTCAAGGAGTGCAGATTACCGAGGACAAGAGGGAATACAAGGGGAAACTGGCTGCCGCCGCCTACCGCTCCTTCCCTCACTTCTTCGGGTACAAGATCGGCACCGGCACGGTGGCTCACAAGCTGGATGCCAAGAGCGACCTGTACATCTATTTCTACTTCCGCGGACTGTCCCTTCTCAGCGACAAGGGCTCGTTCTGCTTCATTACGTCCAATTCCTGGCTCGACGTGGGTTACGGAGGTGATCTTCAGGAGTTCCTGCTCAAGCATTGCCACGTGAAGATGGTGCTGGACAACCAGATGAAGCGGAGCTTCAAGAATGCCGACGTCAACACTGTAATAGCACTGTTCTCCTCTCCTGACGACCGTCGCGAATGGGGGTTAGAAAGGACCGCCCGTTTCATCATGTTCCGTGTGCCATTTGAGCACATAGCGTCGCCGGTGATCTTCGACGAGATCGAGGAGGCAACCGAGCGTAAGGCAACCAAGGAGTATCGGGTATTTCCAATACTGCAAGACAAGCTCCTGGAGGACGGTTGTGAGATCACCGAAGAAGCCGAAATGGGTAAGACGACCGGCCCGCTAATCAAGACTGCGCGCTACATTGGCAACAAGTGGGGCGGGAAGTACCTGAGAGCACCTGACATCTACTGGACGATTTTGGAGAAGGGCAAAAGTAAGCTGGTCCCATTGGGTGACATCGGTGACGTACGGCGGGGGTTTACGAGTGGAGCCAACGTATTCTTCTACCTGGATCATGAGAGTGCGGATGAATGGGGCATCGAGCCAAGATTCTTGCGGCCCCTGCTCAAAGGGCCGAAGGACGTCACCTCTTACCAGATGAAGACCGCGGACTTAACCGATTTCGTGTTCTACTGTCAAGAACCAGAGGTCAAGCTACGCGGCACCAACGCTCTGCGCTACATAAGGTGGGGAGAACACCAGCCGGTCAGGGTCCGACAAGGATCGGGTGCAGGAACAACTGTGCAGGGGTTTCATAAGCTCGCAACTCTCACTAACCGCAATCCATGGTATGCTCTTAATCCACCCCTTGAGACTCGAGTCTTTCTCAACAAAGGGGTGAACGATCGACATTTCGCGGCTCTCATGGATAAACCGACCGCATGTGACCAACAGATCTACCAACTCAAGGTAATCCGCGGTGTCGATGACTCGCTTGTAGGAATGATGCTCAACTCGACCATCACAGCCCTATTCGCTGAGTTGATAGGCCGGTGTAACTTCGGAGAGGGCGTACTTTGGCTCGCAACGTACGAAGTCGGTCAATTCCCAGTTGCAGATCCGAGGCAGCTTGGCGAGGATGAATCGAAAACGATCAGGCATTTGTTCTCAGCTATCGCGAATCTTAAGCCGATGTCAATTGCTGTGGAGCTGAAGCGGGACGACCGGCGAAACTACGACGACTTTGTTGCGTCTATTCTAGGGCTGACACAGGGTGAGCGCGAGGCCATCTACGAGGCAGTAATCAACCTGGTCGCGGCACGGTTGAGTAAGGCAGGCAGCGCATAACCACGGTACGCCAACAAGAAATCCATCGCGAGGAGATTTCCGAATGAACAAGCTCACGTGTCCACTCTGCAGCAATAGCGTTCATATGAGTCCGTTCAAGTCGTGGAAGTTCGCCGGCTACGACGTCAGGCGCTACGAATGCCCCACCTGCAAGGCCAACTTCAACGTCTATCAAAGCCCCAAGCGCACATACACGATACCCAAGCCAAGATGAGATGTTGAACCAGCAGGAGCTACAATACGCCAACGCATGACATTATAGACAACCGGAAAGAAGTGCTGGTCGACCACATCAACCGCATCCTCGGTTCGACTGAGGCGGCGCGGTTTGCCGTCGGTTACTTCTTCCTGTCCGGATTGACCAGCATTGCCGAGAAGCTCAAGGACGTGAAGGAACTCCGCCTTCTCATCGGCAACACGACCAACCGGGAAACGCTGGAACAACTCGCCGAGGGCAGACGGCGGCTGGAACTAGTGAGGGATGTAGCCGAAGCGCAGGCCTACCCCAAGCGCACCGAAGCCAGGCGGATGGCAGAGGAAACGGCGGGAAATCTCCGCTCAGCATGGAACTGATGGACCAGACCGACGAGGCCGAGGCCCTCGTCAGAGACTGGTGCGGATGATCGAGGAGAAGCGGCTCAAGGTCCGCGTCTACACCAAGGGCCGGCTCCACGCCAAGGCGTACATCTTCGACTACGGCAGGTGTTCGATGCCGCACGGCAAGGCCGTCGAGCGGCACGAGAAGGGCATCGCCATCGTCGGCTCCTCCAACCTGACCCTCGTCGGGCGTGACCCACAACACCGAACTGAACGTCATCGTCCAGGGCAACGACAACCATGCGGAACTGGTCCGCTGGTTCGACGAACTCTGGAATGAGTCGCAGGATTTCGACGAAGCCTTGATGCAGGAGATGAAGCAGTCCTGGGCGGTGGCCCCGGTCCGGCCCTACGACATCTACATGAAGACCCTCTACTCGCTGGTGAAGGACCGGCTGGAGGGCGAGGACGACAGAGATATCCTCTGGGACGACGACATCACCAGGCGAGCTGGCCGACTTCCAGAAGGTGGCCGTGCAGCAGGCCGTCCAGATGATCCGGGATTACGGCGGCGCGTTCGTGGCCGACGTGGTGGGCCTGGGCAAGTCCTACATCGGCGCGGCCATCGTCAAGCACTTCGAGCGGACGGACCACGCCCGGCCGCTGATCATCTGCCCGGCCCCGCTGGCGGAAATGTGGGAGCGGTACAACGAGGTCTACCAACTCAACGCCCGGGTCCTGTCGATGGGCTATCTGCGGGAAGACGACGACGGCGGCGCAACTTCTGCTCGAAGATGTCAAGTACAAGGACCGCGACTTCGTCCTGATCGACGAGAGCCACAACCTCCGCCACCCCGACACCCAGCGCTACAAGGTCGTGCAGGCACTTCCTCTCCACCGGGCGGCGGTGCTGTTTCCTGACGGCCACGCCCCGGAACAAGAGCGCATGGGACGTCTACCACCAGATCAAGCTCTTTCACCAGGACGACAAGACGGACCTGCCCGTCGACCCGCCGGACCTGAAGGAGTATTTCAAGCTGATCGAGAAGGGGGAACAGAAACTGCCGGACCTGCTGGCCAACATCCTGATCCGGCGGACGCGCAACCACATCCTGCGTTGGTATGGCTTCGACGCCGAGACGCACGAGCCGGTTGACCCGATCCAGCTTCCAAGAGTACCTGGACGGGCAGCGGCAGGGCCTACGTGATGGTGGGCGGCAGGCACCAGTTCTTCCCGAAGACGCGAACTGGAGACCATCGAGTACAGCATCGAAGACACCTACCAGGGGCTCTATCAGCAGTTGCGCGGCTATCTGGGCAAAGCGCCGGAAGACCAAGCCGACTCGAGCCGGTCCCGGGAGAACTGACCTACGCCCGATACGGCCTCTGGCACTACGTCGCGAAGGACAAGCAGAAGACGAGAACCATACGCCAGCCTGCACCGGGCCGGGGCGAACCTGCGCGGTCTGATGCGCGTCCTCCTGTTCAAGCGGTTTGAATCGAGCGTGTACGCCTTTCGGGAGACGATCCGCCGGCTGCTGCGCGTGCATGAGCGTTTTGCCGCAGGCCTTGGCGCAGGGCATTGTTCCGGCGGGCGAGGAGGCGCAGGACATCCTCTACGAGCCGAATCACGGCGGAAGAGCCGGACCTCATGGACGCCTTGCGACAGGTGTCGGGTCGCTACGACGCGGCCGATTTCGACATCGACAGCGTTGCGAAGCACATCGAGCATGACATCGGCCTGCTGCAAGAAGATGCTGAGCGCTGGTTGAGCCGATCACGCCAGAGAAGGACGCCAAGCTCCAGACGCTGAAAGGCAGGTTGGCAGACGACAGCCGCTGAAGGATGGGAAACGGCTCATCTTCACGCAGTACGCCGACACGGCGCAGTACCTGTATGACAACCTGAACCCGGTGGCAAGACGGCCGACATTGAAGTCATCTACAGCGGCGACAAGAGCAAAGCCCAGGTGGTCGGACGATTCGCGCCGAAGGCCAACCCGGAATACCGGTTCGCAGCCGCGCGAGACCGAACTCATGACCGTGGTCGCCACCGACGTTCTTGGCGAAGGTCTGAACCTTCAGGACTGCGACAAGATCATCAACTACGACCTGCACTGGAATCCGGTGCGGCTGATTCAGCGGTTCGGCCGCATTGACCGTATCGGCTCCGAACACGACGTGATCTATGGATTCAACTTCCTGCCCGAGACGGGGCATCGAGCAGAATCTGGCCTGACGCAGAAACTGCACAACCGGATTCAGGAGATTCACGACACCATCGGCGAGGACTCAGCCATCCTCGACCGGACCGAACACGCTGAACGAAGAGGCGATGTATGCCATCTACGAGAAGCAAGGCGGCCAGCTCAGTCTCTTCGAAGACCTGAGGAAGACGACTTCCTCGACCTGAACGAGGCTGAGGAGATCCTGCGCCAGTTGAGAAGGGAAAGACCCGGGGAGTTCGAGCGTATCGCCAACCTCAGAGACGGCATTCGAACGGCCAGACCCTCGTCTGGCAAGGGGACCTTTGTCTTTTGCCAGGCCGGACGGTACCAGCAGCTGTTCCTTCTCGACCCGACCGGCGGAGTTGTGACCAGGGACATTCCCCGAGTGCTAGGCGCCATCAAGTGCGGGCCGGACCTGCAGGGACTTCCATTACCTCAGGGCTATAACCAGGCGGTCATGCGCGTGAAGAGCAAGTTCGCCGAGGAAGTCAAACATCGGCGGGCCGAGCGCGAATATACCCCTTCGCTCACTCAGGGGCAACGATACGTGTTGAGGGAATTGCGTGTCCTATTCAACGTAGCTGAAGATAGCGACGTCAAGGCGCAGATCAACATTCTGGAGCCGGCATTCCGCGGAACCCTGACACGGGCTCTCAATCAGGAGCTGAACCGAATCCGGCGCAACGGGATTGTAGGACATGCTCTATTGAAGACTCTCGGGGAGTTGTATTACCAGCACAACATGAGGGACTGGATTAGCCGCAGGAATCTTTATGGCGAGGACCAGTCGTTTCCGGCGATCATCTGCAGCGAGGCCTTGATATAGAGTCGCTCCGCGGCTATCGGCGTGGCCAGAACAGTCTGTCGCAAGTGGAGGGATACCAATGAAAGCAGGTGAAGTCGTTCTTCAGCAGTTGCTCAATGGCAGCATCCAGTACCAGGTTCCTCTATTCCAGAGGACCTACAGCTGGCGAGAGCGCCAATGGGAGCGCCTTTGGGAAGACCTCCTGGAGATCTACGCTATGGAAAGGCCCCGAAACCATTTTATCGGTTCGATTGTGACTCAGCCAGTACCTGATGCTCCAGAACGGGCTGCCAAGTTTACCCTGATAGATGGCCAGCAGCGGTTGACAACGCTGTTTCTCATCTTGGCCCTCATAAGACGGGAAGCTACGACTTCTGGCAGATGGCCCGGGTTGTCAGAAGAAATTCAGGACATGTGTCTTACGAACAAATGGGCGCAGAACGAAAATGAACGTCTGAAGTTGCGTCCAACCCAGGGGGACCGTGTGTCTTTTGCCGCGGCAATGGCAGGTGAGCCCGTCGATACTGCGACTCAGATCGGCAGAGCATGCGAGTTCTTTGAATCGGCCTTGCGTGAAGGCGATATCGAGGGAGCCGAAATCGACGTGCGAAGACTAAAGAACACGATAGTCGGCTACCTCGACTTGGTGAGTATCAAACTCGAACAAGACGACAGTCCGAATCGGATATTCGAGAGTCTCAACAATACCGGGATGAGGTTGAGCGTCTCGGATCTCATCCGTAATTACCTGTTCATGAATATCAGGGACGAATCCCGACAGCAAGAGGCCTATGACAAATTGTGGTTTCCCATGGAGCAGAGACTAAAAGACAGCGGCGGAGACTGGCTGTCCGACTTCTTCTGGCGATACCTGATGATGGACGGAAGTTTGCCGAGGCAAGACGAGACTTTTGAGGGGATCAAGAAGCTGCCGGTCAATACCAGTGCTGACGAGACCATCCGAGCTCTGACCCTGTTCGATACGTTTTCGAAGTATTATTGCCGCCTCGCCGAGTTCAACGATTCGGAACCTGAAGGGCCCTTTCTGAAGCAAATACGGCGACTGAACCAATGGGAGGTTGACGTCGCCTACCCGTTCTTCATGATGGCTCTTGAGCATATTCGCTTGGGCGACATCGACGAGCAGCAATTCATCGAAGTTGCCGGAATGGTTGAGTCATTTGCAGTGCGAAGAACAGTCTGTTGGGTCCCGTCCAATCGCCTGCGCAGAGTATTTGCTCAGATGTCGACCCACGTGGACTATCACGATTTCGTCAACTCAGCCCACAGGTACCTCGTCGAGAACGAATGGCCCGATGATAGCCAATTCGCCGACGCTTTTCTGCATTTTCGTTTGTACGTATTGGCCAGATTGGATCGCACAAGGCTAATCTTGACGTCGTTAGAAACCTCCTTCGGTCATAAAGAGACACCCGCTATGGGGCCGAGCATCACGATCGAACACATCATGCCTCAAACGCTGAGCCCTCAGTGGAGGTCATCGTTGGGCAGCGACGCCGATCAGGTCCGTACGAGTTGGCTTGATACCGTGGGAAATCTGACCCTGTCAGGATATAATTCCGACCTTGGGAATCGGCCATTTTCGGAGAAGAGGAGGCTCTTGGCGGACTCCAATTTTGCTCTGTCCAAAGGGCTGCTCGATTGTGAGGTTTGGGACGCCGCTGCGATCGAGAAAAGGGGGAAGGAACTGGCGCACAAGGCCACGGCAATATGGATACGTTAGTCAGACACTCTTGGATCGATTCCCCATATTCACGATAGACCCATCTTGTCCTCTCTCTCGCGTCAAGCGGCATACTAGACTCTTGTTGTTAAGTGACAAGCGCCCGAGGCGGCCGCTCCACGCCGACCACGCCTGCTGCTTCGGCCGGTCATCCCCTGCACTCGAACGTCAGTTTGACTTCGGCGGTGGAGTGCGCTGATACTTGGGTAATGAGCCTGCCTTTGTCCAATCCGCTTCGCGTGCTCGTGGTTGCCGAAGAGAGCCTGACCCGGGCGGGGTTGGCCGCGCTGGTCGGCGAACTCCCCGGTCTTTCGGTCGTCGGGCAGACGCCGGACAGCGACCGGCTCGTCGACGATATCAGTCTCTATGGCCCGGATATCGTGGTCTGGGATGTCTCCGAATCGCCCGGAACGTCTGGCCGTCCTGGCCGACCTGGACAAGCCGGTCATCGCCATCGTCGCCACCGATGAGGCGGCGCGGCTGGCCTGGAGTCACGGGGCCCGGGGGGTCCTGCCCCGCAGCGTGGGACGGGCCGGCCTGGGGGCCGCCATCAGGGCGGTGGCGGAAGGACTGAAAATCATCGACGCCCGGCTGGCCGGGACGGTAGCCTCTCCCGCCGTCTCCGAACCATTGCGTCCGGCGGAAGACCTCACCCCGCGGCGAACTGCAGATCCTTCAATTGGTGGCCGAGGGGTCTTCGAATAAGTCGATCGCGGCCTCGCTTCACATCAGCGAACATACGGTCAAGTTCCACGTGAACTCGATCCTGGGGAAGATGGGCGCCCAGAGCCGGACGCAGGCCGTCACCATGGCCACCAGGATGGGGATGATGAGGTTGTAGGCGTCAGCTGTCAGCGATCAGCGGTCAGCGATCAGCAAACAGCTGTCAGTTGGCAGCTATCAGCAGTCAACGGTCAGCGATCAGCCATCAGGATGCGGCCTACTCTTTCTTCCAGGTACTCCCCTGACATATCTCCTGATGTCCCGACGGCCACCCGCGGTCTATTATGGAGTTCATGACGCTTCTTACTTTTCTTGCACCTGGCGTCGTCATCAGCGCCCTTCGACAAGCTCTGGGTGAGCGGTATCGGAGGGTGACGATTCTTGAGTTGCAGGACGCTAGTATTGTACCAAGTATTGAAAAGAGGGTGGAGGTTCGAGTATGGGAATCCTATCAACGCTGTCGACTGATCTGGCGGCCGCGGTGGCATCGGTGGCGGACAAAGTGGTGCGGGTCGAGGGGCGCCGGCGATTGCCCGCCAGCGGCATCATCTGGTCGCCGGACGGCCTGGTGGTTACGGCCAATCACGTCCTTACCGGCGACGAGAACATCGGCGTGGGGCTGAGCGACGGAACGTTGGTCCAGGCGACGCTGGTCGGCCGCGACCCGACCACCGATCTGGCCCTGCTCCGCATCGAAACCAAGACAACGGTTCCGGCGGTGTGGGCCGGCGCCGAGGAGCTGCGGGTGGGGCATATCGTGCTTGCCTTGGGCCGTCCCGGAAAGACGGTCCGGGCGGCCATGGGCATCGTAAGCGCCCTCGGCGACGCCTGGCGGACGGGGGCGGGGGGCGCCATCGCCCACTACGTGCAATCGGATACGTCGTCCTACCCGGGGTTCTCCGGGGGGCCGCTGGTTACCGTGGAAGGCAAGGTGATCGGCCTGAACACCTCGGGCCTGCTCCGGGATACCACGGTCGCCGTGCCCACGGCCAACGTGCGGCAGGTGGTCGACGAACTGCTGAAGCGCGGCCGGATATCCCGCGGCTACCTCGGGGTCGGCATCCAGCCGGTGCGTCTCCCGGCGGAACTGGCCCGCCAGATCGGCCAGGAGACCGGCCTGCTGATCATCTCGGTCGACTCCGGCAGTCCCGGCGAACGGGCCGGCCTGGTACTGGGGGACACCATTCTAACCCTCGGCCAGCAGCCGGTGCGGCACTGGGACGACCTGATGGCGCTCCTGGGTAAGGACCAGATCGGCCGGGAGGTTGATATCCGGGTGCTGCGGGCGGGCCAGGTGCAGGAACGGAGGGCGACGATTGGGGAGAGGCCGTAGGGGTGGGGAGGGGCCGACTCCCTCGTCATTCCCTCAGGGTCCATTCCTTGAGGGAATCCAGGACCACCAATGAGTGGGGAGCATCCCGGATTCGGATTGCTTCGTCGTCCCCTCCGCGAACGCTCCGGGGAGTCCTCGCAATGACATGAGAGGGATGGGATGGCCGCTATGATCAGTCCAGGGACGCTGGATTCCCGTTTTCACGGGAATGACGAGCGAGGAGGGGAAGGCGGGATCGGAAAGTAACGCTTTTTGAGGTGCACTAGATGCTGGCTCAATTGAACGAGGAGATGGCGCTCCTGGTGGACCGGGTGAAGGTCAAGCCTGGTGGAGGTGCAGGGACGGCCGGAGCGGCGGGGCGGGGGGCATTGTCTGGCAGGCCGGGGGGCTGATCGTCACCAACGCCCACATCATCGGTCACGGCGGCCGGGCCGGGGTCACCCTCCCGGATGGCCGCCGGTTGGCCGCCCGGGTGCTCGCCATCGACCGGGACCGCGACCTGGCGGCGCTGTCGATTGAGGCGGAAGGACTCGCGCCGATCGCATTGGGCGACTCGACACGTCTTGAACCCGGGCAATTTGTGATGGCCCTGGGACACCCCTGGGGCGTCCGGGGCGTCGCTACGGCCGGCATTGTAATGGGGGGTGGCGGGGAGTACCTGCGGGTATCTTTTGCCCGGGACCTGGTCGCTGTCAACCTGCTTCTCCGGCCGGGCAACTCGGGCGGGCCGCTGGTGGACGCCGAAGGCCGGCTGGTGGGCATCAACACCATGATGACCGGGTCCGACACCGGACTGGCGGTGCCGGTGCACACGGTCCGTGCTTTCCTTGCGGACAACGTCGAGGAGCGTCGGGTGACGGGGTTCGGATTGCTTCGTCCCTACGGTCCTCGCAATGACGAGGGGGGGCAGGGGAACGTTGGCTAGCCTTCCATGCCGAGGGCGAAGTGAAGGGCAGCATCAACCGCTTTTTGCTTTTCGATGTTGAGGGTGGTCAGTTGGCTGCGCAGAACGATCTTCGCAATGGTGGTAATGGTGTCCAGGTTGACAACACAGGGTTTGGGCAATCCGTCCTCAAGACCCAGCGGCACTTCCGAGGGAATATGACGGACCCGGGTAGTCACCGGCGCCACGACCACCAGCTCCCTCACGGAGTAGGCCTCGTTGCGCGACAGAAGGAGTACCGGCCGTCTTCCCGCCGGCGGCCCCAGCTCTGCCCACCATATCTCGCCGCGTTTCATTCCCAGGGCTCCTCAGCCAGCACGGCCGCTCCCGCCCATGTACCGCCTTGACTTCCCCGGCTGACTCGGGTGTGGTGGCATAACCCCGAACATATCTTTGGACGCCCTGGATTCGTGTGCCTGGTTCAGCAGTCGCTCCGCGGCCCGCCGGAAGAAGGCACTCCGGCTTTCGCCTTTGGCTTTTCGCTCCTTCTCAACGGCTCTCAACACAATCTCAGGAAGACTTATTGCCACCTTGGCACTCTTACCCATTTAATGACCCCTCCCGTCTGGTCATACTACTATCATACCAGAGTATGAACGTATTTGGCGGACCGCGTCAATGGCGGGGGCTGAATCTTATGTCACCTCCCCTCTTGACCAGGCCCGGACTAGCCTGACGCCCGGCGCAATCCGGCGGCGGAAGGCGTAAGATCTCCGGTAGAGTCGAGGTAGTGTGGTGGATCTACGACCCCTTCGACCACTCCTCCCGAGCGAAGCTCGAGAGGAGATCTCTATGACTGCTGCAGGCCAAAAGATCGAATATTTCCACGCCTCGAAGTACGGCAACGGCGCCATGGTCGCCGAGGAGTTCAAGAAGCAGACCGCCGCCCGCGGTATCGCCGTCAACGTGCATCATATCCGGGATGCCAAGCCGAAGGAGATGCCGCCGGCCGACCTGTACCTGTTCAGCTCGCCGGGGCGCATGGGCAAGCCGACCTGGGGCATGCGCCGTTTTCTGAAGAAGGCCCGGTTGCCGTCCGGCACGAAGTACGCCATCCTAACCACCGAGGGCGCGCCCAAGCCGGACCGGAAGACGGGACGGATACCCACCGACGAGGAGATGGCCCGGTGGCAGCGGGTGATCCCCGTCATGAACGAAATACTGCAGGAGAAGGGCCTGGTCAAGGTCGCCCAGGGCAAGGTCCTGGTGACCGGCATGAAGGGGCCGCTGGAGGAGGGGTGGCAGCAGAAAGTGGCCGCCTTCGCCGCCCAGATCCCCGCCCCGCTCTGACGGTATTGAGGGTGACGAGGCTACGTCATTCCCGTCGAAGATGGTCAACGCCTTGATCCACGGAAGCAGGCTTGTCCTCGAGGCTTGTCCTTGAGAGAATCCAGGGGCGTGGATGGCCTGGTCGAGCCAGGCCATGACGGGGGCGGGGGCGTCGTCATTCCGGACTTGATCCGGAATCCAGGTGGGGTCGGGGGAATGGTCCTTCCCATCCACCGGGACCCCCTCATTGTGCAAACCAAGACATAGGTAACAAGTTAGCTAATAACATAGGTAACACTTTTCGTATTTAAATAGGTGGGATGGTTGGGGGGGAGGGGCTTAAGAAGTGAGCTATGAGGGTCGAGCGAACCGAGTGGGACGGGTCCGAATGAAACCAGCCATCCGTGGTTGGCTTCAGTGATACCGACCAACTCTCCGATCAACGCCTGACTGACATAGACAAATCCCCCACGCCACTTGATTTGCCCGTTCGAACGCACGCGCCGCACGATTGTCAGCGGAGGATACTGGATATCTCGGATCTTGTCGGAATAGGGCCGAAGCGAAGGCGAATACAGACTAGCTGGGGTACGCTGGCCCAACGCCTCATGCGGACGGGCTATGTTGTACGTCAAGCGGAAGCTGTCGCACCTTTCCTGTTGAGATTGAGGAGTGGGCGCTGGCGGTCTCATCGCTTCCTGCTTGAGGGTACGATGCAGCCGCTCATGTCTCCCGTTCTGCTCCGGGTGCCCCGGCTTGATCCGCTCGGGTATGATTCCCAGCTTGATCCACCATACCGAAAGAGACGAAAGTCCTGCGATGCCGACCGAGGCGAACGGCGAACCGTTATCTGTACGTATCGCCAGCGGCAAACCGTACTCACGGAAGACGCGTTCAAACACGGGACGCACATGAGCATAGTCAGGCTTCATGATCTCGCAGCAAAGGAGCATCCGGGTACAGGCATCACTGATCGTCAGCGGATCACAGCGTACTCCGTCACCGGTGCGGATCCACCCCTTGAAGTCAGCACACCATACATTGTTGGGACGGTCGGCACCCAGGAACGGCTCAGTCCAGGGAGTCGTATGTCTGCGGCGCTTGTGTCGGGCCACCAGGCCATGCTGTCCCAGAATCCGACCACGAGTGCTTACCGCCGGCCATTCTGCCACGATCCCGGGGTCTGTATCCGCAGATGGCAACAGCTTGGCAGGACCCCAGGTGGGATGCGCCCGCTTAGCCTTTACCAGAGCCAGCACTACCGCTGCTGGAGTAGCCTTCGGACGTCGATGTGGCGCTCGCGACCACTCGTCCATCCCGGAGATCCCATCAGCGGCAAAGCGCCCCAGCCATTTGTAGGCCGTTTTCCGACTCACCCCGAATCGCTCAGCCAGCTCTGTCACGGTCCATTCACCACTCTCGTAAAGGCTTACCATTTTCAAGCGTTCTTTCACGGTACAGGTCTCCTTCCACGGCAAGGTGTCACCTCCTTGCCAAAAAGTTACCTGTTACCTATGTGTTTAGCAAATGTGTAACCAGTGTAGTAGGTTTGTACCCATCACAATCTTCTCCCTCGGCGGGGAGAAGAGGACAGGTCCCCCGATCGGCGTGGATGGCCTGGTCTCCGGGATAGGGAGGACAACCACAGGGGATCAAGTCCGGCCATGACGATGTTTTGGTAGCGCAAAGTCACCGGTTCGGATTGCTTCGTCGCCACGCTTCTCGCAATGACATTGGGGGGTGGGACAGCATATAGACATACGTATGCTTATATGCTACTCTGATCGTGGAGGTGGCGGCGATGACTACTGCCAAAGCGAAAACGAAGAAAAAATCCAATCTCAAGAGAACGACTATTTTTCTGACCGAGGAACACCATGAGGCACTGCGGCGCCTGGCGTTCGAACGGCGGGTTTCGATGGCCAATCTCATCCGCGAGGCGGTCCTGGAAATCATCGAGGATGACGAGGATATTCGCGAGGTGATGAAGGCCAGGGAAGAAGGCGGGGCATACATTACACTCGAAGAACTGGACCGCAGGTATCGGGAGCTTCACAAGCAGAAGTGAAATATCGACTCGTCGTCAGCCCGGCGGCCGAGAAATTCGTACTGCGTCTGCCTCCCCGGGACTACGCAGTCGTGAGTCGAGCAGTCTCAGCCCTGGCAGAGGACCCCTGGCCCGTTCAGTCGCTGAAGCTCCACGGGGCTGAGCTGTGGCGACTGAGGGTGGGGCGTTACCGCGTGATCTACGCCGCGGACGTTAAGGATAGAGTCATCTACGTGGAGCGGGTTACCCGCCGGAGCGAGAAGACCTACCGGGGCCTGTAGGATCGTCTTCCATTCGGATTGCTTAGTCCTTGGGGTCCTCGCAATGGCGGGGGGGGAGAGTGCCCTCGTCATTCCTGCCGCCTCGTCATTCCCGTCGAAGATGGTCAACGCCTTGATCCATGAACACGGGAATCCAGGTGGGGGCCGTGGATGGCCGGATCAAGCCCGGCCATGACGTTGACGAGGCTGCGTCCTTGTCCCACTCCGCGGCTCACACGCTATAATTGAATTACGGTGCGCAGACGGAGTTCGAAATGACTGCGGTAAGAAGAGTGGACCGGGTGATCCGGTCGAAGCCCACCATCGAAGGGGCGGGGGTCCACCTGAAGCGGGGCTTTGGGAACAACGAGGCCGCCCTGTTTGACCCGTTTCTGCTGCTCGATGATTTTCATTCGTACAACCCGGCCGATTATCTCCGGGGGTC